>NZ_BJZU01000044.1 GCF_007992195.1 Methylobacterium oxalidis | reverse complement strand
GTCCCTCTCCCGAACGGGCGAGGGGACCCATGCCAGATCTGTAAAGGTCGGCGCAGAATGGGCACCCCACCTCTCCCGTTCGGGAGGTCTGAGTGGGCGCTCGATGAGGTGACGGCGTGGCCGGGCCGGCTCAGTGCCGGAAGTGGCGGTGGCCCGTGAACACCATGGCGAGGCCCGCCGCGTCGGCGGCCGCGATCACCGCGTCGTCGCGCATCGAGCCGCCGGGCTGGATCACCGCCGTGGCGCCGGCCTCCGCGGCGGCCATCAGCCCGTCGGCGAAGGGGAAGAACGCGTCCGACGCCACGACCGCGCCCTGGGCGAGGCTCTCGGACAGGCCGAGGCTGCGCGCCGCCTCGGCGGCCTTCCAGGCGGCGATGCGGGAGGAATCGACCCGCGACATCTGCCCCGCCCCGATGCCCACCGTGGCGCCGGCCTTGGCGTAGACGATGGCGTTCGACTTGACGTGCTTGGCCACCCGGTAGGCGAAGCGGAGATCCGCCGACTCGGCCTCGGTCGGGGCCCGCTTGGTGACGACGGTGAGGGGCATGTCGTCGACCACGGCGTTGTCCCGGCCCTGCACCAGGAGCCCGCCGGACAGGCTGCGCACGGTCTCGCCGGGCGAGCGTGGATCGGGCAGGCCGCCCGCGAGAAGCAGGCGCAGGTTCTTCTTGGCGGCGACGATCGCCACCGCCTCCTCGGAGGCGTCGGGCGCGATGATCACCTCGGTGAAGATCTCCACGATCCTCCGCGCGGCCTCGGCGTCGAGCGGGCGGTTGAGCGCCACGATGCCGCCGAAGGCCGAGGTCGGATCGCAGGCGAGCGCCCGCTCGTAGGCCTGAAGCAGGCTGTGGCCCTCCGCCACGCCGCAGGGGTTGGCGTGCTTGATGATGGCGACCGCCGCCGTGCGGGACGGATCGAACTCGGCGACGCACTCGTAGGCGGCGTCCGTGTCGTTGAAATTGTTGTAGGAGAGGTCCTTGCCCTGGACCTGGCGCGCGCTCGCCACGCCCGCCCGCACGAGGCCGGGCGCGCGGTAGAAGGCGGCCGATTGGTGGGGGTTCTCGCCGTAGCGCAGCCCCTGGGCGAGGCTGCCGCCGAAGGCCCGGAAGGCGGGCGTGCCCCTCGCCTCGATCCGCCCGGCGAGCCAGTTGGCGATGGCCGCGTCGTAGGCGGCCGTGCGGGCGTAGGCCGCCTGGGCGAGGCGGCGCCGGGTCGCGCCGCCGAGCGCGCCGTGGCGGGCCGCGAGCTCGGCGAGCAGGTCGGCATAGTCCGACACGTCGGTGACGACAGCGACGTCGGCGTGGTTCTTGGCCGCCGCCCGGATCATGGCGGGCCCCCCGACATCGATGTTCTCGATGCAGTCGTCGTAGGCGCGGCCCGCCGCGATCGTCGCCTCGAACGGGTAGAGGTTGACCACGAGGAGGTCGATCGCGCCGATGCCGTGGGCGGCGAGCGCGGCCTGGTGCTCGGGGTTGTCGCGCACGGCCAGCAGGCCGCCGTGGACGGCCGGGTGCAGGGTCTTCACGCGCCCGTCCATCATCTCCGGAAAGCCCGTCAGGTCGGCGACCTCGGTCACGGGCAGGCCCGCCTCGCTCAGTGCGCGATGGGTGCCCCCGGTGGAGACGAGGTCGACGCCGCGCTCGGAGAGCGCGCGGGCGAAATCCACGAGACCCGTCTTGTCGGAGACGGAGAGTAGCGCGCGGGTGATCCGCACCTGGTCATGCGACATCGAACACTCGTACAGGCAGTCGGGCGGTGTTCGGGCGCCGGTAGCATGAAAGCGGCCGCGCGGGCCAGGGTCACGCCGCGGGCGCGGCGGCGGCGCGGCGGGTGAAGGACCAGCTCACGCGCGCGCCCTCCCCGACCGAGAGGTGCAGGGCGATCTGGTCGGTGCGCCGCGCGCCCGAGAGGCCCGCGAAGTAGACGCTCTCCTCAATGGCGATGTCGGCGCCCTCGGCCCGGAAGTCCCAGACCTCGCCGAGCGGCAGGCCGAGGGCGAGGCCGCCGTCCGGGCCCGGCTCCAGCACCACGGACGGGTGCAGGTGGAAGCGGATCGCGACCTCCCGCGGGCGGTGGTTGGCCCTGGCCGGAGCCTTGCTCGACCCCGCCCTCAGGAAGGCGTCCTCGCCCTCGAGCCGTCCCTCGGAACCGATCAGGCGCCAGCGCCGCTCGTGGACGACGCCGTGGTCGCGCACGAAGCCGTCGTGGCGCGCGGCCAGCACCTCGGCCTCTCCGTCCGTGAAGCGCTCGGACTTCACCTCCGCGGGCCCGTGCAGCAGGATCGGCCCGAGCCGCCGGCAGATCCAGTCGGCGGCGAGGCGCTCGCCCCACCAGCCGGTCCGCGCGAGGACATGGCTCGAGGAATCGTCGGCGACCGAGGCGGTCGAGTGCGCGGGCGTGCTCCGGGCGAGGCGCCGTAGCTCCGCCCCGCTCTCGGGCAGACCGCAATTGACGACGATGCGCTGCGGGCCGCTCGACATCTCGAAGGACAGGCAGCCCGCGCAGGCGTTGCGCGAGTAGACGAGCGGCGGCGGCGCGCCGACATCGGCCACCACCACGAGGCGGCCGCCCTCGAGCCGCTCGTAGCCTGAGAGCGGCGCGTGCATCAGCGGCTGCGCCAGGGTGCCGTCGTAGACGAGCAGCGTGGCGAGGTGGTCGGCAGCGGTGGCGCCCATGCCGTTGAAGTGGCTGAGCGAGGCGTCCGCGTGGCGCAGGAGGCGCAGCAGCGGCAGCATCCGGTCGATGGCCCGCAGCAGAGCCTCTGGCGGGTCGACGCTGCGGCTGAGGTAGCTCTGGCGCAGGGGCAGGAGATCGAGGAGCAGCTCCATCGCGAAGCGCGGGTCGCGCGAGCGGTGTCCGCCGTCGGCCATGATCTGCCGGTCGAGCTCCCGCGACAGGATGCGGGTGGCCCGCCGGAGGATCGGCTGGATGCCGTCGCAGCACAGGCCCGCGTAGCAGAGCGCCACCGCGGCGAGGAGCCGCCAGGGCGGCGGCACGCCCTGGCGCAGGTCGTGCTCCAGCTCCCGGGCGGCCCGGCCCAGGCTGCGCAGGAAGTTCTGGTAGAAGCTGCGGTCGGCCCCCTCCAGCACCAGCGGCGACTGGCTGAGGAAGGAGATCAGGCGCCGCGCGGCCACCGGCGTCGGCCGGGCGAGGGCCGGGTCGCCCCGGCCGGCCATGAAGTCGGCGACGAAGGCGCGGGCGTTGGCGCGGGCGAGCGCCGTGTCGGCGGCGCGCAGGTGTCGCAGCCAGCCGAAGCCGTAGAGCACCTCGGCCCATTCTGGCGAGGGCGGCGCGTAGTCGAAGGGCGAGCCCCCGCTCACCGCCAGCGAGCGGCCGGCGAAGACGAACAGCCCGGCATAGATGTCGTCCGCGAAGGTGGCGTCGCTGGTGCGCAGGTCGTGGGGGGCGATGATGAGGCCGGATACGCGGACCCGGGCCAGGATGTCCGGCGGCGCCGTCAGCCGCGCCGAGGCGGCCCGCACCGAGCGCGCGGCCTCGCGCCCGACAAGCCGATAGAAGCGCCAGCGATCAGGCCCCCCGAGCACGCGTTCTCCTCACCGGGCGGCGAAGCGCACCTGCGCCCGGCCGGGTCTCACTGGCGAATGAAGCTAGAGCGGGCCTCTTAACCATCCGTTTACGCTGTGTCATGCGGGAACGGCGCGGCGTTTGATCCGTACCTCGCCTCGCGCCGGGGCGGCTCCGCACCGGCGGGCGCTGGGAGCGCGGCGGGCACGTCGGGCAAGAGGCACGACAGGCAAGAGGCACGTCGGGCAAGAGGCACGACAGGCAAGAGGTACGACAGGCAAGAGGCACGACAGGCAGGAGAGGAATGGCGGCGCTCGTCTACACGCGGCTGCAGGATCATCCCCGCGAGACCTACTTCGCGACGAGCGGGGCGCTGATCGTCGGGCGGATCGACTGCATCAGCGCCGAGGCGGCGTCCGAGCAGTGGGGCTGGGGAATGAGCCTCGACATCGGCGCCCAGCCCTTCCGGCGCGGCGGCGTCGCCGCGTCGCGCGCGGACGCCGCCGCCTGCCTGTCTGACGCCTGGGAACAGTGGAAGGTCTGGGCGGGTCTTCGCGACATCGACGCCATCGAGGGATGAGTCCTCGATGGGGCTTCGAAAGGTCACGCCGTCGAGCGCGTTCTCGACACTGGGCGCGGGGATCGGCGTCGGTTTCCTGAGGTTGTAAACGACCTTGATTGACACCTGAGGCTGTGGTCAAACGTCCCTTCGGCGGCGCGACGGCACAATAATCGCGCGCTGGGAGGGGGATTCAGATGCCGGCGACCGCGAAACTTCTCCCCGGCATCCCCGCCTTCGAGTCTCCCCTCCTCGGGCATCCCGGCCTCGGCCACCAGATCAAGCCCGAGAACCTTCCGATCGCCGAGGCGCTTCGCGAGAAGGGCTACGCGGTGATCGATTTCCCCGACGCGGACTTCGACGCGCGCGCCGCCTCGATCCGCGCCGCGCTCGACGGCACGTTCGACTGGGCGGGCTGGCGCAAGGGCGGCTTCGAGCGCAACGAGGGTCTGCGCGTCCAGGACGCGTGGAAGACGAACGCGGACGTCCGCGCCGTCGCCGCCAATCCCGCCGTGCTCGATCTCCTGTCGGACCTGTACGGGCGCCGGGCGCGGCCGTTCCAGACCCTCAACTTCCCGGTCGGCACGCAGCAGAGCGTCCACTCGGACGCGAGCCACTTCGCCTCGGTCCCCGAGAAGTTCATGTGCGGCGTCTGGGTGGCGCTGGAGGACATCGAGATCGACGCCGGCCCGCTCTTCTACTATCCGGGCACGCAGAAATGGCCGATCCTCAACAACGAGCATCTCGGGATCACGTCTCACGGCGGAGCGAGCGCACACGCCTACGGGCCCATCTGGGAGACGCTCCTCGACGCCAAAGGGCTCAAGCCCGAGCGCTTCCTCGCCCGCAAGGGGCAGGCCCTGATCTGGGTCTCGACCATCCTGCACGGCGGCGACCGGCAGCTGAACAAGGACAAGACGCGCTGGTCGCAGGTCACGCACTATTTCTTCGACGATTGCGCCTATTACACGCCCTTCTTCTCCGACCCCTTCCACGGCAGCATCCTGTACCGTGAGCCGACCGATATCAGCACCGGCGAGCCGATGCGGAACGTGGTCGGCGGTCTACCGGTCGACCCTCGTTATATCGCCGAAGCGAACGCGCGGGCGCGCCATCTCCGTCACAGTCAGACGATCGCGTACGATGAGCGGATCGCGGCCCTCGAAGCCGAGCTTCAGCAGCAGATCGAGCGCAACGCGCGCCTGAAATCGTCGCTGTCCTGGCGCATCACGGCGCCGCTGAGGCGGATCGGCCGCGCGCGGGCCTCGGCTCGCTGACACCGTCTACGCGACGTCGAACGGGTCCGACGAGAGAAGGAGGCATGGTCCAGCGCGCGCTCCGGTTTCGCCTGCCGACGGCGGCGCGCGACCGCTTCGACGCCCGCAGCTTCCCCTTGAGCATCCACCGCGTCGCCTCGCTCGTGGAGGAGGCCGGATTCTCGGGAACGGCTTATCGAGGACAGGCGCCGGCCTTCGAGGCTGCACTGCCGAACGACCGGTCCGCGGTGCACCATCTCTTGCGCGCCTGCATCGAGGAGCTGCACGAATACCCGCTCCGCCTCGATCTCGCAGGCTTCGCGGCGCTGGCGGGAGCACCCGTCGCGAACCGGCGATACCTCGCACATCTCGGCTCAAGCCTCGTCAATGCACATATCGCCGGGGCGCCGGGTAGCCTTCACGATCCCGCGTTCTGGAGCGGCGTATTACCCGCACTCAGGCGCATCGGCGAACCCTATCTGCTGGTTGGCGACAGCCATTCCCGGCTCTACCGCGCGGTGGGAACGGGGCGCCTGCGGTCGATCCTGCCGATCCACGCGCTCTGCACAGCCGGGTCCGCCGTCGGCCTCGACAATCCGCAATCGCGCTCCGGTTACGGTGCCCATCTCGGCCGCATCGCCGCAGCCTTGGCCGAAGCGCAGCCTGGGCCGGCGCTGCCTGTCTTCTTCCAGTTCGGGCAGGTCGATGTCGAGTTCGTGGCGACCTTCCGCCGGATCGCTCGGGCAGAGAGGGTCTTCGATCGAGCGGCCTTCGCGGCCTTCGCCGACGAAGTCGCGACGCGCTACACGACATTTCTGGCAGAGACGTTTGCGAAGTTCGAGCATCGCTACGTCCTGCCGATCTTCCCGCCGAGCCTGTCGGACGGGACTTGGGCGCAGGGCTATGTCAACGCGCACGTCGTGCAACTCGAGAGCGCCGAAGCTGAGGAGGAGATGACCCGGCGCGTGCGCGAGCTCGAAATTCCCACTCTGCGTGAGCGAACGGAACTCCATCGAGCCTTCAACGCGGGACTCGCGCGCCGATGCCGGGAGCGTGGTCTGCGCTACGTCGAGGTGTTCGACGCCTTCCTCTCCGCGGAGGGAACGGTCGCGCCGCGCTTCATCGCGAACTCGGGCGGACGTGACCATCATATGGACGAGCCGCCGGTCCGGCCGTTGGCGAGAGCGGCTTTAGAGATGGCTCTGCGCCCGTCACGGCTACGGGTCCGGGGCTCCACGACATCGGTGAGGAGGCCCGCGGCGGCACTCTGAGATCTCCGGCGCGGCTGGTATCGCGCGCCGCCGCGGTCCTCGATGTCGGCGGCTACTGGCCCCCGCTCGTGCCGCCGCTGCTGCCGGCGCTGCCCTGCGGAACCGCGCGGGACGGCTGGCCCGCATTGCCGCCCGCGGCGGAGTTGGTGGTGGCGGTCTCGGCGCCGGTCGCTCCCGGCGCGATGATCACGTCGCGGCTGTTGCCGGTGGTGTTGGGCTGGCCCGTCACGACCGTCCCGGACGCGCCGGGCGGGGGCGGAACCGCCCGCTCCTGGGCGAAGGCGGCGGTGGACGCGGTGAGCGCGAGGGCGCTGATGACGATCAGTCTGTTCATGAAGTCTCCTTGCCGGGCCCGTCGAACCGAGCCCCTCGGCATGAGGGCTTCCAACATCCGGCCGCCGATATGGTTGCAGCCACAGGGCGTTCCCTGCCGATTCGCCGCGGCTCGACCTGTTTTCGCTGCGCCGCGGGATGTGGAGAGCGGTGATTGCGGGGACAACGATCCGAAAACACCGCCGCATCGCCGGCTAAGTCTTGATCGGACTAAGATATTTACCCGTCGAGACTTTTTCTGAGCTATCCCTGATCGCGTCCCCGACGTGGACTTGTGCGATGCGTTTCGACATCTCCGAGGATTCGAGCGGCTTCTGGTTCTGGACCCTGATCGACGATCGGTCCGGCGCCGTCCTCTGCTCGCCCGTGCGCTTCAGGACGCAGGTGCAGGCCTACGCCGACATCGCGGCCTTCAAGGCTTCGGTCTCCGGCGCGGGCGTCCTCGTCGGCGCGGCGCCGCAGCGCGGCGCGAGCGGCCCGAGCGGGCAGCTCGGCCTCCTCTGAGGCGCGCCCGACCCCGGGACCCGCTCCGTTCGCCCGATCCGCCTCGGCTGCCGCGCCCGTCTCGCTTGGCCCCGCTCGTGCACCTTGACGTTGCAGAATCGCCGCCCTTATGTGGCGGCACCTTTCCGGCCCCGATCTCGACGTTCCGGCTCGGCCCCGTCGAGCTGTCTTGAAGATCCGGCAGGCCGACGGACCTCGTCTTCGGGCGGTTCCCGCGTCCGAGATCGGGCCTCGACGAAGACTCAATCCGACGACGATCGGTCCGCGTGGAGCAAGGATGCACCCGACACTAGCTCGCGTCATGCGCCGCCGCGGGATCTCACCGAAGGCGTTCTCCGCGGCCTGCGACGAGGCCGTGCGGCTGCTCGGGGACCAGGGACCGATCAGCGCGCGGATGCAGATCGCGGCGGCGCTGGCCGCGGCCCCGGGCGGCACCCTGTGCGACGTCGGCGGCAGCGTCTCGGCCTATCTGGTCGTCGCCCACCTGCTCGGCACCCGCGTCACGGTGGTCGACACCCTGCCCTACGCCGACGACCCGGCCGGCTCCGCGCCCGGCTTCACCGAGGAGGTGCGCGCCCGCCTCCGGCTGTTCGACCGCCTCGGCATCGCGGTGGAGCGGACCGACGTCTTCGAGACGCCGCTGCCGGCCGCGCAGTACGACGTGGCCGTCGCCTTCGAGACGATCGAGCATTTCGCCCACTCGCCGAAGCCGGTGCTCACCGCGATGGCGGCGAGCCTGAAGCCGCAGGGCCGCCTCTGCCTGTCGACGCCCAACATCGCGCGGTTCGAGATGCGGATGCGCCTGCTCGCCGGCCGCACCCCGCACGAGCGCTTCGTCCCGTTCTTCGAGACCGCCGGCCCCTTCCTCGGCCATCACCGGGAGTACACGCTGAGCGAGTTCCGCGCGCTGCCGGGCCTGCTCGGCCTCGCCCCCGTGGAGGTCTTCGCGGTCAACGCCGCCTACGAGAGCCGCAAGCGCAAGAGCGCGGCGCAGCGCTTCCTGATCGACCTTGAGGAGCGCCACGGCCTCGGCGACCGGCTGCTGCCGCCGACCCTGCGCAAGCATGTCTGGCTCGAGGCGCGCAAGCCCGGCTGAGAGCCGGTCTCACGCTCGCCGGCACAGGCGGCTCGCGAAGAACCCGTCGAGGCCGCCGAGGTCCGGACCTGGCGCGCCGCCGAGATGCGACGGCAGCGTACGCAGGTCGCCCTGCGCGCCGATCAGCTCTGCAAGGCCGCCGATTTCCTCGGGCCGGACGGGCACGCGCTCGTAGCCCGCGTGGCGGGCGAGGAAGGCCGCGATCTGCGCCTCCCCCTCCTCCGGCTCCAGCGAGCAGGTGCAGTAGACGAGCCGGCCGCCGGGCCTCACGAGGGAAGCCGCCTTGTGGAGGAGGCGCGCCTGCAGTGCGGTCAGCCGGGCGAGGTCGGCCTCGGTCTTGGTCCAGGCCACGTCGGGGTGCCGGCGGATGGTGCCGGTGGCGGAGCACGGCGCGTCGAGGAGCACGGCGTCGAAGGCCGCCTCCTCCGTCAGGTCGAGGGCGTCGCCCACGCGCACCTCCGCCTCCAGGCCGAGGCGGGCGAGGTTCTGGCGCAGGCGCTCCAGGCGGGCCGCCGAGCGGTCGACGGCCATCACCTGGGCTCCCGCAGCGGCGAGCTGGGCGGTCTTGCCGCCCGGCGCCGCGCAGAGATCCGCCACCGCCTCGCCGGGTCGCGGTTCGAGCAGGCGCGCGGGCAAAGCCGCGGCCGCGTCCTGCACCCACCATGCGCCCTCCCCGTAGCCGGAGAGCTCCGCGACCGGGGCGCGCACGTCGGTGAGGCGGAGCGAGCCGGTCGGCAGGAGGGTGGCCCCGAGCCGCTCGGCCCAGGTCTCGGGCTCGGCCCTCACCGTCAGGTCGACGGCGGCGCCGCGCAGATGCGCGGCCGCGATCGCGCCGGCCGCGTCCCCGTAGGCCTCGCGCCAGCGGGCGGCGAGCCAGGCGGGCGTGTTGTGGTCGAGGGGCGGGCCCGCCTCGGCGAGGATCGCCCCGCGCTCGCGCACGACCCGGCGCAGCACCGCGTTCACGAGTCCGGCGAGGTGCTGCAGGGAGCGGTCGCCCTTGGCCAGTCGGACCGAGAGGTCGACAGCCGCGTGGTCCGGCACGTTGAGGTCGAGGATCTGCGCCGCGCCGGTGGCGAGGAGCGCCAGCAGCCGAGGCTCGTCGCGGGGCAGCCCCTGCGCCATCCGGGCACCGAGCGCCCGCTCCAGGAAGCCGAGCCGGCGGAACGTCGCCGTGGCAATGGCGCGGGCGAGGCCCGCATCGGCCGCGTCGAGGCCCGCCGCCCGCGCGCCCTGCGCCAGCGCGTCCTCCAGGGCGAGCGCCCGGCCCTTGCCGAGGAGCTCGGCCACCGCGGCCTGCGCCACGCGCCGGGCCGCGAGCCCCGCCGCGTCCGGAGTCTCGGGGCCGTCCGGCCCGCGCGCCGGACCGCGCGCATTGCGGCGTGTCGCCATGAAACCTAACTTCCCGTCATCGCTCGCCGGGCCGCGGATCCGCGATCGGATCCCGGGCCGGCCGCCACGCCCTTCCACCAGAGTGAACGCGATGCAAGACCCCAGCGGGCAAGACCCCATCGGGCAAGGTCCCGCCGGACAGGATCCGTCAGCGAGCCCGGCGGCCGTCCCCGCCGCGGCGCCGCGGCGGCCGCTGACGCCCGCGGCCGAGCGGGCGCTCGCCGAGGCGGCCGAGCGCCGCGCCGCCATCGACGCGCGCGCCGCCGAGATCGCCGCCCGGCGCGAGACGCAGGGGCGCGGCGGCCTGGAGCCCGTGCGCTACGCGGACTGGGAGGTGAAGGGGCTGGCCGTCGACTTCTGAGCGCCCGGCCGCGCCGGAACGCCACCGCGCCGTGGCCGTTCACTCGGAAGTCGCGCGGCGGCGCACCGGTGCGCGCCCTCGCGGACGGACCTGAGGACGGGAGGGACGCGATGGCGACCAAGGTTTCGAGCCGGAACGCGCCGGAGGGCGAGCACGGCGAGGTGGGCCTCGCCCGGGGCGAGCGCCTGTCCATGCGGATGTGGCGGGACGAGCCGCCGACCGACGACAAGCCTGCGGCGAGCCGCCCCTACGAGACGGTCGGTTTCGTGATCTCGGGCCGGGCCGAGCTCGTCCTGAAGGGCGAGACGGTCAGCCTGGAGCCCGGCGATTCCTGGGTCGTGCCGGCCGGGACCGAGCACACCTACCGAATCCTCGAACCCTTCACCGCCGTGGAGGCGACGGCCCCGCCCGCGGGCTGAGCCGCCGCGCCCGGTCTCAGCGGGTCATGTAGACCTGCGTGCCGACAGTCACGCGGCCGTAGAGGTCGACGACGTCCTGGTTGTACATCCGCACGCAGCCGTAGGAGGCGAAGGTGCCGACCGAACTCGGGCGGTTGGTGCCGTGGATGGCGTACTGGCCGCCGGCCAGGGTCATCGCGGCAGCGCCCATCGGATTGCGCGGCGAGCCGCCGGCGATCAGGTCGGGCAGGCGCGGGTTGTCGCGCTTCACCTCGGCCGGGGGCGACCACGCGGGCGCCACGTACTTGCCGTCGATCTGCGTGGCGCCGAGCCACTGCTTGCCCGGCCTGCCCACCGCCACTGGGTAGCGGATCGCGGTGCCGTCCCCGTTCACGAGATACAGCCGCCGCTGCGAGATGCTGATCACCACGGTGCCGGGCGCCACCATCCCGTCTCCGTAAGGCACGACCTCGCGGGCCTCCGCCGTCCCCGCCAACGCCGCCGCCAGCGCGCCGAGCGCGGCCGCGCGCCATACCGACTTCCCGAACATCGCCTTGCGTCCTCGTAAGCGTGACCATACGCAGGACCATAATCCCGTGCCTGCCCTCTCCGTTCCGTGTGACGCTTGCGTTCTTGCCACGCTTGTGCACCCGAAACGATTCGGGTGGTGAAGGGGCGGCGATCGGGATGCGCGAAAGGCGATCGATCGGGGCAACGATCCCTTAAGGGGGCGGCCTCAGCGCTCGAACAGGCAGCAGGCGTCGAGGTCCCGGCCCTGCCAGCCGTGACGGGCGAGTTCGGGATCGCGGTGCTCCTCGACGGGGCGGCCCACGCAGAGATAGGCGACGAGGTGCCAGGTCGCCGGCACGTCGAGGCCGCGGCCGACCTCGTCGGGGTCGAGGATCGAGACCCAGCCGACCCCGAGCCCATAGGCGCGGGCCGCGAGCCAGAAGGTCTGGACGGCGCCGACGACCGAGTAGCGCAGCATCTCGGGCATGGTGGCGCGCCCGAGGCCGTGTCCCGTCCCGGTGGCGTCGTCGCAGAACACGGCGAGGTGCACCGGCGCCTCACGCAGGCCCGCGAGCTTCAACTGCCGGTAGAGCGCGGCCCGCTCGTCCGCGTAGGTCTCCGCCGCGGCGGCGTTGCAGCGCTCGAAGCTCGCCACGACCGCGGCGCGGCGGTCTGGATCCGCGACGCGCACGAAGCGCCAGGGCTGGCTGTTGCCGACGGAGGGGCTGAGATGCGCGAGGTCGAGGCAGGCCCGCAGATCCGCCTCCGGCACGGGATCGTCCCGGAAGCGCCGCACGTCGCGCCGCCACGCGAACAGGTCGGCGAGTGCGCTGCGGAAGCTGTCGTCGAAGGCGGGCACGGCTCTCCGGGGCCCCAGGGTCGCGCCGCTGTCTCCCGCGGCAGGCCCTCATAGCCCGGATCCGGAACGGCGCGCAGAAAAAAGGCCGCCAGGGGGCGGCCTGAAGTCCTTGGGTCTCGAAACCTCTGGAGTGCCGGGCGTGTGGTCCGACGGCGGCGACCGAGGGCTGGGGAGCTCGGGTTTCGGGCGCCGCGCCGGGCACGATCCAGCGAGGTTCGGGAAGCGTTGTGCCGCCGCAACAAGGCTCGCGAAAGGCGCGAAGGCGGCGAAAACGTGGTGCTTTGTTTCTGTGGCGTGGCGTCTCGGCAACGCCGGCCGCCCTTGCGGGGCGCAGCGGGGCGGCCCATCATCCGGCTAACCGAACCGGTCCGAGAACGGAGCGACGATGAGCGAGCGGACGAGCGCCGAGCCACGATCGAACGACACCGCAGCCGCCACCACCGCCCACGTGGTCCCCTTCCCCGCCCCGTCAGCCGCCCCGCAGATCGCGTTCAACCGCGAGGAGCTGCGCATCCTGTTCAATCTCTACGGCCGCATGGTCGCCGAGGGCGAGTGGCGCGATTACGCCCTCGATTTCCGCCGGGACAAGGCGGTGTTCTCGATCTACCGCCGCGCCTCCGAGATGCCGCTCTACCGGGTCGAGAAGGACCCGAAGCTCGCCCGCCGCCAGGGCGCCTACGCGGTCGTGGCGGCGAGCGGCCACGTGATGAAGCGCGGGCCGGACCTCGCGCGCGTCCTCTCCGTCCTGGAGAAGCCGCTGCGGGCGGTGTGAGCGGACCGGCGCCTCTCCGCGAAAGCGGAGCGCGCCGCGCGGGCGGCTAGCGCTGGCCGAACTTCGTGTCCTTGAACAGGTCCTTGAACTCCCGCGGCTGCGAGCGCCAGTACTGCTTCGGGGCCCGCACCTGTGCGCCGAGCTCGGCCGCCGCATGCCAGGGCCAGCGCGGGTCGTAGAGCATGGCGCGGGCGAGCGAGATCGCATCCGCCCGCCCCTCCCGCAGGATGGCCTCCGCCTGGGCCGGCGTGGTGATGAGCCCCACCGCGATCGTGGTGAGGCCGGTCGCCGCCTTGATGCGCTCGGCGTGGGGAACCTGGTAGCCGGGCCCGAGGCGGATCGCCTGCCGGGTCGAGAGGCCGCCCGTCGAGACGTGGATCGCCGCCGCGCCCCGGTCCTTCAGGGCCTCGGCGAGCGCCACCGTCTCGTCGAGGTCCCAGCCCTCCTCCACCCAGTCGGTGGCCGAGACGCGCATCCAGACGGGCCGGCCCGAGGGCACCACGTCGCGCACCGCGTCGAACACCTCCAGGGGGAAGCGCATCCGGTTGGCGAGGCTGCCCCCGTACTGGTCCGTGCGCTCGTTCGAGAGCGGCGACAGGAATTGATGCAGCAGGTAGCCGTGCGCCCCGTGCAGCTCCACGGCGTCGATGCCGAGGCGGACCGCCCGGCGCGCCGTCGCGACGAAGTCCCGGAGGATGCGGCGCAGGTCCGTCGCGTCGAGCGCGTGCGGCGCCATCTCCCCCTCCCCGTGCGGGATCGGCGAAGGCGCCTCCGTGCGCCAGCCGTGGGGCGAGTCGGGCGGGATCTGCGCGCCCCCGGCCCAGGGCGCTTCGCTCGACGCCTTGCGGCCCGCATGCGCGATCTGGATGCAGACGGGGAGCGGCGCGTACTCGCGCACGGCGCCGAGCACCCGGGCGAGCGCGCGCTCCGTGGCGTCGTCGTAGAGGCCGAGGTCCCAGGCGGTGATGCGCGCCTCGGGCGAGACCGCGGTGGCCTCCAGCGTCAGCAGCCCGGCCCCCGACATGGCGAGCTGGCCGAGATGCATCATGTGCCAGTCCGACGCCTCGCCGGCCCGGGCCGAGTACTGGCACATCGGTGCGATCAGGATGCGGTTCTCGAGCGTGAGCTCGCCGAGCTGGAGCGGTTCGAACAGGCGCGCGGTCATGCGGATCTCCGGAGCAGGGTGCTGCCCAAGTGGCGCACCCGCCCCGGTTTGCCAGCGCCCGCGACCGAACCTAGCCGCCGATGCCGCGGGCCCGCAGGCTCTCGCCGATCTCGTCGAGGGCGCCCGCGTCGTCGATCGTGGGCGGCATGGTCCAGGGCTCGTGGTCGGCGATGCGCTTCATGGTGCCGCGCAGGATCTTGCCCGAGCGCGTCTTCGGCAGGCGCGGGACGGTGAGCGCCAGCTTGAAGGCCGCCACCGGGCCGATGCGCTCGCGCACCAGCGCCACGAGCTCGCGCTCGATCTCGGCGGGGTCGCGCTCCACCTGCGCCTTCAGCACCACGAAGCCGCAGGGCGCCTCGCCCTTGAGGTCGTCGCGGATGCCGATGACGGCGCACTCGGCGACGTCCGGGTGGGAGGCGAGCACCGCCTCCATCCCGCCCGTGGAGAGGCGGTGGCCGGCCACGTTGATGATGTCGTCCGTGCGCCCGAGCACCGTGACGTAGCCGTCCGCATCGAGGATGCCGGCGTCGGAGGTGTCGTAGTAGCCGGGGAACGTGGTGAGGTAGCTCGCCCGCATGCGCTCCTCGGAGCCCCAGAGCGTCGGCAGGCAGCCGGGCGGCAGTGGCAGGCGGATCGCGATCGTGCCCATCGCGTCCGGGCCCAGCGGCTTGCCGCCCTCGTCGAGCACCCGCACGTCGTAGCCCGGCATCGGCACGCAGGCGCTGCCGTGCTTGACGGGCAGCTGCCCGAGGCCGACCGGGTTGCCGGCGATGGCCCAGCCCGTCTCCGTCTGCCACCAGTGGTCGATGACGGGCCGCTCCAGCGTCCGCTCGGCCCAGGCCACCGAATCCGGGTCCGCCCGCTCGCCCGCGAGGAACAGGGAGCGGAAGCCGGAGAGGTCGTAGCCCGCGACGCGCTCGCCGCGCGGATCCTCCTTCTTGATGGCGCGCAGCGCCGTCGGCGCGGTGAAGAGGCAGACGGCGCCGTGCTCGGAGACCACGCGCCAGAGCGCGCCGGCATCGGGCGTGCCCACGGGCTTGCCCTCGTAGAGCACCGTGGTGCAGCCGTGCACGAGGGGCGCGTAGACGATGTAGGAGTGGCCCACCACCCAGCCGATGTCGGAGGCGCAGAAATAGACCTCGCCGGGGGCCACGTCGTAGAGGTTCGCCATCGACCACGCGAGGGCCACGAGGTAGCCGCCGGTGTCGCGCACCACCCCCTTCGGCTTGCCCGTCGTGCCCGAGGTGTAGAGGATGTAGAGCGGGTCGGTCGCCGCCACCGCGACGCAGTCCGCCCGGCGCTCCGCGGCCCGCGCCGCCCGCACCGTCTCCGCCCAGTCGCGGTCCCGTCCCTCGACGAGGCGCGCCTCGCATTGCGGCCGCTGCAGGATCAGGCAGGCGTCCGGCTTGTGGCGCGAGGCCTCGATCGCCGCGTCGAGGAGCGGCTTGTAGGCGACGACCCGGTTCGGCTCGATGCCGCAGGAAGCGGCGAGCACCACCTTCGGGCCCGCATCCTCGATGCGCACGGCGAGCTCGTTGGCCGCGAAGCCGCCGAACACCACCGAGTGCACGGCGCCGAGCCGCGCGCAGGCGAACATGCCCACGAGCGCCTCGGGCACCATCGGCATGTAGAGGACGACGCGGTCCCCCTTCCCCACCCCGAGGTTGGCGAGCACGCCGGCCAGCGTCGCGACCTCGTCCTGAAGCTCGGCGTAGGTGATGGCTCGCTTCGTGCCGGTGACGGGCGAGTCGTGGATGATGGCGGCCTGCCCGCCGCGGCCCGCCGCCACGTGCCGGTCGACCGCGTTGTGGCAGGCGTTGAGGCGCGCGTCCGGGAACCAGCGCCCGTAGACGCCCGAATCCGGGTCGAAGGCGCGGGCCGGCGCGCGCTCCCAGTCGATCGCCCGTGCGGCTCCGAGCCAGAAGCCCTCCGGGTCGGCGAGCGAGGCGGCGTGGACGTCCCGGTAGCGTCCGGGCAGGGGCGTGGCGGCTCGGTCTGTCATGCGGCTTCCTCAGGTGTCCCCTCTCCGGCGGGCGCACCGCGACCGGGCCGGTTTGCCCGGGAATGCCCTGTCCGGGGAGTGTAGCAGAGCCGGCCCGGGTTCCGGCACGAGGCGCGCAAAACAAAACCGCCGCGCTGTCGGCCCAGCGCGGCGGCTACGAACTCGGAAACGGGATGAATTTTCTGGGGGGACGGTCAGTGCACCGTGTCGTCCGAGGAGGCCTGGAGGCGGCTGATCTCGTCCTTGAGGTGGAGCTTGCGTCGCTTGAGTTCGGCTATGTGCAGATCGTCCTCGGAGGGACGAAGCATCGCTTCCTGAAGCTCACGCTCGAGGGCTTCGTGCTTACGGGTGAGCTGGCTCAGATGCGTCTGCAGCGACATGAGTCGTATCTCCTGTCATCGTTCCGACTCGGGCAGACTGACACAGGATGAGCCGGCTGTCGAAACGATTCGGGCCGAAGTGCCTCACGAAACCTTGCGCCGGCGCACCGGACTTGAGAGGCTGCCGGAGGTCCCTGAGGAGAGGCGCCGCGGCGCCCCTTGCCGCAAGCGCGGCCGTGACGCATGGTCTCGCGGCGAGCGCATCCCGGGAATAGCAAGCGACGATGGCGGTTGAGTTGGTCGAGGATGGGCAGGTCGATCTCGTCGGCGAGCTGGCGCGGCTCAAGGAGGAGCACCGCGACCTCGACAGCGCGATCGACGCGCTGGAGCGGAGCGTCGCCGGCGACCAACTCCAGATCCAGCGGCTGAAGAAGCGCAAGCTGACGCTGCGCGACCGCATCTCCTATCTCGAAGACCAGATCACCCCCGACATCATCGCCTGAGGGCTGTCCCGTCCCGATCGGCCCGGTGCGCTTGCCGGGCCGCCGGCGCGCCTGTATTCGGCGGGATCGCGCCATAAGCTCCCGCTCGCGGGGCCGCGGCGCCCTCACGCAGCACGGATGGGACGACGATGGCGGCAGCGCCCCCGGTCGCGATCATCATGGGAAGCCAGTCCGACTGGGCGACCATGCGGCACGCCGCCGAGACCCTCGACGCCCTCGGCGTCGCCTACGACGCGCGCATCGTCTCGGCCCACCGCACGCCGGACCGGCTCTACGCCTTCGCCAAGGGCGCGAAGGCCGCCGGCCACCGGGTGATCGTGGCGGGGGCGGGCGGGGCCGCCCACCTGCCCGGAATGGCGGCGGCGCTGACGAGCCTGCCGGTGTTCGGCGTGCCCGTGGAGTCGAAGGCGCTCTCGGGCCAGGACAGCCTGCTGTCGATCGTTCAGATGCCGGCCGGGATCCCGGTCGGCACCCTGGCGATCGGGCGGGCCGGGGCGGTCAACGCGGCGCTGCTCGCCGCCGCCGTGCTGGCGCTCACAGACGACGGGCTCGCCGCGCGCCTGGAGGCGTGGCGGCAGGCCCAGACGGAGTCCGTGGCCGAGCGGCCGGAGACAGAGACCAACCCGTGACCTCGCGCATCCTGACACCCGGTTCGACCCTCGGCATCGTCGGGGGCGGCCAGCTCGGCCGCATGATCGCCCTGGCGGCGGCCGATTACGGCCTCAAGGTGCACGTCTTCGCCCCCGACGCGGACAGCCCGGCCTTCGACGTCGCCGCGGCGGCGACGGTGGCGGCCTACGACGACGCGGCGGCGCTCAGGCGCTTCGCCGAGAGCGTCGACGCCGTCACCTACGAGTTCGAGAACATCCCGCGCGAGACCGCCGAGATCCTGGCCGCCGGCGCGCCGCTCCACCCGAGCGCCGAGGCGCTGGCGACGACCCAGGACCGGCTCGCCGAGAAGACCTTCATCAACGAGCTCGGCATCCCGACGGCCCCGTTCCGGGCGGTCGACAGCGGCGACGACCTCGACCGCGCCATCGCGGCGATCGGCCGGCCCGCCGTGCTCAAGACCCGCCGCTTCGGCTACGACGGCAAGGGCCAGCGCATGATCGGCCCGGAGGGGTCCGTCGACCGCTCGGCGATCATGGCGGAGTTCGGCGGCGCGCCGCTGATCCTGGAGGGCTACGTGCCCTTCGAACGGGAGGTCTCGGTGGTGGCGGCGCGCTCGGGCGACGGCTCGTTCGCGGCCTTCGACCTGTGCGAGAACGAGCACCGCGACCACATCCTGGCCGTCACCCGCGTGCCCGCGGGCGGCGTCTCGCCCGAGACCGCGGCGAGCGCCGTCGAGATCGCGCGGCGGATCGCCGAGGCGCTCGACTACGTCGGCGTCCTCGCCGTCGAGATGTTCCTGGTGCGCGAGAACGGCTCCGAGCGGGTGGTCGTCAACGAGATCGCGCCGCGAGTCCACAATTCCGGGCACTGGACCATCGAGGGCGCGCTGACCTCGCAGTTTGCCCAGCATGTCCGCGCGGTCTGCAGCTGGCCGCTCGGCGACCCCTCACGCACCGGCGGGATGGCCGTCGAGATGCGCAACCTGATCGGCGCCGAGGCCGAGGGCTGGGCCGCGATCCTCGCGGAGGGCGGCGCGAGCCTGCACCTCTACGGCAAGGGCGAGCCCCGCCCCGGCCGCAAGATGGGCCACGTCACGCGGCTCCTGCCCCGGGTCTGAGGTCGGCCCGGACTGAGTCCTGCCGGCCACACCGCCGGCCCGTATGGGCCTCCCGGAACCCGATTGCCCAGCCTTGGCGGCAGGGGCCATACCTTCGCCACATCCGCTCGCTGAAGCGGAAAAGCTCACCGGTTTTAAGCGGGCGTTCACCGCGATCGGGGAGAGTGCACCGGCTCATCGCTTGCAGGACGGGACCGGGGCGAGCTGACGCGCCGGATCAGGCGCGCCGGCACGGGCGCATGGACGAGAGCCCTCGGGCGCGCGATGGCGCGGGGCTCAGGGAGAGCGGGGCGATGATGTCACTGAGCTTGGCGGGACGGAAGGCCGGGCTGGTCGCGGCCGTGGCGCTGACCGCCGCGGTGTTGGCCGGATGCGAGACGGTCGGCAGCGCCGCGGGTCCGAAGCAGTACGCGGTGCTGGAGACGGACACGACGGGCGCGACGACCGTCAACATCGCCTCCCTCTCGGACGTCATCCAGCGCAACCCGAACGACGCGTCGGCCTACGTCACCCGCGGCGCGGCCTACGCCCGCGCGGGCCAGTTCGGCGACGCCATCACCGATTTCACGAAGGCGGTGCAGATCGATCCGAACTCGGCCTCGGCCTACAACAATCGGGCGCTCGCCTACCGCCAGACGGGCCGCGACGACGCCGCCCTCCAGGACTTCTCGAAGGCGGTCAGCGCCGACCCGAATTACGGCCCCGCCTATATCGGCCGCGCCAACGTGCTGCGCGCCCGGGGCGACCTCGACGGGGCGCTCAACGACCTCAACATGGCGATCCGGATGATGCCGGAATCGGCCGAGGCCTACCACGCGCGCGGCCTCGTCCGGCAGAAGCAGGGCCAGAACCAGCAGGCCATCGCCGATTTCGACGCGGCGATCGACCGGAATCCCTTCGTCAGCGCCCCCTACGCCGCCCGCGGCCAGAGCCTGATCGCCACGAACCAGTTCGACAAGGCGATCGAGGACTACAACGCGGCGCTCAACGTGAACAACAAGGACGCCACCTCCTGGGCCTATCGCGGCCTCGCCTACGAGAAGTCGAACCGCAAGAAGGAGGCGGCGGAGAGCTACCAGCGCGCCGCGCAGATCGAGCCCGGCAACCCCATCGCCAAGCAGGGTCTCGGCCGGGTGCAGGGCGGCGTCGGCTCGCTCTTCAACTGACGGGCAGGCCCGGGACGGATCTTGAGGGGCGGGTGCCGCGAGGCGCCCGCCCCTCCTCGTTGCGGGCTCCGGGCGCGGCGCGCCGGCCTCAGCCCGCGAAGCGCTCGGCCCGGTGCTCGCCCAGGATGCGGCGGACGGTGCCGGTCGAGGAGCGGTAGACGACCGTCTCGGTCCCGATCACGCCCGGCTTGAAGCGCACGCCCTTGAGGAGCGCGCCGTCGGTGACGCCGGTGGCCGCCACGATCACGTCGCCCCGCGCGAGGTCGGTCAGCTCGTACTTCCGGTTCGGCTCCGAGATGCCCATGCGTTCGGCCCGCGCCCGCTTGTCGGCGCTGTCGAGGATGAGGCGTCCCTGCATCTGGCCGCCGATGCAGCGCAGGGCCCCGGCCGCGATCACGCCTTCCGGCGCCGCGCCGGTGCCGAGATAGATGTCGACGCCCGTCTCCTCCGGGCTCGTGGTGAAGATGATGCCGGCGATGTCCCCGTCCGAGATCAGGCGGATGCCAGCCCCCGTCGCCCGCACGGCGCTGACGAGGTTGATGTGGCGCGGCCGGTCGAGGATGATCGCGGTGATCTGGGAGGGGTGCACCCCCTTGGCCCGCGCGAGCGCCGCGATGTTCTCGGCCGGGCTCGCGTCGAGGTCGACGAGGCCGGGCGGGTAGCCGGGGCCGATCGCGATCTTCTGCATGTAGACGTCGGGCGCGGCGAGCAGCGATCCGCGCTCGGCCATGGCCATCACCGCGATGGCGCCCGGCATGTCCTTGGCGCAGAGGGTCGTTCCCTCCAGCGGGTCGACGGCGAGATCGACCGCGGTGCCGCCGCCTCCGATCCGTTCGCCGATGTAGAGCATCGGCGCCTCGTCGCGCTCGCCCTCGCCGATCACCACGGTCCCGTCGACCGGCAGAAGGTTCAGCTCGCGCCGCATGGCGTCGACGGCGGCCTGGTCGGCCTCCTTCTCGTTGCCCTGGCCGCGCAGGCGCGCGGCGGCGATGGCCGCCCGCTCGGTCACGCGGGCGAGTTCGAGGGTGAGCGTGCGCCCGACGCCGCCCTGCGGCACCTCCGGAATCCCTTGGGTCATGCTTTCCTCGCCCACGTCGCGGCCGTCGCGGCGGCCTGGCGCTTCCCGGAAAGCCGGCCCGGCGCGCCTATCCGACTGTTGTAGCGCGTTTCAGGGCCGCGGAGTCGGGTCCGTTTCGAATATCCTCTATCCGCAGGTGCGTCCGGCTCACTCCCGCTCGATCCGGATGAGCTGGGGCGCCTCGGCGAGGAGCCCGTCCGCCGCGATGGCCTCGAGAGCCGCGCGGATCGTGCCCTCGGTCGCCGCGTAGGTGATCAGGACGAGCGGGACCGGACGGCCGGAGCGCCCACGCGGATCCTGGGAGGCGGCGCTCTCGGTACGGCGCTGCAGGATGCTCTCGAGCGAGATGTCGCGCTCGGCCATGCGGGTGGCGACGCCCGCCGCGACGCCGGGCCGGTCGTGCACGGTGAGCCGGATGTAGTAGCCGCCCTCGTGCCGCTGCATCTCGACGCGCGAGGCCGGGCGCAGGCGCGCGGTCGGCCGCCCGAAGGTCGGGCGCACGATGCGGGCCGCCACGTCCGCGATGTCGGCCACCACCGCCGAGGCGGTCGCCTCGCCGCCGGCGCCGGGGCCGATCAGGGTCAGCTCGCCCACCGCGTCGGCGTCGATCGTCACGGCGTTCGTCACGCCCATCACCTGCGCGATGGCGGAGGATTTCGGCACCATGGTCGGGTGCACGCGCTGCTCGACGCCGCCCTCCGAGAGCTGGGCGACGCCCAGCAGCTTGATGCGGTAGCCGAGCTCCTTCGCCATGGTCAGGTCGAGGGGCTGTACGCCCGAGATGCCCTCCACCGAGACGCCCTCGGCGTCGATCTCGGTGCCGAAGGCGAGGCTCGTCAGGATCGCGAGCTTGTGGGCGGTGTCGTAGCCCTCGACGTCGAAGGTCGGGTCGGCCTCGGCGTAGCCGAGCGCCTGCGCGTCCTTGAGGCAATCCTCGAAGGTCAGCCCTTCGAGCTCCATGCGGGTCAGGATGTAGTTGCAGGTGCCGTTGAGGATTCCGTAGACGCGGGAGACCGCGTTGCCCGGCAGGCCCTCGCGCAGCGCCTTGACCACGGGGATGCCGCCCGCCGCCGACGCCTCGAAGGCGAGCGCGACGCCCTGCGCCTCCGCGGCCTTCGCGAGCGCCGCGCCGTGGCGGGCGAGGAGCGCCTTGTTGGCCGTCACGACGTGCTTGCCGGCGGCGATGGCCGCCTCGACGACTGGCTTGGCCGGGCCCTCGGCGCCGCCGATCAGCTCCACGACGCAGTCGACCTCAGCCGAGCCCGCGAGCGCCGCCGGATCGTCGAACCACTGGATGCCGGAGAGGTCCAGCCCGCGGTCGCGGTTCCGGTCGCGGGACGAGACCGCGGTGACGCGGATCTCGCGGCCTGTGGCGGCGGCGAGCGCCTCCGCCCGGCGGGAGACCATGCGGACGACGGCGGCGCCGACGGTGCCGAGACCGGCGACGCCGAGGCGGAAGCTCTGTGTCATGACCTGTTCCCCGGCCTGTCCCATCCCGAGCCGGCCCCGAGGCGCGCAGCTCGAAGGCGCGCGGCTCCGAGGCGCGGCGCGCCCTTCTGCAACGATTTCCGGAGGGGCGCAAGGAACGGGCCGCGCCGTCCCGTCATGCCGCCGGCGCGCCCGCCGCGCGCACGCGCAGCGCCGTCAGGATCAGCCCGTAGAGCACGCCCGCGTTGAGGAGGTGCCAGAGGAAGTGCGTGCCGTGCGGCAGGCTCGGGCACAGGGCCTGGTCGAGGGTGCGGACGATGAGCGAGAGGAGGAAGAGCGCCGCGATGGCGAGCATCCGCCATCCCGCCCCGCGCCGCTCGGGACCGGCCGAGGAGGCGAGCAGGGCGCCCCCGACACCGAGGAGCGCGAGGAGCGCCGGGAGATAGTCGATCGAGCCGTTCGTCGCCGGCCCGAGGGCGCGGCCGGACGCGAGGCTCAAGCCCGGCTCCAGGGCGAAGCCGGCGCCCGCGAAGGCGAGCGTCGCGTTGGTCGCCCCGCCGATCCCGAGGCCGAGGAAGCGCCGCATGGCGAGGAGGAAGTAGGCGTAGATGAACAGCGCGATCGGGATCACGTCGGCCAGCATGGACCAGCGGACCGCGAGCGTGTGGAACAGGAACGAGCCGACCCCGACGACCGCCGCCAGGACGGCGAGGGCGAGCGCCGCCGGGTCGAAGATCGCCGCAGCGCCCGCCCGCCTCCCCTCACCGGAGCGTTGAGGGCGCACGGGCGGGGATGGCGCCGGAGGCATCGCGGCGGCCTCAGCGCCGAACCCGCGCACCGCCCGCCAGCCCGCCAGCGCCGCCGCGACCAGGAAGGCGGCGTTCGTCACGGCGTTGAGGGGCTCCGCCCACAGGCCCGGATCCGTGCGCTCGCAATAGGCCCGGATCGGCTCGAACCACGCCCCGGCCATCCGACCTCCGTCCCGTCCCGATTTCGGCAGCCCGCCTTGTCAGGCCCGCGCGAAGGCCCGATGACACTGCGCCTCCTCGGGAACGAACTCCATGCGGATCACCACCTGGAACGTCAATTCGATCAAGCAGCGGGTCGGTCACCTGCTCGCCTTCCTCGACGAAGCGAAGCCCGACGTGGTCTGCCTGCAGGAGCTGAAGTGCCAGGACGACGCCTTCCCCCGCGCCGAGGTCGAGGGCGCGGGCTACGCCGTCGAGACGCTCGGCCAGAAGGCCTATAACGGGGTCGCGCTCCTGGTGCGGGCGCCGCTCGCCGTCAGCGAGGTGCGCCGCGGCCTGCCGGGCGACCCCGAGGACGAGCAGGCCCGCTACATCGAGGGGCTGGTGGCAGGCGAGGGCGTGGCGCCGGTGCGAGTGGCCTCGATCTACCTGCCGAACGGCAACCCGGTCGCGAGCGCGAAATACCCCTACAAGCTCGCCTTCCTGGAGCGCCTGCGCCGCCACGCCCGGAGGCTGATGGAGGCGGAGACCGCCCTCGTGCTCGCCGGCGACTACAACGTCATCCCCGAGCCGGAGGACGCCGCCGACCCGGCCGCCTGGACGAGCGACGCCCTGTTCCTGCCCCAGTCCCGCGCGGCCTTCCGGACGCTCCTCGCCGAGGGCCTGACGGACGGGCTGCGGGCCTGCGACCCGCGGCCCGGCCTCTACACCTTCTGGGACTACCAGGCGGGGTGCTGGCCGAGGAATCTCGGCATCCGCATCGACCACCTGCTGCTCTCGCCGCAGGCGGCGGACCGGCTGGTCTCGGCCTCGGTGCAGAAGCACCTGCGCGGCCTCGACAAGCCGTCCGACCATGTGCCGGTGACGGTGGAGCTGTCGGACGGCTGAGCCCGAGCCGGCGCGGCTCAGCGGCGGCGCCGGCCGATGCCCGAGGTCTGCACCTCGCTCTGCGCCAGCGCCCGGTCGCTCTCGTTGGCCGCCGCCCAGTTCTTCTCGTAGAGCGCGACGATCCAGTCTTCCTTGCGCCCCTCCGCGCCCTGGCGGGCGAGGGAGAGCCACATCAGGCCGCGGGCCCGCTGCACGGGCACGCCGCCGAGCCCGTTGACGAGGAGGTCGCCGAGCAGCGCCTGCGCCGGGCGGTGGCCCTTCTCGGCCGCGAGATTGAACCAGCGGGCGGCCTGCCGCGCGTCGGCCTCGACGCCGGTCCCGTCGAGGTAGAGCCGGGCGAGATTGTACTGCGCGTTCGGGTCCCCGAAATAGGAGGCCGCGTAGTTGAACATGTCGTAGGCCCGCTCCGGGTTCGCGCGCACGTAGGTGCCCTTGATCCCGTCGAGGAAGTAGGTGCCGAGCGCCGTGAAGGCGCTGGCGACCACGCCCGAGTTCGGCGCGTCCGGCCCGTCGTCGCTGCTGTCGTCGGCGATGCGCGAGAAGTACTCGAAGGCCCTGAGGTCGTCGTGCGGCACGCCGTCCCCGTCCGCGTACATGCGGCCGAGCTTCCACAGGGCCAGCGCGTGGCCCTGATCGGCGGCGTATTCGAGGGCGCGGGCGGCGCCCTCCTTGTCGCCCGCGTTGTACTCCCGCATGCCGGTGCGCAGCGCGTCCTTGGCCGAGCGGTAGCTTTTCTCCGAAACAGGGGTGCGGGCGGCCGCGTCGAGGGCCTCGACGGGCGCCGTCACGGGAAAGGCCGCGACGAGGAGCAGGCCCGCGAGAAGCGCGGTGCGCAGCCCGAACGAGACGCGGCGGACACCCGCTTCGCGCGCGCGCGCGCGGGCGCGCGCGGCGGCCGGCCGATCCGGATCGGCCCCGGCCGGCCGCGTGCGCGGCCGGCAAAGGTCAGTCCTAGATGTCCGCATAGGTCTGCGTCTCCTTGGCGCCGCCCGGATGGGTCACGGCACCGTCGACCGCCGGTCCGACGGTCTGCGCGTATTTCCAGAGGTAGCCCGAGGTCGCGGTGTTGCCGCGCGGCGTCCACGCCTTGCGGCGCTCGGCGAGCTCCTCGTCCGAGAGCGCCACGTCGAGGGTGCCCTTGATGGCGTCGAGCGTGATCACGTCGCCGTCCTTCAGGAGGCCGATCGGTCCGCCGACCGCCGCCTCGGGTCCGACATGGCCGACGCAGAAGCCGCGGGTGGCGCCCGAGAAGCGCCCGTCCGTGATGAGGGCGACCTTGTCGCCCATGCCCTGGCCGTAGAGGGCGGCCGTGGTCGAGAGCATCTCGCGCATGCCGGGGCCGCCCTTCGGGCCCTCGTAGCGGATCACCAGCACGTCGCCGGGCTGGTAGGTCCGCTTCTGCACGGCCTCGAAGCAGGCCTCCTCGTTGTCGAAGACGCGGGCCGGGCCGGTGAAGACCTGCTTCTCGGGCGGCATGCCCGCGACCTTCACGATCGCCCCCTCGGGAGCGAGGTTGCCCTTGAGGCCGACGACGCCGCCGGTCGCGGTGATCGGGGCGTTGGCCGGGCGCACCACGTCCTGGTCCGCGTTCCAGCCCACCTTCTCCAGGTTCTCGGCCATGGTGCGACCGGTGACCGTCATGCAATCGCCGTGCATGAAGCCGTGATCGATGAGCGTCTTCATCAGGAGGGGGATTCCGCCCACCTCGAACAGGTCCTTGGCGACGTAGCGCCCGCCCGGCTTGAGGTCGGCGATGTAGGGGGTGCGCCGGAAGATCTCGGCCACGTCGAACAGCGAGAACGGGATTCCGCACTCGTGCGCGATGGCGGGCAGGTGCAGCGCGGCGTTCGTCGAGCCGCCCGAGGCGGCGACCACGGTCGCGGCGTTCTCGAGCGCCTTGCGGGTGACGATGTCGCGCGGGCGGATGCCCTTGGCGATCAGCTCCATCACCTTCTCGCCCGCCGCGGCGCAGAACCGGTCGCGGATCTCGTAGGGCGCGGGGGCACCGGCCGAGTAAGGCAGCGCCAGGCCGATCGCCTCGGAGACGGTCGCCATCGTGTTGGCGGTGAACTGAGCGCCGCAGGCGCCGGCCGACGGGCAGGCGACCTGCTCGAGCTCGTCGAGATCCTCGAGGCTCATGTCGCCGACGGCGTGCTTGCCGACCGCCTCGAACAGGTCCTGCACGGTGACGGGCTTGCCCCGGAAGGTGCCGGGCAGGATCGAGCCGCCGTAGATGAAGATCGAGGGCACGTTGAGACGCACCATGGCCATCATCATCCCGGGCAGCGACTTGTCGCATCCGGCGAGACCCACGAGCGCGTCGTAGGAGTGGCCGCGGATGGTCAGCTCGACCGAGTCGGCGATGACCTCCCGGGAGGGCAGCGACGCCTTCATGCCGCCGTGCCCCATGGCGATGCCGTCGGTGACCGTGATGGTGCAGAACTCGCGCGGCGTGCCGTTTGCGGCCGCCACGCCCTTCTTCACGGCCTGGGCCTGGCGCATCAGCGAGATGTTGCAGGGTGCTGCCTCGTTCCAGCAGGAGGCGACGCCGACGAGCGGCTGGTGGATCTGCTCGCGGGTCAGGCCCATCGCGTAGAGGTAGGAGCGGTGCGGCGCCCGCTCGGGCCCCTCCGTGACGTGGCGGCTCGGCAGCTTCGACTTGTCGTTCAAACGCGCGTCCATACCCGTATCCCGCGACACTGGATCCCGATCCCGCACCCTCTTCCGGTCAACGCTCGACACGACCTCACGCACCGCCTCTGGGAAGGCGCGACGAGGGGCTGTCTGCGCTCACGGAAGAAACTCGGAACGAGACGGTAAATCGTTGTGGGAACTGCCCTTTACCGCCGATCCTGAGGTGGTCCCGGTTTATGGCGGGATCGCGGCGGATGAGGGCGGGTCTCGGGGCAAACTCGGGATGGTTTTACGGTGTTGCGACCCCGCCACAGCCACGCTTGGCCGACCAGTGCGGTAGATCTGCTCGCCAGGGGTCCGGAAGCGACCGATCGAGCGTGCCGGGCTGTTCCGAACGAGCTCAGCCGTTTCGATCCGCCGGCAGCTGGACCTGCGCCTCGGCCTGCTCCAGCGCCCGGTCGCTCTCGTCCTTCAGGTTGACGCCCGTCAGGCCGCGGGCGAGAGCCTGTCCGAGGAGCCAGCTCAGCCGGAAGGCCGCCTCCGTCTGCGGCAGCCCGGCGGCGCGCACGTTCGAGATGCAGTTGCGCTCCGCATCCGAGCGGCCCGGCTTCGGGTCGAAGGTCAGGTAGATGCCGAGGCTGTCCGGCGAGGAGAGACCGGGCCGCTCGCCGATCAGCACGGCGACCGCCCGCGCCCTCAGCGCTGCGCCGATGGCGTCGCCGAGGGCGACCCGTGCCTGCTCGGCGACGACGACGGGCGCGAGGCTCCAGCCGGCCTTCTCGGCGTACGGGAGGAACGCCGCGACGAGCCCGGCGGCGTTCTCATGCACGGCGCGGGCCGAGAGTCCGTCCGCCACCACGAGGGCGAGGTCAACCGGCGCGCCCGCCGCGGCGGCGAGCGCCGCGGCGCCCTTCTCCGACAGGCGCCGTCCGTGATCGGGCCGGCGCAGGTAGGTGGCGCGGTCGGGTGCCCGCGAGGCCACCGCCACCGACCGGAGCCCGAGCGCCTCGACCGCACCCGCGACCGCGGCGGCATCCATCGGCGCGTGAACCGCGTCGCGCGCCTCGGCATGCGCGAGGCCGAAGTGCAGCACCTCCCGCGTCGGAAGGCCGTTCCCTGCCCGGCCGAGACCGATCCGGGCGGGCGTGAGCGCCGCGAGGCGGCCCCAGAGGTCGTCCGAGCGGCTCATGCGGCGAGCCCTGGAGCGGCCTCCAAGAGGCGCAGGCCACCGTCGCCCGGCAGGAGCGATCCGGTCTCGTCGGCGAGACCGATCCGGGCGAGCCACGCCTCGAACTCGGGTGCGCGGCGCAGTCCCAGCACCTCTCGCACGTACAGGGCGTCGTGGAAGGAGGTCGACTGGTAGTTCAGCATGATGTCGTCGGCCCCAGGCACGCCCATGATGTAGGTGCAGCCCGCCGCGCCGAGCAGCGTCAGGAGCGTGTCCATGTCGTCCTGGTCAGCCTCGGCGTGATTCGTGTAGCAGACGTCGCAGCCGAGCGGCACGCCCATCAACTTGCCGCAGAAGTGGTCCTCCAGCCCGGCCCGGATGATCTCCTTGCCATCGTAGAGGTATTCCGGCCCGATGAAGCCCACGACCGTGTTGACGAGGAGGGGCTCGTAGGCGCGCGCCACCGCGTAGGCGCGGGCCTCCAGCGTCTGCTGGTCGATGCCGTGATGGGCGTCGGCCGAGAGGGCAGAACCCTGCCCCGTCTCGAAGTACATCACGTTGTCGCCGAGGCTGCCCCGCTTCAGGGCGAGGGCCGCCTCCCGCGCCTCCTTGAGCATGGGCAGGGTGACGCCGAAGCTCGCGTTGGCGGCCTGTGTGCCCGCGATCGACTGGAACGGCAGATCGACGGGCCAGCCCCGGTTCATCGCCTCGATGGTCGTCGTGATGTGGGTCAGCACGCACCCTTGCGTCGGGATGTCGAGGCGCCGGATCACGTCGTCGAGGAGGTGCAGGAGCTTGCCGAGCGCCTGAAGGGAATCCGAGGCCGGGTTGATCCCGATGACGGCGTCCCCGCAGCCGTAGGAGAGGCCGTCGAGGATCGAGGCGGTGATGCCCGCCGGGTCGTCGGTCGGGTGGTTGGGCTGCAAGCGGGCGGCGAGCGTGCCGGGCAGCCCGATCGTGTTGCGGAAGCGGGTCACCACGCGGGCCTTGCGGGCGACCAGGATCAGGTCCTGGTTGCGCATGATCTTGGAGACCGCGGCCGCGATCTCGGGCGTCACGCCCGGCGCGATGCGGGCGAGCGTCTCGGAGGAGGCCGCGAGCAGGAAATCGCGGAAATCGCCGACCGTCAGATGAGCGATCTCGGCGAAGGCGCCCGCATCGTGGCCGTCGAGGATGAGGCGGGTCACGTCGTCCGCCTCGTAGGGGATCAGGGGGCGGGCCAGGATCTCCGCGAGCGGCACCTCGGCGAGGCACCAGCGCGCGGCCATGTTCTCCTCGGCCGATTCCGCCGCGATGCCGGCGAGCCGGTCACCGGAGCGGACGGGCGTCGCCTTCGCCATCAGGGTGGCGAGATCGGCGAAGGCGTGGGTGCGCTGGCCGACGACATGCCGATAGCCCATGTCCGCGTGTTCTCCTCAGGTCGAGCGCCCTGCCTTGAGGATGCGTCCCGGAGCGCCTTTGTCAAAGCATCCTGTGATCGCCGGATGCCGCGAGGGGGCGCCGGCCTGCGGTCAGGTTTCCCTGAATGAGATCGCGGCGACCGCGCGCTGGCCGGTCCCGTCCTGTCCGTCCGGCCGACGCGGATCTGCATGCCGCGCCCGCACGCTTCGCGGCGATCAGCTCCGCGGCATCAGCACGACGGTGAGCGAGCGCACGCCCTGCGCCCCGTGAATCAGCACGCCCTCGATGTCGGCGGTGGCGGAGGGGCCCGTGTGAAGCACCGCGTACGCGGCGCGCGCGAAGTCCGGCCGGCGGTAGGCGGCCTGGATGTTGACGAGGATGTCGGCGGGGTCGAGGAGGACGATCAGGTGCTGGGCCAGATAGGCCACCGCGTTCACCCGCAACTCGTCCTGCGTGAACAGCACCGAGCCCGTCTCGGCGACGCCGAACACCGCGCGCACCACCGCCACGTCGACGTCCGCGAGGTCGCCCGGGTTCGCCACCTGCGCGAGATCGCGGTTCCCCGCCACCTCGGGAACGGCCGAGGCGACGACCTTCGCCGCGGCGATCCGCTCGCGCACGGCCGCCAGCGGATCGCCGCCGGCCTCGCTCTCGGCCACGCGCCCGCCCATCCGCTTCAGGCGGTCCGCGAACTCGGCGACGAGATCGGGCCCGACGAGCGGCGCGAAGTCGGGTAGCGGCGGCAGCTCGTAGCGGCCGGCGGGCCGGTTCTGCCGGATCGCCGAGAGGATCGCCTCGCGCGAACTCACGCCTCGCCTCCGGACTTGTCCGTCTTCATGCGGTTCTGCCGGTACCAGGCGTGGAAGCTCTGGCGCGGGGTGTGGGGCATCTCGCGGCCCTTCCCCCAGGTGTTGACCGGGTTGTAGACGGCAAACCGCGGCAGCACGCGGAGCGCGGAATCCGCCGCGCCGATCGCGGCCCGGTAGGCGGCAGGCCGGCTCAGAACCTGGCCGGCCGCCTTCATCATGCCCTTCTTGACCAGCGGAATCTCGTGCTCCTCTGCGAGCACCTTGCGCCAGGCGAAGATCTGCTCGTGGATGTTGATCTTGACCGGGCAGACGTTGGTGCAGGAGCCGTTCATCGTCGAGGAGAAGGGCAGCGTCGAGTATTTCCGCTTGTTGAAGGTCGGGTCGATGATGAGCCCGATCGGTCCCGAGTAGGTCGCCCCGTACGAGAGGCCACCGGAGCGGCGGTAGACCGGGCAGGTGTTCATGCAGGCCCCGCAGCGGATGCACTTCAGCGAGGTCCAGAACTCCTCCATGCCGAGGCGCGCCGAGCGGCCGTTGTCGACCAGCACCATGTGCATCTCGGTGCCCTTACGCGGGCCGCGGAAATGCGACGTGTACTGGGTGATCGGCGAGCCGAGGGCCGAGCGCGACAGCAGGCGGATGAACACGCCGAGATGCTCGGTGCGAGGGATCAGCTTCTCGATGCCGATCGAGTGGATCTGCAGCTTCGGCACGTTGCCCGAGAGGTCTGCGTTGCCTTCGTTGGTGCAGGTCACCACCGTGCCGGTCTCGGCGATGGCGAAGTTGCAGCCCGTCATGCCCGCATCGGCCGTGAGGATGTGGGGGCGGGTCGTCTCGCGCTGGCTCTCGGCCAGGTAGTGGATGTCGTCGTTGTCTGGGTCGGTCCCGAGGGTGCGGGCGAAGACCTCGGCCACGTCGAGCCGGGTCTTGTGCACGGCCGGGCAGACGACGTGGCTCGGATCCTCGTTGTCGAGCTGCTGAATGCGCTCGCCGAGGTCGGTCTCGACGATCTCGATGCCCTGCGCGGCCATGTAGTGCCGGAAGCCGCACTCCTCGGTGAGCATCGACTTCGACTTGATCAGGGTCTTCGCGCCGTGATCCTTCAGGATGCCGTGGACGATGCGGTTGTGCTCCGCCCCGTCCGCCGCCCAGTGGACGTGGACGCCGTTCGCCCGCGCGTTCGCCTCGAACTCCTCCAGGTAGCGGTCGAGGTTCGACAGGGTGTGCGCCTTGATCTGCGAGGCGAGCTCGCGCAGCTCCTCCCATTCGGGAATCGCGTGGGCGACCGTGTCCCGCTTCCTGCGCAGGTCCCACAGGCGCTCGTCGTGAGCCTTCAGGTGGAGCGGGGCCGCGATGAAGCGCTCGGCGGCCTCGGCCTGATCGATCGGCCGGTTGCCCTTGACCTTGGCACCCCGGGGCTGCGGCTCGCGGGTGCGGGCCGCCTTCGGGGCGGCGCTGATCGGCTGGGAGGTCGCCTCGGCGTGCTGGAGGCGCCCGCCGTCCTGGCCTCGCTCGCCCTCGTCGGAGGGCTGGCGCATGTCCGGATGGATCAGGCCGTCGCGCCGGGCGGCGCCGTCGTGGACGCGGAGATCGTCTGGCGCGCTCATGCGGCGGCTCCGTTGAGAACCTGGGCGATGTGGATGAACTTGAGAGGGACGCCGAGGCGCTCGGCGCAGCCCTTCTGGTGCATCATGCAGGAGGAATCGGCCGAGACCACGTAATGCGCTCCGGCCCGGGCATGGTCCGTCACCTTGTCGTAGCCCATCTTGGCCGACACGGCCGGCTCGAACACCGAGAAGGTGCCGCCGAAGCCGCAGCACTCGTCGGGCCGCGCGATCTCGACGACCTCCAGCCCCTTAACCTTGGAGAGGAGGTCGAGGGGCTTCGAGAAGAACGGCGCGTTGATCTCGCTCGGCCGGGCGTGGCCGATGCCGCGCAGCGCGTTGCAGTTCGAGTGGTAGCTCACCCTGTGCGGGAACTCGGCCCAGGGAAACGCCTCGACCTTGAGCACGTCGTGCAGGAACTCGACGAGCTCGTAGGTCTGCGCCCGGACATGCCGGACCTCTTCGGTCTGGGGTATGGCGGTGAGGTGGGCGCGCACCTGATGCGCGCAGCTGCCGGAGGGCACGACGATGTGATCGAAGCCGGAGAAGTTCTTCACGAACAGGGCTTCGGTCGCGGCGGCTTCCGCGTGGCAGCCGGTGTTGGTCATCGGTTGGCCGCAGCACGTCTGGTCGTAGGGATACGTGACGTCGAGGCCGAGGCGTTCCAAGAGTTCGAGCGTCGCGATGCCCACCTCCGGCTCGAAGGCATCGACGTAGCACGGCACGAACAGTCCGACGCGCATGGGAAACGGCTCACCGCTGTCCGGCGCTTCGGGCCGCGCCAGACTGGAATGCTTAAAAGGTCAGACGCCCGGTCTAACGGATGAGGTTCGTCTTGGCGAGGTCGAGAACCGCGTCACCGCGTCCGCTCATCACCGCCCGAAGCACGTAGAGGCTGAAGCCCTTGACCTGCTGGCCGTCGATCTTCGGCGGGATCGAGAGTTCCTGGCGGTTGACCACCACGTCGAGGAGAGCCGGACCCGCGTGACCGAAGACCTCGCGGGCGGCGCCCTCGAGGTCGCCCGGATCCTCGACCCGCAGGCCGTGGATGCCGACGGCGCGGGCCAGGGCGGCGAAATCCGGATTCTCCAGTGCGACGCCGGTCTCCAGGTACCCCGCCGCCTTCATCTCCATCTCGACGAAGCCGAGCGTGCCGTTGTTGAAGACGACGATCTTCACGGGCAGGTTCTGCTGGCGCAGCGTGAGGAGGTCGCCCATCAGCATGGCGAAACCGCCGTCGCCGGACAGCGAGACGACCTGGCGCCGCCGGTCCGCGGCCTGCGCGCCGAGCCCCTGCGCCATCGCATTGGCCATAGAGCCGTGCACCCAAGAGCCCAGAAGGCGCCGCCGCCCGTTCATCCGGAGGTAGCGCGCCGCCCAGATCGTCGGGGTGCCGACGTCGGCCGTGAAGATCGCGTCCTCGGCTGCCGCCTCGCTCACCACCTTGGCGAGGAATTGCGGGTGGATCGGCTTCCGGCCCGGCTTACCGGTGGCGAGCTCGTCGAGATCCTCGCGCGCCTTGGCGTAGTGCTTGAGGCTCGAGTCGAGGTAGCTCCGGTCCGCCTTGACCTGAAGCTTCGGCAGGAGCGCCTCGATGGTCGTGGCCACGTCGCCGACGATGCCGAGATCGAGCTTGCAGCGGCGGCCGAGCTGCTGCGGCCGCAGATCGACCTGGGCGACCCGCGCGTCGGCCGGGTAGAACTGCTTGTAGGGGAAATCGGTGCCGAGCATCAGCAGGGTCTCGCAGGCGTGCATCGCCGCGTAGCCCGACGAGAAGCCGATCAGGCCCGTCATGCCCACGTCGTAGGGGTTGTCGTACTCGACGTATTCCTTGCCGCCGAGCGCGTGCACGATCGGGCTCTTCAGGGTCTCGGCGAGCTGCAGGAGTTGCGGATGGGCTCCCGCACAGCCTCGCCCGCACAGGAGCGTGATCCGCTTCGAGCCGTTGAGCAGATCGGCGAGCGCGTCGAGCTCCGCCTCCGCCGGCCGTACCACCGGCTTCGGCGGGACGAGACCGCGGACGGGCCCGACGGAGCGGATCGGCGCGTCCTTCACCGCCACGTCGCCTGGGATGATGACGACCGCGACGCCCTGCTGCCCGATGGCGGCCCGGAGCGCGTTCTCCAGCACGTAGGGCAGCTGCGCCGGGTCCGAGACCGTTTCGCAATAGTGCGAGCACTCGCGGAAGAGGTGCTTCGGGTCCGTCTCCTGGAAGTAGCCGGAGCCGATCTCCGGCGAGGGGATGTGCGCGGCGATGGCCAGGACCGGCGTGCGGGTGCGGTGGCAATCGTAGAGGCCGTTGATCAGGTGGACGTGGCCCGGCCCGCAGGAGCCCGCGCAGACCGCGAGCCGGCCGGTGACCTGGCTCTCGGCACCCGCCGCGAAGGCGCCCGCCTCCTCGTGGCGGACATGGACCCACTCGATCTTGCCGCGTGAGCGGATCGCCTCCGTGATCGCGTTGAGGCTGTCGCCGACGACCCCGTAGATGCGGGCGACGCCGACCTCCTGGAGGGTCTCGACGACGAGATCGGCGACGTTGCGGATGGTCATGGCCCGGCTCCCGGCTCGGCACGCGCTTGTGAGCGAACTGCCGAGCCGAAGCCGCGTTCCGCCCCGCTGCGAGACGCGGCGTGCCGCTCAGCCGCCCAGGTCCGCGGAGCGGGGCGCGACCACCGCGAAGAGGTCGGCCAGCGCGGCGAGGCTCGCTGCCTGCATCTGCGCGGCCGGGACCACGCTGCCATCCGGCGCGCGCAGGTCGCGCGTGGCGGTGGCGGACGCCACGACGGTCGGGCGGAACCCGAGGTTGAAGGCACTGCGGGCGGTGGAGTTGACGCACATGTGCGTCATGAAGCCCGCCAATATCACGTCCTCGACGCCCGCCGCCTCGAGCCGGGCCTGAAGGTCCGTGCCGACGAACGAGCTCGGGTACGCCTTGGTGATCACAGGCTCGTCGCCTCTCGGCGCGACCTCGTCGCTGATCTGGCCGATCGGGGCCGTCACGTCGTAGGGCGAGCCCGGACCCGCGTCGTGACGGACGTGGAAGATCGGAATGCCTGCCGCGCGCGCCCTGCCGAGGAGATCGCTCGCCTCCTGGATTGCCGCCTCGACGCCATCGAGGCGCATCACGCCCTCGCGATAGGTGTTCTGCAGATCGATCATCACGAGGGCCGAGCCCGCCAGCGAGGCCGGGCGCGGGCTCAAGCCCGAGAGGTCGCGCAGTGTCTTGAGGTCGCTCATGCCGGTGTCCCTCCCCGGGTCGTCGCGGTGACAGGAACAGGAGAGCGTCGGCGCGGATCCGTCAATGCGACCTTGGTCGATCGGACGCTCGCACGGCATCTGTCCCGAGTGTCGCCGGCACGTCGTCCGCAGTCACGGGCTCGCCGGCGCGATTGTACTCATCGAGCGTCGCAGGTGCAGGCCCCGGCGCCACGTGCGGCGGCATCGATGCCAGCCGATCGCGGAGGGTGAGCAGGTGGCCGAGAAGTTCGTGCGGGTCGCTCGTCGGCGGGATCAGAATGCCGCCGCCCTGCGCGCGGATTCGCTCGGCCGGTGCGCCGAAATCGAAGGTGACGACCGGATAGCCTGCCGCCCAGACCTCGGAGAGGACGTAGGAGTAGGTCTCCGGCCAGACGCTCGGTAGCAGCACGGCATCCGGACCGACGGCCGCGAGCCGCGCCTTCAACTCGGACGGATGGTAGCGGCCTGAGACGGAAGCGTTGCCCAGCCGGACGAAACGCGCATCGTCGGCTGTGATGCCGACAACGGAGAAGTGGATCGGTGCCCGTTCGCGGGCTGCCTGCTCCACCGTCCTCAGGAGAAGGTTGTAGCCCTTGTGCCAGCCGATGGCGCCGACCACCGCGACGGTCAGCGCGCGCGCCCCCTCCGCGCGCCGGCCCACGATCCGCACGGTGCCGGTGGGCTCCGGCTCGGGATGCGGCAAGGCCACCACCGCTTCCAGGCCGAAGCGGCGGACGTAGCGGGCGGCGGTGTCGCGCGAGGGCGCCGTCAGGCGCCGGGCGCCGCCCAGGATCTCCGCGTTGAAGGCGAGCCAGGCCGGAAGATCGGCCTCGATCAGGGCGGACTGATCACCGAAGCCGTAGGGCACGCCACCGGTGACGCAGATCTGGCAGATCTGCGGAGGCGGCTCGTCGCAGTAGAAGTGTCGCCCGTCGATCAGGTGGACGCGGGGACAGAACCACTGGAAATCGTGAAACATGACGTCGTAGGGCCGGTCCTGCAGGAGGCTGCGCAGGAAGCCGGCATCGAATTTGAGACGTGAGTTGACGTGCAGCTCGATGGCGACGCCGTCCGCTTCGAGGCTTTTCAGGAAGCCGTCGACGCGCCCCGCGCCGAGGGTCAGGGCGAAATCGTCATCGAAGCGGATCTCAAGGCGGGGATCCTCGCCCTCATCGTTCACCGGCGTGAGAACCGCGAAAGCGTGACCCGGTTCTCGACTCAGATCGCGCATGTCGCGCACGTAGCGATCGGTGCCGCCGCCGCGTCCGTGGCTGATCTGCAGGGTCAGGCGGCCGAACCGACCCGCGAGCAGCTTCTGCGCGACGGCGATCCGGACAGGCTCGACGGGATCCGCCTCCATGAAGGCTTCCACCTCCGGCACGTATTCCGGGTAGAGGGCTTCGAGGCGCGCGTGGTTCGTGGCCAGGATCTCGAGGCGCTCTGCCGAACCGAAGGACACCGAGCCCTCGTGCACCACGAATGCGTCGGTCGCCACGACGTGGATCCAGCCGAGATCGCGAGCGGTAAGGCACCAGTCGACCTCCTCGCAGTATCCGCGCCCCCACTCCGTCGAGAACGTGCCGACCTCGTCGAGGGCAACACGATTGAGGTGCATGCAGAACCCTACCGCCGTCGGCAGTTCCACCGGCGCGCCGCCCGCCTCGGCGAAGGCATGGTCGATCTCGGTGACCCCGAGCCCGAAGGCCGGACGATTCACGCCGACCACGCTCGGGAAGCTGAGGATGGTGGCGTTGTTCGACATCGGCGTGACGCTGGCGATGCCGGGCCGGGCGTGGCAGTGGCGAGCGAGCCGTTCCACGAGCCGGGGCGGAAGGATGGTGTCTGCGTTGACGAGCAGAGCATCCTCGCCCTGCTCCAGCAGCGAGAAGCCGCGGTTGACGGTCGCGATGAAGCCGAGGTTGCGCGGATTGTCGAGGATCGTCAGGCCCGGATGGCACGCGGCGGCAAGCTCCGTCAGGTACGCGCCGACGGTCGCGTCGGGCGAGCCGTCGTTGATCACGATCGCGCGGATCCGGCCGGGCTGGAGCTGTGGAATCAGCGAGGCGAGGCAGAGCTTGAGATCGCTCAGCCCGTTATAGGCCGGTACGATCGCGCAGACCGGCGGGATCCGGGTGACGTTCGTCGGCTCGGCGAGGACGGGTGAAGCGCGCCGCTCCGACAGGCCTGCCGCCCGGTTGGACCGCTCGACCTCGACGATGCGGCCCCGGATCGCGCGCCGCTCGCCGAGCGTGCGATCGGGCTCAACGTGTGCGAGCAGCTTCGCCCGCGCTTCGGCGCGCCGCGCGGCGATGCGCACGGCGAGCGTCGTCGCCTCGTACCGGCCGAGGCGGATCCCTCCGTCCGGCGGCCCGGCGACGAGATCGACCTCTCCTCCGACGTCGATATCGAGAAAGGCGAAGCCCGTGGCGTCCCGTCCGAAGGCGGCCTTCAGGTCGGGCCGGTGATGTGTCCGGACCTCCGCCAGAGTCTTGCCTCCCGCGACCAGTCGGAGCGGAGTGGGAGCATCCTCGGCTGCGGCGTCGAAGAACCAGCCCGCGATGCGGTTCGGGCTCAGCGCGTCGATGTGGAATTTGGGCTTGGCCGCCCAGGAGCCGTGCTCGATCGCGGTGTCGCCGACCCGCACCGCGAGGCGGTGCGGGTTGCCGTCGAGGGCGGCCGAAGGCAGCGGCAGCCGAAAGCCGTTCCAGCCTCCCCGCGCACTCGCGAACATCAGCTCGCGCCGGAACTGTTCTGCTGGCGACGTCGTCGCCGCGACGCCGTCCACCAGCAGGGAGACCGTGAGCGCCGGCGCGTTCTCCGCCTCCGGGAACAGCGGCGACACCCAGCCTTCGAGCGCGTACCCGCGCACGCCGTCGATGCGTCCCGAGAAGCGTCCCGGGCCGACCTCGAAGCGTTTCCGCCAGACACTCGCACCGATCCGGACAGCCACCGACAGGGTGCCCGGGCGAGCGAGGCAGTCATGGGGTAGCTGTGCGAGAGCGTAGCGGCTGGAGCCGAGAGTGAACGCGCGCGCGATCGGAAGGCCTTGAAATGGCCCCCCGGGCGTCCGAACCGAGACCTGTATGTCGGCTGCTTTCCTGCGGGCCGGCACCACGACGACGATGCCGCTCGCGTAGATCGTGAACCAGGGGCGCGCGGCGGCCCGCGACGTGAGCCAGCGGCGACCGCCCGCGGCGAGACCCCTCAGATGCTTGACGAGACGCAATGCCTATTCTCAACCGTGAGGTGTCGGGCGCGGGCGGGGCTTAGCCGTTTTTCGGATCCGGCGAAACGTGGCGCGCCGGGTTCGGCTCCTGATCCGGACCGCGATCATACCGACGGCGCTCGCCGTCAGGCCGGGCGCCGTTCGACGGCCGGCGCCTCTGCCCTCACGTGCCCCATGTTGAGGAGCCGGACGAGCGCGCGCTTCAGGAGGCCCCCGAGGCCGAGCTCGATCGCGACGCCGCGGCGGTAGCGATCCCGCCAGTTCGCGCCGCAGGTCAGGAGGCGAACGGGGCCGAAACGTCGGCTGAGCCGCCGGAGCGCGCGGTCACGGGCGGGCTTTCCTCCCGGGAGGATGGTCAGGCGTTCGACGAGGATGCGGAGGCGGGCCGGCTCGATATCGAGCCAGTCGAGCGTGCTGGGCTCCGCGGCGGCGCGTCGAAGTCGGCCGCCGATCACGCCTATTTTGGCGAAGTGACCGATCCGCCGCAGCGTCTGGCGCAGCACGTCCTGGGAGTCAGGCCATCGCACCAGCGCCCCGGTGTGGTTGCCCCCATGCTGAACGTAGCGCACCAGCGGTTCCGCGACGTAGCGAAGGCTCCCGCGCCTGCCGGCCACGAGGGCGATCCAGTGATCGTGGTAGGTCAGGCCCGGAGTCGCCGGAAAGGGCAGCGCCTCGTCGATCAGCTCGCGGCGTGCGAGGACCGTCATGCCGGTCACGACGTTGGCGAGGAGCAGGCCGCCGAGGCTGCCCCAACGCGCTTCCCGGTGCACCCAGTAGGTCGGCGACACCACGGCGCCCTGCGGCTGGACGATGGCCATGTCGGAGTAGCAGCAGCAATATGGCACGGCCTCTGCCGTCGCGATCTGCCGGGCGAGGCGCTCGGGCAGCCAGACGTCGTCCTGATCGCTGAGGGCGACGAAGGCGCAGCTCGGCGGCAGCGCCGCGCAGGCGCGCTCGAAGTTCCGGTAGAAGCCCAAGTTGCGGCCGGACGGGAGGAGGCGAAACCGGGGCTCGTCCTCGATCGATGCGGCGATGGCGCGCAGGATCTCCGGCTGCGAACCGTCGTCCGAGATCACGCAGATCCAGTCTGGATGGGTCTGGGCGCGGATCGAGCCGATCTGGCGCGCGAAGAGGGCTAGATCGGGATTGAAGGTCGCCATCGCGATGCCGATCCGTGCCGGGCCGGCTGCCGCGGCGCTGTCCGATTCGGTGATCGGGTCGACGCGAATGAGATCGACCGACGCGAGCCTGAGGCAACTCGCGGTGCCCCGGTCCCAGGTCACGGTCGCGTCGATCCAGGCCTGCCCGTCTCGCAGAGCCTCGCATGGCGGGAAGACTGCAGAGACGTAGAAGCCGCCGTCGAACGCGTCGTCGATCCCGGCCTCGGTCGGGCCCAGCAGGCCGTCCTCAAGAATGACCTGCCGCGCTTCGACGCTGTGTCCGCCCTGGATCAGGCGAAGCTGCAGGGCGGCGATCCGGGTGCTCGGGTGATGGACGAAGCCGCGCAGGCCGAGCGCAGCGCCCTGCCGCGTCAGCAAGGCGGGCGGCACGCGTCCATCGACTGAGATCCAGATGTCCCTCTCGATCATCCCAGCCCCGCTCCCGACCGCATGTGCCGCGGGCGTGAGGCGCCGCGCGGCGACCCGGCCGACGGTGGTCTGGCGACCCCGGTAGGGCTCGAACCTACGACCTGCCGCTTAGAAGTAACAGAATCGCGTCGTAGCTCGGTTCTGCGGGACTGCACAAGGGCACACGAAATTTCACAAAATCATACGGCCGCACGTCGGCCGGCTTGTCCCTGCCCTCCGTGCAATCGCACTTACACTCGTTCGAATTTGTCGAATGGCGTAGCGCCACGGAAGTGTAACCCCAGCAGCAACCGCGGCCCTTCCCTGCCAGCACGGCTCTTACTCGGCCGTTCTGAAGGCCCGAGCTGACCCGAAGCGGGCTGTGAAAAGATCTGCTTACGGGCAGTCCGATCGAGTGGGCTTAGCGACCGATGATGGCCGAAAGTAGAATGGCCGCTTCGAGGCTCGATTGGCGGGCAAGCGGACGTTCGACCCGGCTTCGTCGAAGGTCTCACTGTGACCCTGAGCGGCCCCTCAAGCTTACCAGCATGACGTTGCCAGCAACGGGCAGAGCGAAGCCTGTTCACACAGATAGCTTCACCCTGGGTTCCCGATAGGAGCTGGGCTCGCACCCTCCCCTAGGTGGGAGGCGTCCACCCCTCCGCCGCGAACGCCTTGCCCAGGAGCAACAGCCACCGCATCCCCCCACGGACCGCCTGAGGGTCCAGTCCCTCTGCGCGGGCGGCGGGCGTCAGCGCCTCGCGGGCCTTCGCGGCGGCCTCCAGGCCGAAGCCTACCCGCACCGATGATGTCGTGCGACGTGCCAGCCAGACTGTTCCCTGTCCCCGTCCAGGACCAATGACGTGCCCCAGCGCACATTTTAGATCGCAAGCTAACGAATTGTCTGGCTTGCCTCACCGTTCGGGGCTAGAAGGGACGAGACATCGACGAGCGGGAGAGAGCCGGCTTGGACCGGCCGCCGAAGGAGCAACCGCCCCGGAAACTCTCAGGCACCCGGACCGCTCGTCGTTCAACACTCTGGAAAGCGGAGCGCCAGCTCCCGCCGATGGTGTAAGGCGCGACCTCTCCCGAGGCTGCGTCGAAGCTCTCAGGCCGATGACAGAGGGGGCTCGCACGCATGACGCGTGCGGAGCAACCTTGGAGGCCTGTGTGATGACGTCCCCATAGCCCAACACCCCGCGCCCTAGGGCTCGATACACCCTCCCCATTCGCACCGGCCGGCTCACCTCGTGAGCCGCGGCTTCGACGCACGCACGGCATCGACCATGCGGCGCGTCCGCTCCTGCGCGGGCCGACACCTTCGCCCCCACCCTGGATGTCATCCGATGTTGGCCACCCGCCGCGCCGTCCTGCTCGCTGCCGCCGTGCTCGCCCCAGCACGGGCTCAGGGCTTCTTCTGGGACAGCAAGCCAGAACCGTCGGAGGTGCCACAGCCCGTCGAAGCACCACCGACCCGCGATGCCTGGTACGTCGGCGAGATCCCGGACGAGCCCTTCAAGATCCCGAAGGTCGACCTGGCCCTCGTCCCGCCGGAGTTCCGCCGACAGCTCGTGGACTACGACGGGCCGGAACGTGGGGGCACGGTCGTCATCGACACCCACCAGCGCTTCCTCTTCCTGGTGCGCGAGGACCGGACCGCGGTCCGATACGGCATCGGCGTAGGGCGGGCTGGCTTCACGTGGTCGGGCATCGCGGTGATCAAGCGCAAGACGAAGTGGCCGGGCTGGCGGCCGACCGCGGCCATGCTGAAGCGCCGGCCCGACATCCCGCGCTACGTCGAGCCCGGGGTCAACAATCCCCTCGGGTGCCGCGCCCTCTACCTCTACCAGGGGGAGCGGGACACGCTCTACCGCATCCACGGCACCAACGAGCCCTGGACCGTTGGCGGCACCGACTCATCGGGCTGCATCCGGCTCCTGAACGAGGACATCCTCGACCTCTACGGCCGCGTCCCCCTCGGGACGACCGTCGTCGTGAAGACCTCGCAGCCCGAGGTCATGGTGCAGCGCGAATGGGACGAGCGCCCCCGCTCGGACAACCAAGTCCTGCTCTTCAAGTGACAGTCGAGACGAGCCGCAACACCGCCGTTCCCGCGACGTCGAGCGCAGCCGAGACCCGAGACGAGATACGATGTTTGAGACTGCGACCACAACCCTGGACTGGATCGGCGTGATCGTCTTCACGGTCACGGGCGCGCTTGCGGCCTCCCGCAAAGAGATGGACTTCGTCGGCTTCGCGGTCCTCGGCACGGCGACCGGCATCGGCGGCGGCACGCTGCGGGACCTGTTGCTCGGGCTGCCGGTGTTCTGGACGGTCCAGCCGGCCTACATGCTGACCTGCCTGCTGGCCGCGGGGTTGGTGTTCTTCACCGCCCACATCCCGCAGTCCCGCTACCGGTACCTGCTGTGGCTCGACGCCCTGGGTCTGGCCCTGTTCGCCGTGGCCGGGGCGGAGAAGGCCTTGCAGGCCGGGGCGAGCCCCCTCGTTGCCATCGTCATGGGGGTGGTCACGGCCACCTTCGGGGGCGTGATCCGCGATCTGCTCGGAGGCGAGAGCCCGGTCATCCTCAGTCGCGAGATCTATGCCTCGGCCGCGGGGGCCGGCGCAGCGGTCTTCGCGATCCTGACCGCCCTCGATAGCCCGCGCGAGTTCGCGTTGGGCATCGGCTTCGCCGTCGCCCTCCTCGTGCGGGCCGCATCGCTCCGCTTCGGCTTGACGCTTCCGCGATATCGCCCCCGCGCCGGCATCCCCTATCATTGACGTCGGCCGATCCGTCGCGGCGCGCCGACTTCGAGGCGCCCCGAAACGACAGACTTCACCGAACGACCGCTCGCGCGGTCCAATCACAAGGGAAAGCCACGATGGCCATCGGCAAACATCGTTGCGGGCTCGCGCTGGCCGCCTTCGTGTCTCTTTCGGCCCTGTCAGGTCCCGCATTCGCCCAAGCCGACGCCAAGGGGTTGCCCGGCCCGACCGAGGAGCAACTTGCGAAGCTGCAGGCCATCTACGAGGACATCCACGCAAACCCCGAACTCTCGATGCAGGAGAAGCGCACGGCCGGCATCGCCGCGAAATGGCTCAAGGAGCAGGGCTTCGAGGTCACGGAGGGCGTGGGCGGCACCGGCGTGGTCGGCGTCCTGCGCAACGGCGACGCCCCGACCGTGCTCCTGCGCGCCGACATGGACGCCCTCCCAATGAAGGAGAACACCGGCCTCCCCTATGCCAGCACGAAGAAGGGGACCGATCCCGCATCAGGTCGTGAGACGGCCATCGCGCATTCCTGCGGACACGACCTGCACGTGACCTGGCTGATGGGCGCGACCCAGATCCTGGCCGCGAACAAGGACAAGTGGCACGGGACCGTGATGGCCGTGTTCCAGCCGGGCGAGGAGATCGGCGAGGGTGCCAAGGCCATGGTCGACGACGGCATGGTCAAGCGCTTCCCGAAGCCGGCCGTCACGCTGGGCCAGCACGTGCTGCCGTTCCCGGCCGGGCAGGTGCGCCTCGCCAGCGGCCCGGTGCTGTCCCAGAGCGACAGCCTCAAGGTGACGTTGTATGGCCGCGGCGGGCATGGCTCCGGCCCGGAATCGACCATCGATCCTGTGGTGATGGCCGCCGCGACGGTGATGCGGCTCCAGACCATCGTCTCGCGCGAAGTCTCCATGACCGACAGCGCTGTGGTCACGGTCGGATCGATGCAGGCCGGTTCCAGCGCCAACATCATTCCGGACCAAGCCGAGCTTCAGCTCAACGTCCGGACCTACGATGGAGGGGTGCGGGACAAGGTGCTCTCGTCGATCAAGCGGGTGGTCGAGGGGGAGGCCTCCATCTCGGGCGCCCCGAAGCCGCCTCTCTTCACGATGCTCGGGCGTTTCCCGCTGACCGTGAACGACGCGGACGCGACGGCCAAGGTGACCGAGGCGCTGAAGCAGCGCCTGGGTGCGGACCGGGTGCAGCCCGCCGGCAACGCGGCCGCCAGCGAGGACTTCACCGTCTTCGCCCGCGCCTGGGACGTGCCCTCGGTGTTCTGGTTCGTCGGCGGGACCGATCCGAAGCGCTACGCGGAGGCTGAGAAGGCCGGGACCCTGGACGCACTTCCCGCGAACCACTCGCCGGAGTTCGCCCCGGTCCTGACACCGACCCTTCGGATTGGCGTGGAGACGATGCTTGCGGCCGCCGGTCATTGGCTGGCGCCCCAGGCTTCGGATGCGAAGGCACGCTGACGAGGCCGGAGCCGGGGCGCCTGCCCCGGCGCTTTCCCGGACCTTCAACGCGCGGGCTCGGGCCTCAGACGCAGCTGCGTTCCCCACGGATCGCGCACGACCAGCGTGTCCCCATCCTCGACGAGGGACACGCCCGCATCCCGGCATCGGACCCGCGCCGCAGCGAGCGTCCCACCGTCGGCGAGCAGCCCGACCTCCGCGAGGCCCGTCGCCCCCTCCGTGCGAACCGCGGCGCCACGGCTGTTCCAGACGTTGCCGGCGAGCTGGTGGTGGTAGCCGCCCGCTCCCAGGAACAGGGCGCCGGGATAGCGGCACATGACATCGAACCCGAGCAGGCCCGCGTAGAAGCGCTCCGTCGCGTCGAGGTCGCCGACCTGGAGATGGACGTGGCCGACGCAGGAGCCGGGCGGCATCCCCGACCAAGGCCGCTCGGCGGCACGGACGAGCCCCGCATGGTCGAGCCGTTCGTTGCGCATCACGACCGAGCCGTCCGCGTCCCGCTGCCAAGCGGAGGCCGGGCGGTCGACGTAGATCTCGATGCCGTTGCCCTCTGGATCGTCGAGGTAGACCGCCTCGCTGACGAGATGGTCGGCGGCGCCCGTGAGCGCGATGCCGTGCTTCTCCGTGTGCAGGAGCCAGGCGCCAAGGTCGCCGCGGCCCGGCAGCAGGAAGGCAGTGTGGAATAGGCCTGCCTCTCGCGGCTCCCGCGGCCGCGCGTTTGGGGCATGCCGAAGGACGAGAAACGTGGTGTCGCCTGCTCCGAGCCGCACGGCGCCGCCGGCCGCCGAGACGACGCTGAGCCCGATGGCGTCCCGGTAGAAGCGTGTGAGGGCATCGAGGTCGCGCACCACGAGGGTCACGGCTTCGACCCGATACGGCGCCTCGCCGAGGACGCGATACAGCCCGTCATGAGGCTTGCCTGATGCCGCTGTCGTCATGATCTGTCTCGCTGTCCTTCTTGTTGTCTTGCCCCGCCCTCGAAAGCCGGGATCGCCGGCCGGTCCCTAACGGGTGATCGCGTCCTGGGCCGCGGGGTCCGGGGCTCCGCGCCAAGCACCGAACAGGCTGAAGTGCGGGGTCTCGCCCTCCGGGTCGATCGCGACCGTGGCGGTGCGGCCCACGACCAGCCGCGTCTCGTCCGGAACGCCGTCCAGCTTGATCCGCACCGGGATGCGCTGGGCGAGGCGCACCCAGGCGAAGGTCGGGTTGACGCTGGCGAGAAGGTTCGAGCCCGCTGTCCGCTCGCGGTCCTCGATGCCACCCGCGTAACTCTCCACGAGGCCGGTCAGCGTCCCTTTCTCGCCCATCAGGCGGATGCTGGCCCTGCCGCCCACATGGATGCGCGGCAGCTTGGTCTCCTCGAAATAGCCCTCCACCCGCAGGGTGTCGCTGTCGATGAGGGCCATCACGCCGTGGCCGGCCGAGACGTAGGTGCCGGGCCGCAGGCCCATGTTGGTGATGCGACCGTTGACCGAGGCCTTCACGGCGGAGCGGTCGAGGTTGAGCTTGGCGAGGTCGCGGTCGGCCATCGCCTGACCGTAGGCGGCCTTGGCCTCAAGGTCCGCCGCCTGCGCGGCCTCCACCCGCTGCTGGGAGGCCGCCGCGTCGCTCAGCTTCTGGTAACGGGCGTAGTCGGCGGCCGCCTGCACCGCGGTCGCCTTCTTCCCCTCGACCACCGCCTCGGCCTGCCGCAAGGCCAGGGCGAAGCGGTCGGGGTCGATGCGGAAGAGGACGTCGCCCCGCTTCACCACTTGGTTGTCCGCGATCAGCACCTCGGTGACGAGGCCGGAGACGTCGGGAGCCACCTGCACCACGTCGGCCCGCACCCGCCCATCCCGAGTCCAGGGAGCCTCCATATAGTAGTCCCACAGGGCCAGCCCGACGACGATGGCGGCGGCGACCATCCCGAGGGTGACGAGGAGGCGAAACGAGAGGGCGAGCAACCGAGGCATGAGTTTATCCGGAAGGTCTAGGGCTTGGGCCGGGCGGCCGGACGCGCCCGCCGATCAGGAGGTGAGCGGCACTGCGACCGAGACGACGGCGCCGAGCAGCACGACGTAGAGGGCGAGATCGAACAGGGGCCGGTGCCAGACCAGGCGGTAGAACCCGGCCCAGGCCAGAGCGCGCCGCAGGGGCAGGCTGATGGCGATGGCGAGCAGCATCCAGGCCGCCAGACTCGGCACGAAGACGCCGTAGAGGTCGAGTTCACCCGTCATGCCGCGAGTTCCGGATGCGTGGTCGAAGGGAGGGTCGGACGGAAGGGCGGCGCGTCCGGGAATAGGCCGCGCCGGATGCCGACGAGACCCATCAGCGCGGCCCGGCCGGGTGCCTGCCGCGCATCGGCGGTGACGGCATCGAGCGCTCCATCGATGGTGTCGAGCAGGCCGGGACTGGGCGCATCCGGCTTGGCCCCGAAGTGCCGCGACAGTGCCGCGAGAAGCGTCTCGACGGCCTTCCGGGCCGGCTTTGAGAGCTGCCGGCGGTCGCGTCGCAACTCCACGACGTTGATGCCGACGCGGACCTCGGCCAGGAGGTCGGCGGTCCACTCCGCGTCCTCGGACGGCAGGGCGGCCAGCCGCGGCGCGATGAGGCCGACCCGGTCGAGCATCAGGGCCGCGAGTTCGAGGCCGTTCTGCGCGCCGTGGCGCTCGGCCGCCCGGGCGAGGCTGCGGCGGTTGATCGCCCGCAGGCGCCGTGCCGACCAGCCGGCACCGACCGAGCGGACGAGGCGCGTGACGATGGCGGCCACCCACATCCCGACGATGACCGCGACGGAGGCGTTGGCGAAGGCCGCGAAGTCGCCCGTGTAGCTGCCCTGAAGGGCGATCATGGCCGAGCCGTTGACCGCAGCGCCCATCGCCAGCGGTGCCGTCTTCGGCTGCGCCATGAAGACTCCGCAGGTCAGGAGGGCCGGAGCCAACGCCAGGACCAGCATCTCGAAGGTGGTGGCCAGCGGCAGGACCGCGAACAGGTAGGCTCCCGCCCCGAGGGCGCCGAGGATGGCCGAGTTGGCGAAGCTGACGATGAACGGCGCCGGGTCGTCCTGTGCGGCGAAGAAGCTGCAGCCGACCGCCGCCATCATCGGGGCGGCCGAGCCGTGCGGCCATCCGGTCGCGATCCAGATCGCGCAGGTGACCAGGATGGTCAGGAACACGCCCACGGCCGACAGCAGCGCCATGCCGTGATCACGGTGGCGGATCGCGCGCGCCGCGGCGGTGTAGCGGAAGGCGAGGTTCTCGGTGACCGGCGTCCCGTCGGCGATGTGCCGTTGCAGGATACGGGTGTCCTGGCGCAGGTCGATGAAGTCGCGCAAGCGCGCCAGCAGGCTCGCGAGGACAAGGGCATCCCAAGGCGGCCGCTCGCCGAGCGCGGGTTCGAGAGCGTCCGCGGCGGACTTCAGCCGGTCCGCCTCAGCCTGCTCGGTGGTCCCGGAGGCGAGCCATACGGCCATGTCGTCGAGGAGGGTGCGCAGGCGCTGCGGCAGGGCGCGCGCCCGCTCCAACGTCTCGATGCGGTCCGAGACCGCGGAGGCGATGGGCAGGAACATCAGCATGTGCTGGCGCAGCGTCGCCATCGCCTCGGCCGAGCGTTCCGCACCGGTCATGTCGTAGCGCAGCGGCGTCGCCAGCGCCTCGAAGGCGACGGCGTCGGAGGCCAGCTTCAGCCGCGTCGCCTGCGTGTCCCTCGCCGTGCGGGCGCGGCCGAGGACGTCGATGACCCAACCCCGGGCGTCGCGCAGCCAGAGGTCGAGCCGTGCGGTGATCACGGGCGCGACCGACTGCGGCAGCACGACCGTGTTCACGAGGCTGGCGCAGAGGATGCCGAGGGTGATCTCCTCGGCCCGAGCCATGGCGGTGTCGAACATCGTTCCGGGATCGCCGACGGAGGGGAAGCCGATCAGCGCCGCCGTGTAGCCGCCGAGCATCATCAGGTAGCTGCGCGGGGTGCGGTCGAGAAGGGAGAAGTACAGGCACGTCGCCACCCAGAGCGCGATGGCCAGGGTGAGGAGCTCCGGGGCGTTCACGAGGTTCGGCACGAGGGTCACCGTGACCACGGCCCCAAGCAGGGTTCCGAGCACCCGGTACAGCGCCTTCGAGCGCGTGGCGCCGGCGAGCACCTGGCTGGTGATGTAGACGGTGCCGAGCGCCCAATAGGGGTTCGGCAGGTCGATCCAGAACGCTAGGAACAGGGCCAGCATCGCCGCCGCGAAGGTCTTGAGCGAGAAGGCCCAGTCGCGCCAGCCCGGCAGAGTCATTCCGCGGCCTCGCCCTCTACAACCCTGTCCCGGGACACATCGGGCTCGGACGGGCCACCTAAATGGTCCTGGACGGCCTGGAATACCCGCAGGCTCGCCTCCAGGTCGGCTGCGCTCACCGTCGAGAACACCGCCTTCCGCAATTGGTCGAGGTCTGCCTCGATCCGCGCGACCACCGAGCGGCCGGTGTCGGTGAGGCTCAGGACCTTGGCGCGACGGTCGGTCGGGTCCTCCTTGCGCATGACGAGGCAGGCCGCTTCGAGTTGGTCCAAGAGGCGCACGAGCGACGGCCCCTCGATGCCGACGGCCTCGGCGAGGGTGTTCTGGCGCGGTTCACCGCCAAGGCGTCCGATCAGCACCAGCGGCAACGCCTTCGCCTCGGAGACACCGTGCGCCTCGGTGGTGGAGTTGGCGAGCCGCCTCCACTGGCGGCCGGAGAGCAGAAGCGAGTGGGTATAGGTCATCCAAAGCTGGCTCAGGCCCTTCGCTGCCATCCGACCTCTTCCCTATGGACAGAGATGGGGCACATCCCTGGGACCCGCACAATGAATAGCAAACTATCGATTAGTTGGCATCCATTCAAGCCGGGCACGATCCTTGGGCAGTTGGACGCGACTTCGTCGGCCAACCCGCAACCCTCCGGGCGTCGTCATGGGCGAGGCGAGCGCGCTTACCGGCTCCAGCTACCGATGCTGGCCGAGAACGGAATGGCGGTTTCCGGGTAAGCCAGTAGGCTAAGCCGACGAACCGCTTGAGCCAGTGCCGCCCCTAAGCCGAACTTCGCAAGTGATGGCTCTGACGTGACACCGCCTATAAGTCGCGACGAAACTCACTAGGCAGCAGTCCGTACATGGCCTTAAACCGGCGGCCGAAGTGGGTCATGTCCGAGAACCCCCAGCCGTAGGCGATCTCACTCACAGACCGGTGCTGCTGCGCCGGATCTGCAAGCGCCTGTCGACAACGCTCCAGACGCTTGGCCTGAATGAGCCGTCCCAGTGACGTGTCATCATCAGCCAACACGGCATTGGCGTAGCGGGTGCTCACCCCGGCCGCCCTCGCAATGACGCTTGCATCAAGCCTCGGGTCGGAGAGCCGTGCCTCGATCGCAGCATGCAGCTTCATGCGGATGAGGGAACGGGCCGATGAGCCACGTGACACCTGTCGCTTCGTCGCCTTGCCGAGGGCTACCGCGACAAGATCGAGTAGGTGCACCTCGACTAGGTCCTCGGCTGCTGAACTCAAGCGGCCTGCCTGAGAGGGCAGCATCGTCAGGTAACCCGATGCCAGCTGACCTTCCGCCGTGACGGGGGTAACCGGATGTGCTGTCAGATCCTGGACGGCACCAAGGCGGCTTTCGAGCAGATGGCGGTCTAAGATCAGCGTGAGGACCTCCGAGGCATCGGAAAAGCTCCCTTCGTGGGGCAGGCGCGGATCGATCAGCGCAAACTCCCCCGGCATCAACTTCGCACGGCGGCCGCTCTGCTGAAGGATTTTTGTTCCGGTCAGGGGCATAAAGACGAAGAGCTGATCATCGCTCGGCTGCCCGCTGTGGCGCTTCGTATGCGAGATGTTGACCGCCGAACTTTGTGCGAGCGTCAGATTGACCGATCCAATCGATCCAGCCCGCAGCTCGGCTCTGAAGGTCCTCCGGCAGGCCGGTGCCGCATCATTGCTGATGATGTTCCTGCGGATGATATTCATCCAGTAGTCAAATCGATCGCGCGAATGAACATCGTTTGTCGAAAAAATCTTTCGCATGACACTTTCAGCTCACGCAGCCGACGATTTGTTCCCGCCTAGCCGATCCTGCACGTCGCACATCGGCTAGGATGATGCTTCGGCAATGGGCCACAGGCGCCGTTCTGACGGCGAAGACACGAGTGCCACGGTTTTTCTTTGATATCCACGATGGTGAGACGATCCACGACGAAGAGGGCCACAACATCGCTAACCTGGACGCTGCGCGCGCCCACGCCCGGCACGCGCTCAGTGAGATGCTCGCGTACGAGCTGCGCCAGGGGAACACTCCCTCGATCCGCGTTCACGTGCGGAATGAAGCCGGAGCGCACGTTCTGACAGCCAGGGGTCGTGGCGAGGTTCTGATCGACGAGGCACCAGAAGGTGTCGCGTGCACGCGCGTTGAGAATGCAGAGAGCGGCACGTTGAGCCCGCTGGATCGCGCTGCTCAGCACGCGATGGCGGCGCAGAGGGCCATCGACGCAGACGGTAGCGCTGCGCTGCGGCATTGGGCTGACATGCTGGTGTGGGCGATCGAGCGCGCAATTCTGAGACGTCCGAACGCAGCATCCCGTCGCAAGCCAGAATGAACATGGGCGCCCTCCATGGCCAGATCTACCTTTCGCACCATGCCGTCCCGCTACAGCAGTATGCACCTAACGAGAAACATTTGGGGACCTAAATTGACAGGCAACGATCAGGAGCAAGCTGCAGCCTTCCTTGAGCTCGCAGGTGGCATCGTTTCGGCATACGTATCCAACAACTCGCTGCGGGCTGCTGAGCTGCCGGCCCTGATCACCAGCGTGCATGCGGCGCTGCATGGTCTTGCGAGTGGCACACCTCAGGCTAGCGCCGTGGAAGAGGTTCCGAAGCCGACGCCATCACAGATCCGCAAGTCGATCACGCCGGACGCGCTGATCTCGTTCATCGACGGCAAGCCCTACAAGACGCTCAAGCGCCACCTCTCGACGCACGGGCTCGACCCCTACAGCTACCGCCAGCGCTACGGCCTGCCCAACGACTACCCGATGGTGGCCGCCGCTTACGCCGCCCAGCGCTCCGAGCTCGCCAAGTCCATCGGCCTCGGACGCCCGGGCGCGATGGCAGGAGCCGCGCAGACGAGCAGCGGACACCGCAAAGCACGCTGAGGCTCGACACGTTCCTCATCATGCTTGAATTCGGAGAAGGGCGGGCATCCCAGGGCTTCGTAATGCCCAGTCGGTGAATGACCGCTTCGGAGCTGCCGCCGGAGGCTGGTAGATGGCGGCCATGGGCGCAAAGCGGCCTCTCGTCGTGGGGTCCTACGGAGTCAGCCAGGAATGAGATTTCTGATGCGGGAGGCAAGCGCGTCGATCGCAAACGGCTTCGTCAGGACCTGCATACCCGGTTCCAGCAGGCCGTTGCCGACTGCCGCGTTCTCGGCATAGCCCGTGATGAACAGGACCTTCAGGCCCGGCCGCGCCAGACGCCCCGCATCCGCCATCTGCCGCCCGTTCATGCCGCCTGGCAAACCCACATCCGTCACCAGCAGGTCGATGCGCACGTTCGATTGCAGCACCCTCAGGCCCGCGCCGCTGTCAGCTGCCTCAATGGCCGTGTAGCCCAGCTCTTCGAGGACGTCCGTCACCAACATCCGCACCGTCGGCTCATCGTCGACGACGAGCACCGTCGCATCCTGCTCCGCGCGAAGCACGGCGGAGTGGGCTAGCAGCGCACCCTCTGCATCCACCGAACCATAGTGGCGGGGCAGATAGAGGCACATCGTCGTGCCCTGACCCACCTCCGAGTAGATCCGCACCTGCCCGCCCGATTGTCGAGCGAAGCCGTAGATCATGCTGAGCCCCAGGCCTGTGCCCTGGCCCGTTGGCTTGGTGGTGAAGAATGGGTCGAAGGCGCACGCGATCACGTCCGGCGTCATGCCGGTGCCCGTGTCGGTCACGCAAAGCGAGAGGAACTGGCCTGGGGGCAGGTCGTGCTCGTGCGCAGCACGGTCGTCGAGCCACTTGTTGGCGGTCTCGATGGTGATGCGCCCACCCTCTGGCATCGCGTCGCGGGCGTTGATGCAAAGGTTGAGTAACGCGTTTTCAAGCTGCGGCGGATCGATGAAGGCTGGCCACAGCCCGGAGGCTCCGACCACCTCGATGTGTATGCTTGGACCTACAGTGCGCCGGATCATCTCCTCCATGCCCGCCACGAGCCGATTCACGTCGGTGGGCTTCGGATCGAGCGTCTGCCGTCGTGAGAAGGCGAGTAGCCGGTGCGTCAGGGCCGCGGCGCGCTTCGCGGCTCCCTGGGCAGCGTTCATGTAACGATCGAGGTCCGACAGGCGTCCCTGGCTCATGCGCGTTTGCATGAGTTCCAGGCTCCCGGAGATGCCTGCCAGCAGGTTGTTGAAGTCGTGCGCCAACCCGCCCGTGAGCTGACCGACCGCCTCCATCTTCTGCGCTTGCCGCAGTGCATCCTCCGCCTGAGCCAGCACGGCGGCTTGTTCGTGCTCGGCTGTCGTGTGACGCCCGGTTGCGTAGACTTGACCGTCCTCGAATGCACCCGTCCAGGCGAACCAGCGGTAGGAACCGTCCGAATGGCGCAAGCGTCCCTCGTACGGTCTGGTGATGGGAGCCTCGACGATGCCCGCGAACACAGCCTGTGTGGCTGCCAGATCCTCAGGATGGGTAAACACCTCGAAGCGTTGTCCAACAAGCTCGGATGCCTCCCACCCCAGCAGGTCCGCCCAGGCGCCATTCACCGCGCTCAGAACACCGTCCGCTCCAGCTATCATGAGGAGGTCTGGCGAGAGGCGCCAAGCACGATCCAGTGCGCGGGAGCGCTCCGCTACGCGGGCTTCCAACATCGCGTTGAAGTCCTGCAGGGCAAGGCTGGCCTGTTCGGCGGTTCGGCGCGCCTCGAGGAGCTCTCGTTCGTACCGCCGGCGATCCGAGGCGTTGAACACCGTCACGCGAATGAACCGGATGCCTCCCGCCCCATCCCGCCGCACCACGGCGTTGACGAGGACAGGCAATGTCGTGCCGTCCGCACAGACAAGGTCGAGCGCGACCTCGTTGAAGAAACCCTGCATCCGCAGCAGCGGCGCGAAGTGGGTCTCGTAATAGATCTTGCCGGCTATGGTCAGGAAATCGAGGAAGCGGCGCCCGACCAGATGCTCGGCTTCGTAACCGGTCCAGACTGCGAAGGTTCGATTGACCTTCGCGATGCGCCCATTGGCCAGCGCGGAGATGTACCCGCAGGGCGCATTCTCGAAGAGATCCTCCAGGTCATCACAGTCGGGAGCCTGGGCAGCGGGACCCACCTCGTTCAACTTATTGCCCTCGAAGGAAAGTCTTGATCGCCGCGATCGTCTGCTCGGGCGCGCTCAGGTTCGGGCAATGTCCTGTGGCGTCAATGAGAGCCATCTCGCTCTCTGGAAGGTTGCGGTGGACGTACTCGCCCACGGACTGCGGCGCGATCACGTCTTCTGAGCACTGGATCACGAGACACCGAACCTTCACATCCGCAAGGTCGGCGCGATTGTCCGACAAGAAGGTTGTCCGGGCGAAGCGCTTGGCGATGTCGGGATCCGTGCGACAGAAGCTGTTTGTGAGTTCCTCGCCCAACTCGGGGCGGCCGGGATTGCCCATGATCACCGGCGCCATCGCTTGTGACCAGCCCATGTGGTTGCTGTCGAGGAAATCCAGCAGCTCCTGGATCTGAGCCTCACTGAAGCCGCCCTCGTAATCGGCGTCGTTGATGTACCGGGGGGATGGGCACACCATGACGAGGCTGTCGAAGAGTTCGGGAGCCTTCTTCGAGGCCAGGACCCCAACCATGGCGCTGACCGAATGGCCGACGAAGATGCCACTCCGCACGTCCAATGAGCGGCAGAGGTCGACCACGTCGTCGGCGTAGCCATTCAGCGAGGCGTACTTCTCCGGATCGTAGGCTGAGACATCTGAGCCACCAGCCCCGACGTAGTCGAACAGGATCGTGCGGAACCCGTCCTCGAAGGCCGGAGCCACGAACCGCCACATGTTCTGGTCACAACCGAAGCCGTGAGCGAAGACCATCGCTGTAGGCCCAGTCCCCGCCAGTTTGGTGTTGTGTCGCTGGATGACGGACAACGCTGCATTCCCTCGAGCTGCCGCAGCGATATCACCGGGCGCTCGGCAATGCCCAGTCCGCGAACGTTCTTTTCCCAGCTGCCGTCCGAGCCGGATGGATGGCACATCACGGAAGCCGCGGGCTTGCCTTGCGAGGTGCACCTTCGCAACGTAGGACGTGAGCATCGGCACGTGACCGGATCACTTGGACCGTCACGCCCTCGCAGGCCGGTCCTTGTCTCCCTTCGCTCCCCGTCGATCACGCCGCCCGGCAGGCAACCGGCCGCGGCTCCAACCCGATGACCGCCTGCGAGGGACCGAGGATGTCATGAGCACCGGTACCGTGAAGTGGTTCAACGAGACCAAGGGCTACGGCTTCATCCAACCCGATGACGGCGGCAAGGACGTGTTCGTGCACATCTCCGCTGTCGAGCGCGCCGGGATGCGCAGCCTCAACGAGGGGCAGAAAATCTCCTACGAGGTCGAGGCTGACCGACGCAGCGGCAAGGAAAGTGCTGCCAACCTGAAGGCAGTCTGACACTTGCAAGCGAGCGGCCCGCATCTGGGCCGCTCGTCACGTGCCGGTCTTCGAGCTTGTGACCGGCGGGTGCGTCAAGGCTCGGCTATGGCCAAGCGCAATGCGGAGCGGACCACCCACTGCTGGGCCGTACCGGCTCGGGCCTATCTTTCCCACACCCGTCGGCGCAGAGTGCCCGCATCGCCGGATGAGCTAACCCGGGCTCCGGCGACTGAGGGCTCTACGCCCCCGCCTGTGACCCAACGGGTGGGCAATGGCTAACCTTATCAAATTCCCTGGCAGACCTCACAGAACTGCGTCCGTCTACAAGCTTCATCGATTCGCCCCTGACGGCAATCTGCAAGCCACGGTGCTCGTCCCAGCCTGTAACGAGACCGAGGCGAAGCGTCTGGCTGGCGAACTGACTCAGGGGCTGAGAGCTGAGCTGTGGTCGAGCGGACGGCTGCTGGAAGACTTCGCCGCCCCAGATCACCCAGTCGCAGCTTCAATCCGGCTGGTGGGCGACCCGGCAATCAGCCCGGAACGCGATCCATGACCGACGTCCAATGCCTCCGGCCGTTGCCAAGTCAGCGGCCCCTTGTGAGAGCACTCACCTGGCCGCGCTTGGGAGTTGCTGGTGACCATGCTGTACATGGAGGCAATTTTCGGCGTTCCGGGCCTCATCGCTGCACCGATCTTCTACGCCTACCTCAAGAATGAACTCTCCCGGCGAGGCCTGATTTGATGAAGCCGCTGGCGCAACGGACCTCACCGGCAGGACGCCTGCAGCTTCTCCAGGGTACGCGTATCCTCTTGCCCGCCGAAGTACCGATCGAGGGCCGTCCGAAAGGGTAATGCGTCTGGCGCAGCGCGCCCGAACAAAGTCAGGCTCGAGCGGAACTTCATGTCGTCGGGAGAGCCGAAGATGGCATGCGCCGAGCGCCCTAACACCCGGTTCACAGCCTCTGTGCAACGCCCCAGGCGAGGTCCGAGCAGAGGGTGCTGCAGGTAGGCGCGAGCCTCGTCGAGCGAACCGACAGCGTAACGCTGGGCCATGGCGCTGAACCCGAGACCGGCGATCTGAGGAAAGATGAACCACATCCAATGGCTACGCTTATGCCCCGCCATCAGCTCCCGCAGCGCCTGCTCATAGACACCGCTCTGAGCGTCCACGAACCTTGCAAGGTCAAAAGGATCGGTCATGGCCGGATAACGGGGGAGGGGACATGAAGGTCCCTTCTGCACAAAGCCTGCTGATCTCCGGAGCACCCTGTTTGCCCCGCCGTATGCTGCCAAGCCTGAGCAACGCAGATGCGGCCGCAGAACCGAAGGCGGCAACTCGCGATTCCGTCCAGGCCCTTGAAGCGTCTGCTCTCCGGCGGTTTGAGTTCAATGCCCTCAAACGGCCGATGGTGGCCGAAGGCAGAATGGCGGCTTCTGGGCAAACCACTGCGCTAAGCAGACGGTGCCCATCGGCCTGGGCCGTTCCTTGAGCAGGCCGTCGGAGTGGTTTTCCAATAGGACCCGAAATGTCAGCACGTCCGCGGTTCCAGAATGCCCAGTGACGTGTGCGGAACGAGGCACATCGGCCCATGGAACGTTCGGTAAGGGCGAGCCCTATTGGAACAACGACGATGCTGATGTCCGCTCAGGGTGGAAGGGCGACAGTCCGCTTCGCAGCTTCGAAGGTCGATAGCTGCCGGTCGCATGGCGCGAGACTTCTGATTTTGCACCGCAGCCATGCCGGGCACGTTGGTTTCGCGGCCACGCAGGCGGCAGCGGCGGAATTGTCAGAGCCAGCGGCGAACCTCGGCCTTGTAGCGGCGGTAGTCATCGCCGAACTTCGCTTCGAGATAGCACTCCTCGCGGGCGATCACCTGCGTCTGGATCACAAACAGCGCCAACGGGAGCAAGGCGAAGGCGATCGGCCCGTCGAGACCAATCGCAAGGCCGGCATAGATAAGCGCCATGCCGAGATACATGGGATTGCGGGTCCACCGATAAGGACCAGTCGTTGCGATGAGGGTCGTTGGCCGCGACGGCGGAACGTTGGTGCCCAGCCGCCGGAACAACCCCGCCGCCGCAAGCATCATCGCCGCGCCGGCGAAAATCAGCAGCGCGCCCGTTGCAATCAGCAACCGCCAGTCGATGCCGAATGAGCGCGGAGCGACAAACCACTCCGCTGCCAACCCCAGCAGCAGGGTGCCCAGATAGACGAAGGGCGGGGGGAAGCGCACACCCGCGCTGTCGGGTTCGACGGCCATCCTCATCTCCAATCTGTGGCCTCAAACCAGCATCGACTGCTGCGCGAAGATTCCTGCCATCGCGCCTTGCCATGATGCCGTGGTGACCGAGGGCATTCCGGGGTTGGCGAGATCGCCGGCGGCGTAAATGCCGGGCGTGCTGGTTTCGCGGCGCTCATCGACCTTGAGTGCGATGCCGAGGGGCGTGCCGACCGTGGCCAGACCGAGTGTTTCATGCAGGCTTACCGACGGCGTGTTGCGCGGATGCGCGAACAGGATATCGACTTCGGCATCAGGGACGGTATCGAGCTTGACGGTGGCGCTATGCCCCCCGCGACGGGTGATCCCGGTGATCCGGCCATCGACGACAGGTATGTTGCGACGCGCCAGACCGGCCCGGATTTCGGGTGAAAGGTCGTGACCATCGGCGAAGACCGTCAACCTGTCGGTCCAATCGTGGAACAGCCTGACCTGATTGTGCGACTGTGGGCTGGACCAGACGAGGCCCCAACGCTGGCCGGCGACTTCGAAGCCATCACAATAGGGGCACGGCACGATGGACGTGCCCCAACCTTCGGCAAAGCCCGGCACATCGGGCATCTGGTCGACGATGCCATAGCTCAAGATCAGGCGACGCGCCCTATGGCTCGCGCCATCGCCAGTGAGAACGGAGAAGTCGTCGATGGTGCCGGAGACGCTGTCGGCCCGCGCGCTGACCAACCTGATCGTGGGGTAGCGCGCGAGCTGCTGGCGCGCCTCGGCCAGGATTTCCAGCGGCGGCTTGTGATCGTGGCCGAGCAGACCATGCGAATGGCCGGCGAACCGATTGCGCGGCAGGCCGGTATCGAGAACGATAGCCTTGCGGCGGGCACGGCCGAGCTGAAGGGCGGCGGCGAGGCCGGCAAAGCTGCCGCCAATGATGATGACGTCATCCATGGTGATGGGCTCCGTGTTGCGGATGGAATGGCCTACCCATTTCGGAAACCACATGGTATCGTAATTCAGGAATTAAGATACCGTCAAGGACTGGAATTGTCGTGACCGAAAGCAGCCGGGCCCGGCGCGGCCGGCCCGCCAACGAGGCGCTTGGCCAAACGATCATCGACGCTGCGGGCGAACTCTTTGTGGAACTGGGTTTTCAAGCGACGACCTTGGATCAGGTCGCCCAGCGCGCGAAGATATCGAAGCTCAGTATCTATCGTCACTTCGAGAACAAGGAGGCGCTATTCAGCGCGGCCATCGCGGCCCGTTGCCATCAGTTAGCACCTCTGGCCCTTTCTGAAGGCGCCGACGGTTCGGCCATAGATCAGCTCATGGCGGCGGGATCATCCCTACTTCGCACGCTGTTGAACTCGGAAGTCCGCAGTGTCGAAGCCATGATCATGGGCGACAAGACAAACCAAAAGTCGCTAAGCAAGCTCTTTTACGAAGCCGCCCCAGCCCATGTCATGGCCCAAATCGAGGCCTTATTGCGTCAGATGCACGCGAAGGCACTTCTAGATGTGCCAGACCCTCACCAGTCCGCCCGCTTGTTTGCCGCGCTTATCAAAGGGTCCGATCTCTTGATGATCGCACGCTTCGATGAGGCGAGAGCAGAGGACGACAACGAAATCCAATCCTATTGTCGGTCGGCTGTTGAGATGTTCGTCGCCGCGCACGGCGGTAACAACCATGCGGGTGGATAGCCTAGGTTCAGGCCCACGGTCGCTTCTTGCTGCTGTTACAGACGAATGACCGCTTTTCAGAAGGGATAGGAGCCTCGAAACGGCAATAATGGGTCGGAAGCTCCCATAACGCCCAGCCGGCGAATGGCCGCCTTGGAGATGCAGTTCGGATCGGCTGGATGGCAGAAATGAGCGCGTAGCTGCCGGCCGGGTTTGGCCGGAAGGAGCCCGTCCGCTTCGTGAGTCAAGCCGCAGGTAAACAGACGTTCTGCGAGCCTCATCTGAATGCCACGAACCCACTGAGAGCCTGCAGGCCGCTCATCACCGCTATAGTTCCAAGCAAGAAGAGCGAGCTTGCGCGATGGCGTGAAGCCGAACTTCTTTTGAACAGCTGCTCCCCCGCCCAGCTTCCCAACAGCATCAACGGCAGGCCAATCAAAATTGACGGCAGCATATCGAAGTGGATCATTCCGGCAACAACAAGACTTGCGGCGCTCGTCAGAGAGCAAGCAAGAAAAAATATCAGCAACGAGGCTCGTATCTGTGCGACTGGTAGAGGCATCGCCAGATAGTACGCGACAACAGGCGGCCCAGGCATTGCGGCAAGACCGTTGAACAGACCGGCTGCAAACCCAACCCACCCACTATGATGGCCACTGGGAACTCTCGGGAAGTTAAAGCCCCTAGCCAAGGCAAGCGTGCCGAACATGCACGCGAGGGCAATTGCGAGGCGTGCAGCGGCGGGAGAGGCGATCGCAAGTACGAGCACACCGATTGGAGATCCGATCATGGCTCCGGCGATGAGCCACTTTAACGAGGGCCAGTGGCCGGAGCGGTGAGCGTATCGCAGATCGGCGAGGCCTCCACAGAGTTGGAGACCGACGGCAAGAGGTACTGCATGACTTGGCGGCAAGAAAAATCCGAGTAGCGGCACTGCCGCGAGAGCGAAACCGAAGCCAGCGAAGCCGCGGATCAGGGCGGCCACT
>NZ_BJZU01000043.1 GCF_007992195.1 Methylobacterium oxalidis | reverse complement strand
TGGGCTCTTGCAGCACATGTTGCATAAAGTACCTGCTGGTCGGGAGCTACGTCAGCGCCTCGACCGCCGAACCGCGCAGGGTCAGGCGCTCGGCGTCACGGCGGCGGACCTCGGCCACGATGTCGCTCGCCGCCTCGAGATCGTCCCCCGGTCGAAGGTGCGGGCTCCTGAGGATCGATGAAGCCGGAGGGCGACCGGAAAGGGCCACGCTGCCTGCCGGGCCTCTGCGACGGCGGTGACCATCATCCGAAGCGTCAGGCTTGGCACTCCCCTCAGACACGCTCATCGCTCTTCCCTGCGCCAGATGGAAAGAAAAGCCTGCGCCTTGGCGAGGAAAGACAAGCGCTCGTCCGAGAGAGAGTCGATGAACCCGGCGAGCCGACGCGACTTCATGACCGTGTAGGCCGTGAGAAGCACGACCCCAGTGAACACGAAAGTGACAGCAAGTATCTTCTCGAGATGTGTGGTGCCCGCGAAATCGAGCACATTCATGCCCAGGAAGGTCGCCGTAATCGCTCCCACCATGAAGCAGATCGTCACTACGGTGAGCTGCAGGAAAAAGCGCGATTGGCGGCGCAGCGACTCGCTGTCGAGGTAGGCCGACATGGCGCCGAGTGCCTGCCTCACGTCCTCGTAGAGCCGCTCAGTGCCCAGCTTGCTCGTGAGCAGGGAGAAGATCTCACTCGCCTGTGTCTGGTTGGATGCTTGGTGGAACCAGTAGCGGTGCGAGAAGCGCAGGAAGCTCTCCATAGCCAGCCGCATGTCCTGGGCGAAACGGCCCACGCTGCGTCGGTCGTTGATGTCGAGCGCGTTCGCTGCAAGCGCCAATCGATCGGCCTGCATGAGCAGAGCGGCCTTGTGGAAGCGAGCCAGGACGAACAGCAGGAAGTAGCGGTGGCGGAACTCGCCCAGGAGGCCGCGTTCGGGATCGACCGCGGCAGGCGATGCGCCGGTCACCATCGTGAGCCCCCACGCGCTGCAGGTGAGACGCATTCCCGACGCCGACTCTCTCTCGGGGGCGTAGAAGCGATCGTGGCAATGATCCGCCTCGAACCGAGCGAGGTACGCATCGGAGTAGGGCAATCCCTCCGACGGACCAGGCCCCGTATTCAGTCCAAGCCGAACGTAATCAGCCCGCGTGACCGCACCGGGGTCGCTCATCGCGAAGAACCCCATACCCGGGATCCGGTAATCTTCAAGATGCCGGTAGCGCAGTCCGCCGGTCTCCTTCGATTGATGTGGAACCATCGGCGCGAGGAGGAACTCCCAGTGAGCCGCGATCTCGGCCGACCGGTTACGGCAGACGCCAGCAAGATATCTCTCGCGCTTCTCGAAATCGGAAGCTGCGAGGATTTCGCCTGTGGCACTCACCCACTCGACGTGTCTTGCGCAATGGAGCGCTCGTCCCTGCTCGTCCCATCCGGCCGGATAGGCGCGACCAAGGCGGAACATGATGTCCTGCGCAACGGACAGCGGCAGCCGCCGGGCCGCGATCTCAACGTTGAGCAGAACGACGTCCACGTCATGGAAGAAGAAGAGGTCCACACGCGCGACATCGAGCTCGATCGCTGACGTGGCATCGTCGAGCGTGATCCGGACAAACCTCACGTCGTCGCGGCGAACGACGTGGATCGGCGACTCGCCGTAGCCTCGGCCTGCTTCGCGCTCATACGCCTCGCCGTAGAGGAAGTGTTGAACGTGCGGGAGGAAGGAGACGAACTCGCGATAGTGCCGCTCTTGGAAGTGGGCTGGATCGCGGACGAATTCATCCTCAACCTTCCGCCAAGGCAGCCCCAGCATCTGCCAGTGACGCGCCATCTGCTCCTTGCTGGACGGAACCAGCTGCAAGGGCCAGAGCAAGATGTGACGGAAATGCTCGACGATCGTTGTCGATGTCATCGCGCGCCCCGGTTTCGGTTTGCGTATCGGGCTTCCTGCCCAGCCCTTCCAATAAGATCGACTTGCTCGGCCGTCTGCCTCCTGTCGGATAGCAGAGGCTCAGGATGGAAAGAACCAGAGCAGTGGCGCTGACGACGGCCATCCCCGCTAACGCGAGAGCCTGCCTGGCGGCTCTGGCCGCTTCTGAGCGGTTGTCATTGGCAGCCAGCAAAGCAGGAAGCGGCCGTTGGCTCAGCTCTGTTGCTATGCCGCGCGGCTGCTTTTCCTGCCGCCCTGCTCGCCGGACTTCGACCCGATCGAGATGGCCTTCGCCAAGCTCAAAGCCTTGCTGCGCAAGGCCGCAACGCGCACCGTCGTAGGGCTGTGGTCGGCCATCGGGCGGCTCATCGATGCCATCACGCCCGACGAGTGCGCCAACTTCTTCGCCGCCGCAGGAGATGAGCCAAATGAAAATCAATATGCTCTAACGAGCGGACATCTCTTATGAGGAGCGTTATGCAAATTTTCTGTCTTTATGCCGATGATTGAGGTGGCCGCATCAAGCAGCTTCGCGCAATCGAGACGGCGGGCTTGCGCCATCGGTCCTCAGGAGTGCAGAGATCGCCACCTGCTCCTCTCGGAAGAACTCCCGCATCGAGGTATAGAACTGGTGCATGGAGCGGCAGGCCTCATAGATCGAGTCATCCGCCTCGCCTTGCGCGAGCTTGAGGTAGTCTTCAGCCTTTCGCTCGGCGGCCTGAGCGCCGGCGATGCACTCAGCCAATGCCTTCTCGATCTGCGGCGGAAGATTTTCGTTCACCTTGGTCGTACCAGACACGGACGCATCTCCCGTCAGATGGCAATTCTCTAGCCTGTCCCGCGAACAACAGGCGCAGCATGTCGCTTCGCGAGATGCCTGTGCGGCCTGTGCAGCTACGATGGCCCAGCGGGCTCAATGCGAATTGCATCTGTTCCGCCACGGCATCCATTCACGCCGGCCCAGATACTGGTATACGAAATTTGGTATTCCAAACCAACTTTTGTTGACGACGAGGTTCGATTTCCGACTGAGTCCGCGCCAATGTACGAATTCGTGCGGTGTCGACAGTGAGATCCACGCGACGCCGACAAGTGGAAGGCAGCGACTCACCAAGTCGTTGAGCCTCGTTGCGCGCTGAGCTCGCCTTGTAGAACCGTAAAGCCGATCACAATTGCTACAACCGTGGCCGTCTCGCAGTGGACGGGCTGGGGAGTTGGCACATGTGGCGCGCCGCAGGTCTCGTCCTTCTCTGCTCGCTCGCGACGTTTCGGCCCATCCGTACCGAAGCCGCCGAGCACCTGTCGTTCTGGGATCTCAAGCCGGCGCATTTGCGCGCACTCGTAGCCGCGCCGCAGGTGATGGTCACCCGAACGGCATCCGGATGGGACGCATATTGCCGTTGCCCCGTCGTGCTCAAGCCGCACGAGATCCCCGAGTCGATGAAGAAGGCCATCATCGCCGTCGAGGACAGACGATACATGGACCACGGCGGTGTCGACCTGATCGCCCTCGCCGCGGTGTTCCGCGGCGGCCTGAGCCGCGGCGGCAGTACCATCCCCATGCAGCTCCTCAAGAACCTCGTGCTCCACGACCTGCAGGGGCGGGATCTGTTGAGCAAGCTCGAGCGCAAGGGCTCAGAAGTTTGGCATGCGGGCACCTTTGACGGCGCAGTCGCCAAGCAGGAGCTGCTCGCGGCCTACCTCAACCAGATCGAGTTCGGCGGACGGGAGATCATCGGTCTCTATCGGGCGAGCCGGCACTACTTCCGCAAGGAACCGAAGGACCTCAATCTCTACGAAGCTGCCATGCTGGCCGGGATGGTGCAGGCCCCGGCCCGGTTCAACCCGATCAAGGAGACCACGAGAGAGCGGGCTCACGCGCGCGCCCGCCTCGTTCTCGATCTGATGGTTCAGCAGGGCCGCATCGGCAGGGCCGAGCGGCTGCGGGCCGAGCAGGTCGGCCTGCGGCCCGGCCTTCTGCCGGAGTTCAAGATCCAGGCGCAGCCGTTCACCGAGTGGGTGGTCCAGACCTGGGCGCCCGGCTTCGTGCAACAGGGAGAGACCGTCCGGTTCTTCGTCACCCTCGAGCCTCGGTTCCAGCGCTTGGCAGAGAAACATCTCAGCGCGCTGGTCAACGAGGGAGCCGTCCCGCCCGCGTACGAGGCCGGCGCGGTGATGATGACGGGCGATGGCCGCGTGCGCGCGATGATCGGCGGCGTGGACTGGTCGCGGCGCCAGTTCAACGCCGCCGTGAAGACGAGCGTGCAGCCGGGTTCGACGGCGAAGCTGCCGCTCCTGATCGCCGCCTGCGAGGCGGGCCGAGGGCCGCAGAGCCGCGTCACCGACCTGCCGATCACACCGGGTTGGCCGTCGAATGGAACGCTCGGCTATCGGGGCGAGACCACGCTCACGGAAGCGTTCGCGTCCTCCCGGAACGCCGCCGCCGTTCGGCTCACCCAGGAGCTCGGCGTCAAACGCGTGGCGGAGACGAGTCGCCGCCTCGGGATCGATCCCGGCCCCGATCCTGACGTCGGGTTCGTCCTGGGCTCGTTTTCCACCAACGTGATGAGCATGACGGCCGCCTACGCCAGCATCGCGAATGGTGGCTACCGCGTCGTGCCGATTGGCGTGCTGGCGGTCGTCGACGGCCGCGGGCAGGTGAGGGCCAACTTTCTGGAACCGCTGAGGGCGCGGATCGTGCCACAACGCTGCATCGAGCCGACACGGCAGGTGCTGCAGGAAGTCGTGCGGACCGGGACGGGTCGGAACGCTGCGCTCGGTCGGTGGGCATCGTTCGGCAAGACCGGGACCACGACAGGGTTCGCGGATGCGTGGTTCATCGGCTGGAGCGAGGGCCGCGTGCTCGGCATCTGGATGGGCAGGCGGCGGGACGCCGAGGGCGACGCGCTGGCCGGGAAGGGAGCGCCCGCGAATTACTTCCGTCGCGTCTCGATCAGCGCGAATGAGATGATGGAGTACCGCGCCGCTCAGGATCCGGACAAAGCTCGGAGCCTGACTGCCACAGCGGTGGCTCGCGTGAAGCGCCAGACCTCCGCGAACGGACCCGAGCGCCCGTCGGCTCAGGCAAGCTTGCCGCGACGCGACGCGCACCGCGCCGCGGCCCAATCAGGATTGCCCCTCCTGCCGTTCAAAGGGCCCGAGCCGAGGTTCGCCGACGATGACGAGCCGCACGAGCTCAGGTGACCGTGCGTGCCCTGGTCTCCTGAGCGGCCGAAGGCAGCCGTGACCGGGGCGGCGCTGAGCACGCTCGTCAGTGCTGCGCCCAAGCCGAACCCGATCTTCCCGCCATTCCGCGCTGGAGCCGCGCAGGAGTCTCCGGCTTGTCTCAGGCCACCGCGCCGGTCAGATCGGGAACGCGATAACGAGATGAAGCTCCGCGATCCGCGATGCCCGACCCGTCACTCCGCACCACCAAGCCCGAGAGCCTCTTGGCCGAGGCCTGCACGCGGCTGCCGCTGTTCGAGGACCTGACCGAGGACACGATCCAGCGCCTCTCGGCATCCGGATACGGTCGCGGCTTCCTGACGGCGTCTCTCAGGGCGCGCCTGCGAAAGGCCGGCTTTCGGGACCTGGGCCATCTCGCCCAATCGACGCCGGACGAGATCGCGAAGGTTCGCAAATTCGGTCCGGTCCGGGTCGAGGCCGTGCGGGCCTTTCTCCTCGACACGATCGCCCGCGCGCTGCCTGGCGCGCGTGAGCGGCAGACGCGGGACGCGATCGCTGAACGGCGGCTCGCCCGCCTTCGGGACCTCCCTGCCGATCGCCTCACCCTTCACAGAGACGAGATCGTCGCTCTCGGCCTCCAAGGCGCAACCTGCGCGGATCTCGCACAGCGCTCGCGTCTCGAACTTCTCCGCACGGGCATGTTGACGTCTTCCGACCTGGATCGCCTCGTCGCGGACCTCGCCCAGGTTCTCGGAGAAGGCAGGGAGGTCTGCCAGCGGGCTGCGCCGGATCTCGCGGAGAGACCGGATACCGAGGCGCGACGGGCGCAGGCGAGCCGGGCTGCGCTCCTTGCAGAACAGGACCGCGAGTGGGAGGCGGCCGCGCCAGCGAGAATCGGACATCGCGCCGACCTCGCCTAACCGTCGCGCCTCGACAAACCGACCGGCTTGGAGCGAGCGTGAGATTCCGCACCGCTTCCGGCGGTGTACTGCGTCTAGACAGAGAGTGCTGAGAAGACGAACTCAGCCGAGCGGCGTGGAACGAGGATCTCCCGATGACAGACCAGCGCGACGCCGCCCTTCAAGACGTCTGGAACGCCAGCCGGATTGGCAGCGGGTCCGATTTGCGGGACACCCTGACCTGGGCTCTCCTCGCCGCAACGGCGGCACTCGCCATCACGTGGGACAGCACCCTCACGCAGGCTGTGATGAAACTGCTCGCTCTGTAAGGGCGGCGCTGTCGATCGAGAACCGGACGCATCGCTCGTTCCGATGCCTGACCCACTCCATGTTCAGCAGCACGTCGCGAAAGTAATTTGGCTCCTGCACCCGCGCGTGAACCGGCGTCGCCCGCGACCTATAGGAATTTTGCCGGGTCGGTGTCCGGTGGTGACGGGACCACATCCGCGCGGTTCCACCAGCCGCCGCCCAGCGCCTGGAACAGGGCGGCGGTGTCGGCGTATTGGATGGCCCGTGCACCGGCCGAGGTCACGAGAGCCGACAGGTAGCTTTGCTGGGCGATCAGCACCTGCATCGCGTTGACCGACCCTGCCGTGTACTGCTTGCGAACGAGCCGCAGGCTCTCGCCCGTGGCCCTCTCGGCCGCGGAGGCCGCCGCGACGGCCTTCGCGTCGGACTGGAGGGCCCTCAGGCTGTCGGCGACGTTCTGGAAGGCGGCGATTACGGTGGCGCGGTACTGCGCCTGCGCCTGGTTCAGGGATTCCTCGGAGGCACGATAGCGGCGATAGAGGGTGCCTGCATCGAAGATCGGCTGTGTGGCTTGGCCGATGATCGTGAAGAAGCCGGTCGCGGGATTCGTGAGCTGGGCGAGCCGCACCGCGCTGGCGCCTGCGGTCGCCGTGATGCTGAACTGGGGTAGGCGGTTGGCGACGGCGACACCGACATTGGCGCTGGCCTCCTTCACCCGGGCCTCGGCAGCCTTCACGTCGGGCCGTTGCTGGACGAGGCGCGAGGGCAGGCTCACGGGCAGCCGCGTCGGCAGATGGAGCGCGGCCAGGGTGAAGGTCTCGCCGACCTCTTCGCTGGGCAGCCGGCCGGTCAGGGCGGTGAGCAGGTTGCGCTGCTGCGCGAGCTGCTTCTCCAGGGGCGGCAGGAGCTGCTGCGACAGGGAGAGCGCGGCCTGCTGCTGAACGACGTCCGCGCCCGCGATCTGCCCGAGCCTGAGCTGCTTGTTGTAGAGGTCCAGCACCTCGGTCTGCGCCTGGATCACCCGCCGGGTCGCCTCGATCTGGGCGCGCAGGGCCGCCTCCTGGATCGCGGCGGCCACGACATTCGCGGTGAGGCTCAGGTAGGCTGCCTCCAGCTGGAAGCGCTGGTTCTCGGCCTCGGCCTCCAGCGCCTCGATCTGGCGGCGATTGCCCCCGAACACGTCCGGGTTGAAGGCGACGGCCACCTGCGGCGTGTACAGGCTGTAGAGATAGCGGTTCTGGTCCTGCAGCGGCGATTGCAGATCGAGGCCGGGCGCGCGCGCCCAACGCCTGCGGAGCGGCGGTCAGCGTCGGGAACAGCGTGCCGCGCTGCGCGAGGACGTTCTGCTGCGCGATGCGCAGAGATGCCTGCGCCGCCTCCAGCGTGGGGTTGCTGGCGAGCGCTTCCTCCACGAGGCGGTTCAGCGCCTTCGAGCGGAACAGCGTCCACCACTGTCCCGGGATGTCGGCACCGGACACGAAGCTCTGATCGGCCGAGCCACCCTGCCGCGTGCGGATCGCATCCGCGGCGACCGGATTTCCGAGCGGCTCCTTGGTATAGCGCGTGACGGGCGGATCCACCGGGGGCCGGTAATCCGGCCCGACCACGCAGCCTGCGAGCGCCGCGCAGAAGCCGGCGACGCCGAGACCAGCGGCGACCCGATTCACTCGCCGCACGCTCCGCACCCGACGACCCATCACGCGGCGACCCGGTTGGCGGCCGGCGCAGCGCTGTCGTTCGGCCGGCGGCGGGAGAACAGGGAGATCAGAACCGGCAGCACCACCAGGATCAGGTTCGGAGCGAGCAGGATGCCGCCGACCACCACCAGCGCCAGAGGTTTCTGGACCTGCGACCCGATGCCGGTGGAGATCGCGGCCGGCAACAGGCCGACGCAGGCCGCCACGCACGTCATCATCACCGGCCGCATCCGCACGATCGAGGCGTGACGCACGGCTTCGGCCCGCCCCCAGCCCTCGTCGAGGAGCTGATTGTAGTAGGCGAGCAGGATCACGCCCTCCATCGTCGAGATACCGAACAGGGCGATGAAGCCGATCGCCGCCGAGATCGAGAAGGGCGTGCCGGTGAAGAACAGGGCGAAGATGCCGCCGATCATCGCCATCGGGATCACCGACAGGGTGAGCAGCATGTCGGTGACGGAGGAGAAGTTGACGAACAGGAGCAGCGCGATCAGGCCCAGCGTGATCGGAACGACGATGCTCAGCCGGGCGACCGCCTCCTTCAGGTTGGTGAACTGACCGACCCATTCGAGATGGAATCCCGGAGGCAGCGTCACCGTCTCCGCGACGCGGGCCTGCGCCTCCAGAACCGCGCCGCCGAGGTCGCGTCCGCGCACCGAGAACTTCACCGGAATGTAGCGCTCCTGATCCTCGCGGTAGATGAAGGCCGCCCCGGAGACCAGCTCGACGGTCGCGATCTCCGAGAGCGGGACCTGCACCACACCGCCGTTCGGGTTCGGTGCCCCGACGGTGATGCTGCGGATCGTGTCCAGGGATGACCGGTATTGCGGGGCGAGCCGCACCCGCATCGGGAAGTGGCGGTCCGAGCCGTGCTCGTAGAGGTCGCCCGCGGTCTGGCCGCCGATCGCCGCCGCCACCGTGGTGTTCACGTCGTTGATGGAGAGGCCGAAGCGCGCGGCCTTGTGGCGGTCGACGTCGATCTGGACGGTCGGCTGGCCGAGGGATTCGAAGACCGCCAGATCCGCGATGCCCGGAACGGAGGCGAGCGCCGCCTTCACGGCGTTGGCGGTGCGGGTGATCTCCGCGAGATCGTTGCCGTAGATCTTGACCGAGTTCTCGCCCTTCACGCCCGAGGCCGCCTCTTGGACGTTGTCCTCGATATACTGTGAGAAATTGAACTCGATTCCCGGGAATTCGCTGTCGAGGCGCCTCGACAGGTCGCGGATGAGCGTCTCCTTGTCGAGCCCCTTGCGCCACTGATCGAGCGGCTTGAGCGGCGCCAGGATCTCGACGTTGAAGAACCCGGTGGCGTCCGTGCCGTCGCTCGGCCGGCCCTGATGCGAGATGACGGAGACGACCTCGGGCACCTCCTGGAAGATCTTCCGCATGCGCTGGACGTAGCCGTTCCCGGCCTCGAGGGAGATCGAGGCCGGCATGGTGCCCCGGACGTAGAGGTTGCCCTCTTCGAGCCGCGGCAGGAACTCGAGACCGAGGCTCCGGACCGCGGGACCGGACACCGCCAGGATCGCCAGGGTCACGCCGAGCGCGAGGATGCGGTTGCGCAGGCCGAAGCGCAGGACGATGCGGTGACCGAACCGCAGGACCCGCACGATCAGCGTGTCCCGCTCCTCGACGCGCCGGGGCAGAACGAGCGCCGAGAGCGCGGGCGAGACCGTGAAGGTGGCGAGCAGGCCGCCGACCAGCGCGTAGGCGTAGGTTTTGGCCATCGGGCCGAAGATGTGCCCCTCGACGCCGGTCATCGTGAAGAGCGGCAGGAAGCCGACGATGATGATGCTCGCCGAGAAGAAGATCGCCCGGTTCACCTCGGCCCCGGCGATGGCGATGGTGGCGAGCCCGCCGGTCAGGCCGCCCGGCGCGGGCACGCCTTCCGCGCGCTCGGGTTCGGCCAGGTGGCGGAAGATGTTCTCGACCATGATCACGGTCGCGTCGACGATCAGGCCGAAATCGATCGCGCCGAGTGACAGCAGGTTGGCCGAGTCGCCGCGCAGCACGAGGATCAGGATCGCGAAGCCGAGGGCGAAGGGGATTGTCGCCGCCACGATGATGGCGCTGCGCAGGGACCCCAGGAACAGCCACTGCACCGCAAAGACCAGCACCACGCCGAAGACGAGGTTGTGCATGACCGTGTGGGTGGTGGTGTGGATCAGCTCCGAGCGGTCGTAGATGCGCTCGATCCGCACGCCCGGCGGCAGGATCGTCGAGCCGTTGATCCGCTCAATCTCGGCTTCCACGCGCCGGAGCGTGGGCAGGCTCTGGCCGCCGCGGCTCATCAGCACGATGCCCTCGACCACGTCCGGGTCGTTGTCGTGACCGACGATGCCGAGCCGCGGCGCGTGCGAGACGCGCACCTCCGCCACGTCGCGCACGAGGACCGGCACGCCGTTGACCTGCGTCAGCATCGTGTCGCCGATATCGTCCATGTCCCGGATCAGGCCGATGCCGCGCACGACCGCCGACTGCTCACCCACGTTGAGCGTCTGCCCGCCGACATTGATCGAGGAGTTGTTGAGGGCGTTGACGAGTTGGACGAGGGTCATGCCCAGCCCCTGCAGGCGGGGCAGATCGACGGCGATCTCGTATTCCTTGGCCTTGCCGCCGAAGGCCGTCACGTCCACGACGCCGGGAATCGCCTTGAAGCGGCGCTGCAGCACCCAATCCTGCAGCGTCTTCATGTCGGCAGAGGAGAAACCCGCCGGTCCGACGAGCTTGTAGCGCATGATCTCGCCGACGGGGCTCGTCGGCGAGATCTGCGGCTGGGCACCGTTCGGGAGCGGAGGAAGCTGCGACAGGCGGTTCAGGACGCGCTGGAGCGCCTCCTCGTACGTGTATTCGTAGTTGAACTGCACCTTCACATCGGAGAGGCCGAACAGCGAGATGGTGCGCACCACCTGGGCGTTCGGGATGCCGGCGAGCTGCACCTCGATGGGGATCGTGATGTAGCGCTCGATCTCCTCCGCAGACTGACCGGGGTTCTGCGTGATGACGTCGACCAGCGGCGGGACGGGATCGGGATAGGCCTCGACGTTGAGCTGGAGGTAGCTCGCGTAGCCGAGGGCGAGCATCATCACGAAGCCCAGGACCACCAGCACGCGCTGCCGCAGGGCGAAGATGATCAGGCTGTTCATCGCTGCCGGGCCCTTACGACGCCTTGTCGCCCGAGGCGGCGCGGTCGATGAACAGGGCGCCGCGGGTGACGATCTCCTCGCCAGCCTGCAACCCTTCTGTGACCTGCGCCCGGCCGCCGTTCACAAGCCCGGTCCGGATCGGTCGCGCCGCGATGGTGCCGTCGGCGCGCGCGACCCAGACATGGGCGGCGGCCCCTTCGTAGACGATCGCCGCGAGGGGCACGGAGGGCGAGGGCTGCGTCGGGCCGGTGATGATGGTGATGGTCGCGAACATCTCCGGCCGCAGCACCCGAACCGGATTCTCGACCTCGCTGCGCACGACGAGCCTGCGCGTCGCCGCGTCGAGGCTGGCGGCCATGTAGTCGATGCGGGCCTTGAACACGCGGTCGCCGAAGCCCGCCACCTGCGCCTCGACCGGCTGGCCGATCCGCACCTTCGGGACTTCGCTCTCGCGGATGTTGGCGATGAGCCAGACGGTCGAGAGGTCTCCGATGACGAAGGCGGGATCGCTTGACGAGGAGAGAAACTGGCCGACGCCGACCTTGCGCTGAACGATGGTGCCCGCGATCGGCGCACGGATCTCCACTTCCGAATTGAGCTGGCCGCTCTTCTCGAAGGCGGCGATCTCCGCATCGGACTTTCCGAGGAGGCGCAGACGGGTCCTCACCGCGTCGAGACTCGCCTCGGCGGACTTCAGGTCACTCTGCGCGGCGATCACGTCGTTCTGAGCCGACTGGTAGTCCTTCAGTGCGACGGCCCGGGCGGCGAACAGCTCCTGCTGGCGGGCGGCAATGGTCTGGTCGAGCTTCAGCAGCGCCTGCTGTTTCTGAACATTGTTGAGAGCGGTCTGAAAGTCGTTCTGCGCCTGGACCATGTCGCTGGCCTCGAGCGTCAGCAGGAGGTCGCCCGCCTTCACCTCCTGGCCGGCTCGGACCTGCACCCTGGTCACGCGGCCCGAATAGGGTGAGGCGACCGGCACGTTGTCGTCCTCGTTCAGGGCAATGCGGCCCTCGGCGGAACTCTCGGGCCGGAACGACAGCGTGGTGACCGGCGCGATGTCCAGATTGGCGCGCTGTTCCCGCGTGGGACGGAAGACGGGCGCACCATCGACGGGACGTTTGCCCTCTCCCGCTCCCGCCGCTCCCTCGCCCCGACCCGAGAGACCGAAGGCATCCGCGGCTGTCTCGAGTGCGCGCCGCGCCGGCTGCGGGACGATGACGGCCGCGGCGACCACACCGGCGACGGGGAGCAGGCAAGCGACCACCGGGAACAGGACTCTCCGGCGACGCGGCGCATCGCGCACATCGGCTTTTCCGGACTGGTGCGCGTCCATCGCGGCCTCTGCTCGATAGAGTTGCTCGAGGATTGGTCGGGAGGATCGCGCATCCCACCAGATGCTCGCCCGCCGACGGCCAGAGCACGCTCCTTAGCGGCTTTCCGACGGCGGAAGCGTGACCGTACGAAAATGTGATGGAGGGATGGCGCCGCATCGGCGGATCGCGGACGCGCGATCCACGGCGGCGATCTGAGACGGACGGCGCATCGTCACGGCTCAGCACTCCTGCAGGCCGAACAGGGCAATGGGTCCGAGCGGGACAAGGGCGCGGCTCCGGGGACCCCGCGGCGCAGAGATCATCGAGCGAGACGCGGCAGGCGGAGGCCCCGATTATATTGATGACGTCGATATAGGATATCGATCGCATCTGTTTGAATGATGGTGTAGCGCAAAGCATATCCCTCCCATCAGACAGGGCACCGGCCCTGAAACATGAGAGGGATCAGTATCATGACCGTTCGTGCTCTCGTTCTCGCCGTCGTCGCGTCGGCCACCCTGGCCGGCACCGCGCAGGCCGATGACCGCATCCACGTCACCCCGACGCTCTATCGCGAGCAGGCCCGCGCCACGGCCGCCGTGCGTCCCGCTTCCGAGCTGACGACCACGCCGTCGCTGACCGTGCGGGCTTCCGAGGGGCCGCGCATCGTGGCTGAGGCTGCCGCGACCTCGGCCCGCTAGGACGCGCCGTTCCATCGGGAACAGCCACCTCGGCATCGCCCCGGCCTCGCGCCGGGGCTTCTTTCTTGCCCCGGCCCCTGGCGAACCGTGACGGCGGTACGCCGATCGCGTGCGACCGCGCGCCGTCTGCCCGGTCATGATCCGGCAGTTGGCCAGGGTGCGCCTGATTCTGCCCGAGCCTCGTCGAGATCGACGAGAACGGGAGCGCCCGGATGATCGATCCGGCAGAACCGGACCGAAGGAACGACATCCGCGGCGGACTCGTCGTGTGCGCTCCGTCGTCCCCGGCGTAGCGTCCGCGCAACACTCTGATTATCATGAATTCAGATACGTCCGACCGCTTGCGTCATCCACAGGAACTCGCGATGAACTGGTGATGTCGCTTCGCCGAGATGGTCCGGATGGTGATCTCGCCCACCAGTGTTGTGGTTACAAGCTCATGCGGAACGTGGGCGGCAACGATCCATCGACGCAATGATCTCGCCGCCGGTCAGATCTTGACCGTATCCAAGTCGCCGACAATCTCTACACAGCGCGCTCTATCGCGGTCCCCAGGTTTGCTGGAGCGGGCAATCACCGCTTTGCTGCCCTTGAGGTCAGCCGTTCCGCTCCAACCGCTGAGTTCATCCGAGCACCTTCAAGGTCTCGCAGAAGCAGCGGCTTGACGCCCGGCCCGCGGCCGGATCGATGGAATCAGATCAGGCCGAGACGGCTCAGCACCTCGCTCACCCCATAAACGGCAAGCGCGGCGAGCAGGCCGCAGATCAGCGCGACGAGTATAGGCTGGCGACGCATTCGCACCTCAGCGCACGCAGGCAGCCGAAGCGCCTCGGCAGAGCATGTCCAGCCATGCCGTTCAAAATATGTCCGGCCAAGCATCCGCAGAGTTTTCGATAAAATTATCCCGATCGATAGTGAATGGTTCGTTAATTTGAGCCTTACGCTCGATTGATCTAGACAGATCTGCGCCTCTGAGAACGCAACGCAACACCCAGAATGGTGCGGCCTGCCGGTCGTTCGCGTAGCCCTGATGCGTCGGGAGTTGGCAGATCCGTGGCTCACCCGACGCGTTCCGCCGTCCACGGGTGGCCGGGCATGCATCCAGCCCGCCCACTACAGGGAGAACCTTCGTCGCCGCGAGATGGGCCGTCCTGCACATCGCCCGCCAGGTTGGTTCCGCCTCCGAGCTTACCCTGGCGCCGTCACGCCCGGCGGAGGCCGGACGATCGCCCACCATCGTCGAAGTCAGGCGGCGGTCCCGCCCTTCTGCGCCGCCACCCGGGGCGCGCCTGCGCGGGCATAGGCGCCCATGATCGCGGACAGCAGGCCCGGGAAACGAGCCTCCACCTCGGCGCAGCGCGAGTGGTTGCGCATCTCCACGCCGTGACGCTCACAGCGGATCAACCCAGCCTCGCGCAGCACCTTGAAGTGGCTGGACAGCGACGATTTCGGGATGACCCGATCACCCACCGATGAGACGGCCGAGCAGGCCTCGACGCAGCCCGCCGTGCTGATCTTCGCGAAGATCGCGGCGCGGGCGGGATCGGATAGCGCGTGCAGGATCGCCTCCGGCTGAACGTCCTCGATGGCGGGGTGGAACAGGGGCCTCATATTTTGTCCATATGGGGGGTTGTTTCGCGTTCCGTTAGTTCCGAAATTCAGAACTATGGGACCGAAGCCGCCATTCTGGTGCCGGCCCAGGCTGAAGGTTAGCACACATGACGAAGCTTGATGGCAAGGTCGCCGTGGTCACCGGCGCATCGAAGGGCATCGGCGCGGCGATCGCCAAGGCGCTGGCGAGAGACGGCGCGGCAGTCGTGGTCAACTACGCGTCGAGCCAGGCGGGAGCGGAGGCTGTCGTCGAGGCCATCACCGCGGCCGGGGGCAGGGCCATCGCGGTGCAGGGCGACGTATCGAACGCCGCGCAGGCACGGGCGTTGATCGAGGCGGCGGTGGACCACTTCGGCCGGCTCGATGTGCTGGTCAACAATTCCGGCGTCTACGATTTCGCAGCGATCGAGGACGTGACGGAGGAGCACTATCGCCGTCACTTCGACATCAACGTGCTGGGCGTCCTGCTGGCGACCCAGGCGGCGGCGAAGCATCTCCGGGAGGGCGGCAGCATCGTCAACATCTCGTCGGCAGCCGTGAGCCTTCGGCCGGCGACTTCGGCGGTCTACACCGGGACGAAGGGCGCCGTGAACGCGATCACGGGCGTCCTCGCCAACGAGCTGGCCCCGCGCAGGATCCGGGTCAATGTGGTCAGCCCGGGCTTCGTGGTGACCGAGGGCACGCACACCGCCGGCATCGTGGGCTCGGACATGGAAGCGGGCTTCGTCGCGCAGCCTCCGCTCGGCCGCGCCGGACAGCCGGACGACATCGGCGGCATCGTCGCGTTCCTCGCGTCGGACGACGCCCGCTGGGTGACCGGAGAGGAGATCACGGCGAGCGGCGGCCTGCGCTGACGCGCGGCAAGTCGGCCGACGCGTGCTCCCGCAAGGGAGTGCGCAGTCCCGAATCGTCTGCGCACCGCTCCGGCCGATGCAGATTGCCCGCGCCGTCGAGCGGTGCCCGTTCCCCTTGGGCCAGCCCCGTGTCCAAGCCCGGATCGCGCCCGGTGATCGACGTGGGCGGCGTTCCGGGTGTCCCGGGAGAGTCGAGAGCGTGCATCCCACCCCACCGGGCGCCGTCTCACCCGGGTGAATCTCGCCTCCGCCGAAGCATCGCCGGGTACAGGTGCCAGAGGCCGATCAGGAGGCCGAGGGCGGCGAGGGAGGCGGCAATCCCGGCCTTGTCCGAGCCGAGGACCTTGGCCACCACGATGCCGAGGTCCGCCGAGATTCCGAGCGCCAGGCTCACGCTGGCGGCGAGCAGGAAGCGGGTGCCGAGCGTGTGGAACTCGGGTGTGTCCTCGCCCGCGTAGACGATGCGGTGGAACGCGGCCGGCGCCATCAGCCAGATCACCGTGAGGGCGAGGAAGCCCAGGGCGATCAGGTGCACGACCTTCGAGGCGAGGGGCAGCGTCTCGAACGCGTCGGAGAAGGTGATGACGAGCTGAAAGCCGAGCAGAGCCTGGGCGCCGGGCAGAACCACCCGCGCTTCGGTCAGCATCTGCTCGATCTTGGTCTCCAGGGAGGTGTGATCGTGCTCGGGTTCGCGGCTGGTCATGGTGCGCTCCCGGTGTCCGAAGCGGCGCGCCTTCAGCGCCTCCAATCCGTACCAGAACAGAAGCGCGAGGCCGCAGAAGCCGATGCCGGAGGCCAGGCCGGGACCGAGCCCCAGAACCGGCTCGACGGCCAGGAACAGGTCGGCCCCGAGCGCCAGAGCGAAGGGCGCCAGCGAGAGACCGGCGCAGCGCCCGATCACGCCGAGCAGGCGCCTGGTGTCCCGGCCGTCCTCGACCATCCGGTGTTGGACCGACGGCGTGATCAGTAGGGCGACGGTGAGGGTGATCAGGCCCAGCGCCGCGGCCCAGACCAAGCGGTCGCGATAGGGCAGCGCCTCGAAGGCCGGGCGGAAGGCGCCCTGAAACTGAAAGCCCAGCAGGATCTGCGAGCCGAGGATCAGGATGCGGGTCTCGTCGAGACCGACTTTCACCTTCTTCGACAGGGACATACGCGACACCGATCCCCAACCGGGAGGTCACCGAGAACGGAGCGCCAAGCCGGTGGGTTTCTGGGCGGCGACCCCGACCACGACGAGCGCCACCCGCCTCCCAGAAGATATCAGCTTTGTATAAATCGGGACATTATCCGTCTCGGTCGTGTACGGATAAGACACGCCGTTGCCGTGCCAGATTAGTCGAGGTTACATTTAGGAATCGGTCTGAAAGCCGGAGGATTACCTATGTCCTCGTCTGTCAGATTACGTACCTGCCGTGCTTCGGTCGAGGCTGACTCGATCACAGATCTTGCTGAGGCTGACAGATCTCCGTCCGCCGGCTACATCCATTTCGGAGTCGTGCAGGCGATCCGCACCGTTCTGGCCGAGCGCGGCGCCGATTTCGACGGCCTCGTCGCCGAGGCGGGCCTCGATCCGCGCGTGTTCGGCGGCCGGCTCGTCCCGTTCACGGCGCTGGGCCAGCTCCTCGCGCTCGGGGCCGGCCGCACGGGCTGCGCGCATCTCGGGCTCCTCGTCGGGCAGCGGGCCACGCTGGACTCCCTCGGGCTGATCGGCCTGCTGATGCGCAACTCCGGCACGGTCGGGGACGCCCTGCGGGCGCTCGAAGCCCATCTTTGCGTGCGGAACCGGGGCGCCCTGGTCGGGCTCAGCGTCTTCGACGACACCGCCGTCCTCAGCTACGCGCCGCACGAGCCGGAAGCCGAAGGCGCAGCGCATCATGCGGAGCGCGGCATCGCCAAGGCGACGAACCTCCTTCGGGCGCTGTGCGCGGCCGACTGGGCGCCGCTGGAGGTGCTGCTGCCGCGGTCCGCGCCGCAGGATATCGCGCCCTACGGAGCGTTCTTCCGGGCGCCCGTCCGGTTCGACCAGGAGACGGCCGCCCTGGTGTTTCCGGCAAGCCTCCTGGAGCAGCGGATCGCCGGTGCGGACGCGGCCGTCCGGCGCAGCGTGGAGGAGCGCATACGCCGCCTGGAAGCCGCTCAGTCCTCCACGCTGACGGAGAAGCTCCGCGAATACCTCCGGACCGAGGTGACCCGCCAGCGCTGCAACGCCGAGCGGGCGGCGCGGCTCAGGATGGTCAACCGCCGTACCCTGAGCCGCCGCCTGAGAGCCGAAGGGACGAGCTTCAAGCGGCTCGCCACCGAGGCGCAGTTCCGGGTGGCCCGGCACCTCCTGGCCGACACCACCCTGACGATGGGGCAGATCTCGGCGGCCCTCGACTTCTCCGAGCCCGCCGCGTTCACGCACGCCTTCCACCGCTGGTCGGGCACGTCGCCGAGCGCCTGGCGGCGGGAGAACCAGCCGGAGCGGAAGGGAGCGCAGCCGAGAGCCTGAGACTGCGCGAGCCGGGGCGTTCTGCCGGCCCGGATCCGCGGCCTCCCATGTCCCGTCCAATCAAGCCGACCGGCGCCGGAACTGCGAAGATCGGGCATCCGCTGAGGTCCGGGGGCGCGGCGAAGCGAGGGACGACGATGGCCCGCCTTTCCCTTCTCCTGTGTGCGTTGGGGATGGCCGGCGGGCTCGCCCTTCCCGCCGGGGCACAGCCGGATCCGGGCTCCGCGCTGCCGGTCGGCACCGTCGCCGCCGAGCGCCGGGCCATCGACCGGGCGCTCGACTTCGTCGGCCGCATCGAGGCGATCGGCCGCGTCGAGGTGCGGGCGCGGGTCACCGGCTTCCTCGAGGCCGTCCAGTTCAAGGAAGGCGAGCCGGTCAGGGAGGGGGCGGAGCTCTACCGCATCGAGCCGGACCTCTTCGAGGCCGCCGTCAAGCAGGCCGAGGGCGCCCGGGAGCGCAGCCGGGCCGCGCAGACGCTGGCGGAGATCCAGCTGCACCGGGCCCAGGAACTCCTCGACAGGAATTCGGGAACCGTCGTGGCCCGCGACCAGGCCCGCGCCGCCCTCGACCAGGCGAAGGGCGCTGTCACGGGCGACGAGGCGAACCTCCAGACGGCGCGGATCAATCTCGGCTACACACGGATCCTCGCGCCGATCGCCGGCAGGATCGGCCGCACGAGCGTCACGAAGGGGAACGTCGTCGGGCCGGACAGCGGCGTGCTGACCTCGATCGTCAGCCAGGACCCGATGTACGTCACCTTCCCGGTGAGCCAGCGCGAGTTCCTGCGCTACCAGCAGGGCGCCGATCGCCCCGACCGCGACAAGGTCGGCGTCCGGATCCGGTTCCAGGACGGCTCGGATTACGGTCAGGTCGGCCGCGTCGACTTCGTCAACATCAGCGTCGACCGCGCCACCGACACGGTGGTCGTGCGCGCCGTGATGCCGAACCCGGCGGGCGCGCTGCGCGACGGACAGCTGGTTCATGTCGCCCTCCAGGTCGGGACGCCCGAGCAGAAGGTGTTGGTGCCGCAGGCGGCCCTGATCGCGGACCAGGGGGGCGTCTACGTCTTCATCGTCGAGGACGGCAGGGCCGCGATGCGGCGCGTCAAGACGGGGGCCGGCGGCACCGGGCCGGACGTCGTCGTCGAGGAGGGCCTCTCGGGCGGCGAGCTCGTCATCGTCGACGGGCTGCAGCGGGTGCGGCCCGGAATACCCGTGCGGGCGAGCCCGATAAGCCCGTCCGCCAGCAGGACGTGAGCCATGCTCTCGGCCATCTTCGTCGACCGGCCGCGCCTCGCCGTGGTCATCGCGATCGTGATCTCGATCGCCGGCGCGCTGGCGCTCCTGACCATCCCGGTGGCGCAGTACCCGGACATCGTGCCCCCGCAGGTCTCGGTGACGACGACCTATCCGGGCGCGTCCGCCGACGTGGTGGAATCGACCGTCGCGCAGCCAATCGAGTCCCAGGTCGTAGGCGTCGACAAGATGATCTACATGAAGAGCGTCAGCGGCAACGACGGCAGCTACACGCTCACCGGCTCGTTCGAGCTCGGCACCGACCCCGACATCAACGCCGTCAACGTCAACAACCGGGTCCAGATCGCCCTCGCCAAGCTGCCCGAGGACGTCCGCAAGCAGGGCGTCACCGTCAAGAAGAAGTCCTCGGCCCTGCTCGGCGTCCTGGCGGTCTACTCGCCGAAGGCGATGCAGGATCCGCTCTTCATCTCGAACTACGTCACGATCAACCTGCTCGACCGCATCAAGAGCACGCCCGGCGTCGGCGACGCCACGCTCTGGGGCCCGCAGGACTACGCGATGCGGGCCTGGGTGCGGACCGACCAGCTCACCGGGCTGAACCTGACGACAGGCGACGTCATCGCCGCGATCCAGGCCCAGAACGTCCAGGCGCCGGTCGGGCGGATCGGCGCCCGGCCCATCTCGGACGAGCAGCAGCTCCAGCTCAGCATCCAGACGCAGGGGCGCCTCGCCTCGGCCGACCAGTTCCGGAACGTCGTCCTGCGCACCAACCCGGACGGATCGTTGCTGCGGCTCGGCGACGTCGCCCGGGTCGAGCTCGGCGCGGCCAATCTCGACCGCGAGACGCGGCTGAACGGCAGCCCGGCGACCGTGGTGGCGATCTACCAGTCGCCCGGCGCGAACGCCCTCGCGACCCTGAAGGAGGTCGAGCGGCGGGTGGGCGAGCTGGCCAAGGCCTTCCCCGAGGGGCTGGCCTGGAAGGTCACCTACGATCCCACGACCTTCATCACCGAGACGGTGCACGAGGTGCAGAAGACGCTCGTCGAAGCTTTCGTGCTCGTCGTGATCGTGGTGTTCCTGTTCCTCGGCAGCCTGCGCGCCACGCTGATCCCGACGCTGGCCGTGCCCGTCAGCCTGATCGGCACCTTCATCGTGCTCAAGGCGGTCGGCTACTCGGCGAACTCGGTCTCGCTCCTCGCCCTGGTGCTCGCCATCGGCATCGTCGTCGACGACGCCATCGTGGTGGTCGAGAACGTCGAGCGCGTCATGGAGGAGCACCCGGAGCTGTCGCCGCGCGAGGCGACGAAGCGGGCCATGTCCGAGATCACGGCGCCGATCATCGCCATCACGCTGGTGCTGCTCTCCGTGTTCGTCCCGGTGGCCTTCGTGCCCGGCATCTCGGGCGAGCTCTTCCGCCAGTTCGCGGTCGCGGTCTCGGTCTCGATGCTGCTCTCGGCCATCAACGCGCTCACCCTGTCGCCGGCCCTGTGCGGCGTGCTGCTGCGCCCGCATCACGGCCCGCGCCGGGGCGTCATGGGCGTGATCATGCGGGCGATCGACCGGGTCCGCGACGGCTACGGCGCCGCCGTGGCCCGCATCGTGCGCCTCTCCGTCCTCGGGCTCGTGCTGGCCGGCGCCGCGGCCTACGGCACGGTGCAGCTCGCCAAGATCACGCCGACGGGCTTCCTCCCGGAGGACGACCAGGGCGCCTTCTTCGTCGTGGTGCAGCTCCCCGAAGGCGCGTCGGTCGGCCGGACCGCCGAGGTCGTTGGCCGCGCCGAGGCGATCCTGCGCGAGGAGCACGCCGTGGCCGACACCACCTCGGTGATCGGTCTCAACTTCATCGACAACTACTCGCAGGGGAACGCCGCCTTCCTGGTGGTGACCCTGAAATCCTTCGAGGAGCGCAAGGAGGCGTCCGCGGGGGCCGGCGCTATCATCGCGCGCCTCGGGAAGCGCTTCCGGGAGATCCAGGGCGGAACGGTGGTGCCGCTGGCGCCCCCGCCCATCATCGGCCTCGGGACCGGCGGCGGCTTCGCCTACGTCCTGGAGGATCTGCGCGGCGGCGACCCGAAGGAGCTCGCCCAGGTGCTGCGCGGCCTGATCGTGGCGGCCAACGAGGAGCCGCGCCTCAATCGCGTCTTCAGCACCTTCTCGGCGACGAACCCGTCCGTCTATCTCGATATCGACCGCAACAAGGTCCAGATCCTCGGCGTGCCCCTGAACAACGTGTTCCAGGCGCTCCAGGCCTCGCTCGGCGGCTACTACGTCAACGACATCAACCTGTTCGGGCGCACTTGGCAGGTGCAGGTCCAGGCCGAGGCGGCCGACCGGGCGAGGATCGACGACATCTACCGCATCAACGTGCGCAACAAGGACGGCCAGATGGTGCCGCTGCGCAGCCTCGCCGAGGTCCGGATCGTGGTCGGGCCGCCGGCGCTGATCCGCTACAACAACCTGCGCGCCGTCACGGTCCAGGGCTCGCCCGCCCCCGGCGTCTCGTCGGGGCAGGCGCTCGCCGCGATGGAGGCGGTGGCCGCCCGCACGCTGCCGGCGGGCTTCGCGGGCGAGTGGACCGACACGGCCTTCCAGGAGAAGCGGGCCGAGGGCAAGACGGCCATCATCCTCGGCTTCGCGGTCCTGTTCGCGTTCCTATTCCTCGTCGGCCTCTACGAGAGCTGGACGATCCCCGTGCCGGTGCTGCTCTCGGTCACGGTCGGCATCCTCGGCGCCTACGCGGCGATGGCGTGGGGCGGGCTGACGCTCGACCTCTACGCCCAGATCGGCATGGTGGTGCTGATCGGCCTTGCGGCCAAGAACGGCATCCTGATCGTCGAGTTCGCCAAGGAGCAGCGCGAGCGGGGCGTGGCCGTGCGCGAGGCGGCGACCGAGGGCGCGCGGCTGCGCTTCCGGCCCGTCATGATGACCTCCTTCGCCTTCATCCTCGGCCTCCTGCCGCTCGTCATCGCGACGGGCGCCTCGCAGCTCGCGCGGCGCGACGTGGGCACCCCGGTCTTCGGCGGCATGATCGCGGCCTCCTTCATCGGCATCTTCGTGATCCCGCCGCTCTACGTGGTCTTCCAGAATCTGCGCGAGCGGGCCTGGAGCCTGATGGGGGGCAGGGGCGCGAGGAAACACGAGCCGGCCGACCGGTCGGCTGCCACACCGGGACACCTCCCGGCCGAGTGAGGGGGCGGCGCACAGGAGCAGGGCGATGCACGAGACCGAGCAGATCATGCTGGACGAGCGGCCCGAGGCGGAGGAGAGCGAGGGCGAGCGGGGCAAGAAGCTCAAGCGGAAGATCTACGAGCGGGAGCTGCGCAAGCTCCAGGTCGGGCTCTGCCACCTGCAGGAGGCGGTGCGGCAGAGCGGGGAGCGCGTCATCGTCGTCTTCGAGGGGCGGGACGCGGCCGGCAAGGGCGGCACGATCAAGGCCATCACCGAGCGGGTCAGCCCGCGCGTGTTCCGCGTCGTCGCGCTGCCCGCACCCTCGGACCGCGAGAAGTCGCAGATGTTCCTGCAGCGCTACATCGCGCACTTCCCGGCCGCCGGCGAGATCGTGATCTTCGACCGGAGCTGGTACAACCGCGCCGGCGTCGAGCACGTGATGGGGTTCTGCTCCAAGGCGGAGTATCGCCGCTTCCTCGAGCTCTGCCCGCGCATCGAGCACTTCATCGTCGACGGCGGGATCCGGCTCATCAAGTTCTGGCTGGAGGTCGGCAAGCCGGAGCAGAAGCGCCGCTTCGAGGCGCGGATCGCGGACCCCCTGCGGCACTGGAAGCTGAGCCCGATGGATCTCGAATCCTACGGCCGCTGGTACGACTTCTCGCGTGCGCGCGACGCGATGCTCGCGGCGACCGACACGGAGGAGGCGCCCTGGCACATCGTCCGCTCGGACGACAAGAGACGGGCACGGCTCAACTGCATCGCCCACCTGCTCCACCTGATCCCCCACAAGGCAGTGAAGCGCGAGGCGGTGAGCCTGCCGAAGCGCGACCGGGACAGGGCCTACGACGACGCGCTCCGCCACAGGCGCTTCGTGCCGGAGCTGTACTGAGGCCCGCACTCGCCGCGAGCGTGTGCGCGGGCTCCGCGTCGGAGAGGATCGGGGTCAGAGCCCGAGGCTCGCCTTGTACTCCACGAGGCGGCCGATCGAGACGTCGAACCGGGCGCGGGCCGCGTCGTCCATCGTCCCGTCCCGCTGCGTCTGGAGGTGGAGGATCTCCTCCTCGAGCTGGTCGCGGGTCAGCTCCTCCACCGGCAGGACCCGCTCGGCCAGGATCGTGAGGCGGTCGCCGGCCATCTCGGCGAAGCCCCCGCTCACGAAGGCGCGCCGTCCCGTGCCGGCGATGTCGGTGGCGAAGACGACCCCGGGATGCAGCATCGTCAGCAGGGGCGCGTGGCCCGGCAGGATGGTCATGTCCCCCTCGATGCCGTGCAGGACCACCGACCGGACCTCCCCCGCGAAGACGAGCCGGCCCGGCGAGACCAGTTCGGCGAAGAGCGTTTCCATCGGCGCGTCCTCCTCGGCATCGGGACGGGCGGCACCTCAGGCCATGATGCTGAGGCCGCCGTCCACGTAGACGGTCATGCCCGTGAGGTGGGCCGCGTAGGGCGTCGTCAGGTAGGCCGCGGTCAGGCCGACATCGTCGATGTCGACGAGCTCGCCGATGGGCGCGCGCTGCACCGCCTCCGTCAGCAGCAGGTCGAAATCCTTCAGGCCCGAGGCGGCGCGCGTCTTCAGGGGGCCGGGCGAGACCGCGTGGACCCGGATGTCCTGCTTGCCGAGCTCGTAGGCGAGATAGCGGACCGCGCTCTCCAGCGCCGCCTTCACGGGGCCCATCAGGTTGTAGTTCGGCACGACCTTGTTGGCGCCGTGATAGCTCATGGTCAGGAGGGTTCCGCCCTCCGGCATCAGGGGCGCGGCGAGCCGGGCCATGCGGATGAAGGAGTGGCAGGACACGTCCATCGCCACGGTGAAGCCCTCGGCCGAGCTGTCGACGAGGCGCCCCTGGAGATCCTGCTTGGGCGCGAAGGCGACGGAGTGCAGGGCGATGTCGAGGCCGCCCCAGGTCTCGCCGATCCGCCGGAAGACGGCGTCGAGATCGCCGTCCCGCTGGACGTCGCAGGGCAGGAAGATCGGGGCTTCGAGCTCCCGCGCCAGCGGCTCGACGTAGGGCCTCGCCTTCTCGTTGAGGTAGGTCAGCGCGATCTCCGCCCCGAGCCGGTGGAACACGCGGGCGCAGCCGTACGCGATGGAGTGGGCGTTGGCGACGCCGAGGACGAGGGCGCGCTTGCCGGCAAGGGCGTTGCCGTCGGGAAGCTGAGTCATCGGTGGGCCCTCTGCGGTTTGCCGCGGCCGGGCGGTCGTCGGGTCGCGCGCGAGGCCGCCAGGGCCGCCGACGCCGTCCCGGGGGGCGGCTCCGGCGCCAGCAGGCGGCGGAACTCGGGCATCAGCGCCCGCTGCTCCGGCTCGAGGTCGATATGGCCCATCAGCCGCTCCAGGAGGCCGAGCAGGCGGCGGCGCTCGCCCGCCCCCGGGACCAGCCTCGGCAGCGTTTCGAGCGCCCGCTCGGGCTCCTGCTCGACGATGCAGGCCTGCAGCCGCACGACGTGGCTCGCCTCTCCCGCCGGCAGGTCGAGCAGGCCGACATCGTGGCCGACGAGCTCGCGCATGCGCTTGAAGGTCGAGAGCCGCCTCTCGTGCGTCCCGAGCCGGGCGGCGAGCAGGGCGGCGCGCACGGCCGCCTCGGTGAACCCGCCCTCCGCGATCCGGGCCAGCGCCTCGCGGACGAAGGCCCCGTCGCGGCCGGCCGGCTTCGCGGGGGCGGGGGCCTCCTCCGGGGCCAGCACGCTCATCGGCGCGTAGACCGTGTAGAACAGGTTCTCGACCGCCGCGTCCCGCACCTGCCGGTAGAGGTCCCACGCGGCGGTCGTCTCGGCTGCGAGGAGCCGCTCGGCCGCGGCGCTCGGGCCGGCCTCGTCCCGTTCGGCCCGATGCGCCCGCGCCAGCGCGGCCCAACCCTCCAGCGGGGCGAGCCAGGGGTTGAGGTCCGAGATGGCCCAGCGGCGCACCCGCAGCGGGTGGAAGGCCCGCGCGAGCCGCCCGGATTCCGGCGGCACCAGCGCGCCGAGGATCGGGTGCACGAAGGTTTCGTAGAGCGAGGCGTTCAGCTCGGAGACCTTCTCGACCGCGCTGAAGGGAATCTCGTCCTTGCGGGCGTATTTCTGCAGCCTCTGCAGGTCCTCGACCCGGTGCTCCGTCAGGACGACGTCGTAGCGGGCCGCGCCGTTCGTCCGCTGCTCCTCCACCTGCATGCCGTAGAGGCCGGGGGGCAGGTGCTCGATGTACTCGAGCAGGTCGATGATCTGGGCGTGCTCCTTCCGTGCCACGCCCGCCGAGACGAAGATGCCGAGATGGCCGATGCTCCGGTGCATCAGCCCGACGATGACCTGCCCGTTCGCCTTGAGCTCCTCCGTCGTGGGGTAGACGTCCGCGACCCAGTTGAAGGCCTGCTGCGGCGGGGTGATGTTGTCGCCGAGCGAGGCGAACAGGATGATCGGCGAGCGGATGGCGCGCAGGTCGAAGGCGTGCCCCGCCGACCATTCCGCGCCGCCGCCGGCGAGCTTGTTGCCGACGAACAGGTTGTCGACGATCCAGCGGATCTCCTCGCGGTTCATCAGGAAGTAGCCGCCCCACCAGCGCTCGAATTCCAGGTAGCGCTCGGGCTCCGTGTCGATCTTCGCGAAGAGGTTGTAGCTCTTGCCGAAATAGGTGTTGGCCGGGTTCAGGTACTCGAAGTTCTCCACGAGGTAGGCCCCGTCGAAGGTGCCGCCCCCGAGATCGCTCGCGAGCGAGGCGGTCCAACTCCCGCCGAGCATGCCGCCCGCGTAGCGCATCGGGTTCTCGGCGTCGTTGCCGGCCCAGTAGGACATCGGGGCGCCGTTCACCACGATGGGCCCGGCGCAGTCCGGATCGAGTGCGCCCACCAGCATCGCGGCCCAGCCGCCCTGGCAATTGCCGACGACGACCGGCTTGCCGCGGGTGCGGTGGCGCGTACCGACGATGCGGAGGAACTCGGCCTCGGCCCGCGCGACGTCGGCGAGGGTCTGGCCCGAGACGGGCTCGGGGAAGAAGATCACGACGTAGACGGGATGGCCCGCCCTGAGCGCGACGCCGACCTCGGAATCCGCCTTGAACCCGCCGATGCCCGGCCCGTGGCCGGCGCGGGGGTCGATGATGACGTAGGCGCGCCTGTCGGGGTCCGTGCGGATGCCGGGCGGCGCCTCGATCCGCACGAGCGCGTAGTTGACCGGCCGCGCGAAGGTGCGCGCGTCGGCCACGATCTCGTAGTCGAAGGCGAGGAGCGGGGGCTTGCCCGCCTCCTCGTGCTCCAGCCAGTTGTTGCCGCGCTGCCGGAGCGTGTCCCAGAACAGGAGCGTGCGCTGGCCGAAGTCGCTCCAGTAGGTGGCGGCGTCGCGCCACGCCTCCATCGGCGTGAGCGGCCGCGACGCGTCGAGCCAGTCGCGGCCGGCCGCGCCTACCGCGTCGAGATAGGTCCGGGCGGCCGACGCGCAGCGGTTCTGGTAGACCTCCGCGACGCGCGCCTGCACGGCGAGCAGGGAGACCGGCGCGGGCTTGCCGGCCGCCGGGGAGGGGTGGGATGCCTGGGCGTCGGTCATGGCTGCCGTCCCGAAGCTTGAGGGGTTCACGCGCGGCGCTGGGTCCAGGTGAGGAAGAAGCCGACGTCGCCCGGCATGCCGTCCGGCCAGTCGACGATCATCGCCTTCAGGCCATAGCCGGCGGGCTGCAGGCGGTCGCGCCAGAACTCGAAGGCCTGCCGCGGGCGGCCCGTCAGGGTCTCGGGCCAGTCCCGTTCCGCGTTGTTGATGGCCCGCCCCCCGTCGCGGCACATCACGTTCGGGAAGCGCATCACCAGGAGCTCGTTCTTGCCCTGCTCGGCGGCGATGCGGAGCTTGTGCAGCAGGGACTTGGTGATGTCGTGAATCCGCTCGGGCGTGACCTCGACGGGCTCCGAGAGGGTCTTGATCAGGTCGGCCCGCGCCTTCCCGGCGCGGTCCTGGGCCTGCATGTCCTTCATCATCTTCGCGGCCTTCAGCTTGGCCGTGTAGGCCCCGAGTTCGGCGGCGGACATGAAGGTCTCGTCGCCGAGCTCGTGCTCGGCCGGCGGCTTCGTCTTCAGCGCTTCCATGACGGGCTCCCTTCGCTCACAGGGCCGGCTGGCGCCGGGCGTGGTCCAGCGCGGCGCGCGCGCCGCGCGCGATCATCAGTTCCTCGTCGGTCGGGATGACCCAGGCGGCAGGGCCGGGCCCGCACGTCACGCGCGGGCCCCCGGCGGCGTTCCGCGCCTCGTCGAGGGCGAACCCCGCCCAGGCCGCGCCGCGCAGGACCTCGGCCCGCGTGGCCGCGTCGTTCTCGCCGATGCCCCCGGTGAACACGAGGGCGTCGATCCCGCCGAGCGCGGCCACCAGGGAGCCGAGCTCCCGCCCGATCCGGTAGACGAACAGGTCGATGGCGAGCCGCGCGTCGGGATCGGAGGCGGCGAGGGCGCGCAGCCGGCGCATGTCGTTCGAGAGCCCCGAGACGCCGAGAAGCCCCGACTGCGTGTAGAGCACGCGCTCCGCCTCGGCCGGGTCGAGCTTCATCTCCCGCAGCATGTAGAAGACGACGCCGGCATCGAGGCTGCCGCAGCGGGTTCCCATCATCAGCCCGTCGAGGGCCGAGAAGCCCATCGTGGTGGCGATGCTGCGCCGGTGCCGGAGGGCGCACAGGCTGGCGCCGTTCCCGAGATGGGCGACGACGACGCGGCCCGAGGCGAGCGCCGGGTCGTGCTGCGCGATGACCGAGGCGATGTAGGCGTAGGACAGGCCGTGGAAGCCGTAGCGGCGCACCCCCGCCTCGGTCATCGCGTGCGGCAGGGCGAAGAGCTGCGCGATCTCGGGCTGGGCCCGGTGGAAGGCGGTGTCGAAGCAGGCGACCTGCGGCAGGTCCGGCAGGCGCCGCTGCAGGATCCGGATCGGCGCCAGGTTGTGCGGCTGGTGGAGCGGGGCGAGGGGCACGAGCCGCTCGAGGGCTTCGAGCACGGCCGCGTCGACGCGCACCGGCTCGGCGAAGTCGAGGCCGCCGTGGACGACCCGGTGGCCGACCGCGGCGAGCCGGAGGTCGCGGCTGTTCGCGCGCAGCCACGCGGCGACGTGCAGGAGCGCCGCCTCGTGGCCGGGGGCCGGCGCCTCGACGGTCTCGTCGGCCACCAAAGCCCCGGCGCTGTCGCGGATCAGCAGGCGGGCGGACCCGTCCAGGCCCTCGAACAGGCCCCGGAAGAGGCAGCCCGGATCCTCGCCCTCGCCCGCCTCGAACACCTGGAACTTCAGGCTCGACGAGCCGGCGTTGAGGACGAGGAGGACTGGGGTCATCGCCTAGACCTCCGGCAGGACCCGCCGCGCGCGCTCGGCCGCGGCGACCAGGGAGGCGACCGCGCAGGAGGCGAGCCGGGTCAGCCGCGCGTCGGCGCGGCTCGTCAGGATGATCGGGACCCGCGCCCCGAGCACGATCCCGGCCGCGTCCGCGCCGGCCAGGAAGGTCAGGCTCTTCGCCAGCATGTTGCCGGCCGCGAGGTCGGGGACGACGAGCACGTTGGCTTGGCCGGCGACGGGGGAGCGGATCCTCTTGATCCGAGCCGCGCCGAGGTCGATGGCGTTGTCGAGGGCGAGCGGCCCGTCGAGCACCGCGCCGGTGATCTGCTCCCGGTCCGCCATCTTGCAGAGGGCGGCGGCGTCGAGCGTCGAGGTCACCTTCGGGTTGACGGTCTCCATCGCCGACAGGACGGCGACCCGCACGGTCTCGACGCCGAGCGCGTGCGCGAGGTCGATGGCGTTCTGCGTGATGTCGCGCTTCTCCTCGAGCGTGGGCGCGATGTTGACGGCGGCGTCGGTGACGATCAGGGGCGTGGGGTGGCCCGGCACGTCCATGACGAAGCAGTGGCTGAGGCGGCGGGCCGTGCGCAGCCCGACGTCCCGGCGCACCACCGCGGCCATCAGCTCGTCGGTGTGGAGGCTGCCCTTCATGAGGGCCTCGGCCTCGCCGGCACGCACGAGCCCGACAGCCCGCTCGGCCGCCTCGTGGCTGTGGGCGGCCTCGCAGAGGCGGAACGGGCCGATGTCGGCGCCGAGGGCCGCCGCGGCGGCCTCCACCTTCGTCCGCGGCCCGACCAGGATGGGCTCGACGATCCCGAGGTCCGCGGCTTCGAGGGCGGCGCCGAGGGCGGCCTCGTCGCACGGATGCGCGACCGCGACCCGCAGCTTCGGCAGCGCCCGGGCGGCCGCGATCAGGCGGTCGTACTTCTCGTGTCCGCGGGCCCCGGCCGGGGGGCGTTCGAGCGTCGACGTCGGCACGGCGGTCTCCCCTGACGTCCGCGAGGATGGGTCTCCCGCCGGCGGGTCCCGGCCTGTGGGAGGCCTGAGGCCCGTCGGAGGCGTCGCGGCCCGGCCGGCCCGCGCGGGCTCGCCGCTCCTCGGGCGAGCCGCGCCGCGGGTTCCGGGCCGTGCGCCGGCGACCGATCGGCACTCTGCCGCTTCCGCCGCGGGCGAGCTTGATCGAACGGGACGGTGCGCCGGCCCGCCGAGTCGTGCCCGCGGCCTGTACGGATGATGGCGCCGTCGACCCCAAGGCAGAGAATCAGTCGAGCCCGCGGCGACATCTAAGTTTGTATGATCTGTCGACGAATAAGCCGCGGACAGCAGCGTACAAACAAAAGGCAAGGACAACGCTTGCTTCATCTCGACTAGATGTGTGGGCAGGTTCAGTACGGCATTCGGGCGAAGGCAGGCGAGTGCCGCCGCCGCATTCCGCGCGGCGACGCGGCCTCCTCGACCGATCCGCGGATCGCCGCCGCGCCCGAGCCGACACCAGATCCGATCCCGAAGGCTTGGCCGCCCCCTCGCGCGGCCAGGCCGCGTTCCGGCCGGCCCGATCCGCGAGGGAGGGTGCAGGAGCGTGAGATGCGCAAGCCTGTTCGCCGCTCGGCCTGTGTTGCCGCCGCCATGACCCTCGCCGGTGCCGCGGCCGGCCAGGGAGCCCCGACGCCGCTCCTGAACCGCGCGGATTCGATGATGCAGATGAGCGCCGCCTCGCTGATGCCGACGCTGGGCGGGCGCTGGCTCTACGCGGACGGCGGCCTCGTCGTGGGCCGCGTGCACGAGGTCCGCGTCTCGCCGGACGGCAACACCCTCGTGGCGGTCGTCGTGCGGCGGCGCTGGCTCGGCGGAGGGCTGATCGGCGTGCCCGTCCCCCGGCTCCGGCAGGTCGGCAACGACCTCAGCATGGCCGGGACGCGCCAGTCGATCCGGGCGATGCCCCCGCTCTGAGGCGGAGCCGGACATGATCCGGATGCTCGGGCTCGCGGCGGGACTGGCGCTCGCCCTCCTGACCGGACCGGCCTGGTCCGGTCCCGCCCGCGAGAGCCGCATCCGCGTCCTCTACGAGCTGCCGAAGCGGCCCGAGGCGCTGGAGATCTACCGCGAGATGCGCGCGCGGCGCCTGCTCGAAGGGCTGCGCGAGGTCGTCGGCATCGTTCGGCTGCCCCGCTCCCTCACCCTGCGCCTCGCCGAGTGCGCGGGCGAGGTCAACGCCTGGTACGCGCCCGAGACCCGCTCGGTCACGGTCTGCTACGAGTACATTCAGGATGTGAAGAATCGCGCGCCGGAGGAGACCTCCCGCGCCGGCGTCACCCGCCGCGAGGCCATCATGGGCCCGCTCGCGCAGGTCTTCCTGCACGAGACCGGCCACGCCCTCTTCCACCTGCTCGACCTCCCGATCCTCGGCCGGGAGGAGAGCGCCGCCGACCAGTTCGCCGCCCTGCTCGTCCTGCGGCTCCGGTCGGCCCAGGCAAGACAGATCGTGGACGGCACCGCATTCCTCTTCACGAGCTACGGCGCCGAGGAGACGCTGGAGACCGAGACCCTGGCGGACGACCACGGCCTCGCCCGCCAGCGGCTCTACGACCTGCTCTGCCTCGCCTACGGATCGGACAGGCGCGCCTTCGCCTACCTCGTCGAGCGGGGAGACCTGCCCCGCGAGCGGGCCGAGCGATGCGGCGCCGAGTACGATCAGGCGGCCTACGCCCTCGACAGGCTGTTCCGCCGCCACCTGCGCGGCGGCCGCATGGAGCGCGAGCGGGTGCGACGGGGCTTCCGCTGGGCGTTCTGACGGCGCGGCCTCCGCAGGCCACGCCGCGGTGAAGCCCCCGTCCTGTCCCATCGGATCAAGCGCGCGGCGCGGCCTCGCTCTACCGTTCCGGTCGCCGGCTCGCGGGCCGCCCGCCCGGTCGGCGCAGATGTCCGCTGGAGTGCCTCGTGATGAGAGCATGGAGACTGACGGCGCTCGTCGCCCTGACCTTCGCGGCCTTCCTCGGGTTGGGTTCGCCCGAACGGGGCCGGATCGGCATCGACACGGCCGAGGCGGCGGGCGGCTGCGGGCCCGGCTTCCACCGCGGCCCGTACGGAGGCTGCCGGCCGAACGTCTACGGCGGCGCCTACGGATACCGGGGCGGGGCCTACGGCTATCGGGGCGGGGCGGTCTACGGATACCGGGGCGGAGGCGTCTACGGCTATCGCGGCGGTCGCGCCTACGGCTATCGCGGCGGCCGGGCCTACCGTGGGGGTGCCCTGTACGGCCGCCGGGTCGGCGGTGTCCACGCCGGCCGCGGCTTCCACGGGGGCGGCCGGTTCCGCCGCTAGGCTCGGGCCCGATCCTGCTTCGCGGTCAGCGGAGCGGGCATCGGGTCGCCGGCGGCCCGTCCGCTCCGGATACCGGCCGCGCCGTCCGAACAGCGCGTCTGGCCGAGGCCGACATGGATGATCTCCCGCACTACGCGGCCCTGGAAAGCCTCCGCGACGGACGCGCGCTGGAGATCCGCGCCCTGCGCCCGGATGACCGGAACGGGCTCCTGGCCGTCGTCGATCACGCCAGCGAGGAATCGCTCTACCGGCGCTTCTTCGGTGCCCGGCATCGTTTCACCGATGCGGAGATCCGCTTCTTCCTGAACGTCGATTTCAGCACCCACGTCGCCCTGGTCGCCGTCGCGGAGGAGGGCGGGGAGCGCGGGATCGTGGGCGGCGGCCGATACGTCCTGACGCGGCCGGGCGAGGCCGAACTGGCCTTCTTCGTCGTCGACGCGCTCCAGGGGAAGGGGATCGGCGCCGTATTAATGCGGCACCTCATCGCCATCGCCCAGGGCAGCGGGCTCCGGGCGCTCACCGCGGAGGTCCTGCCCGAGAACACGCCGATGCTGAAGCTGTTCGAGCGCTGTGGCCTGCCGCAGAGCCGCAGGCGCGAGGGATCCGTGGTGCATGTGGCGCTTCGGCTGCCCGGAGGGGCGCCGCCGTGAGCCCGCGGCTTCGCGCGGGCGCCCGACCGCGCTCACAGGCTCTGCAGGAAGCGGCTCCGCGCCCGCTCGAAGCCGCTCGTCCACCGGGTGGTCTCGTCCCGCATCACCTGGGCGCCCTCGCCGAAGGATGAGCCGAAGGCGACCTGCCGGTCGCCGTCGACGTAGCTGTTGATCGCCCGGATCGTGCCGCGCGGCATGACGCTGAGATCGTCCGCGAGAGCGTCGCAGATCGCCAGCAGGACCGTCTCGCTGAGATCGGGGCCGAGACCGAGGGCCATCGCCCCGCCCTCACGCTCGACGAGCGCGCAGAACGCCTCGCGCACCGCGCTCCTGCTTCTCAGATCGAGCGCGCCGACCCTGCCGCTTCCCGCCATGGCCTCCTCCCGGCTCGGGTTCTGCCGCATCATTCGATGCCGGGAGCCGGGAGGGCGGGCCGCGGCACTCCGGTGAGGAGAACGGGCGCGCCGGGCTCGGACGGCAGCATCGCGGCCTCCGGACCTGCCGGGTGGACGCCCCTCTGCGCGCCGGCTGTTCGGAGCCGTCCGGCGGACGGGGAGGGTGCGCCCGGAACCGGGCGCACCGGCGAGCCGGTCAGTTCGGTCGGCAGGTGCCGGAATACGCGTCGTAGTAGCTGTAGGGGCCGCAGCCGCCATAGGTCGCGCCGTAGCCGGCAGCGGCTGCGGCACCGACCGCGGCCGCGCCGAGGCCGTAGCCGTAGGGGCGGTATCCGTACCCGTAGCGCCCGACCCGTGCGTACCCGCCGCGATAGCCGCCGGCCACGGCGCCGCGATAGCCGCGGAAGCCGCCGGCCCGCACGCCGTAGCCGCCGCCCCGGAATCCGCCGCCCCGGAAACCGGCACCGTGGAACCCGCCGCCGCCCCGGAACCCGCCGCCGCCGCCTCGGAAGCCGCGCGCATCGGCCGCCACGCTGGTGATGATCAGGGCGGCGAAGGCCGTGGATGCGATGAGCAGCGTTTTCATGGGATCATCTCCTCGCCGGAGGACGACGTATCGCGCCGAGGCGCCCGTTCGGCCGCTGTGGTCGGCCGCCCGGTCCGCACGGCTACGACCTGCGCGAGTCGAACGTAGGTCCGAACGGACGGCGCTGCTTGATCCGAAGGGACAGCCGGCGGAGTTTCGCCCGGCGCCGCGAGCCGCGGTTCCGACGCCGCCGGAGCGAAGCGGCCGCCGACTCGCCGAATCCGCCGCTAGACGCTAAGCCTACCGCCCGGGACCCCTCGACCAGCCGTATCCGGATGGAGGCTCCTCATGTCGAAGGCCAGCACCTGCCTCTGGTTCAACCGGGACGCGGAGGAGGCCGTCCGCTTCTACGTCTCGCTCGTGCCGGGCTCCAGCCTCGATTCGACCCTGCGCGCCCCCGGGCCCTGGCCGGGGGGCGAGCCCGGCGACGTGATCCTGCTCACCTTCACGCTCGGCGGCCAGAGCTTCCAGGCCCTGAACGGCGGCAGGCCGGCCGAGTACGGCACGGCCGCCTCCATCTCGGTCTCGTGCGCGGATCAGGCGGAGGTCGACCGCCTCTGGGAGGCGCTGACCAGGGACGGCGGGGCCGAGATCATGTGTGGCTGGCTGCGCGACCGCTGGGGAGTACCCTGGCAGATCGTGCCCGAGATCCTGCCGCGCCTGCTCGCCGACCCGGATCCGGCGGTCGCCGCCCGCGCGTTCGCCGCCATGCAGGACATGGTCAAGATCGACGTCGCGACCCTGGAACGCGCCGCCGGCGCGCCCTGAGCGGATCCCGCCGGCGGGCAGCCTCAGCCCGCGTCCGCGCGAGGACCCCGGTCGTGGCGGGCGCGCCGCCGCCGCGCCGCGGTGCTGTTCGCGCGCGTGACGCGTTACAGAGGCCCTGGCCGGTGCCGAGGGACGATGTCCCGAACGCGGCACCCGGGCCAGGCACCCGTCCCGCGCGGACCGCACCGACATGACCGCCCTCGAAGTGATCTGCGCCCTCGCTCACGACTCGGCCGTGGCCATCGTGATCACCGACGCCAAGGTGGAGAAGCCGGGTCCCACCATCCTCTACGCCAACGCGGCCTTCTCCAGGCTCGTCGGCCGGGAAGCGGCTGAGCTTGTCGGAAGCAACCCGCGCTTCATGCAGGGGCGGGAGACCCGGCGCCCCGCCCTCGACCAGTTCGCCCAGGCGCTCGCGGCGGGCGAGCGCTTCCATGGATACCTGACGAACTACCGGCCGGACGGCAGCAAGTATGTCGCGGAGATCGACTGCCATCCCCTCAGGAACGCCGAAGGACGCGTCGAATATTTCCTGGCGTTCGAACGTGAGGTTGTCCGCCGACGGGGACGCCCCTGGGGCGGGACCGCCAGCCGCTTCGAGCCCGCCTCGGTAAGTGACGAATCATTAACACCTGACCTCAAGTTGCTCGGCGCGTTTCAGCGCAGATAATCAACTCAAGTTAGTCTTCAGATCCGTTGTGTACGCAACTGGACGATAAAGCAACCTGCGTTAATTTGGTTCTTCAGCGGCTTCCGAGGCGTTTTAACGAATAATTAGCAAATTCTTGACACTGTTGGAACATCGAGGGCTCGGTCGCGGCACCGATACTTCACGATCAGCCTCTCGCATCCGCATCATCATTCCTGCCAGGCGGCCGAGCGTGCCGCATCCCTGCTGCCGAGCCCCGCCCGGCCCTGGATGCTCGCGTGCCGAGCGTTGGAGCGTTCGCATGAGCCGTCCCACCACGAACGTCGTCAGGCCGTTCCCCCGCAGGGTCGAGCAGATCGGCCTCGTCGAACGGCGCCGCCTCGGCCTGACGGCGGACCGGCGGTACCTCGACGAGCTTCAGCTCCGGCTCGGGGCGCTGAAGCAGGAGCTTTCCGGCGCCACGGCCGCCTTCAACGAGGCGCTCGCCGGGGTCGGCAGGCCGGAATGCAGGGTGCCGACGCAGAGCTTCGTCGAGCAGATCGCGGCGCTCGAGGCCGGCATGCACCGCCTGGCGGGCGCGATGACCGCGCACCAGCCGCGCTGACCGAGACGGATCGCCACTCTCGCTGCTGGCTCAAGGCAGAGCATTTTTCGAGGAGCCCGGAATGTTCGGCACGTTGAAGAGCCACACGGACCTGAAGGCCAAGCTCGACGCCCTGAGCCGGTCCCTGGCGACCATCGAGTTCGCGCCCGACGGCACGATCCTCGACGCCAACGAGAACTTCCTGGCCGCGATGGGCTACGCGCGCGCCGAGGTGATCGGCCAGCATCACCGTCTCTTCATGGAGCCGGCCGAGGCCGCGAGCCCCGCCTACGCGGCGTTCTGGGAGGCGCTGCGCGCGGGCCGCTTCCAGGCGGCCGAGTACCGTCGCCTCGCCAGGGGCGGCCGCGAGGTCTGGATCCAGGCCACCTACAACCCCGTGCTCAACGGCAGCGGCACGGTGGCGAAGGTGGTGAAGTTCGCCACCGACGTCACCGCCCAGAAGCAGCGCAACGCCGAGTTCGAGGGGCAGATCGCGGCCATCAACAAGGCGCAGGCCGTCATCCACTTCGCCCTCGACGGCACGATCCTCGACGCCAACGAGAACTTCCTCGCAGCCGTGGGCTACCCGATCGAGGCGGTGCGCGGCCAGCACCACCGCATGTTCGTCGATTCCGCCTACGCGGCGAGCTGGGACTACGCCGACTTCTGGCAGAGACTCGGCCGCGGCGAGCTCCAGGCCGGCGAGTACAGGCGGCTGGCCCAGGGCGGCCGCGAGATCTGGCTGCAGGCAAGCTACAACCCGGTTTTCGACGCGGCCGGACGGCCGGTCAAGGTGATCAAGTACGCCACCGACGTCACCGCCCAGAAGCTGCACGCCGCCGACGTCAACGGGCAGATCCAGGCGATCGGCCGCTCGCAGGCGGTGATCGCCTTCGCGGTGGACGGCACGATCCTCGACGCCAACGAGAACTTCCTCGAGACGGTCGGCTACAGCCTCGCCGAGATCCAGGGCCAGCACCACCGGATGTTCGTGGACCCCGAGGACGCGGCCGGCCGCGAGTACCAGGGCTTCTGGGCGGACCTGCGCCGCGGCGAGTACCGGACGGGCGTCTACCGGCGGCGCGGGCGCCAGGGCCGCGAGATCTGGCTGCAGGCGACCTACAACCCGATCTTCGACATGAATGGCAAGCCCTTCAAGGTCGTGAAGTACGCCTCCGACATCACACTGAGCGTGCAGGCGCGGCTGGAGGCGACCGAGGCGACCAGGCAGACCCTCGACAACGTGCAGGCGGTCGCCTCCGCGGCCGAGGAGATGAGCGCCTCCGTCACCGAGATCAGCGGGAACATGGCGCAGTCGAAGGCGGCGGTGGACGACATCCATCACCGGACGCTCGCCGCCGACCGCGCGACGACGCAGCTTCAGGACGCCGCCCAGGCGATGGACGGGGTGGTGCAGACGATCAGCAAGGTCGCCGAGCAGATCAACCTCCTGGCGCTCAACGCCACGATCGAGTCGGCCCGGGCCGGCGAGGCGGGCAAGGGCTTCGCGGTCGTCGCCAGCGAGGTGAAGGCGCTGGCGAACCAGACCACCGCCGCCACGGCCCGGATCTCGGACCAGATCGTAGAGATGCAGCGGGTGTCGGGCGACGTGGTCGGGCTGCTCGCCGCCATCGGCGGCATCGTGGCGACGGTGCAGAGCTACGTGACGGGCGTGGCGAGCGCGATCGAGGAGCAGAGCGCGGTGACGCGCGAGATCTCCTCGAACATGCAGACGGCGGCCGGCGGCGTCGCCAGCATCAGCCGCAGCCTCGATCGCGTCGCGCTCGCCGCCGGCTAGGTCCAGTCCCAGGCGCCCGCCATGACCCAGCTCTACGCCTGCGTGGCGCACCAGCACGATCTGCGGCTCGTCGCCGTGGCGGCCGTCATCTGCGCGCTCGGGACCTACTCGACCTTCGCCATGGGCCGGCAGGTGCTCCGGGAAGGCCCTGCGAAGGACCGGATCGCCTGGGGCGTCACGGGCGTCGTGGCGACCAGCACGGCGATCTGGGCGACCCACTTCGTCGCGATGCTGGCCTACGAGCCGAGCCTGCCGTTCGGCTTCGCGGTCGGCCAGACGGCGGCCTCGCTCCTCGTCGCGATCCTGATGGTCGGCCTCGGGGCCGGGATCCTCGTCGCCAGGCGAACGCTCGGCGGCCGGGTCTGCGGCGGAGCGGTCGTCGGGCTGGCGATCTCGGCCATGCACTACACGGGCATGGACGCCTACTACGTGCAGGGCACGCTGCACTGGGAGACCGCGTTGGTCGCGGCCTCGGTCCTCGTCGGGGTCTCGCTCGGCAGCCTGTCGATGGTGCTCGGCTTCAGCGCCGACCGGCGCCTGCGCCGGCTCGCGCCGCCGTCCCTGCTGGCCGCGGTCTGCGGCATGCACTTCCTCGGCATGAGCGCGGTGACCATCGCGTTCGACCCCGCCGTCGAGATCCCGGGCGGCAGCCTCGATGCCACGATCCTGTCGATCCTGACAGCCAACGCCGCCCTCCTGATCGTCGGGCTGTCGCTGGCCGCGCTGCGGCTGTGGCACGCGAACCGGAGGCGCCACGAGGCCGAGAACCAGCGCCTGCGCGACCTCGCCGACATCGCGGTGGAGGGCCTGATGATCTGCGACGGCGACACCGTCACGGGCATCAACCACAGCCTGGAGCGCATCATCGGGCGGCCCCGAGAGGCCCTGATCGGCGCGCCCCTGCAGAGCATCCTGCCCGGCCTGTCCACGGCCGGGATCCCGACGGAGCAGGAGGCCGACGCCCTGCTGCGGGACGGCGAGGCGGCCGGCATCCCGGTGCGCGTCATCGCCCAGTGGATCACCATCAAGGCCAAGCCGCACCTCGTCGTCGCCGTCCGGGATCAGCGCGAGCGGCTGCGGGCCGAGGCTGAGATGCACCGCCTCGCCCATCACGACGCCCTGACGGGCCTCGCCAACCGGCACCAGTTCAACGAGGCGCTGGCGGCGCGCTACGCCTGCCGCCGCGGCGAGGAGGGGAGCTTCGCCCTGCTGCTCCTCGACCTCGACCGGTTCAAGCTCGTCAACGACACGCTCGGGCACGGCATGGGCGACGAGCTGCTCCGGCGCGTCGCCCGTCGGCTCATGAGCGCCCTGAGCGAGGATGATCTGGTGGCACGGCTGGGCGGCGACGAGTTCGCCATCCTCAAGGGCGGCGGGACCGACCTGCCGGCGATCCAGGCCGTGGCCGAGCGCGTGAACGACATCCTGGCCCGCCCCTTCCTCATCGACGGGCACATCCTGAACGTCGGCACGAGCATCGGCATCGCCCTCGCCCCGGACGACGGCGAGACACCGGACCTCCTGATGGGCAGCGCCGACCTCGCCCTCTACGGCGCCAAGGAGGAGGGCCGCGGCCGCTACCGGATGTTCGAGGCCAGCATGAACGCGCGCATCCAGGCGCGCCGCTCCCTCGAGCTCGACCTCCGGCGCGCCATGGCCCGGCAGGAATTCGCGCTCTACTACCAGCCGCAGGTCGACGCCCGGACCGGCACCTTCGACGGCGCCGAGGCCCTGATCCGCTGGCATCACCCGGAGCGTGGCCTCGTCTCGCCCGCCGATTTCATCCCGCTGGCGGAGGAGACCGGCCTGATCGGCAGCCTCGGCGAGTGGGTGCTGCGCACCGCCTGCATCGAGGCGCTCGGGTGGCCGGACCACCTGACGGTGGCCGTCAACCTCTCGCCGGTGCAGTTCCGCGACGCGCGACTCGCGGCCACGATCCGCAACATCCTGGCCGAGACGAGCTTCCCGGCCGCCCGGCTGGAGCTGGAGATCACCGAAGGCTCGCTGATGCAGGACGAGCAGCGCGCGCTGACCACCCTACGGGAGCTGCGGGCGCTGGGCATCCGCATCGCGATGGACGATTTCGGCACCGGCTACTCGTCGCTCAGCTACCTGGGCCGCTTCCCCTTCGACAAGATCAAGATCGACCAGTCCTTCGTGCGGCGCACGCCCGAGGACAAGGACAGCGCCGCGATCGTGCGGGCGATCGCGATGCTGGGCGCGAGCCTCGGCATGAAGACCACGGCCGAGGGCGTCGAGACGGACGCGCAGTCGAACTTCATCGCCGGCGAGGGCTGCGACCAGCTCCAGGGCTACCTGATCAGCCGTCCGGTCCCGGCCGACAGGATCGGCGGCCTGTTCGCCGCCTCCATGACCCGCCGCGCCAGCGCCTGAAGGAGGGCCCGCTTGCCCATCCACCGCCTTCTCTACTGCAGCGACATCCACATCGCCGGGACGGAGGACGCCGTCCGGCAGCAGATCGCGGAGATCGTCCGGGCCTCCGAGATCCGCAACGCGGCGGACGACCTGACCGGCGCCCTGCTGCACACGCGCGGCGTGTTCGTCCAGGCCCTGGAAGGCCCGCTTCCCGCCATCGAGGCGACGTTCGAGCGCATCTGCTGCGACCTGCGCCACCGGCGCGTCGAGCTCTTGGAGTTCGTCCAAGCCGAGGCGCGCACCTTCGGGGCGTGGTCGATGGCGGGCATCCGCCCGGACCGCACGATCGGTAAGCTGTTCCCGGGCCTCGAAGCGGGCGCGGCGCAGATCGCGGAGCCGGCCTCCGCGCAGGCCACGATCAGCCTGATGCGCTCGCTCCTGATCGCCGGAGCGGGCGAGGCCGCGCCGCTGCCGACGAGCCCCGCGCAGACGGCACGCTGACCGGGAGCGTCCGGTCGGCGCGGGAGGTCCAGTCGGGCCGCTCGGCGACCAGCGACAGCGTCGCCTCGAACACGTCCTTGCCCGCCGGCCGGCGGGCGCGCCGGTCAGTGGGCGGTGCAGAGGTCGGTTCCGACCGCCGGCTGAAGGTAGCCGGCCTGGAACTCGGCAAGCGCCCGGAGGCGCGGCAGGTCCAGGATGATGAGGCGGCGCTGGCCCGTCGCGATCAGGCCCTGCCGCCGCAGCTCCTGCAGCGTGCGGTTCACGTGCACGTTCGACAGGCCGGTCGTGTCCCCGAGCTCCACCTGCGTGACCGGGAACTCGAAGCTGTCGTTCTCGGCGAACCCTACCGCCTGCAGGCGCAGCAGAAGCTCGCAGAACAGGTGGGCGATGCGCTCGATGGCGGAGCGGCAGCCGAGATTGACCAGCCACTCGCGCGTGACGGCCTCCTCCACGATCTTCGCCCGCCGGAACGCCTGGGCGACGTTCGGGTGCCGCTCGACGGCGAACAGCAGCGCCTCACGCGGGATGCGGGCGACCGAGCAGGCCGAGAGCGTGCCGAGGGCGTGGTCGATCCGACTCAGATGCGCGATGTCCGGGTCGCAGAGATCGCCCGGCAGCAGGTAGCTCAGGATCTGGCGTTTGCCGTCCTGGCGATGCTTGTAGCGGCAGGCGATGCCCTTCAGGACCAGGAAGGCGGCGTCCGGGGCGCTGCCCTCGCGGATCAGGTCGACATGCGGATCGGCGAGCCGCGCGCCCGCGGCGAGCTGATCCAGGATGCTGCGGTCGGCTTCCGAGAGCGGGGCGAGCCCCTCGAGCTTGCGCACCAGCGGGTTGGAGGAGTGGCCGTTCAGGAGGGACCTCCGGAGGGGTGCGTTCATTGCGAAACCGGTCATCGACAGCATGGGCGGGCCTCCCGCCGCGCGATCTCGCTCAGCAGATCGACGACGTCGCGGTGCCAGGCGGGCTTGGCGAGCCAGGGCGCGTCCGGGAGGGCGTCGGGCGAGGCGCCGTCGCCCGGGTGGTCAGCGTGGATGACGAAGGGCACGCCCCGTGCGCGGAGGACGCGCATCAGCGCGCCGCTCGGACCGTCCCTGAGCCGCTGATCGACCACCGCGAGACTGGGCCTCGTCCGCTCGATCTGAGCGATGGCTCCTGTCTCGGTGTCGAGCGGGCCGGCGACGCGGTAGCCTGCCCGCTCCAGGGCGTCGGACAGGTCCAGGCCGACGATCGGATCGTCCGCCGTGAGCAGGACCGTCGGGCGCAGATCGAACCGTTCCATGAGGCATCCCGTGGGCGAAGCGAGTGACATTCGGCTCGCTCCGAGCAGATGCACTTGGCTGTAGACGCAAGTGAAACTGATCGGAAGAGGAGTTCTCTCCCGGTGTGTTGTCGAACGTTTCAGATCATTTGCCAAGTTCCGAAAATTAATCCCTGTTAAAATCCGAAATAACTTATGTTAAACCCTCATATTCCTCTCAAGACAATGAGATATTTCATGCAGAAACTCACTTTACTACTATGCGTTCCCTGACTTCGATAGATTGCTCGGGCGCTCGCTGTTGGAAACGTGAGCTCGTGCCTCGACGGTGAGGGCGTCATGGCTCAGCCACAGCAAGCCACCTCACGCAACCGCCTGCTGCGGGCGCTCGCGCCCGACGACTTCCCCTGCTTCAACCGCACCTGCAGACCACGACGACGCAGCTGCGCGAGACGCTGATCGAGCCGGGCCGGACGATCGAGGAGGTCTACTTCCCGGAGACGGGCTTCGTCTCGATCGCCACGACGGTCGGCGGCAGCGACATCGAGGTCGGCCTCTGCGGGCGCGAGGGAATGGTCGGTGCCGCGGAGCTGCTGCTCGGCAGCGGCACCACCCCGCACGAGTATTTCGTGCAGATGGCCGGCGAGGCGCTGCGGATGGAGGCGCAGGCCCTGTGCGCCGCGGTCGAGCGGAGCCCGTCCCTGCGCAGGCTGCTCCTGCGCTACGTGCACACGCTGATGATCCAGGGCGCGCAGACCGCCTACGCCAACGCGGCGATCAACCTGGAGGGCCGGCTCGCCCGCTGGCTGCTGATGTGCCACGACCGTTCGGACGGCGACGAGCTGGTGCTGACCCACGAGTTCCTGTCGATGATGCTCGGCGTGCAGCGGGCCGGCATCACGCTGGCGATCCAGAACCTCGAGGGCGCGGGCCGCATCCGGGCGCGGCGCCGACGCATCCAGGTGCTCGACCGGGAGAAGCTGGAGGCGCTGACGAACGGCAGCTACGGCGTGCCCGAGGCGGAGTACGGGCGGCTGATCGGGAGGGGGTGAGATGCCCCGCGACTTCTTCCATCTCCGGCACGGGCCGGCGCCCGGGCAGGTGGCGATCGACGAGGAGGGCGAGGCGCCCGCTCCCGCCCGATGAGCCCCGCGCGGGCGGGAGCCCACCTGGGCCTCACGCCGCGGCGGCAGGCTCGCGCGGGGCCTCGCGCACGGCCTTGAGGCAGGCCTCGACGCCGCCGCGCAGCGATGAGACGTAGACATCGGCCCCGAGCTCCCGGCCGAGCGCCGCGTCGCTCAGGACGCGCTCGCCCACCGGCCAGAGGCCGACGAGGATCGGGGTGTCGGGCGCGCGCCGGCGCAGGCGCTCCAGGAGGTAGCGCAGGTGCGCCGGGCTGCCGGTGATGTCGAGGTAGGAGATGCAGATCATCGCCACCCCGCTCAGGTCGAGGTCCCGGATGCGCCCCCGGGCCACGGCCTCGTGCGGCGTCACCCGCGCCCCGAGGCCGTGCTTGCGCAGGAGCTGGGCCAGGATCGAGGCGGCCGCCTCGTCCAGAGGCCCGCGGCCGGCGATGCACAGGACCGGCGCCTCGCCGCGCCAGGCGGGCGGGCGCTCCTCGACCGGGGGCGCCTGGCCCGGCACGGCCTCGTTCTTCGGGTGCGCCTGCTCGGCCAGGGTCGGGACGTCGGAGTGACCTCGCGCCTTGCCGTCGCCGGGCGGCTCGGCGTCCGGCCGGCCCTCGAAATCCTCGACGAGGCCCTGGCAGGAGGTCTTGATGTTCTCGAGCTGCGCCGGCGTGACGACCCCGCGCGCGTAGTCGTTCGCGGCGAGCTGCAGCCCCTTGAGCGCGACCTCGTCGTAGTAGGAGGAGAGCGAGCGCTCCTTCAGCATCGCCTCGCCGATGTCGCGCGCCTCGTCCGGGTCGCCGGCGAGCATGCGCTGGTAGAAGTTCTCCACCGGCGTCAGCGGCGGCCGGTCGCCGAGGAGCACGTCGAAGAACTCCAGGCTCTCGACGTGGCGGCCCAGCACCACGAGGCAGACCGTGAACGGCGTGGCCAGGATCAGGCCGATCGGCCCCCAGAGGAAGCCCCAGAACAGGGTCGAGACGATGACGGCGAAGGGAGAGAGGCCGGTTGAGTGGCCGTACAGCAGCGGCTCGATCACGTGGCCGAACAGGGGCTCGGCGATCAGGAACAGGGCCGCCGTCCAGACGACCATCGACCAGCCCGGATCGACCGCGGCGGCGAGGGCGAGGGGGAACAGCGCGGCGATGAAGGCGCCGATATAGGGCACGAAGCGCATCAGCGCGGCGAACACGCCCCAGAGGATCGGGCTCGGCACGCCGATGAACCAGAGGCCGAGGCCGATCAGCACGCCGAAGGCGGCGTTCATGCCGAGCTGGGCCAGGAAGTAGGTTCCGAGCCGGCTCGCGGCGTCGTCCATGGCCACCGTCGTGCGGTGCAGGTCGCTCGAGCCGAACAGGCGGATGAGGCGGTTGCGCAGGTCCTCCCGCTGCATGAGGAGGAAGATCACGACCACGAGCACGATGCCGACCGTGGTCAGCGGCTCGACGACCGGCCCGAGGATGTTGTGGGCGAGGGTGAGCGGCGAGGGATCGGGCTCCTGCACGCGCACGAGCTGGGCCTTCGGCGTCTCGCCGCCGCTCGGCGCCGCGGCGGTCGTGCCGGAGGCGGCGGCCTTCTGGGAGGCGTCGTGGACCTGATGGTTGATCCGCTGCAGCAGGGCGTTGGCGCGGCCGAGGATGCCCTCCTGCAGGCCGGAGACCTTCTGCTGCACCGTCGCCTGGTACTGCGGCAGGTTGCCGGCGAGGCTCGCCACCTGCGTCCCGATCACCGCCCCGATGCCGAGGATGACCCCGAGCGCGAGCAGCACGGCGACGATGACGGAGGGCGCCCGGCCGAAATGGATGCGGCGCAGGAGATTGACCACGGGCGCGAGGACGAAGCTCAGCAGGATGGCGAGCACGAGGGGGATGAACACCTCGCGGCCGAAATAGAGGGCGGCGATGACCACCACGCCGACGGCGAGGGTCAGGAGGCCGCGCAGGCCCGGCGTGACGGGGGGCGGCACCTGGGCGGGCTGGCGCGGGGCGGATGTCGAGGGTGCTTCCATCGGTGAGGCCGGCTGGGACACGGGACCGGCCAGGCCGGGTTCCCCCCTCAACGCCGGTCGGTGCGTTTCGGTGACATCCCTTTGTCCGCCAGCGCTCGCAGGAGTTGCAGAACGGCGGCGGCCGAAGGGGAGAAGCCGCCCAGATCGGCCCGCAATCTTGCCACCGCAGGTTGCGTCACTATGTCGGCTGCCCGGCCGTCAACAGCCTGCAGGGTCCCATGCCCACGAACGGTCCCCCTCCAGCCGCGCTCGTCGCCCTCACGGCCGAGATCGTCTCGGCCTATCTCGGCCGCAACCACGTCCGCCCGAACGACCTGCCCGGGCTGATCGCGAGCGTGCACGCCTCGCTCACCGGCCTCACCGGGTCTTCGGGCAGCGCGGCGCCCGCCGTGGCGAAGCCGACGCCCGCCGAGATCAAGCGCTCCGTCACCCCGGACCACCTCGTCAGCTTCGAGGACGGGAAGCCCTACAAGACGCTGGCGCGCCACCTGCGCCTGCGTGGCCTGAGCCCCCAGGCGTACCGTGCGAGATGGGGCTTGCCCCTGGATTACCCGATGACCGCGGCGAGCTACTCCGCCCAGCGCGCGGAGCTGGCCCGCTCCTCGGGCCTGGGCCGGGGTGGCGGGCCCCGACCGGGACCGGCAGAGGCGGGCGAAGGGGCCGCTCCCGGCAGGGCGTCCGAGCCGGAGGATGCCGAGGCCGTCGCGGACACCCTCACCCGCGAGCCGTTCGAGGACGATGGCGTCGCCGAGTAGGGGCGCGGGGCTGGCCGGGAGCGCGCGCGCGACCACCTGTCATGGCGGGCCCGCTCATGGCGGGCCCGCGCGGCGGAGGGTGTAGCCGATCCCGATGCTCGACCCCGACGTCTACGATCACCTGCGGCAGGTCGCGGCCACCGAGTCCGAGCCGCTCTTGGCCGCCATCGAGCGGGTCGGGCCGATCGGCATCCCGGCACCGGCCCATGCCCGCGTCGCGGACCGCCTGTTCGTCGAGGTGGTCAACCAGCAGCTCTCGACCCGGGCCGCGGCCGCGATCTGGGCGCGCGTCGAGGCCGCCGCAGCAGGGCAGGCCCTGGCCCCCCGCGACCTGTTCGTGCCCGGCCACGAGGAGCGCCTGCGCGCCTGCGGCCTCTCCCGGAACAAGGTGCGCGCCCTGCAGGCGATCCGGGAGGCCGAGGAGGCCGGATCCCTCACGGACGACCTCGCGGCGATGCCCCACGGGGCTCGCTCCGCGATCCTGTGCGGCATCCGCGGCGTCGGGCAGTGGACGGCCGACATGGTCGGCATCTTCCACTACCTCGACCCGGACATCTGGCCGGCCGGGGACGTGGCGGCCGTGGGCAGCCTTCGCCGCCTGACCGGATGCACGGACACGGTGGCGCTCGCCGCAGCGTTCGCGCCCTACCGGTCGATCCTGGCGCGCTACGCCTGGCGCATCCGCGACGTCCAGGAGACGCCGGTCGCCTGACCGGTCCGCGCCGCCGGCCCCGGGCTCGCTCGGGGCGCCGAAGTGTCTCCGAAAGGACACGCCGGCGCGGAAAGGGCGTGCCGGCCGGCGCGCGGCCACATTCCCTCCACCTCGCGTCGCTCAGGTGCGCCCCGGATCGGGGCAAACCAAGGAGCGCGTCATGTCTGCTCTTCCCACGGCTTCGGGCGCCGCGCCCGTTGCGGAGACCGCGGCCGGACGTCCGTCCGCCGATCTCGACCGCCAGGCCATCGGATGCATCGTGAGCGGGGTCGCCTCGGGGCTGCGCGACGTCCTGCCGGTGCCGGAGCGCGAGCCGCTTCCCTCGCGGTTCGAGCCCCTGATCCGGCGCCTGACGGCCGGCTGGCCGCGTCGCCCCAGATTGCCCTCGCGGCGGAAGGCTGCCTGATGTCCTTGGAGGCCCCCTTGTCTGAGCGCACGAACGTCACGCGGCTGCCGACCCGCGCCGCCGAGGTCGAGCCCGACGCGAACATCGCCTCGGTGATCGCGGTTCTGCAGGAACAGCTCGCACTGGCCCGCGAGGGCAAGCTTCGCTCCGTCGCCGTCGTCAGCGTCGCGGCCGACGGCGGAGCGGTCGGCACGCACTGGTCCTGCACCAACGGGGACATCGTCGGCCTGATCGGCAAGCTGACGGTCCTGACCCACGACCTCATGGCCTCGCGCAACTGAGCCTCGCGCGCGGGGCCCTCGCGGAGGGGGCCGCCCCGGGATGGAGGCGGCCCGGGACCGTGGATCCGCGGTCTAGGCTTCGGGGCCGGCCGCCCCGGAGCGGACGAAGCAGCGGTCGAACGCCTCCGGGTCGTAGACCCGCCCGTGCATGTCGCTGACCTGCACGTCCTCCGCCTCCTCGCCGGCGAGCGTTCTGGCCCGCTCGAGCGCGGCCTCGGCGGTGCGCGTCTGGTAGGCGACGTGCCCGTCCGGCGTGTTCGCCCTGATGATGAACAGCAACAGCTTCCCTCCGTGATCCGGACGGTCAAGCTTAGCCGAAGCCCGCGCGCCAAGCGAGGCGGGATCGGCCGCCGGCCCTCGCGGCCGCCGTTCCGAGGCGGCCCACTCGGGTCGGGACCCGTTCCGCCCTTCGTTCGGATGAAAAGAGACGCTACAACCCTGCGTTGAGTAATGCTGGGATAGTCCTGGAACGGACGCGGACGGCAGGTCGATCGAGGATGGCATGACGGCAGAACATTCGGCTGGCGCCGGACCGTTCGGCGAGGATCGTTTCCGGCTCCTGATCCAGGCGGTGACCGACTACGCCATCTACATGCTCGATCGGACCGGCGTCGTGGTCAGCTGGAATCCCGGCGCGGAACGCTTCAAGGGCTACGCCGAGGCCGAGATCATCGGCCAGCACTTCTCCCGCTTCTACACCGACGAGGACAGGGCGACGGACCTGCCCAGGCGCGCGCTGGCGACCGCCGCCACCGAGGGCCGCTTCGAGCAGGAGGGCTGGCGGGTCCGCAAAGACGGCACCCGCATGTGGGCGCACGTCGTCATCGACCCGATCCGCGACGCCTCTGGCACCCTGATCGGCTTTGCCAAGATCACCCGGGACATCAGCGCGCGTCTGGCGGCCCAGGAGGCCCTGCGTGCCAGCGAGGAGCGCTTCCGCATCCTCGTCCAGGGCGTGACCGACTACGCCATCTTCATGCTGGACGCGGACGGCATCGTCACGAACTGGAACTCGGGTGCCGCCCGGATCAAGGGCTACAGCGAGGCCGAGATCGTCGGCCAGCACTTCTCCCGATTCTACACGGAGGGGGACCGGGCCGCGGGGCTCCCGGCCCGTGCCCTGGCGACGGCCGCCCGCGAGGGCAGGTACGAGGCGGAGGGCTGGCGCCTGCGCAAGGACGGCACGCGCTTCTGGGCGAGCGTCGTGATCGACGCGATCCGCAACGAGGCGGGCGAGCTCGTCGGCTACGCCAAGGTCACCCGCGACATCACCGAACGGCGCAAGTCGCAGGAGGACCTCGAGAAGACGCGGGCGTCCCTGTTCCAGGCACAGAAGCTCGAGGCGCTGGGCGGCCTCAGCTCCGGCATCGCGCACGATTTCAACAACCTGCTGACGGTGGTGCTCGGCAATCTCGACCTGCTGCGGCGGGCGCCGGAGGAGCACCGCCCGCGGCTGATCGACAACGCGATCCAGGCCGTCGAGCAGGGGCGCCGGCTCACGCAACAACTGCTCGCCTTCGGCCGTCGCCACGTCCTGCAGGCCGAGGTGGTGGACGTGAACCGGCTCATCCGCGGTATGGACGACATGCTGAAGCAGTCGCTGCGGGGCGACATCCACGTCGTCCTCGACCTCGCGGACGGTGCCTGCCCGGTCGAGGTCGACGTCACGCAGCTTCAGACCGCCCTGATCAACCTGGCGGTGAACGCCCGCGACGCCATGCCGAAGGGCGGCGAGTTCCGGATCCGGACGGAGACCGTGACCGGCGGGAGCGAGGCCGTGAGCGTCGAGATCGCGGTCAGCGACACCGGGCACGGGATGTCGCCCGAGGTGCTCGCACGCGCCTTCGAGCCGTTCTTCAGCACCAAGGACGTCGGCAAGGGCACCGGCCTCGGTCTCCCTCAGGTCTACGGCTTCGCGCAGCAGGCGAAGGGCTCGCTGCGGGTCGCGAGCGAGGTCGACCAGGGTACCACCTTCACCATCGCGCTGCCCTGCACGAGCGCCCGGGGTGCCGAGGCCGCCGAGGCCGGCCTCAACCTGGGCGAGGTCCCGCGCCCGCTCCGTATCCTGCTCGTCGAAGACAACGCGCAGGTGGCGGAGGTCGCCGGCGCGGTCCTCACCGAGCGGGGGCACGCGGTCACCGCGACCGGCGACGCGCTGGAGGCCCTGCGCGTGCTGGCCACCGATCAGCCCTTCGACCTCGTCCTGTCCGACCTGATCATGCCGGGCGGCCTGAGCGGCTTCGACCTCGCGCAGCGCGTGCGGAGCCGCTGGCCGGCCCTGCCGGTCCTCCTGGCGACGGGCTACAGCGATCAGGCGGCGAAGGCGCTCGGCGACGGCTTCCCGCTGATCTCGAAGCCCTACGAGCCCGCGGCGCTCCTGCTCGCCGTCGAGAGGGCGGCCGCGCCGATCGCGGTGTCGGCCCTGCAGGACAACGTCGTCCCGCTCTCGCGCTCGGCCGGCGAGCGGTGAGCGGGCGGCCCCTGCGGCGCCCCGGCCTCGGTGCCTGACGAGGCGCCGAGCCACGCCCGGAGCTTCTGCGCGAAGGACACCGGCCCCGCCCGCTCCGGCGCCTCGTGCCGGCGCGCAGCGTCCATCCGGCCGGCGACCTCGTGCCGCCCGGGCGCGTCCGCCTGCCGCCCGATGGCGAGGGCCCCTTCGAGGATGCGGATGCCCTCGTCGATCGTCATGTGCGGCATGTACCGCGCGTCGAGATCGATGTGGCGGCGGATGTAGGCCGCGCGCTCCTCCTCGATCGCCGGCACGTCCGCGCAGGCGAGGCGGGTGACGAAGGGGATGAGCCGCTGCCGCTCCGTGTCGCCGGCCTCGTCGTTCAGGTGCAGGGCGAGGCGGCAGATCGGGCGGGAGAAGCAGAGAGGCAGGTCGACCGGCGCGCGCACCGGCCGGTAGGGGTAGCCGCACGCCACGACGGCCGCTTCGTTGATGCAGGTGCCGCCATCCGGTCCGGGAAAGGCGTGCGAGCCGCGCTTCAACGTCCAGTTCAGGAGGTGGTCGAATTCCTTCATGGTGGCTGATCCTGTGGCCGCCCCCGGAACCAACGCTCCGGGCGACGTCCGGTATCCGCGCGCGAGCCCGCCCCCGTGCCGGCCCGGGATCGTCATGGCCAGGATCGTCAGAGCTTGAAGGAGTCCCGGTTCGTCCCGAGGCCCGACAGGTAGGTCCGCAACGCTTCGGGCAGCGCGTCGAACCAGGCCCGCTCCTGCCCCGGCGCCGGGAGCACGTGCCCGTACTCGACCATGTCGGTCGGAGCGAGATTGCAGAGATAGACCCAGATCTCGGTCTCCTTGACCCGCGCGATCGCGGCGACCTCCCGCATCATCGCGAGCATCATGCCCTGCCGGACGGATTCGGGGCGTCCGGCGCGGATGTCGCCGCGGATCCAGATCTGCCGGTCGGCGCGCTCGCCGCCGAGGAAGCGCGTGGTCGTGCCCTCGTCGATCACGACCTGCACGAAGTAGGTGGGCGCACCGGTCGCCTCCGCGTGGATGCGCGAGATCGCGCGGGCGAGTTCGGCCTTCTGCTCCTCCGAGAGCAGGTTGGCTGGCACGGCGCACACGTAGGTCGGCATCGCTCGTCTCCTCGAAGCGGGGCTGCCGCCCGGCGCGGATGCCCGGCCCGCGAAGGCGCGGGCTCCGGTCCCGGATCCGCCCCCGCGCAATGGTCTACAGGAGGACGCCTCGCGGCGCGAACCGGGCATCCCGGCGAGGGAAGCGTCGCCGCACGCGCCTGTCTCGCGCGGCCGTCTTCGGCTATCGTGGCCGTATGACCGGACTGGACACTGCCCGCTCCCTCCGCCGCTTCGCGGCCTGCCTCGCGCTCGGCGGCTGCGCGCTCGGCGCCCATCCCGCCGCCGCACAGGCCATCGCGCCGTTCACCGGCTTCGCGGCGCTGCCGTCCTTCGCCTGGCCGCTGCCGGCTGGGGGCGAGGAGAGCCGCTGGGCCGGCTCCTACGCCCGCATGTCGACCGGGTTCGAGGTCTCCTCCTCGCGGCATTTCGGCAGCTATGCCGGGCCGACCGTCGGTTTCGAGGGCGGGCGGACGTGGCAGGAGGGCCGCCTCGTCTACGGCATCTCCGGCGGGTTCGACTATCTGGCGGCGATCGGCGGCACGCCCGGCATCGGGGGCTTCGCCTACACCCGCGACTTCGCCGGCGCGCTTCAGGTGAAGGTCGGGACGCTCCTGACCCCCGACGTGCTGCTCTACGCCCGGGCCGGGGTGCTGGCGGTGCACGAGAAGCTGCGCTTCGGGGGCCCGTCGTCCGTCCTCGCCTTCACGCGCGAGGACATCGCCGTCCGGCCGGACGCGCATGTCGGGGTGGAGTGGGCCGTCACCGACCGCCTCTCCGTCGCGGTCGAGGCGGGCGTGGTCGGCGGCGGCTTCCGCTGAGGTTCGCCGGCCGGTCAGCCGGCGCGGCGCACGAGCAGGTAGAGGACCGCCGCCGCGAGCGCCAGCGAGACGAGCTTCCAGAACAGGACCGGGTCCCGCTCCAGCAGCGCCCGCCGCCCCACGCCCGGCAGGGACGGGTTGGGGTGGCGCAGGTCGTGGACGAAGGCGGAGAGGGCCTCGTAGCGCAGGGCCGGGTTCGAGTGCAGGGCCTTGCGCAGGGCCGCGTCGACGTAAGGCGGCAGGCCCGGCCGCGCGGCGGCGACGGAGACGTAGCGCAGGCGCCGACCCTTCGCCGCGTCGAAGGCCCGCGCCGCCTCGGCGCCGTAGGGCAGGCGCCCGGTGAGCATCTGGTAGGCGATGACGCCCACCGAGAAGATGTCCGAGCCCGGCGTCGCGCGGTACCCCGCGAGGCATTCCGGGGCGGTGTACTGGAGCGTGCCGAGCATCGGCTCGGCCGCCGCGCCCTCCTCGGCGAGGCCGGCGACCCGGGCCGAGCCGAAATCGATGATGCGGACCGTGCCCGCCGCGTCGATCAGGATGTTCTGCGGGCGCAGGTCCTGATGCACCATCTCGCGCCGGTGCAGGGCCTGCACGCCGCGGGCGATCTGCTCGACGAGGCGGCGCACCGTCTCCAGTTCCGGCGCGGGATTGTCCCGCAGCCACTGCGCCAGGGTCTGCCCCTCGACGTACTCCATCACGGTGTAGAGATGGCTGCGCCGCCGGGTCTGCGGGGGCGCGGCCAGGAGGTGCGGGCTGTCGACGCGGCGGGCGACCCACTCCTCCATCACCAGCCGGCGCAGGCCCTCGGGGTCGGCGCGCAGCTCCGTCGAGGGCACCTTGAGCGCGACCCGGCCGCCGGTCTCCCCGTCGAGGGCCAGGTAGACGTGGCTGCGGTGGCTCGCGTGCAGGGTGCGCAGGACGCGGTAGCCGTCGAAGTCGGTCGGCGGTTCGAGCAGCGGGGCCGGGGACAGCTCCTCGATCCGGCCCGAGACCTCGGCCCGGTCGCCGTCGGCGACGGCGTCGACGCGCACGATCTGGACGGTGAGGTTGTCGGTGCTGCCGCTCTCGTAGGCAAGGCCGGCGATCTCCCGGGCAGCCTGCCCAAGATCGTCGCCGTTGCGGGCGATCGCGGCGACGATCGCCTCGGGCCGCACGTGCTCGTGCACGCCGTCCGTCGTCAGCACGAACACGTCCCCGCGCTCGATCCCGACGGTGCGGTGGTCGATCTCGACATGGGCCGCGGCGCCGAGCGCCCGACCGAGATAGGTCTCGCCGGCGGAGACGACGACCCGGTGATCCTCGGTCAGCGCCTCGAGCGAGCGCCCGGCGACGCGCGAGATCCGCGCGTCGCCGACGTGGAAGATGTGGGCGGTGCGCGACCGCAGCACGAGCGCGCTGAAGGTGGTGACGTAGCCCCTGTCGCGGCCGCCCTCCGGGTCGTGCAGGTAGCGGTTGCGCCGCGTCTCGGCGTGGAGCCAGGAATTCGTCGCGGCGACGACGCGCCGCGCCGCCGTCCTCACCGACCACGTGTCGGGCGCGTCGTAGTAGTCGGTGAGGAAGCTCTTGACCGCCGTCTCGCTGGCCACGTGGCTGACGGCGCTGCTGCCGATGCCGTCCGCGATGGCGAGGGCGGCCCCCTTGAGCGCGAGGGCGGGGCCCTCGGGGATGAGGGCGCCGTGGAAATCCTGGTTGGTCTCCTTGCGGCCGCGCTCGCTGTGCTGGCCGAGGGAGAGCGACAGGTCTGAAGGCATCGGTGCGGGCCCCGGCGGGTCGGGCCCCGGGCCTTGCGGCGCGAGGCCCGGCCGGTCAAGCCGGATCAGGCGGCGAGGCGGCGCTCGGCCTGGAGCACCGCCCGCTTCGGGGCCGTGCGGACGTGGGTCGTGTAGAGCGTCAGCCCGGTGAAGGCGAGGCCGCCGACGAGGTTGCCGAGCACGGTCGGGATCTCGTTCCAGAAGACGTAATCCGCGATCGAGAACTGGCCGCCCATGAGCAGGCCGAAGGGGAACAGGAACATGTTCACCACCGAGTGCTCGAAGGTCATGTAGAAGAACACCATGATGGGCATCCACATGGCGATCACCTTCCCGCCGACCGTGGTCGAGATCATCGCGCCGACGACGCCGGTGGAGACCATCCAGTTGCACAGCATGCCGCGCATGAAGATCGTGAACCAGCCGCCCACGCCGTGCGCGGCGTAGCCGACGGTGCGGCGCTCGCCGATATGGGCGATGTACTCGCCGACCTTGTCGGCCGGCGCGGTGAAACCGTAGGTGAACACGAAGCCCATCATCAGGGCGACCGTCAGCGCGCCCAGGAAGTTGCCGACGAAGACGAGGCCCCAGTTGCGCAGCACGCCGCCCCAGGTGACGCCGGGGCGACCGTCGAGGAGGGCGAGCGGCGCCAGCACGAACACCCCGGTCAGCAGGTCGAAGCCCAGCAGGTAGAGCATGCAGAAGCCGACCGGGAACAGGGCGGCGCCGAGGATCGGGATGCCGGTCTGCTGCGTGATGGAGACGGCGAAGACCGCGGCGAGGGCCAGGATCGCACCGGCCATGTAGGCGCGGATCACGGTGTCGCGGGTCGACATGAAGATCTTGGATTCTCCCGCGTCCACCATCTTGGTGGCGAATTCTGCAGGCGCGAGGTAGGCCATAGGGGGTCCTTTTCGGTTCCGGGTGTCTGCGAAGCTCGCCGGCGGCCGGGGATCACCCAGGCATCCGGCCGCGCGCCGTTGCGCGGCTTGCAGCAGGCGCGCGGGGCGGGAAGCCCGCCCGGCGCCTGTCGAGAACCGGCAAGGCAAGATCCGGACCTTCCGGGATGCGCTCCGTTCGCGGGCCGCCCCGCGGGCGATGCCCCGGCACCGCGGCGCTTCGAACACGCGGCCCGCAGGCGCGTTCCCCAGGAACGGCAGGAGCTCGCGAGGTCCGCCGCTCCTCGGCCGTTGCAGGGAGCGGAGCCATGGCGAACAACGCTCAACCCACGTCGGGCACGCCGGGACGCGGATTTCAGGTCCGGCAGGTCACCAACATCCAGGCATCCTGGCAGGAGCGGGAGCGCGGGGAGGAGGGGCTCTTCACCCTTCAGCTCATCCTCGACAACGGCGTCGAGGAGTACATCATCGAGCCGGAGGGCGAGGATCTGGAGCCGCTTCTGCGCCTGTTCGAGATGAGCAAGCACACGACCTTCGACATCGAGCGGAAGGTCCTGATGTTCTCCAATCTCGGCGTCGAGTGATCGCCGGGCACCCGGCGAGCCTCGGGGCGAGCGGGCCGGCGCGGGTCGATCACCGGGCCGAAGCCGGCCCCGATCGTCCCGCGATGAAAGGGATCAATACCTTCGAAATTGCCACGTTTTACTGTGACGTACAAAAATTCTGCCCATCAGCAGTGCCAAGCTCCTGCGCGCAACTGCACAGAGACTTGCCCGAGGCGCGCGTTGGGCGAAGCATCTGGGGCCCGATCCGCTGAAGGAGGCGATCATGGCCGTGGTCAAATTCATCGAGCTGTCGGCTCAATCACCCCAGAGCTACGAGGACGCGATCAGGCAGGCGGTCGAGACGGCGTCCGCCACGCTGCGCAACATCCAGTCGGTGTGGGTGAAGGAGTTCGAGGCGGTCGTCGAGAACGACCGGATCTCCCAGTTCCGCGTGAACGTGAAGCTCTCGTTCCTGATCGAGGGCTCCGGCGCGGGCGCCGGCTGACGCGCGATGATCGCGCAGGCGGTCGCCGAACCGAGGATGCTGCTCGTCCTCGTGGGCGCGGCGCTCGTGTTCGGCGGCATCGTCGTCACCGCCTTCCGGGGAAACTGGGGCGGCCGCTTCCGGACGCGGAGCCGCACCGACAGCGCGGCCGGCCTGCGCCCGCGCGCGAACTGGCCGGGCCTCGCGATGCTGGCCGGAGGCATCGGCTGCCTCCTGGCGGCTGCCGCGGTTTGAATGTCCGGGCGCCGGCGCGCCCGGCGGGGTGACCCGCGTCAGGATCTGCTCTCCGGCTCTGACGGGCGGCGCGCCGCGGAGGCGGGTCCCGGAGCGCGGGCCATCGCCTGCCGGCACCGCTTCAGCACCCGGCGCGAGGCGAGGAAGAGCCGTCCCCGGAGCGAGCGCGCGGCCACGAGGTCGTAGAGCGGGTCGCTCCGGTCGGCCCAGTGCGCCTTGTAGCCCTCGCCGCCGATCGTGAGGTCGAACAGCGAGAGGTCGCCGCGAGCGATGCAATCCTGGATCACGCTCTCCATCAGGAGACGGCCGACGGAATGCTGGCTCCAATCCTCCCGGTAGGTCGTGAGGATCATGGCATACTGCCCGCGGAAGACCGTTCCCCACAGGGCCGCCACCCATGCGCCGCCGACCTTCAGCCCGGCGACGTGGATGCCGCCCTCGGCGAAGGGCGTCTGCGTCAGGCGCTCGTAGAGGGCCCGCTGCTCGGCCTGCCCGAAGGTGTTGGCGAGGCCGGACGCGACCTGCCAGCGCGACTTGTGCTCCAGGAGGAAGCGGACGAGCTCGGCACGCTCGGCACCCGAGTCCGGCGCGACCATCTCCACCGGGCCCAGCGCCTCGAGCTTGCGCCGCTTGCGCCGGTTCTGGCTGAAGAACTGCGCGCTGCGCGCCTTCGCGAAGGCCGCGAAGGTGGAGGGAAGCGTCGCCGCGTAGGCGTCGTGCGCGTGGTGGAGGCCGGGCAGCCCGGCGAGCGGGTTGGGGAGACTGTCGACCGTCAGGGGCATGCGCTCCAGGCGGACGAGATCGACGGCGGCCAAGCGATCGAGGACGCTCGCCCAGAGCCGCCGGACGTCGTCCGGGCCGGCCTCGGCCGCGAAGCGGGGGTCGACCACCGGCGCGTTGTAGTCGGTCGAGTGGCCGCCCAGGAATTGCAGGCTGCGGCCGCAGGGTTCGCGGCAGATCGCGAGGGGCAGGAGCAGCAGGGGCGTCCCGCCCCGGTCGGCAACCACCACGATGCGGGGCTGCACCCCGGCGGCCCGGCCGACCACGTCGTGCCACGTGGACAGCCACTCGAAGGTCTGGAAGACCGTAGAGGCCCCTCCGGACACAGCAGAACGCCAAATCGCTTCAGATTCCGCGAACGATGTATGAATCGATACGCTCGCACCCCGAAGGGTCGGAAAGGCGAAGTCGGAGGGATTGTCGGGAAGGGAAAGCTGTCGCATCGCAGTATAGACGGAATTCGCGAGGCGAATCGTCCACACGTTCGCCATTTACGGTAAACTCTCCGACGAGATCTTTGTCACGCCCGCGCGTTGCTCATCGCGCATCCTCCGCGAGGGGGTCCGCGCCGGGCGTAGGGGGCGATGCCGTTCGGGTGGACGGCGAGGCGGCGCGGATGCGCGATTGAACCCTCGCGGTGCCCGGGCCGTTGGTCGGCAAAGCGCCCGCCGTCTCGGACATGCGTGCCTGGACATGCAGGCGTGCGGCCGGCGCGATCCCGAGGAGGCCGCATGCCGAAGATCTGCGTGAAGTCCGGGTGCGACGGCACCCACTCGGTAAACCGGGGAGACGACCCGATCGTGAGCGGGCTCAGCCTCGACGAGGCCGAGAACTACGCGGCCTTCGTGCGCGCCTCGGCCCGCATCCGGCGCACGCGCAGGCTTCCCGAGGCGCCGCGATCGCGCGGGCCCGGGGCGGCGTGAGGCCGCACGACCACTGGAGCGGCCCGCCGCATCCCTGCGCGGGCCGGGAGCACATCCGCGCTCACCACACGGTCGGCTTGGGGTTGCGCTCGTCGAACCCCTTCTGGTGCCAGTAGGGGTAGATCGGCGCCTCCTGGCTCGCGGCGTCGAGCCGCGCGACCTGCTCGGCGTTAAGCGTCCAGCCGGTCGCCCCGAGGTTCTGCCGGAGCTGCTCCTCGGTGCGCGCGCCCACCACGACGTTGCAGACCGTCGGGCGCGTGAGCAGCCAGTTCAGCGCGCACTGCGCCACGGTCCGGCCCGTCTCCTCCGCCACCGCGTCGAGCGCGTCGACCACGCCGAACAGGTAGGCGTCCGAGACCCGCGGCCCGCCCTTGGCGCCGCCCGCGGCGATGCGCCCCTGCCGGGCCGCCAGGCCGCGGCGGATCTCGCCGGTGAGCCGGCCCCAGCCGAGCGGGCTCCACACCATCAGGCCGACGCCCTGGTCGAGCCCGAGCGGCATCAGCTCCCACTCGTAGTGCCGCCCGATCAGCGAGTAGTAGCCCTGGTAGGCGACGTAGCGCGCGAGCCCGTAGCGCTCGGAGGTGGCGAGCGCCTTCATGAGCTGCCAGCCCGAGAAGTTCGAGGCGCCGATATAGCCGATCTTGCCCGCGCGGATGAGGTCGTCGAGCGCGCGCAGCGTCTCCTCGACGGGCGTCAGCGCGTCGAAGCCGTGCATGAAGTAGACGTCGATGTGGTCGGTGCCGAGCCGCCGCAGGCTCGCCTCGCAGGCGCGGGTCAGGTGGTAGCGCGAGGATCCGACGCCGTTGGCGTCCTCGCCGCAGCGGAACGTCGCTTTGGTGGAGATCAGCGCGCGGTGCCGCCGGCCCTTGAGCGTCCGGCCGAGGATCTCCTCCGCGGCGCCCTCGGAATACATGTCGGCCGTGTCGAAGAAGTTGGCGCCCGCCTCGAGGCAGAGATCGACGAGGCGCTCCGCCTCGGCCGCTTCCGTCCGCCCCCAGCGCTCGAAGAACGGGCCGACGCCCCCGAAGGTCGCCGTCCCGAAGCCGAGGACGGGCACCCTCAGCCCGGATCGCCCAAACTGCCGATGCTCCATGCGAGCCCCCGTTCCCGGTCGTCGCCGGCAGGTCCGTCCCGTCCGCCCCCCATTCGCCGCGCCGGACCTCCGGCACTCCGCTTTAGCATGGTCCCCGGACCCCGGTCTGCGCAAGGTCCGGTTCCGGCCGGGGCGCCACGCGAGCGGGGGCCGAGGGCCGCAGGACGGCCGCGACGCGCTGCGGCCTGTTCGCGGGCGCGTCCGCCCGTATAATCCGGCCCTCGTCCGCGCGATGGCGCCAGATCCAGCCACGGGGTTCCCGAGGGTGTCAGAGACAGAAGCGAAGCCGCAGAGCGTAGGCGCCCGACCGGGCTCCCGGCCGGTTCCGGTGGCGGTCGCGGCCGGCCTGTGACCAGCCCGGATCCGGCAGCGCAGACCCTGTTCGCCGGCAGGGGCGAGATCCGCGCGATGGCGCGGGCGCTCGACTGGTCGGCCACGCCGCTCGGGCCCGTCGCGGCCTGGCCGCAGAGCCTGCGCTCGACGGTGCGCACGCTCCTGTCCTCGCAGTATCCCATGATCCTGACCTGGGGGCCCGCCTTCACGCAGATCTACAACGACGCCTACGCCAAGCTCATCGGGGCCGGGCACCCGGCGGCGCTCGGCAACGACATCCGGATCACGCTCGCGGCGGGCTGGGACACGCTCGGCCCGATGATCGCCCGGGTCATGCGGACGGGCGAGGCCAACTGGACGCCGGCCCTGCCGCTGCTGATGGAGCGGGCCGGCTACCGCGAGGAGGCGTATTTCAGCGTCTCGCACGCGCCGGCCGAGGACGATGCGGGCCGCATCGTCGGCATGCTGGCCGTGTGCAGCGAGGTCACCGCCCAGGTCGTTGGCGAGCGCCGCCTCGGGCTGCTGCGCGACCTCGCGGCCCGCGCCGGCGAGACCCGCAGCGTCGCGGCGACCTGCGCCGACGTCACGGCCGCCCTCTCGGGCGACCGGCTCGACGTGCCCTTCGCCCTCCTGTTCCTGCGCGGGCCCGACGGCGGCCTGCGGCAGGCGGCCGTCGCGGGCATCGCGGCCGAGCATCCGGCCTCGTCCTGCGCGGCGGGCTCGCCCTGGCCGGTCGAGCGGGCGCTCGCGGGCGAGGCGGTCACCGTCGGCGGCCTCGCCGCGACCCTCGGCCTGGCGGGCGGCACCTGGGCGGACCCGGTCGACCGGGCGCTCGCCGCGCCGATCACAGGCGAGGCCGGCTCGGCCCCTCTCGGCGTGCTGGTCCTCGGCGTCTCGCCGAGCCGCGACCTCGACGCGGGCTACGCCGACTTCCTCAGCTTGGTCGCCGGCCAGGTCGCGACGGCTTTGCGCAACGCGCGGGCCTACGAGGAGGAGCGCCGCCGCGCCGAGGCCCTGGCCGAGCTCGACCGGGCCAAGACCCAGTTCTTCTCCAACGTCAGCCACGAGTTCCGCACCCCGCTGACCCTGATGCTCGGTCCCCTGGAGGAGGTCCTGGCGGCGGGCGGGCTGGAGGAGCGGGCGCGCGCCGAGCTGGAGGTGGCGCACCGCAACGCGCTGCGGCTCCTGCGCCTCGTCAACACGCTCCTCGACTTCTCCCGCGTCGAGGCGGGGCGGACGCAGGCCAGCTTCGCCCCGGTCGATCTCGCCGCCCTCACGGCCGATCTCGCCAGCACCTTCCGCTCCGCGATCGAGCGCGGCGGCCTGACCCTCGACGTGGCGTGCGAGCCCTTGGCGACGCCGGTCCATGTCGACCGGGACATGTGGGAGAAGATCGTCCTCAACCTCCTGTCGAACGCCTTCAAGTTCACGTTCCAGGGCGGCATCGCGGTGCGGCTCGAGCCAGTGCCCGGCGCCGTCCGCCTCACCGTGCGCGACACCGGCGTCGGCATCCCGCCCCAGGCGCTGCCGCACGTCTTCGAGCGCTTCCACCGCATCGAGGGCAGCCGCAGCCGCTCGCACGAGGGGTCCGGCATCGGCCTCGCGCTCGTGCGCGAGCTCGTAGACATGCATGGCGGGACCGTCGAGGTCGCGAGCGGGGAGGGGCAGGGCACCACCTTCGCGGTCAGCCTGCCGACCGGCACGGCCCACCTGCCGCCGGAGCGGATCGCCGCGCCGGACGAGACGCCGGAGCGCGGCGGCCCGGCGCGGGCCTACGTCGAGGAGGCGCTGCGCTGGCTGCCGGACGAGGCCACGGCGACGGTCGTGCCCCTCCGCCCGCCGCCGGCCTCACGGCCCGGCGCGCCGGGGCGCGGCCGCATCGTGCTCGCCGACGACAACGCCGACATGCGCGCCTATGTCGAGCGGCTGCTCGGCGCCGAGCATGAGGTCGCGGCCGTCGCGGACGGGGGCGCGGCGCTCGCCGCCCTGCGCGAGCGGCGCGCCGACCTGCTGCTGACGGACGTGATGATGCCGGTGCTCGACGGCATCGCGCTCACCCGGGCCGTGCGCGAGGACCCCGCGCTCCGGACCGTGCCGGTGATCCTGCTCTCCGCCCGGGCGGGCACGGAGGCCGGCGTCGAGGGGCTGGAGGCGGGCGCCGACGACTACCTCGTCAAGCCGTTCTCGGCGCGCGAGCTGCAGGCCCGGGTGCGCACGAACCTGGAGCTCGCCCGGCTGCGGCGCGAGGCGGAGGAGCAGGCAGCGCAGGCCCGGAAGATGGAGGCGATCGGCCAGCTCACCAGCGGGGTGGCGCACGACTTCAACAACCTGCTCGCCGCCGTGATGGGCTCGGTCGAGCTCGCCGAGCGCCGGGTCACGGACGAGCGCGTCCTGCGGCTCCTCCACAACGCCCATCAGGCCGCGCAGCGCGGCGCCAAGCTCACCGAGCAGCTGCTGGCCTTCTCGCGCCGGCAGCGGCTCGAGGCGCGCCCGACCGACCTCAACGGCGTGCTCTCCGGCATGGCCGATCTCCTGCACCGGACGCTCGGCGGCACGATCGCGGTCTCGACCCGGCTCGCCGCCGAGCTGTGGCCGGCCATGGCCGACCCGAACCGGATCGAGCTCGCGGTGCTCAACCTCGCCGTGAACGCGCGGGACGCCATGCCGCGCGGCGGCGAGTTGCGGATCGAGACGGCCAATGTCGGCCCCGGCGATCCGCGCCCGGAGGCGCTGCCGCCGGGCGAATTCGTCCGCATCAGCGTCGCCGACACCGGCGAGGGCATGACGCCGGAGGTGCAGGCGCGCCTCTTCGAGCCGTTCTTCACCACGAAGCCCCAGGGCAAGGGCACGGGCCTCGGGCTCGCGCAGGTCTACGGCACCGCCAAGCAGCTCCGTGGCGAGGTCGCGGTGGAGAGCCGCCTCGACCGGGGAACCACCGTCACCCTCTACCTGCCCCGCGCCACGGAACCGGCCGCGCAGGCCGGAGGCGCGCCGGACGAGGCGGCCGCCGCGCCGGGCCGGCTCCGGGTGCTGCTCGTCGACGACGACCCGCAGGTCCGCGCCTCGACGGCCGCCCTCCTGGAGGAGATGGGCCACGCCGTGGCGGCGATCGGCAGCGGCCCGGAGGCCGTGCGCCTTCTCGACGGGGCGACGGCGATCGACCTGCTGCTCGCCGACTTCGCCATGCCGGGCATGACGGGCGCCGAGCTGTGCGCCCGGGCGCTCGCCGCGAGGCCCGGCCTGCCCGTTCTCCTGATGACCGGCTACGCGGAGGCCGCCTCCCTCCCTGTGGGAGCGCCCGTCCTGCGCAAGCCCTTCGCGCTCGCCGAGCTCGCCCACGCGATGGGCCATGTCCTGGACGACGCGCCCGGCCGGGTGCTGCCGTTCGCCCGCGCCCGCGAGCGACCCTGATCCGGTGCCGGACCGATGCCGGACGCGCGGGCGCGCGGAGGGCGGGAATCATCATTTGAGCTTGCCGCCCCGCGCGGCGAGGCACAGCCTCGGCGAGACGACGGCGCGCCCACCCGCAGCCGCCGCGGCAACGAGAGCCGAGGGAAACGAGCCATGGAAGAGACGGTGACGTCGGCGGTGCCGAGCCATCCGCTGATCGAGAGCGATCGCGTCGAGGGCACCGCCGTCTTCGACGCGAGCGGCAAGCGGATCGGCACCATCAAGCGCCTCGTGATCGAGAAGGTGAGCGGCCAGGTGGTCTACGCGGTCACCGCCTTCGGCGGCTTTCTGGACCTCGATTCCGAGGTCCACACGATCCCCTGGGAGCAGCTGCACTACGACACGAAGCGGCACGGCTACCATACGACCATCACGGAGGAGCAGCTTCGCGACGCGCCCGAGTTCTCCCGCGACGACACGCTGCTGTCGCGCCGCGAGTGGGAGACGCTGAGCGAGTACTACGCGGGCCCCCTGTGAGGATCACGCGGCACGCGGTCCCTGGACCGCCGCGTGCCGGCGCCGGCCGAGGAGGGCGGCCGGTGGTGCAGCACCGGTGAGCGCCGACGCGGTCACCTGCGTTACAGGATCGGCCGATCCGGGCCGGCCCGCCGCAGAACCGCACCCATGCACGCACTCACCACGAAGCTCCGCGAATACTACGAGGGCGAGACCGACCGCGCCCACCGCTTCCGCTACGGGTTGCTGATCTTCGACCTCGCGACCCTGCTGTTCATCGTCGTCTCCTCGTTCGCGCCGCGCCAGCGGGTGGTGGAGGGCATCGACGTGCTGATCGGCGTGGCGGTGGCGACCGATTTCCTCGCGCGCCTGAGCATCTGCCCGCGGCCCTGGCGCGAGTTCCTGCGGCTGACCACCTGGGCGGATCTCGCCGCCATCGTGTCCTTCCTGGCGCCGATCGTCGGCGAGGGGGCGGGCTTCCTGCGCATCCTGCGCACGCTGCGGTTCCTGCGGACCTACCAGGTGCTCGACCGCCTGCGGGCCGACAGCGCCTTCTTCCGCCGCAACGAGGAGGTGATCATCGCGGTGGTGAACCTCGTCGTGTTCATCTTCGTCATGACGAGCATCGTCTACGCCACCCAGCACCGCTCGAACCCGAACATCGGCAACTACGTCGACGCGCTGTACTTCACGGTCACCTCGCTGACGACGACCGGCTACGGCGACGTCACCCTCCAGGGCACGGGCGGGCGGCTGATCTCGGTCGTGGTGATGATCTGCGGCGTGACCCTGTTCCTGCGCCTCGCCCAGGTGCTGTTCCGGCCCTACAAGGTCCGCTTCTCCTGCCCGGCCTGCGGCCTGCAGCGGCACGAGCCGGACGCCGTGCACTGCAAGGCGTGCGGCACCATCCTCAACATTCCGGACGAGGGCGGCGACTGACGGGAGGAATGTCCGCCCGCGACGTCGCGGATGCGCCACCGCACCCTCGGGGGGCGGGGCGGCAGGCGCAGGCGCGGACAAATTGCCCGATCGCGGCAACGGGTTCTCAATACCGATCGGCGACCCCGGTCGGTGCGACCGGGCGGCGGATCCCGCCGTCGCACGGCAGGAGGAGACGGCCCCGATGACCTTGCGCCCGACATTCGCGCCCGCGCTCGCCCTGCTCGCCTGTCTCGCGCCGCTGCCCGCCGGGGCCGAGCCTCCCGCCTACACGGGCACCGAGTTCGCCGCCAAGGGGTTCCGGACCGACGGCAGGGACGGCCTGGAGCCGGCCCTCGACGTCAGCGGCATCGCCTGCCTGCCGCCGGACGGGCAGGGACGCCGGTCCTGCCTCGTGGTCAACGACCAGGACACCTACGCGCAGCTCGCGACCCTCGACGCGGAGCGGCTCCAGGGCGGCGACCTCGTCTTCCTGATCGACCGGGAACACCGGCGCGAGATCCGGGGCCGGAAGCCGAAGCGCCTCGGCTGCTCAAAGGGCAAGGGCGGCTTCAAGGACCTCGACGGGGAGGGCGTGGCCTACGCCGCGCCCTACTACTACGTCGTGGGCTCGCACGGCTGCGCCCGCCGCGACCGCAACGCGGTCCGCTCCGCCTTCCTGCTGGCGCGCCTGCGGGTGGATCCGGACGGCGTGCCGCCGAGCAACGATTTCGGCTCCGTCGAGACCACGTGGCGGCTCAACGAGATCCTGCGGCGCGATCCCGTGGTCGGCCCCCATTACGGCCGCGACCTCGACGAGGCGCAGGACGGGCTGAACATCGAGGGCGTCGCGGCGATCGGCGACCGGCTCTTCTTCGGCCTGCGGGCGCCCTCGATCGGCGGCAGGGCCTTCGTCCTCGCCGTCCGCGCGGACGACCTCTTCGCGCCGGAGGGGAGGGGCTCCGCCCCGGCGGGCGAGCGCATCGAGCTCGACCTCGGCGAGGGCGTCGGGATCCGCGACCTCGCCGCCCTCGACGACGGGCGCCTGCTCGTCCTGTCCGGGCCGACACGCCGGCAGGCCGGCATCCCGTTCCGGGTCCACGCCGCCGAGGCGCGGCCCGGGGGGCGGCTGGAGTTCCTGACCGCGCTGCAGGACGTGCCGGCCGGCCGCGACGAGCGGGCGAAGGCGGAGGGCATCCTGCCCCTCGACGGGCAGGCGCGGCGCTTCCTCGTCCTGTTCGACGGCCTGCGCAGCGGCGGGCCCTGGATCTACGAGCGCCGATAGGGCGCCGCCTCGCGCGGCCTCGGCGCCGCGCGCGGGCCGTCCAGCCATCGAGGACCGTCCCGGCGGCGCGCCCGATCAGGATGCCGAGCAGAGCGCCGGCGCCGCGCCCGCGTGGTTAACGCGCGATTAACCCTGCTCGGGTACCGCCAGGGGAGGAGGTGCCCATGACCGTGATGATCGGCCTTGCTGCGTTCGTGCTCGTCGTGGCCGCCCTGCTCTCCGGAGGCCGCCCGGCGGCCTTCCTCGGCTGCCTGTGCCTGCTCGGCCTCGGCTGCGTCATCGCGATCTCCAGCCTCCGGGGCCTCGCGCGCTCCTCGGCGCCCGGGACGCACGGCGCGTGAGGCTCGCGCGAGCAACGCAGAGCGGGGTGACGGGATGAGCCGGCAACGACGGGGACGGCGGGACTTCGACGCGCTGACCGAGGCGCAGCTCATCGCGGGGCGGACGGCGGCCCGCCGCGTCCGCGTGGAGACCGCGCCGCCGCAGACCCTCGGCGAGCTCCTGGCCGCCATCGACCATGTAGCCGAGGCCGCCACCGGCGAGCGGAGCTTCCTGCATCTCGGGGCGATGCCGCGGCGGACCTGACGGCCTGGCCCACGATCAGGCCGGCGCAGTGGGCTCCGCCGCCGGACCGTGATGGGCGGGACTGAGCCCGTGGAAGAGGTAGTAGCCGAGGATGCGCGTGGCGTCGTCGGCGGCCTCGAGCTGGAAGCCGGCGGGCAGGGCCTCCGACGGGCTCAGAGTGCCGCCGAACTCCCAGGTCTCGCCCTGAATGAAGAGCGGGACCGGCTTGCTCTGGCGGACCGCGCAGCACAGGGAGCGCTGGCGCCGCCGCCGGAAGATGTTGAAGGCGATCGCGGTCGACATCACATTCTCCCGTGCAGGTTTCTGCCGTGACGCGGGATCATCCCACAGCCCGGCACGCCGCGCATCAGGATATGTTAACCACGTTAACATTCGCGCCGGCCCCCGGGCCCGGGAGGCGGCCGGCGCCGCTCAGGACGGCAGCGCCCCCGCGGCGTACCAGAGGGCGAGATCGTCGGAGGCGAGGGCCTTCCGGCGCTTGTTGGCGATCGGCGAGACCGCCTTCAGGAGGCGCTCCAGGGCCGTGCGCGCCGCCGCCGTCCGCTCCGGGTCCGCCTGCAGATAGGCCGCGCACAGGGCGCCGGCCGCCTCGTCCCAGAGGTCGCTGCGGGCGCCGTCGCGCACCTCGATCAGGCCGTGGCCGTAGAGGGCGGACAGGCCCTCTGAAACGGACGTGATGCGGCGCTTGCCGAGGTCGGGCCGCCGCGGGTTGATGTAGGCCGTGAGGGGGGTGGCGAAGATCTCTGCGGACATCTGAAGCCTTCCTCGTGACTGCTCGGCGCCCCACGGCGATCGGCCAGGTTGCCCGGACCCGTCGCGAAAGCGGGCAGACCGCTTCGATTGTGGCGAGAGCCGGACGATCTCGGATGCGTGGAGCGGAAGTCTATCGTGCGCAAGCAGGCTGCCAGACGGCGACGAGCGAGGTAAGCCGCCCGGGTGGATAAGCCTGTCCACGGGATGCAAAACTATTTTGCCGCGGCTTTGGACGTCGTTTCCATCGGCACGCCGTTACATGCCTTGCAGATCCTCTGATCTCAAAATCGAATATCGATAAAATTTTCCTGAAATAGTTTTTCAGGAAGTATTTACCATCAAAGGATCAGCGGGGTAACCCGCCATCAACGTCCGCATTATTACCTGTGGTTGCGCACCTAGAGAGAACCGGCGCAGCCGCAACCGCATCCGAGCCGAGACCGCACCGATCCATGCCGAGCCCCCAGATCCTTCGCGACATCGCCCTGTTCGTCGAGGTTGCCAAGCGCCGGAGCTTCAGCCGGGCCGCCGAAGCGCTCGACATGCCCGTCTCCTCGCTGTCTCGCCGCATCGCCGAGTTCGAGGCGAGCATCGGCATCCGCCTGCTCGACCGAACGACCCGCCGGACCGTGCTGACGCCGGCGGGGGAGAGCTACCTCGCCCAGGCGACGCGGCTCGTGGACGACGCGCAGCGCAGCTTCGACGAGCTGGTCGCGCAGGCCAAGGGCCCGACCGGCTTCCTCAAGGTCGCGGCGCCGCCGGATTTCTGGGCCGTCCAGCACCTGCCCGAGCTGACCGCGGAGTACTCGGCCCTGCACGAGGAGGTGCACGTCCACCTCGACCTGCACGCCGCGCAGGTCGACCTCGTGAGCGAGGATTACGATCTGGCGATCACCAGCGAGGAGCCCACGCAGAACTCGCTGATCGTGCGCCGGGTCGGCGCGACCGCGAACCGGCTGTTCGCGGCACCCGGCTACCTGCAGGCGCGGGGCCGGCCCGAGCACCCGCACGACCTCGCGGAGCACGACATCGTGCTGCCGGTGGCCTCCGGCAGCGCAACCTGGCAGTTCACCCGCCGGGACGAGGTCGTCAGCACGACCGTCGCCGGGCGGATCTCCTGCAACCACCGCAGCCTCGCGCGGCGCTTCGCGGTGACCGGCCGCGGCATCACGATGGCGAGCGACATCAACGTCGAGCGCGACGTGCGCAGCGGCCGTCTCGAGCCGGTTCTGCCGGATTGGGAGTTGCCGGAGACGTCGGTCTACATCGTGACCACGTCCCGGCTCCTGCCCGCGAAGACGCGCAGCTACATCGACTTCATGTCGCGGCGCCTCAACGGCGTGTTCTCGGGCGCCGCCTGAGCGGCGCGCTCAGCCGCGGCCCTGGCGCTCGCGGGCCGCGACGTCCGCGACGAAGGCGAGGCAGCGCTGACGGGCCTCGGGATCCGCGATCGTGACGAAGGCCTGCAGCAGCTTCGAGGCCTCCAGCAGGGTCGCGGCCTCGGCGTCCTGCGCCGCCTCGGAGGCCGTGTGCCGCCCGAGCAGCGCGGTCGTGACGCCGAGCGCGTCCGCGACCTGATCCAGCGAGCGGCGCGCCGCGTCGTTCAGGAGATCGGGGCCGTGCTCGTCGAGGCCGCTCCCGAACGCGGCCGCCCCCGGCGAGCCCTTCCGGTCCTCCGGATCGAAGTGGATCATCTGCATTCCTCTCGGCGCCTTCGGGCCGCGCGCGTATTCGTGCCGGCGCGGCCGTGCCCGACACGATAGCGCAAGCGTATACAATGTGCAGGATACATCGTGCGCGCCAGATCGATGCAGCTAGCTAACGGAAAGTTGATTTCCGGCAACACCGGATCGGTCTCGCGATCGGTCCCGCGCGCTTGGTCGCGGGCGGAGCACCGGAACGTGGCGAGAACATCCGCGCGTCTAGTTCATCAGCTTGCGGCGCGACTGGTCCTCGAGTTTGGCTAGTCTGCGGCCGACTTCCAGAAGCAGCATGTCGGCCAGCAACTGCAGGTGCGTGTCGCCGACTTCACTGACCGCCTTCTTGGCAGCGAGGCAGCGCTCGGCCGCGCGCTCGAGCGGGTGCGCAGCTGCGAACATGTCGCTGGAGACGTAGGCCTCCTCGCTCATGCGGGCCGGCGTGATGTCGATGATGATGCCGCGCCCGCGCAGGGGCTCGCCGGAGGCGGCGAGGTCGAAGCGGCCGCGGGCGAGCACCCAGCGGATCTGCCCGTCCGCCGAGCAGACGCGGTACTCCGCGACGTAGGAGCCCCCGACCCGCGCGCACTGCCCGATCTGCCGCGTCACTCGCTTGCGGTCGTCGACGTGGATGCCGGACACGAACTCGCGCAGGGGGGTGCCCGCCTCGGCCCGGTCCGGATCCACGCTGAACAGGGTCGCGACGAGCGCGTCCGCCACCAGGGAGTCCCGCCCGACGTCCCACTCCCAGCTGCCCACGACGTCCAGCGCGTCGAGGAAGCCCTGGAACGCGCTCGGAGAGGCCACGAGGCCGTCCTTCTTGAGCTTCGGCAATGCCATCGTCCACGTCGATCCGGATCGGATATGCGACAGGTTAGAACGGAAGGAGCATACAACTTCAAGAGGTGATGAGCGCGCAGGCGCCGCGTAGCAAGAGCGACGGCTTTTCGCTAAAGTTGTAGCAACAAGGGCGTTCGCAGCGACAGGAGGGCGGCGTTGGGCTCCAAGGCACCACCGTCGAAGTTCCTGAGGCACGAGGACCGGGCAGAGGACGATCCCTCGGCGGAGAGCGGGTCCGGTGCGGGCAGCGGCCTCGGAGGCACCGCCGAGGCCCCGGAGGGGAGCCGGAGCGCGGAGCTCCTGCGCCAGATCGCCGAGACGCTGAACGTGGAGCCCGGCGCCCTCTACCGCGCCGCCGCGACGCGCGGCGCCGCCCCGCCGGCGGCCGACCCTGCCGCGAACGGCGCGGGCGCCGACAGCCTCGGCGAGTGCCTCGACCTGATCGGCGCCTATCTCCGGATCCGCGATCCCGCCGAGCGCCGCCGCTACCTCGATCTGATCAAGGCGGCCGCGGGCTGAGACCGGCCGGTTCCGGACATGAAAAAGCCCCGCCGGATCCCGGCGGGGCTCGTCGTCCGCGGCGCCGGTGCGGCGCCGGAACCCGATCAGGCGACGCGCTTGGCGGCCTCGTAAGGGGCGTTCTCGTTGCCGGCGCGGACGGCGCCGGACTTGCCGGAGGCCGGGGCGCTGCCGGTAGCGGCGAAGAGTTCGCCGGTGGCGAGAGTGCCGGCCTTCGGGCCGAGGCGGTCGGCGAGGAAGGTGACGAGGGCGACGTTGGCGGCCCCGACGACGACGGCGGCGGTGAGGAAGAGAGAGATCATGGTGGGCGTCCCGTGTGGCGTTTGCGTTGCAGCATTTATGGCACCGCACAAAACGTTTTGGCATACCAGACACCACACACCAGTCATTCGTCCAGCGCATGCATGAGGCAGGTTTCCAGGCCAGCCCCGGCGTTTTTGCAGTATGCTGCCACGTCTACAGCGGGACAGGCGCTATTCTGCATGGACATGGACGTCCGGATCTGATTAATGCTGCCCGGCAGCGCGGCCGCCGATAAGCTCCGTTCGAGCTTGACCATGAAGCACCGGCTGCCCGCGTCAGAGACGACAGGGAAACGCCGCATGTATACCGCCAGGGCGAAGCGGACGTCTGAACAGTGGCTCGAACCGCCCGAGCCCGCTCTCGACCGCTACTTGCTGCGCACGCGCCCTCGCGCCGCCAACGACAACCGGCGCCTGTCCGTCGAAACCTTCCGCACGGTGCAGATCGGCGCGGGTCTGGCGCTGGTCGGCGCGCTCTCCCTGGTCGTCGCCCTGATTCACTGACGTCGCACCCCGGGGGGCGGCGCGCGAGCCGGTGCCGCGCCGCCGCGGGCCGCTCAGACCATGTGGCCGTCGCGGCTCGGCACGTCGAACCTCTCGTGGAAGGCGTCCACCACCACGTCGCCGACCTGGGCGCCCATCACGAGCCCCGCCTCGGTCGAGTAGGCGAAGTGCACGCCGGCGTAGATCCGGCTCATCGCCTCCTCCCGCGCCGCCGCGTCGAAATCGTCGAAGCGCAGCACCACATCCGGCACCGTCTCGCTGGTGGCCGAGAAGGGGATCGGCCCGAAGAAGTCGGTCATCACCTTGGCGGCGAGCGCGCCGATGACCGAGTGGCCGGACGTGTACTCGGGGTGGTCCGGCGTTGCCGGCAGGAGCGGCAGCCAGTCGGGATCCGGCCGGGTGGCGCGGTTCCCGTCCTCGCCCGCCTCGCGGATCGCCGTGACCGGCCGCCACGCCTCGTAGTGGTACTTCGTCTCCCAGCACGCCGTGATCGCGTCCGCGAGGCCGACGTTCAGCATGGTCAGGAGATAGGCGCTCTCCAGCGGCGAGCGCCCCTGCTCGGCGAGGATGTGGTCGGCGATGTCGCTCCACTGCCCGACGCGCGTGTAGCTGTCCTCGTCGTTCGACCACCACAGGGCGCTGAGCGTCTGCTCCGGCGTCCGCACCTGCGAGTCCACCGCGCCGAGCGCCTTCACCTGCCGGAAATCCTCGGCATAGGCGGCGCTCGTCACGTCCGGGGGCGGGCCGGGCCGGAACTGGTCCGCGCTCGCCAGCACGAAGGGCTTCACGTCTCCCCAGTCCGGCTGGATGGCGAGCGTGTAGTCCGGCGGGGTCGGCCGGTACTCCCCCGGCTCGTGCCCGGCCACGAGCCCGAGATGGGCGAGCTCCTCCGAGCCGTCGTCGGCACGGGCGGCGATCACCGCCTCGGCGACCTTCGTGCCGAAGGCGATGCCCTGATCCTCCGCCCGGCCGTCCCGGATCTCGTCGAGCCGCGCCTCGTAGGCCCGGTCGAGGGCCCGCCGGTAGTCCGGGAACAGTTCCACCAGGATCTCGTGGGCCGCCGCGCTGACCGCCGCGTCCGCCGAGATCCCGGCCGGCGCGTCGAGGCTCACGAGGAAGCCCGGCCGATCCGCGATGGCCTGGAGCACGTCGAACATCGCGATGCTCTGCATCGCGAGCGCCCGCGAGACGTAGGGCGCGTCCTCGGGCGGGTTGGTGATCGAGGCGTGCCGGATCGCGTCGAGGGCGATCTGGTTCCAGTCGAGGACGGCGTTGTCGAAGCCGGGATCCGGGTCGGGCGCGTCGTGCCGGCGGTCGGGCGGTGCCCGTTCGTCACCGGGCGGCCCGCGCCACGCCTCTGCGGAGAACGGTGATGAATCCCAGCGGTCCGATCTCATCCGGCGCTCTCCTCTTCCCGCCGGCGCAGGGCGACAGGGCGGGTCTCAGCGCGATCGGACCCGGATAGGCTCCGATCTGCTGGGCGGCACGATGGAGACGAGCAAGCAGTTCAGGGGCACGGATGCTGGCCCGGACGCAGTGCCAGAGCAAAAAACAAATGTTAGGGCAACAGGACAAAACCGGAATTTTGAAATCGCGCCCGGCAAATCGCGTTTGGAATGAAGCAAATACCCGACTTTTCGTCCGAACGGATCGCGGCCGCCGAGGCAATGTTGCCTAACGCGGGAATCTAGTTCCGGGGCCCGTCCTCGGGCACTAGCGCCAGCCTGCCCGTCATCGCGAGCTCCTCGCCGCACGCGACGGCGCTGTCCGGGGTGAGCATGATCGAGAGCTCGGCCCCGCTCACCAGCCGGACGTCGAGAACCGGGCGCCGGCCGCGATCGATCGCGCCGACCCGCCAGCTCGCGGCGGGAACCCGGCCCCTCGTGATCCGCGAGCCCAGGGGCAGGGGCGGGCAGAGCGGGCCGCACAGGACGCTCGCGGCGAGAAGCGCCTCGCCGAGCCGGGCCGCCTGGTCGGCGTCGATCGGCAGGCCGATGGTCCTGCCGCCCGCCCGCACCGTGAGCTGCAGGCCGGTCCCGGGGCCCGCCTCGACGGAGAGTTCGACGGCCGCCATCGTCTGCCTCCTCGGAGTTCCCGCGCGGCCGGAGCCTCGTCAGGGCCGGGAAGGTTAGGCAGCCCGCCCGCGCCGGCGCAAGCGCCGATCCGCGGGCGGCGAACCGAACCGGCGACCGATTCGGCAGCCAAGCGCTCTAGCGGCCGCTCTAGCGGCGCGCCCGCGCCTTGCGCGCGGCGAAGCGGGCGTCGCGGGCCGCCTTCTGCTCGGCCGCCAGCGCGGCCTGCCGCTCCGCCTTCTCGGCGGCCTGGCGGGCGAGCTCGGCGATCTGCCGCTCCTGCTCGGCGAGGGCTTCCGCCTCCCGCTGCGCCTCGGCGGCGCGGCGCGCCCGCTCGCGCGCCTCGGCGCGATCCTCCCGCGCCTGGACGATGGCGCGGCGCGCGGACTGGCGGGCGAGCACCGCCGGGTCGTCGGCGGCGGGGCGGTCCCGGAAGCGGGCGAGGGCGGCCTGCCGCGCCTTGGCGGCGGTCTCGAGACGGTCGACGAGCTGATTGGCTTTGAACTGACCCACGGAGACTCCTGGTGCGCGGTGCGGCGCGATGCCGGCCCGCGAGAAACGGACGAAGCCGCCCCGGTCGGGGCGGCTTCGGAGACGATCAGTGAGACGTGCGGCTCAGGCGGCCTTCAGGTTGCCGGCCGACTGCTTCCCGGAGCGGCGGTCGGTCTCCATCTCGTAGGCGACCTTCTGGCCCTCGACGAGAGTGCGCATGCCCGAGCGCTCGACGGCGGAGATGTGGACGAACACGTCCTTGCCGCCGTCATCCGGCTGAATGAAGCCGAAGCCCTTGGTTTCGTTGAACCACTTCACGGTTCCAGTGCTCATCGTTCGTTCCATATCGTTGTGCGGCGTGAGAACAGGCCGGGCGGACGCACCGCAGCGCCAAGGTCGCCCGGCGTCGAAATGTGGGAGAGATGCAGAGCGCGCGCCCTCGAGGGGCGAAACGGCCGAATATCTGGCCAAAGATCGATCTGCATCTCCTACGCCATACCGGCGATACTGACAAGCGCGGGCTGCTGAGCGCGAAAAACTTTCGGAAATCAGGGCCTGATCCGGGTTTTCCCGGCATGCAGGCCGGGAATTTCGCGCGGGCTTCTTGCCGAGAGGCGGTCGCGGCGCCATATCCCGCTCATGCCGGTCGCGAGCCTTCGCTGCGCGCGACCGGAAACGGCCACGGTGCCGGGACGGGGTGACGCCGGATGTACGCGCACGCCTCCTGCCATCAGTGGCCGTTGATCTTTTCGGAGCGGCCGTCCGGCCGGTTCGGATCCGTGAGAACATTCCCGAGAACCATGGCCAAGCGTCTCAAGTCCAAGCCGCTGGAGCGCGGCTCCGTGCTGTTCGACGTCATCTACGAGGACGGCTCTCAGGCCTCCAACCGGCGCGTCCCCGTGGAGGTGCTCGGCGGCCTCGACGGCGACCTGCCGGCCCGCGAGGTGATCGCCGCGCAGGACGAGGTCATCGCGCAGAAATCCGGCCGGCCGCAGCGGGCGATCCGCAGCGTGACCCGCTCGCCCGCCCCCGAGGCGCGGCCCGGTCGCGAGCAGCACGGCCAGCCCTGACGGGGCGGCGACGACATCGGCGCCGACGCACGCCCACGGGCGCGCCGGCGCGGACCGCACATCAAACCCGACCGGGCGGCCCTGCCGGCCGCGGTCAAAACGGAGGCTCCCGTGGCCCACGACAACAGAACCGGCAACGCGCGCTCGATCTCGATGAGCGACTTCAACGCGCGGGCCAAGCGCATCGCCGAGCAGACGGGCGCGGTCGAGAAGCCGGAGAAGGTCTCCTTCAACCGGCCGCGCCGAAATTCCGTCCGGTCGGAGCCGCAGCCGGTCGCGAGCCCGGCCGCCGCGGACGGCGAGACCGCGGCCTAGCGCGGCCCGCGGCTTCCGCGAGACAGAATGCGCCCGCTCAGCCCGCCACCGGCGTCCGGAGCGGGCCGTAGGTCGCGCGGTAGCTGCGCGGCCCGATGAACGGGAGGAGGGCGTTCCGCGCCCAGCCCGGCAGCCGGGCCGTACGCGACAGGCGATCGGTCATCGCCTGCACGTGCGCGACGCGGGGCGTGCGCCGCGCCTCGTAGGCCGCGCCGACCTGGCTCCGGTCCGGCTCCCCGGCCAGCAGATCCGCCAGCACGAGGGCGTCCTCGAGCGCCAGCGCCGCGCCCTGCGCCCAGACCGGCGCGGTGGCGTGGGCGGCGTCGCCCGCCAGGAGCACGCGGCCCCGGTGCCAGGCCGGCGCGCGGACCTCCTCCAGGGGCGAGTGGTGGAGCGCGGCGGGCTCGGCCAGCACCCGCGCGAGCGTGTCGCGCACGAGGCGCGGGAAGTTCGCGAAGGCCGCTTCGAGGCCCTCCGTCCCACCGCCCGCCGCCGCGGCGTCCGCCGTGACCCAGCCGTAGGCCTCGCCCCGGTCCACCGGGATCAGCAGGAACAGGCAGCCCGCGCCGGCCCAGAGGGTCCAGCCCTCGACGCCGGGATCGGGCGCCATGAAGCGCCAGCTCGCCCGCGCGAGGAGCGCCGCTTCGGTGGCCGAGCCGCCGAACACGGTGCGCCGCACCGCCGAGTGCACGCCGTCCGCCCCGACGAGAAGCCCGCCCCGCTCCACCCCGCCGTCCGTCAGTTCCACCACGACGCCCTGCGGATCCTGCCGGACGGAGGCGACGCCGCGTTCCCTCCGGACCGTGCCCTCCGGCAGATCGCGGGCGAGCAGGCGCAGGAGGTCGGCGCGGCGCAGGCAGCGCGGCCGCGCCTGCGCGCCCCAGAAGGCGTCCTCGTCGACCGCGAAGAGCAGCCGGTCGCGCTCGGTGCGGTACTCGCGCCGCCGCACCGGGGTGCCGAGATCCTGCAGCGCCTCGCCGAGGCCGAGGTCGGCGAGGGCGCGCACCGCGTTGCCCGGCAGGTTGACGGCGAGCCCGGCATCGGCCGGCCCGGCGCGCCGCTCCAGCACGAGGCTCGGGATCGCGCGCCGGCTCAGGGCCCGCGCCACGGCCAGGCCGGCGACGCCGGCACCGGCCACGAGGACGCGCCCGGGATCTGCGTGGTTCATGCGTGCGGATTCTCCGTGCGGCGGAACGCTCCCGGCCGTCAGACGACCTCCAGGAACTCGATGCCGATCTCGTCGCGCCCGCGCCACGCGACGCGGGCGGGACGCTGCTCGGAGCCGGCGCCGATCTCCAGGGTGAAGACGTCGGGGACGTAGGCCGGGCGGGGCAGGCGCAGCCGGGCGCCCCTGCCGGTGCGGCCCGACAGCATGCCGTCGAAGGCGGACCCGTTCCAGAGGCGCACCCGGCAGGGGGTGCCGGATGCCGCGGGCGCGGGTTCCGCGTCCCGCGGGGCGCCGTCCTCGGGGCGAGACGGCGCGGGCCGGCCGCTTGCCGCGCAGGCCCTGAAGGTCCGGATCGCGACGCTCCGGAACAGGGCGTCGCTCGCGCCGCCGAACGTCTTGTGGTGCATGGGAAGGCCTCCCGCATCCTCGCGAGCCCGCCCCGTTAGCAGGCGCGGATGTCCGCAAGATTTCGCGATCGTTTCGGGATGATTCCGTCCGGACCCGTACCGCCGCGCTCAGATGGCGATCCGCGCGCCGATCTCCACCGCCCGGTCGACGGGGATGCGGAAGTAGCGGGAGGCGTCCGTCGCCGTGCGCGCCATCGCGATGTAGAGCCTGTCCTGCCAGACCGGCATGCCGGTCTCGGGGGAGGCCACGAGGATCCGGCGCGTGAGGAAGTAGGACAGGCTGCCCGCGTCGAAGCCGGCCGCCGCGAGGGCGCGCGGCAGGTCGGGGATCTCCATGAAGCCGAAGCGCACGCTCACGCAGGAGAACGCGTCGGAGAGGCGCCGGACCGTCACGCGCTCCGCGTCCGGCAGCCGCGGCAGGTCCTCCGTCACCACGTTCAGGATCACGTTGTGGGCGTGCAGCACGCGGTTGTGCTTCACGTTGTGCATCAGGGCGCCGGGCGTGTCGCCGGGCGTGCCCGTGGGGAACACGGCCGTGCCGGGCACCCGCTGGACCGAGCCGGTCTCGGCCATGCGCGTGAATTCGGAGAGCGGGAGGCGGCGGCGGTGGATCTCCGCGGCGATCAGCGCCGAGCCGCGCCGCCAAGTCCACATCGCCGTGACGAGCGCCGCCCCGATCGTCAGGGGCACCCAGCCGCCGTGGAGCAGCTTGAGGGCGTTGGCGGACAGAAACACCAGCTCGATCAGCAGGAAGGGCGCGATGACGAGGGCCGCGAGGGCGGGCGACCAGCGCCAGACCTTCCAGGCCACGACGAAGATCAGGCAGGCGGTGATGACCATGTCGCCGGTCACCGCGATGCCGTAGGCCGCCGCCAGCGCGCTCGAGGAGCGGAACATCACCACCAGGAACACGACGGCCACGAGCAGCCACCCGTTCACCCGCGGGATGTAGATCTGCCCCTTCTCGGTCTCGGAGGTGCGCTGCACGCGCATGCGCGGGAGCAGCCCGAGCTGCATGGCCTGCTGCGTGATCGAGAAGGTGCCGGTGATCACGGCCTGGCTCGCGATCACGGTCGCCACGGTGGCGAGCAGCACCATCGGCAGCAGGGCCCAGGACGGGTAGAGCAGGAAGAACGGGTTCTCGATCCGCTCGGGGTGGGCGAGCAGCATCGCGCCCTGGCCCAGGTAGTTGAGGGCGAGCGCGGGCAGCACGAGGCCGAACCACGCCGTGCGGATCGGCCCGCGGCCGAAATGGCCCATGTCGGCGTAGAGCGCCTCCGCGCCCGTCACGGCCAGGAACACGGCGCCGAGGGCGAGGAGCCCGGCCGTGCCGTGGCCGATGAGGAAGGCGACGCCGTAGCCTGGGTTGAAGGCGGCCAGGATGCCCGGGTCGTCGGCGATATGGCCGAGCCCGCCGAGCGCCATGATGGTGAACCAGAGCGCCGTGATCGGCCCGAAGAAGGTCGCGACCCGCGCCGTGCCGTGGCTCTGGACCGCGAACAGGCCGATCAGGATCGCGAGGCCGAGGGGCACGACGTAGGGCTCGAAGGCCGGGGTGACGAGCTTCAGCCCCTCGACCGCCGAGAGCACGGAGATCGCCGGCGTGATGATGGCGTCGCCGTAGAACAGGGCGACGCCCACCATGCCGAGCACGATCACCGGCCCTCCGGTCCGGCCGATCGCCCGCTGGGCGAGCGCCACCAGGGAGGGGGTTCCGCCCTCGCCGTCGTTGTCCGCCCGCATCACGATGAGCACGTATTTCAGCGTGACGATCAGGATCAGCGCCCAGAGGATCAGCGAGACGACGCCGAACACCATCTCACGGGTGGGGCCGTGCCCGCCGGAGGCCGCGTGCAGGGATTCCTTCAGCGCGTAGAGCGGGCTCGTGCCGATGTCGCCGTAGACGACGCCGACCGAGCCGAGGGTCAGCGCCCAGAAGCCCGTGCGCGCGCCGTGGTCGGCGGCGGCCGGCGGCAGGGCCGGCGTCGACGGCGATCCCGGCGTGGCGCTGGCAGACATCGACGGCTCTCTCCGCTCCGAGACCGGGGCCCGTCCCGAGGGACGGCCTTCAACGGCCGAGGGCAGGAAATCGTTCGGGGCGGAGGAGAGAGGCGGAGGAGAATCGCGCGGTGCGCGCAGGATCATCGGGAATATCATCGGCCATCGACAAGACGATCCGCAAATATTCTTATGGTTTGGGCTGATACCCTTCGGTCAGTGTGACCATTCGGCACTCTCGCGCCGTCCGCCTTTACGCTTAAGGTCCGCGCCATCGTGCGAGCCCGATCCAGGACGGAGGAGCTTTCCGGCATGTTCAGCAAGCGGCTTCTGGTGAGCGGAGGGCTCCTGCTCACCGTCAGCGGGTGCAACCACCTGCTCCCGCCCTCGGCGCAGTACGCCTCCCTCGCCCCCGGCGCCGTGCCGGTGGAGAGCGGGGAGGGGCCGATGCCGGAGGTCACGGTCCCCGGCACGCTGCTCGGCGGCGACGCCGTCCGGCGCGGGTCGACCGAGCCCTACCGGGCCCTGAACCGCACGGCGGCGGCGCGCGCCCGCTGGGAGGCGCAGCCGCGCGTGAACTTCGCGACCATCGCGCCGCCGGCGAACCCGGCCGACCTCACGGCCGCCGAATCGGCCTCCGCCGCCTCGCCGGCTGCGGCCTCGCAGGAGCCGCCCACCACGGCGAGCCTGCGCGCCGCGCGGGCGGCGGCCGCGGCCGGCAAGCTCTCCCCGTCCTACGACCGCGAGAAGATGATGAACGACCTTCTCACCGACGGCGCCAAGGCCGCCAAGCCGATCTGCGACCGCTGCTAAGCGGGCGGCGGACCTCGCGATGCAACGTTTGACTGCGTACCGGAATCCACTTCGCCCGCGAGCGCGCTAGATCCGGAAGGGATCACAGTCCGGCGCGTCGCCGCATCCGCCGACGGCCGAGGGAGACGGGATGGCCATGCGCCAGCATTCGAAGCTCTGGTCCGCGTTCTTCGCCGCCGCCGCACTGGCCGGATGGGCGGGCGACGCCTCCGCCGACTGCCTGCGGCGGGTCTACAACCGCTCGGCCTATATCCTCGTCGTGAGCCAGGACGGCGGACCGCCGATCAGCCTGCGCCCCGGCTCGTCGGCGTCCCTGCGCCTCTCGCAGCCCGGCACGCTCGATCTCGGCGTCCAGTGCCCGACCTTCAGCGGCGCGGAGGCGACGGTCGCGCGGACGCAGTTCAGCTACCAGGCGATCCTCGACCGCTGCTACATCGAGTTCGGCACGCAGTTCTACGTCTCGGCGCTCGGCCGCGGCTTCCTCGGCATGCAGGGCACGAAGCCGTTCACGGTCAACAACCCGCGTCAGGGCGACGTTGTGCTCGGGCCCTTCGACGCGGCCTGCCCCGCCCCCGCCGCCCTCAGCCGCCGGGGCTGAGGCGGCCCGCGCGGGCCCTCGGCGCGCTCCTGAAACGACATCGGGCCGGCAGTTCGGTGTGAGCACCGGAGCTGCGCGGCCCGCTTGCCGTTCGGCCACCCCGAAGGGAGGTCGTAGCGACGCCCGCAGGCTCGCGCACAAACCCTTAACGTTCCGTTACCGATCGGGACCGTGCGGCGCCACGGGAGCCCGTCCGCGGAACCGCCGGTTCCGCGCGAGACCGTGCCCTAGCAGGCGTAGTCGAGGCCGAGCTTGCGGCCCTGGCGCCAGACCACCACGCAGAGGCGGTCGAAGCCGTAGCCGGCGACGCGCAACCGGACCGTGTAGGGCAGGCTGACCTCAGGCTCGACCTCGATCGTCGCGCCGGTCTCGCTGGTGCCCCAGACGATGCAGTCGATGTCGTCGGGCCGCCCCTCGAAGGCCACCGTGCCGAGACCGAACACGATGCGGGTGGACGGCTCGCGCCGATCTACGAACATGGCAAGCTCCTGTCGCTGCCCTGCGGAAGACGGCTTCCTCCTGACGCGTATTCGTTCAAATCTCAGCAGAGTTCATGGGTCGGAAACTGTCAATTCACCGGCTCGAATTCTCCGGCGACTACCTCAAAAGAGCCTGCCGCTCGAATTTCCGCGCTCAGATCTCGCCGCCCGCGCGCTCGAAGGAGACGCCGACCTCTCCCGGCCGCCGCCAGATCACGCGGCAGGCGTGGCGGTCGTCGCAGGGGCCGATCGTCAGCTCGAAGGCGTCGGGGATCGCGCTCTCGCTGCGCACGAGGAGCAGCGCGCCCGCATCCGTGAGGTTCCCCACGGAACAGGTGAAGGCCAGCGCCGCGCTGATGATGATCTCGGCGTGCCGAAGTGTCTGGCGCCGCGGAACGGAGCGATACTCGGACATGAAGATGTTCTCGTGAACTCTTGGCAAGAACAACTGTCCGCCGCGGTCCTTAACCGTTCCTTAACGCGCCGGGTCCGCCTCGACCGGTGCGGCAGACGCGCAACGATCCGGCCCCGGCACCGCTCGGGACCGCGCTCGGAGCTGCGACTGAATGCAAGATACATTTCCAGGAACCGGCGGGCGCGGGGCCGGTTGAGAGTTTGCGGCGGCTGCGGATTGCCGTCTCGCGGGCCGCCGCTTCCCGTCTCGGACGGGCGTTTCCTCCCTCGACTTCGGGCCGCCCTCGGGCGGCCCGCCTTCCGTCCGGGGCCGTCAGCGGCTCGCGTCGAGGGGAAGATCCGGGCCCTCGTCCGCGGGCGCCCCGTCGTAGCCCTCGAACCAGGCGCGCCGCTCGGGCGAGCCGGCAGGGTAGGGGCAGGCATCCTTCGGCCGCCCCACGGCGCGGGCGTGGGCGCCCTCGCCGATCGGGTCCATGATCGCTGCGTGCCGCTCGGTCATCTTTGCCTCCTCGAGGATCCGCGGGCGAACCGCTCTCTCAAGACAACACCGGCCGCGTCCAAGGTTCCGGCGAATTCATCCGTCGGCGGGCCGCGCCGCTCGGCCCCCTCGACGCGGGCGGGGCGGGAGCCCCGGCTACCTCCGGAGGTCGTCCTGGGGTAGCGTTTCGTACCGGCGCGCCGGCGCAGCGGGCCGGCACCGCATCCCTGGGACCCGACCGATGAGCACCATCACCCGACGCACCGCCCTCACCGCCGCCGGCGGCCTCGCCGCCACGGCGGCCGACGCCCTCGCGCGGACCGCCGCGGCGGAGCCGGGTGCGGCCTCGCCCCTGTTCCCGCTGCCGCAGGCCACCATCCCGATCCTCGGCGAGGACCGGTCCTTCCCGGTGCGGCGGATCTACTGCATCGGGCGCAACTACGCGGCCCATGCCCGCGAGATGGGCTCAGACCCCAACCGTGAGCCGCCCTTCTTCTTCCAGAAGCCCGCGGACGCGATCCAGGTCGTCGCGCCGGGGCAGGTGGGCGAGCACCCCTACCCGACGCTCACCAGGAACTACCACCACGAGATCGAGCTCGTGGCGGTCCTGCGCTCGGGCGGGCGCGACATCCCGAAGGAACGGGCGCTGGACCACGTCTACGGCTACGCCACCGGCCTCGACATGACGCGCCGCGACCTGCAGCGGGGCATGGGCGACCAGAAGAAGCCCTGGGAGATCGGCAAGAGCTTCGACCATTCCGCGCCGATCACGCCGATCACCCCGGCCGACCGGAGCGGCCACCTGCCGAAGGGCCGCATCCAGCTCGCGGTGAACGACACGGTGCGCCAGCAGGCCGACCTGTCGGACATGATCTGGTCCGTGGCCGAGCAGATCGCGAACCTGTCGGGCGCCTTCGAGCTGATGCCCGGCGACATCATCTTCTCCGGAACGCCCGAGAACGTCGGCCCGGTGGTCCGGGGCGACGTGCTGCGGGGGAGCATCGCGGGCCTGCCGGACCTCGCGATCCGCATCGTCTAGACGCCCGCCGCATCGCGCGGCCCCGCCGCGTCGCGCGGCCCCGCCGCGTCGCGCGGTGCGGCGGCCGGCGCCGCGGCGCCGGGGATCCCGGGGCGCACCCCCGTCAGCGTCTCCGAGACCTGCCAGAGGCGCCGCGCCGCCGCCGCATCGCGGGCGTGGGGCGCCACCGCGGCCGGCGCCGGGCCGCCCCAGCACTCGCGCGGGCCGTCCGGCCCGTAATAGCCGCCGCCTTGCGCCTCCGGGGCGGCGGCCGCGTAGAGCAGGGGCAGCGCCCCCCGCGCGGCCGACTGTCCGATCGCGCCGAAGATCGCGCGCCCCGCGAGCCGCGCCAGCGGCCCGGCCCGGTCGCCCCGCCGGGTGATGTCGGTGCGCGCCAGCCCCGGATGGGCGGCGAGCGCCCGGACCGGCGAGCCGGCCTGCCGCAGCCGGCGGTCGAGTTCGAGGGCGAACATCAGCATCGCGAGCTTGGTCTGCCGGTAGGCGGATTGCGGGCCGTAGGATCGGCGCCGCTGCAGGTCGTCGAAGGCGATGTGCCCCGAGCGGTGGGCGATGCTCGCCACCGCGACCACGCGGGTGTGCGGCGCGGGCCGCAGGGCGGGCAGGAGGAGCCCCGTCAGGGCGAAATGGCCGAGATAGTTCGTGGCGAGCTGGCGCTCGAACCCGTCCTCGGTCTCCTCGCGCCGCGGCACCGAGGCGATGCCGGCGTTCAGGAGCAGGAGGTCGATCGATCGCGCCTCGGCCCGCCAGGCGTCGGCGAAGGCGCGCACGGAGGACAGGCGCGCCGTGTCGAGAGGCCGGACTTCCAGTTGAGCCTCCGGATGAGCCTGCCGGATCGCCGCCACGGCGCGGTCCGCCTTGGCCGCGTCGCGCGCGGCCAGCACGACGCGGGCGCCCGCCCCCGCGAGCGCCTTCGCCGCCTCGAAGCCGATCCCGCTCGTCGCGCCGGTCACGATGGCGAGACGCCCGGCCTGGGGCGGGATGTCTGCGGGGGTCCAGCGGCTCTTCGGCATCGGTGATCTCTCCTCCGCTCCGGAAAATCGGCGGGGCGGCCCGCGGTTCACCCTGGAGCGCCCTCCGCCCGCCAGAGAACCGCGCGCGCCCTCGGCGCTTGGGTTGGCGGGAGGGTCGGTCCCGCGCGGGCGCGGATCCGGTCCCGCGCGGGCGCGGATCCATGAGCGGGTGCGGATGACGGGCGGGCGCTACCTCTGCGACGAGATGATGGGCGGCCTCGCGACCCTGCTGCGGGCGGCCGGCCACGACACGCGCCTCGCCGCGGCCGGGATGCCGGACGGCGAACTCCTGGCCCTCGCCGCGCGCGAGGAGCGCCTTCTCCTGACCTGCGACCGCGCCCTGGCGGGCCGGGCCGGCGACCGCGGCCTGCTGCCGCGGACCGGGCGGGCCGACGATCAGGCGGCCGAGCTGTGCCGGGCGCGGGCGATCGACTGGCGCCTCGCGCCCTTCAGCCGCTGCCTCGTCGACAACGCCCCGCTGCGCCCCGCCGGGCCCCACGAGATCGCCCGCGCGCCCGCCGCGAGCCGGACCCTGCCGGGGCCGTTCCGCACCTGCCCGGCCTGCGCCCGGCTCTACTGGCCGGGCAGCCACGTCCGCCGGATGTCGGCGCGGCTCGACCGGCTGAGCCTCCGCTGCGCCGGCGGCCCTCACGGGCAAGATGCAACTTCTGAGTGAGTCTTGCCGGCGCAGCCCGGTGCATGCCGCGACGAAGGAACATCGGACTACAACCTGGCGTTCGAAGATCGGTCTCTGAGCGCGAGTCCGCACGGAAGGGAGCGGCGATGACGCAGGGCAAGGATGCGGGCACCGAGCCGAAGGTGCCGAGCGAGCGGCCGGACCGCCAGGCGGCCGAGCGGCCGGCCGGCGGCACGGACCGGCCGGGCTTCGATCTCGGGGGCGCCGAGGGAAGCGCGGCCCGGAGCGGCACCGATCCCGCCATCGAGCCGCGCGGCAACCCGGAGATCGGCAACGAGCAGCCGACGGACCGCAGCCGGATGACCAGCAGGAAGGGCACGCCGGCCTGAGCGCCGGACCGGAACAGGAGACACGCCGTGGCAGACATTCACGCACACGATCCGCTCGGGACCTCGTCCGGACAGGCCGGGTCCGGCATGAAGCGGCCCTCCGACGGCGGAGGCGGGATGGCGCAGCAGGCGCGCGAGACGCTCCAGGGCGTGGGCGACCGGGCTTCGGACACCTGGGACGATCTCTCGAAGCGCGGCGCGCACTACTACCGGCAGGGCAGCCGGGCCGTCGGCGAGGTGGATTCCGTCACGGCGACGGGCCTCCTCATCGCCGGCGCGATCGGCTTCGGGCTCGCCTGGCTGATCTTCGGGCAGACCTCGCGCTCGGGCGACTACGTCGCGCGCCGCATGAGTTCGAGCAGCGACCAGTACCGCTGAGGATCGAGGATTCCGGAGAACGATCCGGATCTCAGCGCGCGGCGCGGCGGGCGCGCACCGCGGCCAGCATGGCCGGATGGGCGCTGACCGTCTGCGGAGCCGCCGCGCCAGTCTCGGCGCGGGCGGGCCGCCCAGGTGGCGGCCCGTCCTCGATGAGAACTTCGACGGTGATCCGGCGCGGCCCCGCGCCCGGTTCGGATCCGGCCCTGCGGCGGAGCCCGGCGAGCGAGAGGCCGGCGAAGGCGGCGAGCGCCAGAAGGCCGACGCCCACGGCGTTCCAGCTCGGCGCCGGCTCCAGCATCATCACGACGAGACCGCCGAGGGCGGAGGCGGCGGCAAGGTTTCTCGCGGTGATGGGATCGCGGGCCATGCCGCAACTTCGCCGGGAGACCTCGCGATTTACCGAAGGAAACCGGTCGCATTCTCCCGATCGGCGTCGCGCGTGCGCGCCGCGGCGGCGAAGCGACATTCCGGGGCGCCGGCGGCGGGCCCGGAATGTCGGGGAGCCGGGCTGCTCGGGGCAGCTCGGCCGCGGATTCAGGCGGCGGCCTTGCGGCTCCGGCGGCCCTTCGACGGCTCGTCCTCCGTGCGCCCGCCCGGGCGTCCGAGGCCGATGGACTTGGCGAGCTCGGAGCGCTGGGCGGCGTAAGCGGCGGCCACCATCGGGTAGTCGTTGGGCAGGCCGTAGCGCTGGCGGTAGCTGTAGGGGTCGAGCCCGTGCGTCGAGAGGTGGCGCTTGAGCGTCTTGTAGGGCTTGCCGTCGATGAACGAGATCAGCGCGTCCGGCGTGATCGACTTGCGCACCTGGGCCGACGTCGGCTTCTCGACGGTCTCGGCCGGGGCGGCCTCGCCCTTCACCAGACCGTTCAGGGCCGCGTGGACGCTCATGATGAGCGCGGGCAGCTCGGCCACGGGCAGAGAATTGTTGGAGACGTAGGCCGACACGATATCGCCGGCGAGCTCAACGAAGTCGAGGTTCTGTACCTGAGGTTCTTCTACCACGTGTGCAATCCTATAGTTCTTGTCACCCCTCTGGCGCATAGATCACCCGGCCGTCAAGCGAATCAAGGGAGAGGCGCAAGAAATCTGCAGGAATCCGCACACTATCCGCAACAGCGTCGGGTGCGATATAGGACAGCTTATCCTTTTCCCTGTCACCCACCCGCGGCGACGACCTTCCTGATCTCGTCAGCCCCGCCGCGTCGCGCGGGCCGGCGCCGTGAGCGCTCAGGAGCGGCCGTCAGGGACGGCCGGACGGACCGGCGGGCGCCTCGACCACCGTCGCCCCTCTCGCCTCCTTGGCCTCCCGCGCCTCGCGCCGCTTGGCCTCGAGGCGCCGGCCCGTCCGCTCGAGATCGACGACCACGCGCTCGTGGGTTCCGGTGCCGATCGTCTCGGTCTCGTCGAAGGCCGCGACGCGGAACGCGAGGTGGCGCCCCTCCGACCCGACGACCTCCGCCTCGGCCCGCACCCACTGGCCGGCCGGCGTCGCCGCGAGGTGGCTGACCTCGACCTTCGTGCCGACCGCGCTCTCGCCGGGCTCGAGGTACTCCCGGATGGCGTTCAGGGCGGCGTTCTCCATGGCGAGCACCATCATCGGCGTGGCGAAGACCGGCGGCAGGATCGCGTCCTTGAACTGGCTCGCGAGGTGCTGGGGCCCGACGAGCATCGCGTAGCTGCCCTTCGCGCCGATGGGGACGTCCTTCATGCCGGCTCCTTGCCTGACTCCCGCGCCGCCCGCAGGCGGCAGACGGGTATGCTGCAGCGCGGGCAAGGGTTCCGCGGCGCCGCGAGACCGGAGCGGGCGGCGTCAGACCTTCCGGGCGATCCCGGAGCCGGAATGGACCGCGCGCCGGCGCTTGCGGGCCCGGGTCTCGCGCCAGGCCATGAGCCTGCGCCGCACGGGCTCCAGCATCCGGTCGATCACCGCGGCGATCGCCCAGACGAGGATCGTCAACAGGCAGAGCGCGCCGATGACCACGCCCCAGATCCCGGGAGCCGGGATGATCATCAGGCAGACGAGGCCGCCGAGAGACAGTGCTGGCATCCAGAACGGCATGTCGGGCAGCCTTCGCGAGGGACCGTGCGACGCTAAGCCGCCGGTGTGATCAATCGGTTAAGCGGGCTCGTCTTGATACGCTTCCCGCCTGTTCAGATCGTCCGGTCGGGGAATCAGTATCGCTCGGCCGGGCCGCCGCACGGTGACTTTCGAGCGTTCCGCGCTCGCGGGCCGGTACCCTGCGGTGGATTGGAAGCGCTCTCCGCCCCGCTCCGTGCGCTACCGGACCGATGCGGTATACCGGAGGTGTGGCCGGCGCGCTTCTTGAACTCGGATCGAGGCCGGGAAACAAAAGGATCTGCCGCGCGAAGGACGACAGCAACGGTCGCCGCCGCGGCAGAGCAGGGGGCATCATCATGCGGATGGTGATCGGTATCGCGCTGTCGCTCGCGTGCGCGTCACCTGTCGTCTTGCCGGTCGTCTCACCCGCCCTGGCGCAGACGCGGCGCGCCCTGATCTGCTCCGAGGAGGTCTCGGTGCGCCTGAGCGAGCCGGCGAAGCCCGACGCGCCGCGCACGGAAGAGATCGACCGCCGCTCCTTCTCGCTGACGTCCGGCGGCGACACCCTCAACCTGATCTCGGCCGGCAAGTCCGAGTTCTACGAGTGCCAGAAGGTCACGCCCCGGCTCAACGAGGGCCGCCCGCGCAACACCATGAAGTGCCAGAACGGAATCTACTTCCTGACGCTCGACTTCTCGCAGCTCAAGTTCGCCAAGTCGCAGATGAACCCGGAATCGATGTCCGACGTCAGCATCAGCTACGGCTCGTGCCGGTTTCCCTGAACCCGCCCGGGCCTCAGTGCATGGTGGTCAGGATCAGGGCGTAGACGACGATCGCGATGCCGAGGAGGATGAACATCAGCGCGACGCGCGAGGCGGCCTGCTGATTCCGATCTGAGGAATCGTCACTCATCATCGCGCCGTCTCCGGGAGGATCGGACGATCTCCTAGCTCTTCCAAGATGAACGACGCCCTAACGGCAGCGATTACTGATTTGTCCGAGCGCGGACATTTCCCGAGAGCGCGAGGCCGGCGCCGCGGCCAGGCAGCAGGCTGTCCATCCGCCCGCGCAGGGCCTGGGTCGAGCGGTAGCCGACCGCGGCCGCGATCTCCCGGGCCCTGCGGCCGTCCGCGGCGAGCGCCAGCGCCCGCACGATGCGGGCCCGGGCCCGCCACGCGTCGAAGCTGAGGCCGGTCTCGCGGCGGAAGCCCCGGGTCAGGGTGCGCCGGCTGAGCCCGGCGCGGGCCGCCCAGGCGTCGAGGTCGAGGGCGGAGGCGGGATCGTCGATGAGCCCGAGGCAGATCCGGCGCAGCCGCGGGTCGCCCGGCAGCGGCAGGGTCAGGGGCGTCTCCGGCGCGCGCCCGATCTCGTCGAGCACCAGAGCCGCGAGGTGGCCGCCGCGGCCCGCCTCGTCGTAGAGCACCGGCTCGCGGGTGAGGGCGGAGAGGGCCGCGGCGAGGAGCGGCGAGACCTCGATGACCTGGGCGCGGGCGGGGAAGGCCGTCACCGCCTCGGGCGCCAGGTAGGCCGAGCACATGGAGACCGCCCCGTGCATCGTGACCGCGTGGGGCAGGCGCGGCGGGATCCAGAGGGCGTGCCCCTCCGGCACCACCCAGGTCCCGTCCTCGGCGGTCGCCATCATCAGGCCCGCGGTGGCGTAGAGGAGCTGCGCGCGGACATGCGCGTGGCGGTCCGTGCGGCTGCCCGCGGCGAAGTGCTTCGGCATCACCGCGACGCGGCGCGGCACGTCCTGATAATCCTCGGCCCGGATCGAGCGCGCCGCCGCATCGGTCGTCGGGCCCATGAATTCCCCCGTCCCCTTATCCCTGGCCCGATCGCGTACACCTTCGGCCCGACACCGTTCAACGGGTCAGGTAGACAGGGTGCGAGACCGCGAGGCGTCCGATGGATTCCGAGACCCTGTCCCGCCGCACCCTGCGCTTCGTCAACGTGGCGCACGCCCTCGACCACTACGTGCTGCTGATCTACCCGACGGCCGTCATCGCCATCGCGGCGCAGACGGGCCTCGGCTACGGCGAGCTGATCGGGCTCGCCACGGGCGCCTTCGTGGCCTTCGGCCTGTGCTCGCTGCCGATGGGCTGGCTCGCCGACCGCTTCGGGCGGCGCAACATGCTGGCGGTGTTCTTCTTCAGCTACGGCCTGTCCTGCTTCGGGGTGGCGAGCGCGGGCAGCCCCACCGCCTTCGCGCTCTGGCTCTGCGTCCTCGGGCTCGCCTCGGCGATCTACCACCCGGTCGGCTCGACCATGCTGGTGACCCACGCCCGCCGCCTCGGGCGCGACCTCGGGGTCAACGGCGTCTGGGGCAATTTCGGCGCGGCCTTCGCCTCGGGCATCAGCGCCTTCCTGGCCGCCCATCTCGGCTGGCAGGCGGCCTTCCTGGTGCCGGGCGCCCTCTGCCTCGCCCTGGGCGCGGCCTTCCTCGCCCTGGTTCCGGGCGACGGGGAGGGCGGCGGGCGCGCGGGCGGGGGCGCCCCGGTGATCGCGGTCTCGCGGCCGGTCGCGCTGCTCTGCGTGTTCGGCCTCGCGATCCTGGCCGGCGGCATGACCTTCAACGTCACCTCGATCGCCATGCCGAAGGTGATCGACGAGCGCCTCGCCTCCGGCCTGCCGCTCGCGCTGATCGGCTCGCTCACCACCCTGATCTTCGTGTTCGGCGCCCTGACGCAGCTCGCCATGGGCCGCCTCATCGACCGGTTCAGCCTGCCGGCCCTGTTCGCGAGCCTCTCCGTGCTGCAGCCGATCGGCCTCGGCATCGCCGCGGCCACCTCCGGCGCGCCGCTCCTCCTCGGGCTCGTCCTGACGATCGCCGCGCTCTACGGGCAGGTCGTCCTCAACGACGCGATGATCGCCCGCTACGTGCCGGCGGCCTACCGGGCCCGGGCCTACAGCGTGCGCTACTTCGTGGGCTTCACGGCGAGCGGCTTCGTGGTGCCGATGATCGCGCTCCTGCACGAGCGCGGCGGGTTCGGGCTCGTGCTCGGCACCGCCGCCCTGTTCGGGCTCGTGATCTTCGTCTCGGCGCTGGGCTTCCTCTCCCTGACCCGCGGCGACCGCGCGGCCGCCCTCGCCCCGGCGGAGTAGGGCGGCGGCCCCGGCCGGAGCGATGGAATACCGCACTGACGTGCATCAACGACGGTATTCAAACGCACCCTGGCCGCGAGTTGCACCGCGCTCAACGTAATCGCGCGCAAATCTCCTGCCCGGCGCAAGTCGATTTCCGTGCATGGTCTCCAGGAATACGCGGCGGGCCGCCAAATGTTAGTGATTTGGCCCGCGCACGGCTGCTAACACCCCCTCGCCGGGACGTCAGATCACGGCTTTGCTCCTGGGGGGATGACGGAGCGATGACGCGCTTCTTCTTCGATGTGTGTTCCGAGAACGAGCGGATCTCGGATCTGGAAGGCTCGTTCTGCGGCAATGTCGGGCTCGCCTACCGCGAGGCCCGGCAGATGATCAGCCAGATGCTGAGCGCGCCGAACGAGACCGGCTTCGACTGGACGGCGTGGTGGGTCGAGGTGATGTACCCGGACCGGACCACCGTGTTCCGGGTGCCCTTCACGATGGCTTCGGCCGCCGGCTGAGGGGGTCGGGGCACGCCCGGCGCCGATCTTGCCGGTCGCGCGGGGCGGCGCGGGCCTGTATCAGGGTCCGGCGCGACCCGCCGCAGGAGCCCCGATGACGGCCGAGACAGACGCCGCCCGCGCCCGGGAGACGGCGCACAAGACCCGCGCCCTGCGCAAGTACGAGGCGGACTTCGCGCCGCCCGCAAGCGACGGCGGCGAGCCTCCCCTGGAGGTCCTGTCGCCGTTCGGGCCGCTCGTCGGGCGCACGCGCGTGGCGCCCGCCCTCCTCGACCGCCTGAACGCCTTCGCGGACGGCCTCGCCGCCGCCGGGCGCCGCGAGTTCCTGGTGCCGCCGGAGGTTGCCTGCGCCGGGGGCGCGGCGTCGCTCGTCGCCGTCATCGAGGACCGGCTGCGCCGCTACGTCCTGGCCGCGGAGGGCGTGCCGGCGCGACGCGTCGAGATCGACCGGATCTGGGTCGTCAGCCAGTTCGCGGGCACGCCGAGCCCGGTCCACTTCCATTCCGGGGACCTGTCGGGCGTGCTCTACCTGAAGGCGCCCCCGTCGCCGCCCGCGGACGAGCTCGGCAAGACCTACATCTCCGGCCGCCAGGCCGGCTACCTGAACTTCCTGACCGGCGGCAAGCAGCGCTTCGCCAAGACGCTCCTCAGCGTGCCGCCCGAGCCCGGCGTGCTCTACACCTTCCCCGGCTGGCTCCTGCACGGGGTCGAGCCCTTCACGGGCGCCGGCGAGCGCCGCTCCCTGTCCTTCAACGCCCGCGCCGAGACGGAGGACTAGGCCCGCCCGATGCGCGCTGGACGGGAGCGGCGCTCTGGCCTTCCCGCCGCGATTGCGGGATGCTCATCCGCCCGGACGTCGCGGGGGAGGGCCCGGACCGAGCAGGGAGGCCGCGAACGTGTTGCCGAACCGGAGGAGAGAGCCGTCGCCGAGCGAGGCCGAGGCCGCGCGTCATCCCGACGCGGTCGCCGGGCAGGCGCTCCTGGAGGAACGGCTGCAGCGCCTGACGCCCGGGGAGCGGACCGCGTTCGAGGATGCCGTGCGCCGCTGCTTCGCGAGCGCGGCGGAGGGCTCGGAGGACGGTTCCGACGACGCGGCGGACGGTGCGGGGCAGGGGCCCGGCCCGGTCGGCGCGCCCGAGCGATGACGCTGACGCGCTGCCGGCGCTGCCGCCAGCCGATCCTCCACGACGCGCGCTGCTGCCCGCACTGCGCGGTCGCGCGGCCGAGCCGCAGGCGCAGGCGCGCCCGCACGCTCCTGGCGGGCCTCCTCGCCGCCGGGGCCGGCCTCGCGGGCTACCTCTACGCGGCGCCGCCGCGGGTGGCCCGGGAGGCGCCGCCCCCGGCGAGCAGCGCCGCGAACGTCACCACGATCCCGAAGACCGTGCCGAGCGGGCCGCCCCGCCCCCACCCGCGCGAGGGACAGGCGAGCCCGCCGCGCTGAGGCGCGCGCTGAGACGGGCCGGCACTGCGTGGCTTGGTAGCGCCCGAAGCTTGGTAGCGCCCGAAGCTTGGTAGCGCCCTATCGGCGCTGCGCCTCGAGCTCGGCCGCCTTCAGGTACCAGCGCTCGGCCTCCGCCCGGCTGCCCTCCAGCCCGACGACCGGCAGGGTCCGCAGCACGGCCTGGTCGTAGCTGCGCGCCATGCCCCGGGCGCCGCGGGCGTCGCCCTCCGAGGCCACCCGCTGGAAGAACAGGCGCGCGGCGGCGACCTCGCCCGCCGTCAGGAGCTGCTCGCCCCGCGCCACGAGGGCGTCGAGCTTCGGGTTGGGCGCGGGGGCGGCGAGCGCCGCGACCAGGGCGGGCGGGGCGCTCGCCGCCGGCTCGGGCTCGGCCGCCGCCGGCGCCATCGGCGGGAAGGCCGTCACCTTGGCCGGGCCCGCCGCGGCCTCCTCGCCCTCGGCCGAGGTCGGGCCGCTCGCGGCGAGGCGCTGCTTCAGGGCGGCCCCGTCGTCGGGAGCGGCGGCCGAGGCGGCCGGCGTCGGCGCCTCCGCGGGGGCGGGCACGGGCGTGGCCCGCGCCGCCTTCGCCGGGGCCGGCGCGGCTTGAGAGAGGGGCGCTGGCGCGGCTTGAGAAAGGGGCGCTGGCGCGGCCTGGGAGAGGGGCGCGGGCGCCGCCGGGTCGGCGGCGGGCGCGATGGTCGCGGTCACGAGCGCGTCGCCGGCCGGGGCGGGGCCGCGCGCGCGCTCGACGGCGCCGGCCACGCGGCCGGGCAGGCCGCGGTCGATCGCCTGCATCCCGAGGAGGAGGGCGAGCCCGGCGAGGCCCGCGCCGGCGAGCAGCAGGGGCCAGCGGCGGCGGCCGATCGTGTGGCGGATCAGGCGCCGCGTCGCCCCGTCGGCGATGAAGTTGTCCGGCGCCGAGAGGGCGGAGCGGGTGGCCTCGGACGGCTCGGCGGCGTAGCCGCGCATGTCCACCGGCTGGCCCTTCGGGCCGAACCGGCGCAGGAAGTCGATGTCGGTCTCCTCGACGCCCGGGCTCTGGAAGGGGCCCGCCGCCTGCTCGGGAAACAGGGCGTGGACCTCGCCCTTCGGCTCGGACAGCGGCTTCTTGAACGACGCAGACATCCGCAACTCCTCCTTGACGCACCTTGCCCGGCACCGCGCGCCGGACGCATTCCGCGCGTCCCGCCTCGACGCCCCGCCCTGTCCACCCGGCCTCTGCGGGCCGGTTTTCCCAAATCCTCGCGCGCCGCCCGCACCGGCGGCGCGGCGCTAGCGGGCGCCGCCGCCCGCCATCGCCGTGCCCCCGCCCGACGCGGCGGGCTGGCGCGCCCGCCCGTCGAGGGCCTGCTGCGCGGGCTTGAAGCGGCGCCATTCCGGCAGCGTGGCGGCGAGGTTGACCTCCCGCCATTTCGGGTGCCGGCCCGGCGCCCGCAGCCGGTCGAACCCCGCGAACAGGGCCGCCGTGAAGGCGGCGAGCTGGCGGTAGCGGTCCGTCCGCTCGGGCCAGTCGAAGGCGACGAGCACGGAGGAGACCGCCACCGTGTCGATGCCCTCCTCCGGCCCGATCAGCCCCGGATAGTCGGCCTTGGCGAGGCTCGCCGGGTAGAAGATGTCCCCGAGGCCGGGCTCGTAGGGCACGGAGAGGAAGTGCAGGCCGTCGGCCTGGGGCAGGCCCGCATAGAGCGCGGCCGGCTTGCCCGTGAGGAAGAAGCTCGCCGCGACGCCCTCGGGCTCGCCGCCCCGCATCCGCGCCGCCGCCTCGGCCTGGCCGAGATTCGCCTCCGTGTAGCGGATGCCGAGATGCTGGAGCACGCGGCGGGCGACCTCCTGGGTCGAGCTGCCGGCCTCGCCGAGATTGACCATCTTGCCGTCGAGGTCGGTCAGGTGGGCGATGTCGCGCCGGGCCAGCGCGTGCAGCTCCACATTGTGGAGCTTGGCGATGTAGACCACCTGCCGGCCCACATCCTCCGCCTCGGCCCGCTTGAGGTCGGCGGTGGTGAGGATGCCCATGTCGATGCCGCGGGTGCGCAGCACGTCGGTGATGGCGCGCTCGCCGCCCGGGCCGAGCACCGCCTGCACCCGCGGCCCCTCGGTGCCGAGGCCGGTCGTCAGGTCGTAGGCGGTGTCGAGGGCGGTGCTGCCCGGCTCCCCGGCGACCAGGGTGACGGTGCGCACGGACGGGGTCGGGGCGGGCCGCGGGCGCGCCTTCGCCGCCTGCGGGCGCGCGGCGGCCGGGCGCGCGGCGGCCGGCTGCGGGCTGCGGTTGAGGGCGTCGAGGAAGGACTGCGCCGTGGCGGGCGAAGCCGTCATCACAGCAGCGGCAAGAGCAGCGGCAAGAGCAGCGACCAGAGCAGAGATCAGCAGCGGAACGGCGCTCAGGCCATGTGCACGCGATTTCGCCCGAGCGTTCGATTGTCTCCAACCGTACGCTCCGGGTCGCTCATCATGTCTCCGCGCAAGAATATCCATGGGCGCACTGACAAACTGCTATGCCGTGCGCTCATCTAATATCCGTTTACTGTTGGGTGCAATCCTGGCCGTACAGGCGCGCACATCGCGTCCCGCGACAGCACCGCCGGCCTGAAACCCGCATCCGCCCGGTCCGGCCTCTCGGCCGCGCGCCTCAGCCGCCGATCCGGAGCCCGCTCCGGAGGTCGAGCCCGGCGCCCGTCTCCTCCCGCTCGGAACCCCGCCCGATGGCGATCGTCCACAGCCGCCAGGGCGCCGCGAGGGGCAGGAACTCCTCCTCGTCGAGGATGTGGGCCGGCTCGCCCTCGGCGCCGACGCTCATGCGGAAGGGCCGTCCGTTCGGCGCCCCGATCAGCACCACCGTGAGGGTGTTGCGGCCCTCGTGCAGCCAGGGCGTCACGTCGTAGGTGAACCCGTCGAGGGACGGGTCCAGCCCCTCGAGGGCGGGCTGGGTCACCGCGTAGGTGTTGAGACTGACCATAGCGCGACCCCCTGCGCCCCACAGCGTGAGACGCAGCCGATTCCCGGCACGCAGATGCATGTTATGCCCCTTAACCCTAGGGGCAGACTGTCTGCTTCGAGAGTTTTCCACAACAGGAACGTGTAGCGAACGGGAACTCTTCGCTCACCATGTTGCGCGAAGGTTGCATCGTTCGCGGGCCGATCCCTAACATTTGTGGATACCGGTCCCGGCAGGCGGCGGGATGCGGCTAAAATTTGCCGAGACCGGCCCGGACCGCCGCGGCATCTGATTCGTCTGATTCCGCCGCCGCCGCGCGACGTGCGATAACGTACGTCCCGGGGCCGAGATCTCCCGAGCCGGACGGGACGGGCCGCCGTTGCTTGATCTTTCGCGGATCCGGGGTCGGCCACGACTGGCGGGAGCGGATAGTCCGCCGCCACGCTGGGACGGAAGGTAGCACGAACCGGAACCGGGCCGACGCGTTACTCCGCTGACGATTAGCAATCCAGGCCCGGGAGCCCCGTCCATGAAATCTCTGTCACGGAATCGATTTCTCATCGCCTCGACGGTCCTCGTCGGCACCCTCTCGCTCGCGCCCGCCGGCGCCTTCGCGCAGGGCGCGCCTGCCATGCGCGGATCGGCCGGCGCCGGCTTCAGCTCGGCCGGCGTCTCCGTGGCGGGCGGCGGCGCCGGGCTCGGCGGCGGTGGCTTCCGGGGCGGCGGCGCCGGCATCGGTGGCGGAGGCTTCCGCGGCGGCGGCGCCGGGCTCGGCGGCGGCGGTTTCCGCGGTGGCGGAGTCGGTGTCGGGGGCGGCGGCTTCCGCGGCGCGGGCATCGGCGGCGGCGGCTTCCGCGGCGACGGGTTCGGCGGCTCGCGCGGCATCGTGAGGGGCACGGCGGGCCCGGGCTTCAGCTCGGCCGGCATCACGGCCAATCCCGGCGCCGTGGGCACGAACCCGGGCCGGATCGGCGGCGGCTTCGCCGGCCCGCGCGGCAATTACGGCTACCGCCAGGGCTGGAACGGCAACCGCTACGGCTGGCGCCGGGGCTACGGCTACGGCCTCGGCGGCGTGGGCCTCGGGCTCGGCCTCGGCCTCGCGGCGGGCAGCTACGGCTACGGGTACGGCGGCTACGGCGGCTACGCCTACGACCCCTACTACTACGACGGCGCCTATGACGGCGGCTACGCGCCGGCCGCTTACGGCTACGAGGAGGTCCCGGTGGCGCAGGCGGGCGACGGCGGCGCCGATCAGGTCGCCTACTGCAAGCAGCGCTTCCGGTCCTACGACGTCCGCTCCGGCACCTATCTGGGCAACGACGGCCGCCGCCATCCCTGCCCCTGACCGGTCCGGCCCGACGCCCTGACCGGGCACGTCGATGATGGCCCCGCGCCGACCGCGCGGGGCCTTTTTCGTGCCTCGCCGCCTCCGGGCACTTCGCCGCCGCGTGACCCCGGCGGCGAAGTGCCCGGAGGCGGCGAGGTTGCGGCGCGGCGCCCCTGCGCTAGGCTCGGGCCGCCGAGGATCGAGCCGCGGAGTGGGGAGATGACGCCAGAGCAGGCCGAGGCGGTCGCAGCAGCGGACAACGCCACGATGGCGATCGTGACCGCGCTGATCGCCTTCCTGGAGAAGCAGGGCGCGATGCGCCGGGAGGATTTCGCCGCCTACCTCGAGGCCGCGGTGGCGGGCTGGCGCGCCGAAGGGACGGACGAGAAGCTCGTCCGCCTCATCGAGATCAAGGCCCGCGGCATCTGCGCGGACCTGCCGACCTCGGTGCAGAACTGAGGCCGAGCCGGGCGCGCCCCGGCGCCGGAGCGCGCCGTCGCGGCGGTGAAGGCGGGCCTATCGGTCCTTGCCGAAGGGGACGTCGGTGGCGCGCCCGGTCTCGGATTCCCAGTAGGGCTCCGTGTTGAAGTAGCTGTGCACGTGCTCCTCCCAGGCGCGGTCGAAGGGCCCCTCGTCGGGGCCGGTCGCGCTGCGGGGAGCCGCGCGGAGCTGCTCGTCGGAGATGTCGAGCTCGTAGGCCGAGAGCGCCGTGCTGTAGCGCAGGAGCCGCCAGGGCAGGGCGTGCTGGCGCTCGGAGAGGTCCGCCGCGCCGGCGAGGTTGAGGATCGCGTAGACGACGCGGCCCGACGGCTTGTCGATCATCAGCCGGGCGATCGTCCCGACATGGCTGCCGTCGCTGCGGCGGACATCCGTCCCCTCGACGCGGTCGCTCGCGATCAGGTTGGCGGCCTGCACCGCGTCGCTGCGGGCGTCGAGGCCGACGTCGTCGAGAGCCATGAGGATCCTCCGGTTGGACTGTGCGCCTGATGCGCCGCGCCGGACACCGTGTACCTGACACCGTGTACCTGGGCGCCGCGCGCTCCCCCGGGGAACGCCGCCCGTTTCGGCCGAGTTCCGGACCGGGGCAGCTTGGCCGTAGCCCGGAATCGTCCGGGGGCCATCCGAAGGGGTTATTTCCAAGCGGCGTCAGGCTGCGTACACAACAGCCTGTACCTCAAGTTGTCAGCAGCGATCCGACCCGTCGTCGGCAGCAGATCCGCCTCTCATCGGAGTTCTCCAGCCATGCGCGAGAAGGCCCCGTGGATCATGTTGATCGTCGTCCTCAAGTCCTCCCTCGGCGTGACCGCCTGGTCCGCCTGGGAGATCCTGAACCTCGTCGGCTGAGCACCGCACCCCGGATCGCGGAAGACGCCCTGGCGGAGGCTGCGCCCTCGCCGGTGCGCCACCCTCAGGCCGCGAGCGCCATCTCGGCATGGTCCGGCTCCGCGAGCGGGATGCCCAGGAAGGCGCGCACCGCGTCGAGGTCCGGGAAGGCCATGAATTCCGGCCGCAGCGGCGCCGGCAGCCCCTCGAAGGTGAGGCTGCCGTACGTGTCGGGGTGCGGGTAGAGCTGGTAGGGCTCGCCCGGCGCCATCGGCGCGAACAGGATCGCGGCCTTCGTCCCGCCGTGGCGCACGAGGCTCGTCGAGCCGTGGCCCGGCTCGATGGCGTAGGTGGTCTCGATGGCGTAGGTGGTCTTGCGTCGCATCGCGTCTGCGTCTCCGTCAGGCTGCCAGGGCCGGGCCGCGCAGGGTGTCGCGCACGTCCCTGAAGGCGAGGGTGAGGACGCGGCGTCCGCCCGAATCGTGCACGTCGACGATCCAGTCCGACCAGTCGAGGCCGCGGCCCACCCGCTCCATGGCGAGCCGCGCCGCCTGCTCGGCGAAGGTCCAGAGCTGCGCCTCGGACGGCACGCGCACCCCGTGCGCGTCGATGATGGCGACGTGTCCGTCCGTGCAGTGAAAGCGGTAGGCCCGAGCGGTCATCCACACCTCTCCACAGGCTTCCGGGCGATCTGCGGCCCGCCCTGTTGACGCTGGCCGTGGCCCATGTGTTCCTGATTTGTTCTTTTAACGGAAGTGCGATTCGGCCACAACCCGGGGGCGGTTTTGTCGCGCCCGGACTCGCCTGCCGGGTGCGCGACGGGGAGGACCGCCGGCGGGACGGGCGAGCGCCGGGCCGCGCCTGCGGTGCGTCGGGCAGGAGCGAGCGGGCGCGCCGAAGGCGTGCCCGACCCGTCCTCCGCCCTCGCCGCCCGCACGATGCGCCGGGAGGACGAGGCCGCCGTCCGGATCGGACGGCGGGAAGATCATCCGATGATCTGAAAGTTGTCTTCCGACAATTGCGCGATCGTCACGCCCTTTATGATTAGTACATCGTGGCTACCGCGCCAGTCGTGCCAACCGCCGTTGTGGTGCGCGTCGTCGTCATCGCGCCCGCCGCGCCCGTCATCGTCGTCGTCGTTGTCGCGGCCGCGCCGGAAATGATGGTTGTCGTCATGGTCGTCCGGGATGCGGAGGTACACGTTGCCCCCGAACTCCTTGAGGGCCGCATACGCAGCCTCGGGGGTCGCGAAGTCCTTCTTCGAGAGCAGCACCGTGTCCCGGTCGGCGCTCGGCGGGGGCGTGTTCCCGGTCTCGCCGCCTTCCATCCCGTTCCCGTTCTCCGGCTCGTCGTCGCCGCCCGCCGCGGCCTCCTCGTCGACGCTGACCGGCTGAACCGGGGCGTTGCCCGGCTGGAAGTCGGTGATGATGTCCTTCCCGTAGCCGTGCTTGAACACGAAGGTGTCGCTGCCGGTGCCGCCCGTCTGCACGTCGTTGCCGCGGCCGCTGTCGATGTAGTCGTCGCCGCGCCCGCCGAAACCCTTGTCGTTTCCGTCCTGCAGATAGAGGCGGTCGTCGCCGTTGTTGCCGCGGACGTTGTCGTCTCCCGGGCCGGCCTTGATGTAATCGTCGCCGGCGAACCCGCGCAGGACGTCGTTGTGGTCCTTGTGCTGGTTCGCGATGATGCGGTCGTCGCCTTCGGACAGCATGCGCAGGACTTCGAACGGGCTCCTCTGGTCAAGAAGATCGGAGATGTCGTTGTCGAGGCCGCGCGCCGTGAACTGAACGCGGTCGTTCTCCGTGACGCGGTACGCGTTCAGCGTGCCGTCGATCAGATGGTCGTTCTTGTCATACTCGAAACCCGAACCCCGCAGCGTGATCACCGTGTCTCCGAACTCGACCTTGTAGAGTCCGGGCTTGCTTTTCAGGACTTCGCCCTCCCTGAGAGCTTCGAGGACGGCCGCGAAGGCTTCGGGAGACGCTTCCGCCTTGTCGATGAAGAGAGCCATGGTGTCTTTCCTCCGTTGAAGCGGTTGAAAGTTTATGTCGACACGCAAGTTGGCTGAGTGGGACGGGCGCAGGATTGCTGTCTGCGGCGAAGCATTGTCTGCCGCCCTGCACAAGAAGTGCACAAGTGGCGCCTCGTCCCGGCGGCAAGGTGCTACTTTCGCGACGAACCTGTCAATAATACTGATTTAAGCGTAGCAATCGCACATTCATCGATTGCAACAGATCGTGATAGGATAATGATCTTCCATCACGACTGGCTTAAGCATGGCAGTCTGACATGCGGTGGCCCGGCCTCGTCAGGAGATCGACACGCGTTCGATCGGGGGAGGGCGCGCACAAGACTGCGCGAAGTCCGGCGTGATCTCGCCGGAGCTGAGGGCGCCTGCGGCGCGCGAGGCCGTCGGGGCGGCGGCCCACGCAGGGGTGGTGTGCTTGGGTGGTGTGCTTGGGTGGTGTGCTTGGGTGGTGCGCTGGGGCGGCGCGAAGCGGCTGCGACCGTCGCCTGCCGGACCTCCGCGCCCGATCGGGGCAGCCTCCGGCGCGTGCGCCGAACGCTTTGCGCGCGTCGCGCGTTTCTCACCCCTGATCCGGCATCGCCGGACGCTTCGGGAGGATGACATGCGTCATTATATGGTCGCCGCTGCCCTCGTCGGGGCGCTGCTGGTCCCGGGCGCGCCGGGCCACGCGCAGGGGATCCGCATCGGCCCCGGCGGCGTGGATGTCGACGACGGGCGCGGCTACCGGGACGAGCGCCGCTACCGCCGCATGTGCCGCGATCTTCGCGACCGCTGCGAGAACAAGGACATCTACGGCGAGGAGGGGCGGGGCAATTGCAGCCGCTACCGGCGCATGTGCCGCTGAGCGCGGGCGAGGCCGCCGGGCCCGGCATGAGCGCGGGCGCATCGCCCGGCTCGGCAAGGCCGGCAACCCGGACATTCAGGCCGATGTCGACATCGTCGCGGGGCCGGACACCGAGGTGATGCCCGCACACGGCGATCCGCGAGGAGGCCTCGATCAACCTCGCGGCTCGACGTCGTGCCGATCGAATCCGGGGGCGACGACCTCGCCGCGACGTTCTCGCCCGAGCTCGCCGACCTCACCCTCTCCGTGATCGACGTGGCGGGCGGCGAGAAGATCCCCCGCCGGGGCGGCCCCGGCATCACCCGATCGGACCTCCTCGTCGTCAACGAGACGGACCTCGCGCCCCGCGTCGGCGCGGACCTCTCGGCGATGGAGGCCGACACGCGGCGGATGCGCGGGGCCCGCCCCTCCGTGTTCGCCTCGCTGTGCGAGGGGCACGGGGCCGACGCGGTCGCCCGGTTCGTGGTGGAGGCGGGCGGCCTCGGCTGAGCGGGAGGGAGCGGATCGATGACGGATGAGGCGGGAAGCCCGAGGAACTGGTTCGACCGGGGCGGGGCGTCCTACGCCCGCTTCCGGCCGGAATACCCGCCGGCGCTCGCCCCGAGCCTGGCCCGCTTCGCGCCCTCGGACGCGCTGGCCGTGGATGTCGGCTGCGGCAGCGGCCAGCTGACCGCGCAGCTCGCCTGCGTGTTCCGGGCGGTCGTCGGCCTCGATCCGAGCGCGGACCAGATCGCCAACGCGCCGGCCCGCGCCGGAATCCGCTACGCCTGCGCCCCGGCCGAGGCGCTGCCGGTGCCCGATCGCGGCGCCGACCTGATCACGGCCGCGCAGGCGGCGCACTGGTTCGATCTCGACGCCTTCTACGCGGAGGTCCGCCGCGTCCTCGTGCCGGGCGGTGCGCTGGCGCTCGTCACCTACGGCGTCATCGAGGCCGACGGGGAGGCCGGCCGCGTCCTCCGGCACTTCTACCGCGACGTGATCGGGCCGTACTGGCCGCCCGAGCGGCGCCACGTCGAGACGGGCTACCGCTCGCTGCCCTTCCCGTTCGCGGAAGTCTCCCCGCCCGCGCTCGCGATGACGCGGGACTGGTCGCTGCCGGAACTCCTCGGCTACGTCGGCACCTGGTCGGCGGTGCGCAACGCCGAGAGCTCGCTCGGCCGCGAGCCCCTGGACCGCTTCGGCAGGGAGCTCCGCGCGGCCTGGGGCGAGCCCGAGCGGCGCTGCGAGATCCGCTGGCCCCTGAGCCTGCGCATCGGCCATGTCTGAAGTCATGCCTGAGGCCATGTCCGAGGCCGTCATACCCGCGGCCCGCAAGCGCGGGCCCGGGGCCTGAGGGCGCGCCCGTCAGTTCGTGCGGGGCTCGGCCCGGGTGAAGGCGAGCGTGGCGCCGTAGGCGTCGGCATCGGCGAGCGCCGGCGTGCGCGAGGGCGTCACCCGGTGCGCCACGGCGAGCACCTGCTGGCCGCCCTGCGCCAGCGGCACGCGCGCCTCGCCCGCCGCGTCGGTGGCGACGCGGACCTCCGGCGCCTCGCCGCTCGCGGCGGCGATCCCGGCGCCCGCCAGCGGCCGGCCCTCGAACAGCACCCGCACGCGGATGGCGCCCGCGGCCGCGCCCGGCGCCTCCAGCGGCACGATCTCGAGGGTCTGGCCGAGCACGCGCTCCCAGGGCGCGTCGGGCCCGAGCACCGCCTTGGCGAACTTCATCGACCAGAGGCTGCGCCGCGCGTCCGGCACGGCGCGCCGGTCGGCGTTGCGCTCGCCGCCCTCGCGCAGCCGAACCCAGAAGCCGTTGTCGTAGGCGGCGAAGACCAGCGCCCCGCGGGCCCCCTCCGGCAGGGCGGCGGACAGGACCGGGCCGTCGGCGCGCGCGCTGAGCGCCGTCGCGCCGCCGCCCGTCAGCGCGGAGAGCCCGACGAGCTTGTCGGCGCTCGGGAGCGCGGGCTCGTGGGCGTGGCCGAGATGGACCGCGACGCCGCCGGGCGTCGGCGTCAACCAGAGGTCGTGGGCCTCGGCGCTGCCCGCGGCGAGGGCGAGGGCGAGAGGCCAGGCGAGGCGGGCGAGCAGGCGTTTCGGTCGCATCGGGTCGCGTTCAACTCCGAGGGGCTTCGTTCGGGTGCGGATCATCGGGATCCCGGATCGCGCTAGCAAGCCCGGCGCCAGGGACCGCGCTCAGGCCGCCGCGCTCAGGCCGCCGCGTCCTCCGCCCAGGGCGCGGCCGAGAGGGCGCGGGCGAGGTAGGCGATCAGCGCCGTGACGCGGGCGGGCCGCGGGTCGCCCGGCGGCGTCACGAGGTGGAGCGCGATCGGCGGCGGCGACCAGCCGGGCAGGACCCGCTCCAGCCGGGCCGCGCGCAGATCCTCCCAGATCATGAAGTCGGGCTGCACGGCGAGGCCGAGCCCGGCCCGCAGCGCGGGCCCGAGGGCGTCGGCGTTGTTCGCCCGGAGCGGCCCGGCCGGGACGATCGTCGCCTCCGCGCCGTCCGGCCCCAGGAAGTGCCAGCGGTCGGGCGTCGGCAGGTAGGCGTAGCCGAGGCAGGCATGGGCGGCGAGGTCGTCCGGATGCCCGGGGCGCCCGCGCCGGTCGAGATAGGCCGGGGCGCCGACCAGCGAGCGCCGGATCCCGCACAGGCGCCGCGCCCTCAGCGAGGAATCGGCGAGCGCGGCGATGCGCAGGCCGAGGTCGAACCCGCCGCCGACGAGGTCGACGAGGGCGTCGCTCAGGTGCAGGTCGACCGCGATCCGCGGATGGGCCGCGAGGAAGTCGGGCAGCAGGGGGGCGACGTGGGCCACCCCGAAGGACATCGGCGCGGCGAGCCGCACCAGCCCCTGCGGCTCGGAGGCCGCCTCGCGCGCCGCCGCCTCGGCCGTCTCGCCCTCCGCCAGGATCCGCGCCGCTCCGTCGCGCGCCGAGCGGCCGGCCTCCGTGAGGCTGAGGCGGCGCGAGGTGCGGTGGAACAGGCGCGCGCCGATCCGCGCCTCGAGCCGCGCCACCGCCTTCGAGACGGTGCCGGCCGAGACGCCGAGATCGGAGGCGGCGCGCCCGAAGGAGCCGCTCTCGACCACCTTCGCGAACACGGCCCAGGCCTCGAAGTCGGGGAGCTTCATCTCGGTATCCGGAAACGATGGTTTTCTGTTCTTTCCATTTTCGCGGGTGAGGGCAAGGGGCACATTCGCCCCATCGACGAACGCAGCCCGGCCCCGCGGCCGGCCGCCTCACAGGAGACGCACCATGTCCCAGACCGGCCTCCACCACGTCACGGCCTTCTCCGGCCCCGCCGCCCGCAACCTCGACTTCTACACCCGCGCGCTCGGCCTGCGGCTCGTGAAGAAGACCGTCAACTTCGACGATCCGGGCACCTACCACCTCTACTACGGCGACGAGACCGGCCGCCCCGGCACGATCCTGACCTTCTTCCCCGTCGCGCACGCGGCGCCCGGCCGGGCCGGGATCGGCGAGACGCAGGAGACCGCCTTCGCGGTGCCGCGCGCCTCGATTGGCTGGTGGACCCACCGCCTCGTCGCTGAGGGCGTGCGCCACGAGGCGCTGGTGCAGGTGTTCGGCGAGCCGACCCTACGCTTCCGCGACCCGGACGGGATGATGCTGGCCCTCGTCGGCGTCGCGGATGCGGGCGCGGCGCCGGCTCGCAGCGGCGGCGACGTGCCGCCCGAGCACGCCATCCGCGGCCTGCACGGTGTGACGCTGCTGCTCGCCGAGGCGGGCCCCACCGCGGCAATCCTCACGGACGTGCTCGGCCTCGCCGAGGGGGCCCGCGAGGGCTCCGCCACCCGCTTCAGCGGCAGCGCCGGGCTCGGCGCCCACGTGACTTTGCGCGCGGTGGGCGGCTTCCTGCCCGGGCGGCCGGGGGCGGGCAGCGTCCACCACATCGCCTTCCGGGCCGCGGACGACGCGGAGCAGGCGGCGATGGCGGCGGGCCTGCGCGAGCGTCACGGCCTCGTCGCCACCGAGCAGCGCGACCGCAACTACTTCCGCTCGGTCTACTTCCGCGAGCCCGGCGGGGTCCTGTTCGAGATCGCCACCGACGCGCCCGGCTTCGCGGTCGACGAGCCGGTCGAGGCGCTGGGGCAGGCCCTCAAGCTGCCGGGCTTCCTGGAGCCGCACCGGGCCGAGATCGAGGGCGTCCTGCCGAAGGTCGCCTGAGCGCCGGGAGCCGAAGGAGGCTAGCCATGAAGGAGGCTGCCATGATGGAGGATGTCGTGACGACGAACGCCGCAGCCGAGCGCCTCGGCTTCGTCCACCGCTTCGAGGCGGGCAGCGACCCCGCCCGGCCGCCGCTCCTGCTCCTGCACGGCACGGGCGGCGACGAGGCCGACCTGCTGCCGCTGGGGCGGGCGGCGGCGCCCGGCGCGGCCCTGCTCTCGCCACGCGGAAAGGTGCTTGAGAACGGGATGCCCCGCTTCTTCCGGCGCCTCGCCGAGGGTGTGTTCGACGAGGCCGACGTCGTCCGTCGGGCGGGCGAACTCGCGGGCTTCGTCGCCGGGGCGCGGGCGGCCTACGGGCTGTCCGCCCCGGTGGCGCTCGGCTTCTCGAACGGGGCGAACATCGCCGCGGCAGCGCTGATGCTGCACCCGGAGGCGCTCGCGGGCGCCGTGCTGATCCGCCCGATGGTGCCGCTCGCGCACCCGCCCGCGGCGAATCTCGGGGGGCGCCCGGTGCTGATTCTGTCGGGCGCCTTCGACCCGATCGTGCCGGCCGAGAACGCGCAGGCCCTCGCGGCGATGCTGGAGCGGGCGGGCGCCCGGGTCGAGCACCGCACCCTGCCCACCGGCCACGGCCTCGGCCAGGCCGACCTCACCCTGGCGCGGGCATGGCTGGAGGCCCGGCGGGCCTGAGGCGGGGCCCGCAACGTCGTCCCGGGACCCGCGAGGCGGGATCCGGGACGATGG
>NZ_BJZU01000042.1 GCF_007992195.1 Methylobacterium oxalidis | reverse complement strand
ACTTGCTCATCGGTGAAGGTGACTCCGAATCTCGCGAACTTTTGGCGCGTCTTCTCGCACGTGCACCGCGCCCGTCAAGGCATGGCAGCACCGCATGCGGGGGATGGTTCTACTGTCTAGAACGGCTCTGAATTCTTAAACGCCCCGACGGCCACTGGATCACAGGGGTTTCAGCCCGGCCTCGATCTCGGCCCGCCGCGGTTCCAGGAAGGGCGGCAGGGCGAGGCGTTCGCCGAGGCTCTCCAGGGGTTCGTCCGCGGTGAAGCCGGGACCTTCGGTCGCGATCTCGAACAGGATGCCGTTCGGCTCGCGGAAGTACAGGCTGCGGAAGTAGTAGCGGTCGACCGGGCCGCTGGAAGGCATCCGCTTCGCCCGCAGCCGGTCAGCCCAGGCCCCGTACTCCGCGTCCGGGACGCGGAAGGCGACGTGGTGCACGGCGCCGGCACCCTGGCGGGCCGGGGCGGAGGCGTCCTGCATGACCTGAAGCTCGGCGCCCGCGCCACCCTCCCCCATGGCGTAGACGCGCACCGTGCCCTCCGGCAGCTCGAAGGTGCGGTCGTGGCGCATGCCGAGCACCTCTGTGAGCACCGCCTCGGTGCGAGCGGTCTCGGCGACGGCGAGGCGCACGGGCCCGAGCCCGCGGATCTGGTGGGGCGTCGGCACGGGGCTGCCCGTCCACGGATGGGCCGGCCCGGCTCCGCCGTCGTCCACGAGGCTGAGGCGCTGGCCCTCGCCGTCCTCGAAGTCGAGGGTGAGGCGCCCGTCCCGCTCGATCGGGGTCAGGTGCTCGACGCCCTCGCGGGCGAGATGCTCGCGCCACCACGCGATCGCGTCGGGCCCGGCGACACGCAGGCCCGTGCGCACGATGCTGTTGGTGCCCCGCCGCTCCGGCGGGGCCGGCCAGTCGAAGAAGGTGACGTCGCTGCCGGGCGCCGCCACGCCGTCCGCGTAGAACAGGTGGTAGGCGGTGAGGTCGTCCTGGTTCACCGTCTTCTTGACGAGGCGCAGGCCGAGGATCCGGGTGTAGAAGGCGAGGTTGTCCGCCGCCCGGGCCGTGATCGCGGTGAGGTGGTGAAGTCCGGTGAGCTGCATCGGGAACCTCTCCGCGGGCGCGTTCGGGCGAAGCGGGTCCCTTCAGATGGCGGCGGCGCGCCCGGTTGCCAGGGGTCTTCCGCGCGCCGCCTCTCGAAGCCCGCCTCAGAAGTCCGTCGGCCGGCCCGCGGCGACCACCAGCATGCGGCCGTCCGCGAAGGTGCGGCCCGCGGCGCGCCGGATGTCGGCCTGCGTCACGCCCGCGACCATTGCATTGCGGCGGCCGATATAGTCCATGCCCAGCCCCTCGAAGGCGATCTGCACGATCTGGTGGGCGATCTTCGTCGAGGTGTCGAAGCCGAGCGCGTAGGAGCCGGTGAGGTAGTCCTTCGCCTTCTGCAGCTCCTCGTCGGAGGGGCCGTCGGTGATGAGGCGGCCGATCTCGTCGCCGATCACGGCGAGCGCCTCGCCGACGCGCTCGTTCTTGGTGGCGGTGTAGCCCCAGGTCATCGCCGCCGAGCGGTGGCTGACGAGCGAGGTGCCGACCGAGTAGGCGAGGCCGCGCTTCTCGCGGACCTCCTGGAACAGGCGCGAGGTGAAGGCGCCGCCGCCGAGGATGTGGTTCAGGACGTAGGCCGGGATGAAGTCCGGGTCGCGCCAGGGCACGCCCGCCATGCCGAAGCGGATCACCGATTGCGGCACGTCGAGGTCCACGACGACGCGGCGGCCGAGGTCCTGCACGGTGGTGCGCGGCACGGCCCGCAGGGTGCCGGCCTCGGGCAGGGCGCCGAAGGAGCGGTTGAGGGCGGCCGAGAGAGCGTCCGCGTCGATGGCGCCGACCGCCGCGACCTTGATGGCGCCGCGCCCGATCACCTGCGCGTGGAGCGCCAGGAGGTCGTCGCGGGTGATCGCCGCGATGCTCTCGAGCGTGCCGGAGGAGGGCCGCCCGTAGGGGTGGCCGGCGAAGGCCTCCTTGAAGAAGCGCCGCGAGGCCAGCACGCCCGGGTCGTTCTGCTGGTAGCGCAGGCCGGCGATGGTCTGGGCGCGCACGCGCTCGATCGCGTCGGGGTCGAGCCGGGGCTTGGTCAGCGCCAGCGCGAGGAGGTCGATCGCCTCCTCGGTGTGCTTCACCAGGGTCTTCAGCGAGCCACCGATCGCGTCGGGCCCGGCGTGGAACGAGAGCTCGATGGCGCGGGCCGCGAGCCGCTCCTGGAAGGCGTCGGAGGTGAGGTCGCCCGCGCCCTCGTCGAGGAGGCGCGCCAGCATCTGGGCGCAGCCGGCCTTGCCCTCCGGGTCCTGCGCGGCGCCGCCCTCGAAGGTGAAGGCCAGCGCGACCATGGGCACGACCGGCGATTCGACGTGCCACGCCTCGACCCCACTGGCGGTGGCGACGGATTTCGCCTGGGTGGGCGAGGTCGCGGTGCGGGTGGGGGTTTCGGCCAAGTTCATGGGAACCTCGTTGTTCTTGTGCGGGCGCGCAGCGGGCGCCCGGAATGTCGGCGCGGGTGCCCTCAGGCGGCCGCGACGGAGACCGGGGCGTCGGCCTCGCGGGACTTGATGAGGTAGCCCGTCACCGAGCGGGCCGGCGTCAGGTAGCGCTCGGCCGCCGCGGCGAGGCGCTCCTTCGTCACGCCCTCGATGTCGGTGGGCCAGCGGCGCACCTCCTCGATCGTCTCGCCGATGGCGAGCGCCGAGCCGTAGATGCGCGCGAGGGAGGACTGGCTGTCCGAGGAGTAGACAGTCTCGGCCACGAGCCGGGTCTTGGCCCGCTCGATCGCCTCGGCGTCGAGCGCCTCGGCGGGCGCGCGGCGCAGCACCCGGTCGAGCTGGTCCTCCAGCTGCTCCAGGCTCACGCCCTCGGCGGGGACGGCGTAGACGGAGAAGCGGGTGTCGTCGATCGCCGAGCCCATGTACCAGGCGCCGGCATTGACCGCGATTCCCGCCTCGAGCACGAGCTTGCGGTAGAGGTACGAGGTGGCGCCGCCGCCGAGCACCTCGGCCAGAAGCTCCAGCGCGTGGCACTCGCCGTCGCGGGCCGTGATGCAGGAGGGCGAGAGGTAGAGCCGCTGCAGGGTCGGCTGCTCGACCTTCGGGTCGGCCACGCTGAGGCGGCGCAGCGCCTTCGGCTCCGGCTCGCGGGCGCGCAGGCGCTTCGGACGGGCACCCTGCGGGCTCACGCGGCCGTAGGTGCCGTCCGCGAGGCGGCGTACCTCGTCGGGCGTCACGTCGCCGGCGACCACGAGGATCGCGTTCTCGGGCGTGTAGAAGCGCTTGTAGTAGTCGAGGGCGTGGTGGCGGTTCAGCTCCTCGATCTCGTGCATCCAGCCGATGATCGGGATCCCGTAGGGATGGTGGACGAACAGCGAGGCCGCCATTGCCTCGGAGAGCTGGGCGGAGGGGTCGGTCTCCACCCGCATGCGCCGCTCCTCCAGCACCACGTCGCGCTCGGGCGCCACCACGGCGTCGTCGAGGACGAGCCCGGTCATGCGGTCGGCCTCGAAGGCCATCATGGTCTTGAGGTGGTCGCGGGCGACGCGCTGGAAATAGGCGGTGTAGTCGTAGCTCGTGAAGGCGTTCTCCTGGCCGCCGAGGCCCGAGACCGCCTTCGAGAAGGCGCCGACCGGGTGCGTCTCGGTGCCCTTGAACATCAGGTGCTCGAGGAAGTGGGCGATGCCGGACTGGCCGAGCGGATCGTCCGCCGAACCGTTGCGGTACCAGATCATGTGCGTGACTACGGGGGCGCGGTGGTCGGGCACCACCACCACGTCGAGGCCGTTGTCGAGGCTGAACGAGGAGACCTCCGGGCCGCCGGCCTCCGAGCGCCCGAACGGCGCGGCCTCCAGGCGCCCGGCATGGGCGAGGACGGGGGCCTCGGCACGGCTGGGCAGGCGGAGCGCCGTCGAGGCGATCGGGGGCTTCCGGAAGAGGTGCATCCTGATGTCCTTCGTGCGGCCCGTCCCGCGGACCGTCCGGTTCTGGCTCACGTCCTCGGCCGCGACCCTGTCGGGGTCCTGAGCCGGGCAAATCTCATACCGTGGCCGCCGGCCGTTCAGCGGCCCTGCGAGCGTAGATAGGTTCCGGGATCGGCTTCTTCCCGCTCCCGGCTCGCATTGTTGACGGGGTCGCGACCATCGACCACCACCTTCCGCGGCGCCTTGCGGTAGCCGTTCGGCGGATCGGTGAGGGTATCGCGGCTCGGCTCGGCGATCGAGGGCTCGGTCTTCTCCTGGCCGACGCCGCGCATCAGCTCCAGCGGGTTGACCCAGAACGAGTCGCGGTTGTTGTCGCCGGGCTTGCGCTCGGGCTCGGTCGTCATGTTCGCGTTGGCGCGTCGGCCCGAGCGGATGTCGTCGATCGCGAGCGTCGCGTTGTTGTCGTTGTAGCGTCCCTGCGCCTGGTTGCCCTTCGGCACGCGGCGCTCGGCCTCGTCGCGCTCGCGCTGCAGCACCTCGGGCTCCTTCGGCCATTGCGGCGAGGCGGTGCGGGGGCGCGGCGCGGGCAGCGCCTTGCCTTCGAGCTTCGGTGGCATCACGAGGGGAGCGCGCTCGCGATAGTTGATCGCGGGCTGGTCCTTCTCGATCAGGCCGAGCGTGCTCAGCGTGTCCCGCATGATCTCGCCCCGCTCCGCGGTCTGAGCCTGGGCGGTTCCGGCAGCGAGGAGGCCGGCGACGGTGGCAAGGAGAAAACGGCGATACCCGGTCATGCTGCCCCACAGGTTCCGGCCGGGCCTCGGGTCCCTCGCGCAGGGCCCGCGGCGGTCGCGCTCAGGGCGATCTGATCCGGCCGTCTCGGCCTGATCCCGGTTTCAGGCGATCGTATGGCGCCTTGACTGCACTGCACCAGGGCACCGGCCCGAGAGAACGCCGATGTGGTTTACGCATCACAGGACCGCGTTCTTCTCCGCCGGCCCGCGCGGGGAGCGCTGCGGCATGAGCCCGTCGAGGATCAGGCCGATCACGCCCGCGACGATGGCGGCGTCCGCCACGTTGAACACGTACCAGGACCACGTGCCGGCGTGGAGATGCACGAAGTCGAACACCGCGCCGTAGGCCGCCCGGTCGATGGCGTTGCCGAGCGCCCCGCCCGCGATCAGCCCGAGGGCGAGGGCGAGGAGGCGCGAGTGCGCCCGGCGCATCCAGACGCCGAGGCCGAGGGCAGCCACCAGGGACAGGACGACGAGGAACCAGCGCCCGAAGCCGCCCTCCTGCTGGAACAGGCCGTAGGAGACGCCCCGGTTCCAGACCACGACGAACTCGGCATAGGGGCCGAAGCGCCAGGGCTGCGTCAGCACGAGGTCCGTACCGAGGTAGAGCCAGAGCTTCGAGGCCTGATCGAGGACGAGGGTGGCGAGGAGCGCCGCGAGGCCGAGGCGGAAGGGCGTTCGGGAGGGCGTCATGACCGTGCGCCCCGGGCTATCCCCTCCCGCCCCGGGGCGGGAGGGTGCCGGCCGGTCGGTCGCGGCCTCACGCCGCGCTCGCGCTGCCGTGGGCGGCGTCCCATTCCCGGAGGGCGAGGGCGTCGCGGGGCGTCACATCGGGGTAGTCCCGATCCATGCCGACATCCGGGCTGACGCGCCAGGAACGGGCGCACTTGCGGCCCTCGGCCTGGACCGGCACGACGGCGACGCCGCGCACCTCGTCGAGGCGGAAGGCGCCCGGCGCCCCCTCGCCCGTCTCGACCCGCACGCCCGAGGTGATGCAGACCTCCGCGAAGTCGATCCCGTCGAGCGCCCCGAGCAGGTCGGGATCGGAGATCGAGACGACGGGCGCCGCCTCCAGGCTCGCGCCGATGCGCTTGGCGGCCCGCTCGATCTCGAGCGCCCCCGTCACCACCCGGCGCACCCGCCGGATCTTCTGCCAGCGCTCCGCGAGGGCCGGGTCGCGCCACGCCTGCGGCGTGTCCGGCAGGGTCTGCAGGTGCACCGAGCCGTCCTCGGACGGGTAGCGGTCGAGCCACGCCTCCTCGGCCGTGAAGGCGAGGACCGGCGCCAGCCAGATCGTGACGCGCCGGAAGGTCTCGTCGACGACCTGGAGCGCCGCGCGCCGCGCCGTTGAGGAGATGGGATCGCAGTAGAGCGTGTCCTTGCGGACGTCGAAATAGAAGGCCGAGAGGTCGCCCGTCATGAAGCCGTTGAGCAGCGCCACCACCCGCTTCGTGTCGAAGGTCCGGTAGGCCTCGCGGATCTCGCCGTCGAGCTCGGAGAGGCGGTGCAGGATGAAGCGCTCGAGCTCCGGCATGTCGGCGAGCGCGACGTCCTCGCCCGGCACCCGGTGGGCGAGCGAGCCCAGCATCCAGCGCAGGGAGTTGCGCAGCTTCCGGTAGGTCTCGGCGAAGGTCTTGATGATCTCCGGGCCGATGCGCAGGTCGTCCGCGTAGTCGGAGGCCGCCACCCACAGGCGCAGGATGTCGGCCCCCGAATCCTTGATGACGTTCTGCGGCGCGACGACGTTGCCCTTCGACTTCGACATCTTCAGCCCCTTCGGGTCGAGGACGAAGCCGTGGGTGAGCACGATGTCGTAGGGCGCGCGTCCCCGCGTGCCGGCGGATTCGAGGAGCGAGGACTGGAACCAGCCGCGGTGCTGGTCGGAGCCTTCGAGGTACATCACCGTGTCCTCGCCGCCGTCGCGGCGGCGGCGCACACCGGCAAGCCCCGGGAATGCCTCCGGATCGTCGAGGACGAAGGCGTGGGTCGAGCCCGAGTCGAACCAGACGTCGAGGACGTCCGTCACCTTCTCGTAGTCGGCCGGGTCATGCTCGGGCGCGAGGAAGCGGGCGCCGTCCGCGTCCGTGAACCAAGCGTCCGCCCCCTCCTCGGCGAAGGCCGCGACGATGCGGGCGTTGACGCGCTCGTCGCGCAGGACCTCGCTCGTCCCCTTCCGGACGAAGACCGTGATGGGCACGCCCCAGGCGCGCTGGCGCGAGACCACCCAGTCGGGCCGGTTCTCGACCATGCCGTTGATGCGGTTCTTGCCCTGGGGCGGCACCCAGCGCGTGTCCTCGATAGCCTGCATGGCGACCTCCCGCAGGGTCCGGCTGCCCAGGCTCTCGACCGGCCGGTCGAGGGCGATGAACCATTGCGGCGTGTTGCGGAAGATGACGGGCTTCTTCGAGCGCCAGGAATGCGGGTAGCTGTGGCGCAGCACGCCGCGGGCGATCAGGCTGCGGGCTTCCGTGAGGGCCGCGATCACCGCCTTGTTGGCGTCGCCCTTCTCACCCTTATGGTTAAGGACGAGTTTTCCCGTGAAACCGGGCGCCTCCCCGGTGAGCGCTCCGTCGGCGTCCACCGTGTAGGGGATGCGGGTGTCGATGCCGCGCTGCGCGAGCCGGCGGCCGTTGGCCATCCACAGCTCGAAATCCTCGCGGCCGTGTCCCGGCGCCGTGTGGACGAAGCCGGTGCCGGCCTCCTCGGTGACATGCTCGCCCTCAAGGAGCGGCACCGGGAAGTCGTAGCCCGCCACGTGGCCGCCGAGCGGGTGCGACAGGGTGAAGCCGGCAAGCTCGTCCGCTCCCACGTCGCGCAGGCGCTCGTGCGCCTCGACGCGCGCCGCCGAGAGGACGCCCGCCGCGAGCGCGTCGGCGAGGATGAAGGCGTCGCCGACCTTCGCCCAGTTGTCGTCGGCCGCCTGCGCGACCCGGTAGAGGCCGTAGGAGACCTTCCGCGAGTAGGCGACGGCGCGGTTGCCGGGGATCGTCCAGGGCGTCGTCGTCCAGATCACGACGCGGGCGCCGGCGAGGTCGCCCCCTGCCCCCTCGCGGATCGGGAAGGCGGCGAAGATCGTATCGCTGACGTGGTCCTCGTACTCGACCTCGGCCTCGGCGAGCGCCGTCTTCTCGACCACCGACCACATCACCGGCTTCGAGCCGCGGTAGAGCTGGCCCGTCATGGCGAAGGTCAGGAGCTCGCGCGCGATGGCCGCCTCGGCCGGGAAGGCCATGGTCGAGTAGGGGTGGTCCCAGTCGCCGGTGACGCCGAGGCGCTTGAACTCGGCGCGCTGCACGTCGAGCCAGTGGGCCGCGAAGGTGCGGCACTCCTGCCGGAACTCGATGACCGGCACCTCGTCCTTGTTGCGGCCCTTGGCGCGGTACTGCTCCTCGATCTTCCACTCGATCGGGAGGCCGTGACAGTCCCAGCCGGGCACGTAGTTGGCGTCGAGGCCGAGCGCGCCCTGGCTGCGGACGATCACGTCCTTGAGGATCTTGTTGAGGGCCGTGCCGATGTGGATGTTGCCGTTGGCGTAGGGCGGGCCGTCGTGCAGCACGAATTTCGGCCGGCCCTCCGCCGCCTGCCGGATGCGGCCGTAGAGGTCGGTCCGCTCCCAGCGCTCGAGGAGCAGCGGCTCGCGCACGGGGAGGCCCGCCCGCATCGGGAATTCGGTGCGGGGCAGGAACAGGGTCTGCGAGTAGTCCCGGGCGGCCGGGGCGGCGTCGGTCGAGTCGGTCATGGATTCAGGCGTCTTCGCGCTCGTCGGGCGGGTCTGTCGGGCCGGCCGTCGACCGGCGGCTTCGCTCTCCCGGCATCCGGGGCTCCCGCGCGGGCGCGGGGCCTCACTCGGAGGCCGGGCCCGTAATTCGTGAGGGGCGGCGGAAGCCGCGCGGATCGCAGACGTCGCGCATGGGAGGCGCTTCTAGCAGCGGCGCGGGCCGGAGGCCAGCAGCCATGCGCGGCCCGACCTGTTGCGCATTCGCTACGCAGTCGGCTTCGCATCCCGCGGCTGCCACCTTTTCCAAGCTCGGCCGTTGAACATCCAACCTTCCGAGGCCGTGCCGCGGCTCCCAGGAAGCGAGACAACGAACCGAGGAAAACCTGTCATGAAACGCATCCTGCTCGCCGCCACGCTCGCGCTGTCGGCGCTCACCCTGTCGGGCGCGGCCGAGGCTCAGGGCCTCGTCGGGGGCGCGCGCCGCGGCGCGGCCGAGGGCGACCGGGTCGGCGGCCCGATCGGCGGCGTCGTGGGCGGCGCGGTCGGCGGCGCGGTCGGCACCGTCAACGGCGCGCTCGGCATCGATCCGGGCCGCCGCGCCTACCGCACCGACCTGCGCTCGCGACGCGGCTACCGTCACCACCGCCGCCATCACCGCCGCTGAGGTATCCGGGCGCGGCCGTCTCAGGCGGCCGGCCGTGCCCGACGCTCGCGCGCCAGGAGGTAGAGGCCGGAGGCGACGACGATCGCCGCCCCGGCCAGCGTCGTCCCCTGCGGCACGTCGCCGAACAGGAGGTGGCCGAGCAGCACCGACCACAGGAGCTGCGTGTAGATGAAGGGCGCCAGCACGCTGGCGGGCGCCCGCGCGTGGGCGAGGACGAGGAGCCAGTGCCCGAGCGTGCCGAATAGGCCGACAGCGACGAGGAGCGCCCAGACGAGGGGCGTGCCCGGGCTCGTCCAGATCCAGGGCAGGAGCGGGCTCATCAGGGCGAGCCCCGAGAGGCCGGAGTAGAACATCGTCGTCGCGGTGGAATCGTAGGCCGCGAGCTTGCGCGTCGTGATGATGTAGAGCGCGTAGCAGAGCATGTTGCCCAGGCTGTAGAGCACGGCGGGCTGCACCTCGCCGAGACCCGGCCGCACGATCACCAGGACCCCGCCGAACCCGGCCGCGATCGCCCCGAGCCGCTCGCGCGAGGACCACTCGCCGAGCAGCGGCCCCGCCAGCAAGGCCACGGCCAGGGGCGCGGCGAACTGGATCGAGAGCGTCTCGGCGAGTTGCAGGTGGCGCAAGGCCACGAAGTTGAAGGCGGTCGAGCCGAACAGCAGCAGAGAGCGCACGATCTGCAGCAGCGGGCGCCGGGTGCAGGCCACGTGCGGCGTCGTGACGGGGTTGAGCACCATCGAGATCAGCGCGACGCTCACCGCGTAGCGCATGAAGGTGGTGAGCAGCGGGTCGACGCCGAGGCCGGCCAGCGCCTTCGCGGAGGCGTCGAGGCAGGCGAAGAACGCCACCGTCCCGCACATCAGCGCGATGCCGGCGAGCCGCCGCGGGTCGGCCCGGAGCGCCCCCGGGTCGCCGGGCGCCGCGCCTTCCGTCCGCTGCCCCTCCCTTGCCACCGCACCACCTCCGCCGATCGACGGCAGCGGCCTTACCGGCTCCGGACGTCCGAGGCGACCGAGGCCAGCGCGGGTCTCCTCTGCCATTCGGGAGAGGGTTCGCCCTCTCTGGGAAAGTCGCACCCCTCACCCGGTCGG
>NZ_BJZU01000041.1 GCF_007992195.1 Methylobacterium oxalidis | reverse complement strand
CGGGAGAGGTGGGACTGCCGATCGGCGCCCTACAGCGGGCGGACCACCGCGTCGGGCGCGATCAGGCCGACCTCCTCCTCGTCCTCGCCGTCGATCTCGGCCTCCGCCTCGTGGCCGGCGGCGCCGGTCACGTCGGCGAGGTTGCGGGCGGCCTTGCGCAGGAGCTTGCGCAGGCGGCGGCGCTCCTTGTTGTCGAACCCGTCGAGGAGTTCCGCCTCGACCTCGTCCCAGAGCCGCTCGATCGCGGCCGCGCGGGCGAGCCCCGTCTCGGTGAGGCGCACCCGCACGATGCGGCCGTCCCCCGCCTCGGCCCGGCGCTCGACGAAGCCGAGGGCGGCAAGCCGCGAGATCGTCTTCGAGGCGGTGGGCGGGCGCACCCGCAGGGTGGCGGCGAGGTCGCCCATCGTCATGGTGCCGGCGGCGGCGAGTGCCTGCACCACCTGCTCCTGGCCGGCGAAGAGGTCGAGGGCGGCCAGACGGTCGCCGATGCGGGAGCGATGGAGGCGCGCCGCCTGCACGAGCGCCCAGCCCACGCTCTTGGCGCCAGGAGGCCGCAGGCGCCGCTGCTCCTCGCGGGCGAGCTTGCCCTCGAGGTTCGGGTCCTTCGCCGGATCCTTGCCCGAGTCCTTGGCCGGCCTGATCTTGCCGCTCCCGTGCATGCCCGCAACTTCGTCGCTCGCCGCGGCCGACAGACCATCCTCCGCCGCTCTCATGGCCTACACCTTCTCACGCTGCCTGTCCGGCCGAAACGGCCAAGGTCGAGCGCCCGGCCCCCGGAGGGGTCAGGTCCCGACCATGACGGCATGTGGCGGTTTCGTGTGAAGCTGCGATGACAGCGGGGCCGGCCGCCGGCCTAGCAGGGGAGCAGGCTTCTCAGCTGGTCGAGGATGTCCTCGCCGCTGCAGGGGCGGGCGATGAAGCGGGCGCCGGCCGGCATCCGGTCCGGGTCGGGCGCGGCGCGGCCCGAGACGATGACGATGGGCAGGTGCGGGCGCGCCTCGGCGACCGAGTTGGCAAGGTCGAACCCGTTGGTGCGCCCCGAGAGCTCCACGTCGGTGACGAGTCCGCAGATGTCGGGCCGGGCCTGGAGGATGCTGAGCGCCCGCTCGGCGGAGGCGCACTGCACGGTCTCGTAGCCGCCGTTCTCCAGCACGTCGCCGAGATCCATGATGGTGAGAGCCTCATCCTCGACGAGGAGAATCACGGGCCGGTCGTTCTCGGGGCTCGTCGTCTCGTTCGTCACGGTGTGCATCCTCCCAAGTCCGGCGCCCGCTCGCGAGGGGCGGGGCTTCCCGGCGAACCGCGTCGCATTCCCAACTGTGGAACCATCCTCCGGGTTGCAGCGCCGCATCAGGCGGATGCGGCCTCGCGGACCACCGCGCCGACGCTCTCCACGAGGTGGTCGAGATCCCCCGCCCCGATCGTCAGCGCGGGCGTCAGGTAGAGGATGTCACCGAACGGGCGCACCCAGGTGCCGCGCGCCACGAGGGCGCGCTTCAGGGCGGCGAGGTCGGGGGGAGATTCGAACTGCACGACGCCGATGGCACCCAGCGTCCGCACGTCCCGGATGCCGGGCAGGCGGGCGAGCGGCCCGAGACCCGCGGCCAGGCGCTTCCCGATGGCACGCGCCTGCTCCAGGCGGGGCTCGCGCGCGAACAGGTCGAGGCTGGCGTTGGCCGCCGCGCAGGCGAGCGGGTTCGCCATGAAGGTCGGGCCGTGCATGAGGGCGGCGGCCGGGTCATCCGACCAGAAGCCCGCGAAGATCTCGGTGCGGGCCACCGTGGCGGCGAGCGCCAGCGTGCCGCCTGTGAGCGCCTTCGACAGGCACAGGATGTCGGGCGTCACCCCGGCCTGCTCGCAGGCGAACAGCGTGCCGGTACGCCCGAAGCCCGTGAAGATCTCGTCGAGGATCAGGGGCAGGCCGTGGCGGCGCGCGAGCCGCGCCACGCTCGCCAGCGTCTCGGGCCCGTGCATGCGCATGCCGCCCGCCCCCTGCACCAGGGGCTCGACGATGATCGCGGCGAGCTCGCGGCCGTGCCGCGCCAGCGCCGCGTCGAGGGCCGCGGTCGTCCCGGCGTCGCGGGGCAGGTCGCAGAAGACCTGGGCCGGCAGGTAGGCGCCGAAGCGGCGATGCATGCCCTCCTCGGGGTCGCAGACCGACATCGCGCCCAACGTGTCGCCGTGGTAGCCCTCGCGGAAGGCGAGGATGCGGGTGCGGCCCGCGACGCCGCGGTTGATCCAGAGCTGCACCGCCATCTTGAGGGCGACCTCGACGGCAACCGAACCGGAATCCGTGAAGAAGACGTGGTCGAGGTCGCCCGGGAGCAGGGCCGCGAGGCGGGCCGCCAGCCGCTCGGCCGGGGCGTGGGTGAGGCCCCCGAACATCACGTGCGGCATCGCCTCGCTCTGGGCGACGAGTGCCTCGCGAATGTGGGGGTGGTTGTAGCCGTGCACCGCCGTCCACCACGAGGCGATACCGTCGACGAGCTCGCGCCCGTCGGCGAGCACGATCCGGCTGCCGTGAGTGCGCACCGCCTCGAGCGGCGGGGCCGCCCCCTTCATCTGCGTGTAGGGCCGCCAGAGATGGGTGTCGTGCGCGGGCATCCAGGCGGGATGGGCGCTTTCGGGCGCCGCGGTCAAGGGCCCGCGCGGAGACCCCTGCGGCGGTCGGCGCTTGACACGCCGGCCCGGCCGGAGCCTTGAGGCGCCATGTCCGACCCGACCGTCCCGAGCCTCGAAGCCTTCGCGCAGGGCAAGCTCGCCGAGCTCGAGGCCGCCTCCCTCCGGCGCCGCCTGCGCCTCACGGTCCGCGCTGCCGGCGCCGCGGCCGAGCGCGACGGGCGGTCCCTGGTCTCCTTCTCCTGCAACGACTACCTCGGCCTCGCCAACGACCCGCGGGTGATCGCGGCGGCGCAGGACGCGCTCGCCCGCTACGGGGCGGGAGCGGGCGGCTCCCGTCTGGTCACGGGCAACCACCCGCTGCTCGACGCACTCGAGGCCCGGCTCGCCCGCCACAAGGGCAAGGAGGCGGCCCTCGTCTTCGGGAGCGGCTATCTCGCCAATCTCGGCATCACGCCGGCCCTCGTCGGCCCCCGCGACCTCGTGCTCGCGGACGCGCTCTCCCATTCCTGCCTATGGGCGGGGGCCCGGGTCTCGGGCGCGGAGGTGGTCCGCTTCCGTCACAACGACCTCGCCGACCTGAGGCGCCTGCTCGACCGGCACCGGGGCCGCGCCAAGCGCGCGCTGATCCTGACCGAGCGGGTCTTCAGCATGGACGGCGACCGGGCGCCCCTGCCCGAGTTGCTGGCGCTCGCCGAAGAATTCGACGCCTGGACCCTCGTCGACGACGCGCACGGCCTCGGCGTGGTCGAGGCGGGCGCCCGGGCTCCGCTGGAGATGGGCACGCTCTCGAAGAGCCTCGGCTCCTACGGCGGCTACGTCTGCGCGAGCCGCGCCGTGGTCGATCTCCTGATGAGCCGGGCGCGCAGCTTCGTCTACACCACCGGGCTGCCGCCCGCTTCCGCGGCGGCCGCGCTCGCCGCCCTGGAGATCCTGGAGGCGGAGCCCGAGCGGGCAGCCCGCCCCCTCGCCCTCGCCCGTCGACTCACCGCCCGGCTCGGCCTGCCGGAAGCCGAGAGCGCGGTGGTGCCCGTGCTCGTCGGCGACGCGGAAGGCGCGCTCGCCCTCTCGGGAGCCCTGGAAGAGCGAGGCTTCCTCGTCGTGGCAATCCGCCCGCCCACGGTGCCGGCCGGCACCGCCCGCCTGCGGATCGCCCTCTCGGCCGCCCACACGGAGGCGCAGGTGGACGCCCTGGCGGAGGCGGTGCGGGAGGAGTTGCGCGGCCAAAGATCGGTTCGGTCAAGCCGCGACCTCGCCCCGTGAAGCGCGGGTCCCCTCTCCCGTTCGGGAGAGGGAC
>NZ_BJZU01000040.1 GCF_007992195.1 Methylobacterium oxalidis | reverse complement strand
GGGAGAGATGGCGCCCGTTTCCGGCGGAAACGGGCGCCGATGATGCGCGCCCAGGCGGCTCAGGCCGCCTCGACCGCCTGGGCGCGCTCGCGGGCGAGCCGCGTCACGCCCACCTGATCGACCTTGCCGGTGCCGAGCATCGGGATGCGGTCGAGCACCACCACCTCGGCGGGGATCGCGATCTCGGTGGCGCCGCGGCCCTTGGCGAAGCTCTGGTACTCGGACCGGCTCGCCCCCTTCCGCTCGGTGAACAGGATCAGCCGCTCGCCCTTGCGGGCGTCCGGCACGGCTGCGACCGCGCTCGGCGAGTCGGGCCAGAGATCGGCCGCCAGCGCCTCGATTCCGGCGAGCGAGACCATCTCGCCCGCAACCTTGGCGAAGCGCTTGGCGCGGCCCTTGATCGTGATGAAGCCGAGGGGATCGATCGCCACGATGTCGCCGGTGTCGTGCCAGCCGGCGGCGGGCGGCTCCAGCACGCCGGGCTTCTCGGCGCGCAGGTAGCCGAGCATCACGTTCGGGCCGCGCACGTAGAGGCGTCCGCCCGTCTCGATGCCGGGCACCGCCTCGAGCCGCGCCTCCATGCCGGGCATCAGGCGGCCGACCGTGCCGAACCGGTTGAACATCGGGGTGTTCAGCGCGAGCACCGGCCCGCACTCGGTGACGCCGTAGCCCTCGAGGATGCGCAGCCCGAACTTCTCCGCCCAGGTGCGGCGGGTCGAGTCCTTCACGGCCTCGGCGCCGGCCAGCACGTAGCGGAGCGAGCGCAGGTCGTAGGCGTGGGCCGCCCGCGCATAGCCCGCCAGGAAGGTGTCGGTGCCGAACAGGATGGTGCTGTTCGAGCCGTAGATGAGCTCGGGCACGATCCGGTAGTGAAGCGGCGAGGGGTAGAGATAGACCGGCACGCCGGAGACCAGCGGCAGCACGAGGCCCACCGTCAGCCCGAAGGCGTGGAACACCGGCAGCACGTTGAAGACCTTGTCGGTGCGGCCGAAATCGATGCGGGCAGCCGCCTGGGCGGTGTTGGCCAGCATGTTGCGGTTGGCGAGCACGACGCCCTTCGGCGTGCCCTCGGACCCCGAGGTGAACAGGATCGCGGCCGGGTCGTCGCCGCCCCGCGCCACGAGCGGCCGGCGCGGCGCGAGGAAGCCCCGCAGCTTGTCCCCGAGCGTGACGCCCGCCCGGACGTCCTCGAGGTAGAGGATCTCGACCTCGCCCTTGATCGCCTCGATCAGCCCGCCGAGCCGCCCCTTCTCGATGAAGGTGCGGGAGGTCAGGACCGTGCGGATCTCGGCCGCCTTGCAGGCCGAGAGGATGTTGGCGGGTCCAGCCGAAAAGTTGATCATCGCCGGCACCCGGCCGGCCGAGGCGAGGGCGAAGAACGTCACGGCCGCGCCGTTGGCGTTCGGCAGCATCACCCCGACCGGCTTGCCCACGGGGGCGAGCGGCATCAGCTTGCGGGCCAGGATGTTGGCGCCCATCACGAGCCGCCCGTAGGAGAGCGTGCCGGTGACCGGGTCCTCGACCGCCGTGCGGCGCCAGCCGTGGCGCTCGCCCGCCTCGATCAGGGCCTCCATCAGGCCGCGGTCGATGTCGGCGGTGCGGAAGACGAGGTCCGACATGATGCCGTAGAGGGCCGCGCCCGCTGCCTGCCGGCGCGCCTTGCCCTTCAGCTCCGGATCGACCGAGAGCTTCACCGGCTCCAGCACCGTCACGGTCACCTTCGGCCACCAGCGGCGGCGCACCTGCGCGCGGGAGAGGCGCGAGAAGGCGGTCTGCTCCAGCCCCTCGATCTTCACCGGAACCACCATCGCCCCCGACTTGTCGGCGATGAGGCCGGCGCCGTCGTAGACCTTCATCAGGCTGCCCGTGACCGTGAGCCGGCCCTCGGGGAAGATGATCAGCGTCTCGCCGCCCTTGACCGCGTTGATCAGGGTGCGCGTGGCGAGCGGCCGCGTCGGGTCGAGCGGCATCGCCTTGGTGATCTTGAGGAAGGGCTTCACCCACCAGCGCTGGGCGATGCCGTGGTCGATGGCGAAGACGGGCTCCTGCTCTAGGAGCGAGAGGGCGAGCGGCGCGTCGAGGAAGGAGACGTGGTTCAGGGCCACGATGGCGTTCGGCCCCGCCTTCTCCACGTTCTCCAGGCCCCGCACCTCCAGCCGGTAGAAGGCGCGGAACAGGATGGAGAGGAAGTCGCGGAACGGGCTCGTGGGCAGGGTGGCGAAGACCACCGCTCCGACGATCAGGTTGAGGACCGCGACGAGGGCGAGGAGCGCGGCCATCGAGAAGCCGGCCCCCTGCAGAGCGGCGAGCGCCAGGGTGCCCGCCACCATGAAGGCGGCGGTGAGCACGTTGACGGCGCCGATGACGCGGGCGCGCTTGGCCTTATCGGTCCAGGCCTGCACGGCGGCGAAGGAGGGCACGATGTAGAGGCCGCCCGCCACCGCGAGACCGAGGAAGTCGAGCGCGACGCGCAGGCCGGTGCCCGTGCTCAGGAACTCGCCCGCGCCGATCATGGCGCCCGAGGCCGGCGGCAGGTGCGCCACCGTCCAGGCGAGGTCGAGCCCGAACAGGCCCATCAGCACCGCGCCCACGGGGACGGGCAGCAGCACGATGCGCCCGCTGGCGAGCCAGGAGGCGAGGCCGGAGCCGACCGCGATGCCCACCGAGAAGGTGGCGAGCAGCAGGGTGACCACCGTCTCGGAGCCGTTGAGCCCCGTCTTCACGAGGACCGGCAGCAGCGACAGCACGACGGCGCCGACCAGCCAGAACCAACTCACGATCACCGAGCCGCGCCAGAGGCGGGAGTCGGACCAGAGGTCGCGCAGCAGCTCCACCGTCGAGCGGGCGACGTTCGGATCGATGCGCAGGTCCGGCGCACCCTCGCCGGTGCGGGGAATTAGGCGCGCCGAGAGCCAGCACAGCAGGGCGAAGCCCATGATCATGGCGCCGAAGGCGAGGCCGCTGCCGCCCGCGGCGGTGGCGAGGCCGGCCACGATGGTGCCGAGCAGGATCGCCAGGAAGGTCGCGCCCTCCACCAGCGCGTTGCCGGCCGGCAGCTCCTCGCGCCGGAGGTGGTCCGGCAGGATCCCGTATTTGATCGGCCCGAACAGCGCCGCGATCACCCCGAACAGGCCGAGCGCCACGAACAGGACGGGCACGGAGTGCAGGAAGAAGCCGAGCACCGCGGCGGCGGCCGCGAAGATCTCGGCGAACTTGAGCCGGCGGGCCATGATCGCCTTGTCGTAGCGGTCGGCGAGCTGCCCGCCGAGGCCCGACAGGATGAAGAACGGGCCGATGAAGACCGCGCTCGCCAGCGTGATCAGGATCCCCGATTGGCCAGGGTCGGCGGCGCCGATCTTGAACAGGATCAGGAAGGCGAGCGCGTTCTTGAGAAAGTTGTCGTTGAAGGCCGAGAAGAACTGGCACCAGAACAGGGGCGCGAAGCGTCGCGCCGTCATCAGCGAGCGGAACATGGTTGCCTCCCCGGCTGGGCCCTTGACTGCCCGCCGATCGATGGAGCGTCAAATCCGGCTTCGCCGCTTTTCGGCGTCGCTCCGGTTTTGAACGATGTGCAAAAGATAGATCTGCCGGGTCCTGTCAGCAACATTGATTTTGCACACCGTGCAATCTAGAACGCCCGACGGGTGCGCGTGCGCACGCTCGGTCAGGATGCGCGAAAAAGGTGGCGGGAAAGCGAATGACGCGGCGGAGCACGGGTCCGCGCGGCGAGCACGACCGGGATGCGTTCCTGGCCCTGGTGACGGAGACGGCCGAGGGGCTCCTGCGGGCGGAAGGGCTGCGCGGCCTCGGGATGCGCCGCCTCGCGAGCGCCATCGGCTACGCGCCGAACTCGATCTACAACGCGGTGGGCGACCTCGACCAGGTGGTGCTGCGGGTCAACGCCCGCACCTTCGGCCGCCTGCGCGACACGCTCGTCGCGGCCGCGCGGCCGGAGGCGCCCCCGGGCGACAACGCACTGGCGCTCGCCGACGCCTATCTGGCCTTCGTGGCGGCGGATCCCGCGGTGTGGAGCCTCGTCTCCGAGTACACGACGAGCCCGGGCGCGGCCTTCCCGGACTGGTACGCGGAGGCGCTGGCGGACGCGATCCGCCCCGTCGACGCGGTGCTGGCGCCCCTGATTCCGGATCCGGACGAGCGGCGACAGGCGGTCGCGGTCCTGTGGGCATCCCTGCACGGGCTCGCGGCCCTCTCGACCTCGCGCAAGCTCGCCATGCTGACCGGAGAATCGCCGCGCGTGCTCGGGCGGATGCTGGTGGGACGGTTCGTACGATGAGAGGCCCACAGCCACGTCGAATGTAGAGCATCGCGTCAGGCCCGGCTAAAGCCGAGATCCGGATCACGTGGAGCACCGTCCCTTGGCCAAGCAGTTCCCGCGCCTCGACGGCCTCTTGCGCGGCTTCATCGCCCGCCAGCACGTCTTCTTCACGGCCAGCGCCGCCCAGGTTTCACGGGTGAACGTGTCGCCGCGGAGCACGCGGGACCTGCGCATCCTCGACGACAGCACGGCCGCCTACCTCGATTTGACCGGCAGCAGCAACGAGACCGCCGCACACCTCCTGGCCGACGGGCGGCTCACCCTGATGTTCTGCGCCTTCGAGGGACTTCCCTCGATCCTGCGGCTCTACGGGCGCGGCACGGTGCTGCCGCGCGGCGAGGCGGCGTACGCGCAGCTTCTGGAGACCGCCTTCGGCGGCGCGGAGCCGCCGGGCGCCCGCCAGATGATGCGCCTCGCCATCGACCTCGTGCAGACCTCCTGCGGATACGCCGTGCCGCTGTTCGACTTCCGCGGCGAGCGGGAGAACCTCGATCGCTGGGCCGCCGCGAAAGGCGAGGCCGAGCTCGACGCCTACCGGCGGGAGAAGAACGCCCGCAGCCTGGACGGGCTGCCGACCGGCCTGTTCGACGGCACCTGAGCGGACCTCAGGGGTACTCCGCCTGCAGCCGCCGGTAGGCGCGGCCGTGCTCGCAATAGCCCTCGACGATGCGGCTCATCATGGCGCGCTTCTCGGCGTCGAGCGGCCCGAGGATGCGGGCCGGGCGCCCGCCCCAGAGCTGGCCGCCCTCCAGGAGCTGGCCCGGGTCCGTGGTGGCGCCCGCCGCCAGCATCACGTCGTCGGCGATGACGGTGCCGGGCGCGATGCTGGCCCCGATCCCGATCAGGCTGCGGGCGCCGATGCGGCAATCGGCGATGCGCACGTTGTGGCCGATCGTGGTGTCCCGGCCGATCACGATGCCCTCGCCCCGGCTGCGCAGGACGCTGTTGTCCTGGATGTTGGTGTCAGCCCCCACCACGATCGGGCCGACCTCCGCGCTGAGCTCGCAGGAGAACAGCACGGTGGAGCCGGCGCCGAGCGCGATGCGTCCGCGCAGGCGCGCGGTGCGCGCCACGAAGACGCTCTCCTCCACGTCCGGCTCGTCGGCGGGCGGCATCGGCGCGCTGTCGCCCGCCGCCTCGCGCAGGCGCTCGGCCCGCTCGGCAATCTCCTCGCGGGTGACCGGGCGCTGCGCCTTGGCGGGGCTGCCCGCGTAGACGAAGCCCCCGGGCAGGTGCGCGCGGGGAAACACGGTCGCGCCGGCCTCGATCACGACTCCGCCATCGACGTTGGCGCCGTCGAGGATGACGACGTCGTCCTCGATCACCACGTCGGACCCCACCGCGCAGGCGTGGACGACGGCGTTGCGGCCCACCGTCACGCGGTCGCCGACGGTGGTGCCGTGCGTGAAGGTGGCGATGTGCACGGTGGAGCGGTGGCCGAGCCAGAACCGGTCACCGAGCGTCACGGTCTGGCCATCCGCCCGGATGACGCCGTCGTCGCCGATCCAGGCTTGCGCGCCGATCGTCGCGGCGCCGATCACCGTGCTGCCCCGCCCGCACCAGACCGGACGGGAGGCGAAGTGCGGCAGCACGCCGTCGTGGGGCAGGATCAGATCTGGCGTCACACGGGTTGTCCTTCGAGGCTCGAACGGGTCGGGCCGCCCCCGGCCGCGACTCGCGCGGGCCCATAGGCGCACGGGCGGGCCTCGCGAGTCGAGAGCGCCGGAGCCCTGGCGTCGCGGCAGGAGTTCTGCGACAGGCTCTTAGCCCCGATCCCGCCGCGTTGCCACCCGACGGCCGGCCAGCCACGGACACGCCTTGACCCAGCCCTCCGTCAGCATCCAGGCCGAGCCCTTCGACGTCGCCGCCGAGATCGCGCGCCTGTCCGCCGAGACCGCGGGCCGGGCCGGGGCGGTCGTGACCTTCACGGGCCTGTGCCGGGACGAGGGCGGTCGCCTCGCCGCCCTGGAGCTGGAGCACTATCCCGGCATGGCGGAGGCCGAGATTACCCGCGTGGTCGAGGCGGCGCGGTCCCGCTGGCCCCTCGACGGCGTGCGCGTCGTCCACCGGCACGGACGGGTGGCGCCGGGCGACGGCATCGTCCTCGTGCTGACCGCCTCGGCCCACCGCACCGCCGCCTTCGAGGCCGCGAGCTTCCTGATGGACTACCTCAAGACCCGCGCCCCCTTCTGGAAGCGCGAGCACCTCGCGGACGGCACGGTCGGCGGCTGGGTCGAGGCGGCGGCGGTCGACGACGCGGCCGCCGGGCGCTGGGACGCGCCCTAGTACAGGACCGGCAGCTGCACGTTCGGGATCGGGAAAGGTCCCAGCATCAGCCGGCCGTCCGCGAGCCGCAGGGGCGGCAGCGGCTTGAGCCCGGCCTCGGCCGCGCCCCGGGCGCCGTCCGCCGGCGCGTCGGGCCCGCCTTCCGGGCCCTTGCGCCGCATGCCGCCGAGGAACTGCCCGACGAGGTTGCCGATCAGGGCGCCCTTCTCGGAGCCCATGCGCTGGCCCATGATCTGGCCGACCACCGCCTCCAGTCCCGCGGCCCGCAACTCGAGCTGCCCGGCCGGGCGGTGCGCGTCGTCGATGTCGAGGGTGCCGCGCGCCTGCAGGCGGCGGTCGCCCTTGGCCAGCGACAGGAGGGTCAGGTCGAGGCTGCCGTCCGCGCGGCGCCACGCCTCGAGCTCCTGCGGCACCGGGCCGGTACGCAGCACCGTGGCGCGGTTCACGGTCGCGTCGAGGGAGAGGTCGGCCGGCGCCGCGCTCCCGACGAGGGGGTCGATGAGGGGCAGGAGCACCTGCGCGGCGCGCAGGCTCACGTCGACCGCACCGTCCGACTCGAAGCGGCCGGGCGTCGGGCGGGCGTGCAGCTCGAGGTGCTGCGTGGCGAATTCGATCGGGTCCGGCCCCGCGCCGCGCACGCTGCCCTTCGGCTCGTCGACAACGAGCGAGGCGCGCACGAAGCCGTTCGAGGCACCGTGGAAGCTGCCTTCGAGGGACTTCCAGGTCACGTCCGCGCTGAGGTCGCCCTGGTCCACGTGGAACGGCCCTTGCGCCATCAGGAGCCCGTGCCGGGGCTGGTAGATCTGCACGAGGGCGGTGACCGGCCCGAGCGTGAAGCCGCCGTCCGAGCGGGCGAGCTTGAGGGAGGCGCAGCACAGCTCGATCCGGAAGGGGTAGCCGGTGATGGAGCGGTCGGCGCAGGTCCAGGTGCGGCCGGCGGCGGCCTCGCGGGCGATCCAGCCGTCCATCTCCCGGGCGGCCCGGTCGCGGATCACGTACCAGCCGATCGACCAGAGGATCACGAGGCCGAGGAGGAGGCCGAAGGGCAGGAACAGGCCGATGCGGGAGCGGGGCTTGGCGGGCGCCGCGTGCTCCGTCCGCAGTTCGGGGTCAGCCACCATGTCGTCCGCTCCCTGGTCAGGTCCGCGGGCTCAGGTCGTCCCGGCGGCGGGTGCAGGCAAGGGGATCGACCCGTCAGGATTGCGCCGGGTCCCTGCCGCCTCCGGCAGCGTCATGGCCGCCGCAAGGGGGCGAAAGCATGGCGGGCAGGGTCGCCCGCTGCCCGCCCACTCAGGCGCGGGCGGGGGCGGCCGCGTCGCTCTCCAGGTCCTCGACGATGGCGCTGCGCTCGTCCGCGCTGCCGGCGAGGCGATGCACGTGCATCTCGTTGGCGCCGCGGGTGCGCGCCCGGGCGAGCCAGGTGCGCTGCAGGCGCTCGCGCGGGCTCTCGCCGGCGGCGGTCACCGCCACGAGCTCGGCAATGCCGGCCTCGTCGCGGCGCACCGCGATCACCACCGCCTCGCCCATCTCCTCGAGCTCGGGCTCGTTCAGGTCGTGCACGCCCACCACGTAGCGCTTGCCGGAGCGGCCGCGCCACGCGCTCAGGGCCAGCGCCGGGGTGCCGCGCAGGCTCGCCGTCGTCCTCAGACGCTCTTCGCGCACGTCCTGTCTCCGTGAACGGTCGTCCTTCAGGTCGCGGAGCGCGGCCGACCAGGACAAAGCTCGCTTGTTCGCCATTTGTTCTATTCTACCCCGCTCGAGTCGCCAGCGTCAAGGACGCCGCTCCCGTCTCCGGGAGATGGGTACCGCGAGACTTATCCACAAGCGGAGCCGGGCCTCCCGAGGCGCGATATCGCACCTCGCGCGCCCGCTCAGGCGGTGCTGCGCGTGCGCTCGGGCTTCGCGGCGGCCTCGGCCGGCGGAACGGGGAGGCCGGCGGCGGCGAGCTCCGCCCGGCCACTCGCGAGAAGGGCATTCGAAGCCGCCTCGATGCGCGACTCGACGAGTTCGAGGAAGGGCGCGCGGGCGAGCCCGTGCGGGATCGGCGGCAGGAACTCGATCACCGCGGTGCCTGGCCGGCGCTTCAGGCTGCGGCGGGGCCAGTACAGGCCCGTGTTCAGCGCCACGGGCAGGCAGGGCACGCCGAGCGCCACGTAGAGGTGGGTCAGGCCGAGCTTGTAGGCCGGCGGCGCCCCCGGCGGCCGGCGCGTGCCCTCGGGGAAGATGATGAGCTGGCGCCCCTCGCGGATCGCTCCCACCGCCGCCTCGTTCATGAGCTGCATGGCCCGGGTGCCCTTGGTGCGGTCGATCGCCACCATGCCGCTGCGCGACAGGTACCAGCCGATCAGGGGGATCCAGAGCAGCTCGCGCTTGAGGATGTAGGCGAAGTCGTCGAACGCCGTGACGAGGGCCAGCGTCTCGAGGGCCGACTGGTGCTTGGCCGCGATCAGCACCGGCCCCTTCGGGACGTTGCCGAGCCCCCGGAACTCGACCTTCAGGCCGCCGACGACGCGCAGGAGCCAGAGCGTGCCCCGCGCCCAGAACTGCGCGAGGCGGATGACCGCGCGCTGCGAGAACAGCGTCGGCAGGCCGCCGAAGGCGAGCAGCGTCGTGAACAGGTAGAAGCAGACGTTGAAGGCGAGCGAGCGCAGGGTGAGCATGGGCGAACGGACCGTGCGCCGGGAGCGGCGCGGGCTCCCTTTAGCCTGCCGGGCGCCCCACCTCCAACCGTCCCTGCCGCGTCAGTACCCTTCGGCCAGGGTGCCGCGTTGGCGCGGGTCGGAGGCGCCGGCAAGGAGCCCGTCGACCCACATCACGGAATTGGCGGAGCCCGAGCTCGCCCCGACCTTCACGCTGTGGCCGCGGCTCCTCAGGATCGCCAGGGTGTCGGGCGAGAGCCCCTCCTCGGCGAGCATCACGTCCGGCTGCCACTGGTGGTGGATGCGCGGGGCCGCCACCGCCTCGGCGAGGTTCATGCGGAAATCCAGCACGTTCACGATCACCTGCAGGACGGTGGTGATGATGCGGCTGCCCCCGGGGCTGCCCGTGACGAGGAGGAGCCGCCCGTCCTTGAAGACGAAGGTCGGCGTCATGGAGGAGAGGGGCCGGGCGCCCGGCGCCACCGCGTTCGCCGCGCCGCCGACGAGGCCGTAGGCGTTGCGGGCCCCGGGCTTGGCCGAGAAATCGTCCATCTCGTTGTTGAGGAGCACGCCGGTGCCCTCGGCCACGAGCCCGATCCCGTAGGAGAAGTTCAGCGTGTAGGTGTTGGAGACCGCGTTCCCCTCCGCGTCGACCACCGAGAAGTGGGTGGTCTCGGTGTGCTCGAAGGGCAGCGGGTCGCCGGCCTTCACCGCCGCGGCGGGCCGCGCCCGCTCCGGGTCGATCGCGGCGCGCAGCGTGTCGGCGTAGGGCTTGGCGATGAGGCCCTTCACCGGCACCCGCGTGCGGGCGGGGTCGCCGAGCCAGGTGGCGCGGTCGGCGTAGGCCGGCTTCATCGCCTCAGCCAGGGTGTGGAGGGCGTTCGCGCTCCCCGCGCCCATGCCGGCGAGGTCGAAGCCCTCGAGCACGTTCAGGATCTCGATGAGGTGGATGCCGCCCGAGCTCGGCGGCGGCATCGAGACGATGCCGTAGCCCCGGTAGCTGCCGCGCACCGGCTCGCGGATCTCGGGCCGGTAGCCGGTGAGGTCGGCCTCCGTCATGACGCCGCCCGCCCCCCGCACGGCGGCGGCGATGCGGGCGGCGATCGGCCCGCGGTAGAAGGCGTCCGGGCCGCCCTCGGCGATGGCCCGCAGCGTCTCGGCGAGGTCGCGCTGGACCAGGGTCTCGCCGCGCTGGAGCGGCCGGTCGCCGGAGAAGAAGATGGCGCGGCTCGACGGCCACTGCCCGAGGAGCCCCTGGGCGCGGGGCAGCGAGTCGGCGAGGCCGGATTCCACCGGGATGCCCTCGCGCGCGAGCCTCTCGGCCGGGGCGATCAGGTCGGCGAGGCTGAGGCGGCCCGAGCCGTAGAGCCGATGCGCCTCGGCGAGGCCCCGCACGCTGCCCGGCACCCCCACGGCCTTGCCGGTGCGGGTCGAGGCGGCCCGGTCGGGCTCGCCGTCGGGGCCGAGGAACATGGTCTCGGTGGCGGCGGCCGGCGCAGTCTCCCGGTAATCGATCGCCACGGTCTCGTCGCGGGCGGCCAGATGCACGAGCATGAAGCCGCCGCCGCCGAGGTTGCCCGCCCGCGGAAGCGTCACGGCGAGCGCGAAGCCCACCGCCACCGCGGCGTCGACGGCGTTGCCGCCGCGCCGCAGGATCTCCACCCCGACGCGGGTCGCCCGCGCCTCCTGCGAGGAGACCATGCCGTGGCTCGCCAGAACCGGCAGCATCCGCGCGTCGTCCGCCTGGATCGGCGCGGTCTCGGGCGCGGCGGGCGGGGTCTGCGCGGCGGCAGGCACCGAGGCGGCGAGGAGAAGGGCGAGGGCGAGGCGGCCGGTACGGATCATGGCGCCTCAGATAGGGCGCTCCCCGGCCGCGGTTTCAAGGGCGAGGTGTCACGATCGCGGCGTCGGGTCCGTGCCCGCGCTCCGGCCGGCCACGAGCCAGTAGACGAGGCCCGCGGCGGCCCCGGCCAGCAAGAGGATCCCGGTGAGGTGCGCTTCCGCGGCGAGCCGCTCCGCAGGCCCGCCCGGCCGCGGGGCTCCGCGCACCAGCCAGGGCAGCGCCGCCGTGAGGAGGCCGCAGGCGCCGCCATACCAGGGAAGGCCGCGCCATCCGAGCGTCTCGCCGACGAGGGCGACGAGGAAAGGCGGCAGGACGAGGAGGACGAACAGGGCCTGCGCGAGGCCGGCGAGCGCGATCAGCATCGTCTCGGGCGCGAGACCCGCCGCGAGGTCGGGCAGCACGGCGTCGAGCCCGGCGAGCGCCCCGCCCAGGAGCCAGCCCTGCGCCGTCGGGTCGACGACGAGCAGCAGCGTCAGCGCGCCCGCGCCCGCGGGGATCGCGAGAACGAGGCCGAGGGCGGCGAGGACGAGGCGGCCGAGGAAGCGCATGCCCCGTCATAGCGGGTCCGCGCCCCCGATTCCCGGGGTCAGTCGCCTTCGGGGCGGAAGACGTAGCCGAGGCCGCGCACGGTGCGGATGAAGCGGGGATTGCCCGGGTCCGGCTCGATCTTCTTGCGGATGCGGTTGATGCGCACGTCGATCGCCCGGTCGAAGGCGTCGGGGTCGCGGGCATCGGCGAGATCGAGGAGCCGCTCGCGCGAGAGCGCCCGCTTCGGGTGGTCCGCGAAGGCTTTCAGGAGATCGTACTCCGAGCGCGTCAGCGGCTGGGCGAGGCCGTCGTCGTCGCTGAGGCGCAGCGAATCGGGCTCCAGCCACTTCGTGCCGAAGCGGATGCGCCGCGCGGCGGGGGGCGTCGGGGTCGCCGGCTCCGGCTGGGTGGCCGGCGCGCCCTGCGCCCGCCGCAGCACGGAGCGAACGCGGGCCACGAGCTCGCGCAGCTCGCAGGGCTTCGGCAGGTAGTCGTCGGCGCCGAGCTCGAGGCCGACCACCCGGTCGATCGGGCTCGCCGTGGCGGTGAGCATGATGATCGGGATCGCGCTCCTCGCCTTGAGGTCGCGCACGATCGAGAGCCCGTCCTCCTCCGGCATGTTGAGGTCGAGGACGACGAGGTCGGGCGTGCGCTCGGCGATGTGCGCGCGCAAGGCTCGCCCGCCCTCGCACAGGGCCACGTCGAAGCCGTGCAGGCGCAGGTAGTCGCCGATCATGGCCCGGGCTTCGGCCTCGTCGTCGACGACGACGATGTGGGCGGCGCCCGCGCTCACGGGCGCTCCCCACCCGGCGCGGCCGGGGTCTGGCAGATCGGGCTCACGGGCACGCGGATCGGGACGTCTCGCTTCGGGGGGACGCGCGTCGGCGGACGCCCGGCCCCGTTACACGGCAAGATTGCATCATGCACCATGCTGCCCCCTGTGGCGATGCGCGCCGCGTCCTGTCAACGATCGCTTTCGCCGCCGCCCGGTTCCCCGGAACACCGCCGAAACCTGTCGAAGCGGTCCTTCGCGAGCCATCAAGCCTGAACGCAGGCCCGATGCCAGGAGGTCCGCGTCGCGCTCCACAGTCTTGAGCATTGTGAGGCTCGGCGCGGCACCGTGCGATCATCAGGTCAGATCTCGTCGAAAGACCGGCCTGTAGTGTGTGCCCTCCCACACCGAAGCGACCGTACCCGCGCCACAAAGCGCTTTCATCTGAAGGCCGCTTGAGGAAGATGCGGCCCCGCCGGCGCCGGAATCATGAAACCCGCGGTTGCGGCCCGATCGGACGGTACGATGGACGACGATATCCTTCACCTCATTCCCGACGAGGCGCCGACCCTGGGCGAGCGGGCCGGGACCTGGGCCGTCGCGGTCGTCGACGACGACCCCGCGGTGCACGAGGGGACGCGCTACGCGCTCGCCGGCTACATGCTCGACGGGCGCAGCCTCGAGATCCTGTCTGCCCACTCGGCGGAAGAGGCGCGCGGCCTGCTGCGGGCGCGCCGCGACATCGCCGTTGTGCTCCTCGACGTGGTGATGGAGACGGACGACGCGGGCCTCGTCCTCGTCGACTTCATCCGGCGCGAATTGCGGGACGAGACCGCCCGCATCATCCTGCGCACGGGCCAGCCGGGGCAGGCGCCCGAGCGGCGCGTCATCGTCGACTATGACATCAACGACTACAAGGCGAAGACCGAGCTCACCGCCGACAAGCTCTTCACGAGCCTCACCGCGGCTCTGCGCGCCTACCAGCAGCTCAAGCGTCTCGACGAGACGCGGCGGGGCCTCGAGATCATCATCGACGCCGCCCCAATGCTCCTCGACCACAAGTCGATGCAGCTCCTGGCGGAAGGGATGCTGACCCAGGTCGCCTCCCTCCTCAACGTCGACTGCGCGGGCATCCTCGTCCTGCGCGAGAGCGGGGGCGAGGACGAGCGCTTCTGCGTGCTTGCGGGCTCGGGCTGCTACCACCACTACATTGGCCGCGAGCCCGCCTGGCCCCTCGACCCGGACGTGCACCCGATCGTCGCCCGCACCTTTTCCGAGCGCCGCCACAGCTTCGGGGCGCGCTGCTCGACTCTCTATCTCGAGACCTCGACGGGCAGCGAAATCGTGGCCCTGATCGACGCTGACCGCTCGCTCTCCGACACCGACCGAGCGCTGATCGACTTGTTCACGAGCCGGCTATCCATCGCCTTCGACAACGTCATCCTCTACGAGCAATTGCAGCGGGCGAATGTCGGCCTGGAGCAGCGCGTGGTCGAGCGCACCGCCGAGCTGATCCGGGCCAACCGCCGCCTCGACATGCAGCGCTCGGACCTTCGCCGGGCGAACGGGCTCAAGACCGAGATCCTCGGCACCATCGCGCACGATCTCAAGAACCCGCTCGCCGTCATCCTCGGCCGGGCCGAGATGCTCACCGACCTCACCGGCATGGCGCCCCCGCCGGTGGAGCAGATGCGGGCCCAGACCGAGCACATCCGCGGCTCCGCCAAGCGCCTGACGGGCATGATCGAGAGCCTGATGGCGGACGCCATGAACGACGCCCTCGACATCACCCTGCGGCGCGAGCCCGTGGATCTCGCTGCCCTCGCCCGCGAGGTCTGCGAGGCGAACCGCCCTCTCGCCGACCTGAAGGCGCAGAGCCTGGAGGCGGCGATCCCGGGCGAGACCTGGCTCTGCGGTGACGCGGAGCGCCTGCGCGAGGCGATCGACAACCTCGTCTCGAACGCGATCAAGTACAGCTACCGCGAGGGCGCGATCCGGGTTCTGGTCTGGCGGGACGCGGCCGAGACGGTCTGCGCCGTGACGGACCACGGCCCCGGCCTCTCCCCCGAGGATGCGGGCCGCCTGTTCGGCCGCTTCCAGCGCCTCTCGGCCAAGCCCACCGCGGGCGAGGGCTCGACCGGCCTCGGCCTCTCCATCGTGAAGCGCATCGCGGAACTGCACGGCGGCCGCGCCACCGCCGAGAGCGAGGGCCCCGGCCGCGGCGCCACCTTCGCGATCCGCTTCCCGAACGCGGCCGTGGAACTGATCTGAGCGGGCGGCTACACTCGAGCGCATGGCCTCACCCCCCGCGCGGATCTTCGTCCTCACCGGCGCCGGCATCTCGGCGGAGAGCGGGCTCGGCACCTTCCGCGACAGAGGCGGAATCTGGGAGCGGTTCGACCCGATGCGGCTCGCCACCCCGAGGCGTTCGCGGCCGATCCCGACACCGTGCTCGACTTCTACAACTGGCGCCGCCGCAACGCGCTCGCGGCCGAGCCGAACTCCGCCCACCGGGCGCTGGCCCGGGCGCAGGCGCGCCTCGCCAGCATGGGTGGACGCCTGTTCCTGTGCACGCAGAACGTCGACGACCTGCACGAGCGGGGCGGCGCCGAGGCCGTCACGCACATGCACGGCGCCCTCCTGAGGGCCCGCTGCACCGGCTGCGGACACGGCTTCGCCTGCCGCGGCGACATCCTGCGCGCCGACCCCTGCCCCGGCTGCGCGCGCACCGGCACCCTGCGGCCCGACATCGTCTGGTTCGGCGAGATGCCGATGCACCTCGAGGCGATCGACGCGCGGCTGCGGGAGGCCGACCTGTTCGTGGCCATCGGCACCTCCGGCTCGGTCTACCCGGCCGCGGGCTACGTGATGCAGGCGCGCAGCCTCGGGATCCGCACCTGCGAGTTGAACCTCGAACCCTCCGACAATGCCGTCCTGTTCGACGAGGCCCGCTACGGCCCGGCGAGCGGGACCGTGCCCGCCTTCCTGGCGGATCTCGGCCTCGCCTGAGGGCGGGTTTCGGGCTCCGGGGGCTCGGCCGGAGACCCGGGCCGCGCTACCATCCGGAGCCCGGATCGCCCCCGATCGGTACGGAGACGTTCCCGGAGGCGGGGACGCCACGCGATCCAACGACTTACCCGGCCGGTCCGGCCAGACCATCACTGCAAGTTGCTCCGAATCACCAGAGGCGCGCTCGTCAAGATATGGACGCTACCGCTGCCGAAGGGTTACAACAGTCAAGCTTGGAGAGTCGTCGCGCGGCCTCATCCAAGCGTTCGTTGCAGCCTTAGGGGAACAACAGGCCCATGCAGAACATAACAGTAACTGCCCGCGAGCGTGACACTGTTCTGGCGGCGTTGCGCTATTACCAATTCTACCGCATGCAAGGTCATCCCTTCGACCCGAGACAGGATCATCTGATCGACTCTATCGCAAGCGAGAGCGGCGACGCCCTGGACCTGACCGAGATCGACGATCTCTGCGCCGGCCTGAACGGCAACAAGCACGCGTTGCGCGCCAGCGCCTGAGGGCGCAACCGGGGCGGAGCGATCCGCCCCTATCCCGGACGGGCCGATCCGGATCAACCGGCCATCCCCACCCAGACATCGCGAGCGCGCATACCGGACCGGGCTCAGAACGCCCGCGCGAGCCGGACCTGCGCCGTGACCTGCGCCGTGACCTGCGGCTTGCCCGCCCCGAGGCCGGATTCGGCGAGGCCCGGCACGACGAGGGCGTAGGCCGTCAGGATGGTGCCGGCGGCGAAGATCTTGATGAGGTCGCGCATGGTCGTTCCCCGTGTGGGCGGAGCCCGCGTCGAGGCCGGCTCTCGTTGGGAGCCGGTCTAGGGGAAGCGTCTTTCAGGCCGATTGCGTCGCGGGACCGAAAGATTGCGTCGCGGGCGCGAGCGCGCCTCATCCCGCGAAACCTTTCGCGCAGTCCGGCCGTAGGCGCGCTCGCGCCCGCAACGTCGGGAGCGTGGGACGCCGAGGCGTCCCGAAGTCCAGGCAGGAAACCCACGGAGCAGCGGGCGGGGCGTCCGGCACGGGCGCTCCGCCCCATCTCGCTCAAGGGCTCGCGGCGAGTTCCTGCTTCGCCCGGGCGAGGGCCGCCTCGCAGCCCTTGGCGTCCCCCTTCTGGTCGGCCGTGCGGGCCTCGTCGAGGGCGACCCTGGCCTGCTGCGCCTTGTCGGCGCCCTTGCCCGCTTCCGCCGACTTCTCGGGGGGCGCCTCGGAGACCGGCGGCTGGCCGGAGCGGCCCGGCTCGATGCCCTGACCCTCGCGGGCGGCGGCGACGGACTTGCCGCTGGTCGAGGCGGAGATGGCCTCTCGGGCCTCGTCCTTCACCCGCTTGTCGAGGGCCGCGATCTGATCCCCGCAGGTCGAGGCGAGGGCCGCCGCGGGCAGGGTCGCGAGGGCGACGGCGAGACATGCGGCGAGCGGCCGGGCGGGACGCATCATGGGCGGAAGATCCTCGGTTGCTGATCGCGCCGGACCCGGGGGAGGCCCCCGGGTCCGGCTCGCGGAAGGAACGCCTCTCGGGCGGACCGCGATCCCTCCCCTACCCTCCCGCCTCGCGGGGAGGAGGGACGGGTGCGGATCCCGGGCTCCGGGATCCGCGCTTCCCGCCGTCAGGCGCTCAGCTTGTCGCGGATCGGCAGCTGGCGGATGCGGCGGCCGGTGGCGGCGAAGACCGCGTTGGCGATCGCCGGCGCCACGGGGGGCACGCCCGGCTCGCCGACGCCGCCGAGCGGGGCGCGGTAGTCCGGGTTCGGCAGCAGGTGGACGTGAACCTCCGGGGCGGCGTCGATCCGGACGATCTCGTAGCCGTCGAAGTTGTTCTGCTGCGCGCGGCCCTGCTTGAAGGTGATCTCGGAGGTGAGCGCGAGGCCCATCCCCATCACCACGGCGCCCTCCATCTGCGAGCGGACCCGCTCCGGGTTCACCTGCGGCCCGCAATCGACGCCGATATGGACCCGCTTGACCGCGACCTGGCCCTTGTCGCTCACCTCCACCTCGGCCGCGACCGCCGTGTAGGTGACGAAGCTGTAGTGGCCTGCGATGCCGAGGCCGCGGCCCTTCTCCACCTTCCGGCCCCAGCCGATGCCGCCCGCCACCGTCTCGATGACGCGGCGCAGGCGTCCCGTGTCGATCGGGTAGAGGGCCGGATCCTCGCCGTGGTTCCAGACATCGCCGATCGAGGTCGGGTCGATCTTGCGGGCCGGCCCGATCAGGTCGAGCAGGTACTCCTTCGGGTCGCGGCCCGCCGCGTGCGCGAGCTCTGCCACGAAGGACTGGATCGCGAAGGCGTGCGGGATGTTCGAGACCGAGCGGAACCAGCCGATCCGCACGTGGGCGGCGGCCTCCGGGTTCTCGAGCCGGATGTTGGGCAGGTTGAAGGGCGTGTTGACGAGTCCCATGCCGAGCTCGAAGGGCAGTTCGTGCTTCGGGTCCGGCGCGAAGATCGAGCCGATCGTCGGCGCGGTCGAGCGGTGGAGCCAGGCCACCGGCATGCCCTTCTCGTCGAGGCCGGCCTCCAGGTGCTCCACCGAGATCGTGTGGTAGTAGCCGTGGTGGATATCGTCCTCGCGGGTCCAGGTGAGCTTCACCGGCGCGCCGCCGACCGCCTGGCTGCAGAGCGCGGCCTCGACCACGTAGTCGGGCTTCGACTTGCGGCCGAAGCCGCCACCGAGCAGCGTCACGTTCACCTTGACCTTGTCGGCGGGCAGCTTGAGCGCCTTCACGAGCCGGTCGTGGGCGGCCTGCGGTCCCTGCGTGCAGGCCCAGGCCTCGCAGGCGCCGTCCTTCACCCGGGCGACGGCCGCGGGCGGCTCCATCGGCGCCTGGACGAGGTGGGGCACGAAGTACTCGGCCGTGACCCGCGTCTTGGCCTTGGCCATGGCTGCGTCGACGTCGCCCTGGTTCCGCACGACCTTGCCGGGCGCGCGGGCGGCCTTTTCCAGCTCGCCCCGGAAGGTGTCGGTGTCGTAGGTCGCGTTCGGGCCGTCGTCCCAGGTGATCTTGAGGGCGTCGCGCGCCTTCATCGCCGCCCAGGTGTTCTTGGCCACCACCGCGACGCCGCCGAGGGGCATGAACTCGGAGGGGATCGGCGCGCCCTCGATCTGGAAGATCTTGACGACGCCCGGCACCTTCCTGGCCTCGGAATCGTCGAGGCTCGCTACCCTGCCGCCGTAGACGGGCGGGCGGGCGACGAGGGCGTAGAGCATCCCGTCGAGGCGCGTGTCGAGGCCGTAGATCGCCTTGCCGGTGGTGATGTCCCGGTTGTCGATGAGGCCGATCTCGCCCTTGCCGATGTAGCGGAAGCTCTTCGGGTCCTTGAGCGCCACGCTCTCGCGGGCGGGGACCGGCAGGGCGGCGGCGGCGGCCGCGATCTCGCCGTAGCCGAGCCGGCGCTTCGACTTGGCGTGGGCGACGACGTGGTTCTCGGCCGTCACCTCGGCGACCGGCACGCCCCACTGCTTGGCGGCGGCCTCGCGCAGCATCTGGCGCGCGGCGGCGCCGACGTGGCGGAAGTGCTGGAAGAAGTGGCGCAGACTGCGCGAGCCGTCCGTGTCCTGGTTGCCGAAGCGGGTCTCGTCGCCCCAGGCCTGGACGACCTTCACCTTCGACCAGTCGGCGTCGAGCTCGTCGGCCACCACGAGGGCGATCGAGGTGCGCACGCCCTGGCCCATCTCCGAGCGGTGGTTCGTCACCGTCACGGTGCCGTCGGGCGCGATGGCGACGAAGATCGTCGGGTCGTCGCGCCAGCCGTGCGGCATGCCGTCGGCGCCGAACTTCTTCGGCTCGTCCTTCTTCTCCTCGGCCTCGGCCCGGTCCCGGAGCGACACGGCGAGCGCGAAGGCGCCGAGGCCGCCGAGCACGGCGCGGCGGCTGACGTTGGCGAGGACGGCGGGCACGGCCGCCTTGGGGGTCTCGGCCGCGAGTTCGGCCATCAGCTTGGCGTCGTGGATCACAGGCGCTCTCCCTTGGCTGCGGGGGCGGTCGCCTGCCCGGCGGCCTGGTGGATGGCGGCGCGGATGCGCGGGTAGGTGCCGCAGCGGCAGAGGTTGCCGCTCATCGCCTCGTCGATCTGCGCGTCGGTGGGCTTCGGCGTGTCCTTGAGGAAGGAGGCGGCCTGCATGATCTGGCCGGTCTGGCAGTAGCCGCACTGGGATACGTTGAGGTCGCGCCACGCGGCCTGGACGGGGTGGTTGCCGTCGGGGGAGAGGCCCTCGATCGTCACCACCTCCTGGCCCTCGGCCGCCGAGACCGGCGTGACGCAGCCGCGCACGGCGGTGCCGCCGAGATGGACCGTGCAGGCGCCGCACAGGGCCTGGCCGCAGCCGAACTTGGTGCCGGTCAGCCCCAGTTCGTCCCGCAGGAACCAGAGGAGCGGCATGTCGGGGTCGCCGTCGAAGCTGCGCTCAGCCCCGTTCACGGTGAGTTTGATCATCAGCATCGTCCTGTCGTGAGGCACGGCGGCCGGCCCCGGGGCACGCGGGTGCCCGGGCAGCGCAAAGCGAGCCGGGATGCCCCGCGTCCCGGCCACCCTCAGGGTAGGCCGGACCCGCGACCGCCCCCGGTCCGCGCCGTCTTCAGAATGAATTCAATGTATGCCGGCCCTCGCTCGCCCCGCAACACGGGGGCGGGGCCGATCTCGCCCGGAACCCTGCGCCCGGTGCATGGTCTGTGCCCTTTCGCACAGGCCGGGCAGGGCTCTTCAAACCGTGACCTGCGTGCCGACCTCGACGACGCGGCCCGTGGGGATCTGGAAGAAGTCCGTGGCGTCGTTGGCGTTCTTGGCGAGGGTGATGAAGATCCGGTCCTGCCACAGCGGCATGCCGGAATGCGCCGCCGGCCGGATCGAGCGGCGGGACAGGAAGAACGACGTCGCCATGATGTCGAACTTGAAGCCCTGCTTGCGCAGGAGCGTCAGGGTCTTGGGGATGTTCGGCTGCTCCATGTAGCCGAACTTCATCACGACCTTCGAGAAGTGCGGGCCGATCGGCTCGATGCGCACCTTGTCGGCCTGGTTCGAGCGCGGGGTGTCCACCGTCTCGACGGTGAGGACGACGTTCTTCTCGTGCAGCACCTTGTTGTGCTTGAGGTTGTGCAGGAGCGCCGCCGGCGCGATCTCGGGGTCGCTCGTCAGGAACACGGCCGTGCCCCGGACGTGGTGGGGCGGGCTCTTCTCCAGCATGCCGACGAGCTCGATGAGCGGCACGTCGGTCTTGCGGGTCTTGTTGAACAGGATCGTGACGCCCCGCACCCAGGTCCACATCAGCACGATCAGGCAGCCGGCCACGAGCAGCGGCACGTAGCCCCCCTCGAACACCTTGAGCATGTTCGAGAGCATGAACAGGAACTCGACCACGATGAACGGCATGATCGCCGCCGCCGCCGCGATCGGCGACCAGCGCCAGTAGCGCCAGAGCACGATGAAGGAGAGCGAGGCGGTCAGCAGCATCGTGCCGGTCACGGCGATGCCGTAGGCGGAGGCCAGCGCCGAGGAGGAGCGGAACAGCACCGCCAGCACCACGACGCCGATCATCAGCAGCAGGTTGATCTGCGGCAGGTAGATCTGGCCCGAGTGGGACTCGGAGGTGTGGCGGATCTCGAGCCGCGGCAGAAGGCCGAGCTGGATCGCCTGGCGCGACAGCGAGAAGGCGCCAGTGATCACTGCCTGGCTCGCCGTCACGGTGGCGAGCGTGGCCAGCACCACCATCGGGATCAGTCCCCACTCGGGCACGAGCTGGTAGAACGGGTCGGTCGTGTCGGGCTTGGCCAGCACCAGGGCGGTCTGGCCGAGATAGTTCAGGACGAGGCAGGGCGCGACGAGGCCGAGCCACGCCACCTGGATCGGGCGGCGCCCGAAATGGCCGAGATCGGCGAACAGCGCCTCCGCTCCTGTCACCGCGAGGAACACGGCGCCCAGCGCGATCAGGGCGCCCGAGCCGTGGCCGAGCAGGTAGTGCACCGCGTACCAGGGGTGGAAGGCCCAGAACACGCCGGGATTGGCCAGGATGTGCGGCAGCGCGGCCAGCGCCAGCGCCAGGAACCACACCACCATGATCGGCCCGAAGAAGGCCGCGACCTTGCTGGTGCCCCGGCTCTGCACGAGGAACAGGGCGAGGATGATGCCGACCGTGATCGGCAGCACCGAGTGCTCGAAGGCGGGCGTGACGAGCTTCAGGCCCTCCACCGCCGAGAGCACCGAGATCGCCGGCGTGATCACGGCGTCGCCGTAGAACAGCGAGGCGCCGAGCAGCCCGAGCGTGAAGACGAGGCGCGAGCCGCCCAGCGATTTGCGGGCGAGCGCCATCAGCGAGAGGATGCCGCCCTCGCCGTTGTTGTCCATCCGCAGGAGGATGGCGACGTACTTGATGGTGACGATGAGCAGCAGCGCCCACAGGATCAGCGAGGCGGTGCCGAGCACCTCCTCGGCGAGCAGGATGTTGTCGGCGCGCGCCGGGCCCAGCGCCTCGCGGAAGGCGTAGAGCGGGCTCGTGCCGATGTCGCCGTAGACGACGCCGACCGAGCCGACGACGAGGGTCCAGAAGCTCGCGGGCGCGTGGCCGTCGTCGGCGGCGTCGAGGACGCCGGCCGAGGTCGGGACGACGCCGCCGCCCTCGCCGGGCGCCGGGCCGCCGGCGGCGGGGCCGGACGCGTCCGCGGCTGCGGGCTGAGCGGCGGGGGCGCTCGGTGTGGCGGAGTGCGTCATGAAGGGCGATCTGGAGTGAGGGCTGCCCGAAGGCTCCCGACGCGGCGCGTGGAAGACGCCATGGGGGACGCGAGGCCTTCCGGGGCACGCGCACCCGGCGCGTCGCCGGGCCCGCTCAGGGGATCGTGTCGGCACGCTTAGCACGCGGCCGGAGCGCCGGGAACACCGACCTTTCGGCGGGATCGCCCGTCCGGCGGGGCCGCCGCGCCGGGGTGCGGGTGCGGCGGGTCAGAGTTGCGTGCTCACTCCGCCGCGCTGCGGGCGCCCTGGCCGAAGCGGCGCTCAATGTAGTCGATGACGATGGTCTCGAAATCCTTGGCGAGCGTCGCGCCGCGCAGGGTCATCGCCTTCTTGCCGTCGATGAAGACGGGCGCGCTCGGGCTCTCGCCGGTGCCGGGCAGCGAGATGCCGATGTCGGCGTGCTTCGACTCGCCGGGCCCGTTCACGATGCAGCCCATCACGGCGACGTTCAGCCCCTCGACGCCCGGGTAGGTCTTCTTCCACTCCGGCATCGAGGTGGTGATCCAGGTCTGGATGTCGCGGGCGAGTTCCTGGAAGGTCGTCGAGGTCGTGCGCCCGCAGCCGGGGCAGGCCGCCACCAGCGGCACGAAGGTGCGGAAGCCCATCGTCTGCAGGAGTTCCTGGCTCGCCTTCACCTCGAGCGTGCGGTCGCCGCCGGGCTCGGGGGTGAGCGAGTAGCGGATCGTGTCGCCGATGCCCTCCTGAAGGAGCACGCCGATGGCGGCCGAGGCCGCGACGATCCCCTTCGAGCCCATGCCGGCCTCGGTGAGGCCGAGATGGATGGCGTAGTCCGAGCGGCGGGCCACCTCGCGGTAGACCGCGATCAGGTCCTGCACCGCCGAGACCTTGGCCGAGAGGATGATGCGGTCCTTCGGCAGGCCGAGATCCTCCGCGCGCTTCGCCGAGGAGAGGGCCGACTGCACCATCGCCTCGCGCATCACCGCGCGGGCATCGATGGGCCGCGGGGACCGGGCGTTCTCGTCCATCAGGTGCGTCAGGAGCTCGCCGTCGAGCGAGCCCCAGTTCGCGCCGATGCGCACGGTCTTCCCGTAGCGGATGGCCTGCTCGATGATCGTCGAGAACTGGGTGTCCTTCTTCTCCTTGAAGCCCACGTTGCCCGGGTTGATCCGGTACTTGGCGAGCGCCTCGGCGCAGGCCGGGTGGTCGGAGAGGAGCTTGTGGCCGATGTAGTGGAAGTCGCCGACGAGGGGCACGTGCACGCCGATCCGGTCGAGGCGCTCGCGGATCTTCGGTACGGCGGCGGCGGCCTCGTCCCGGTCGACGGTGATGCGGACGAGCTCCGAGCCGACCCGGGCGAGCTGGGCGACCTGCGCCACCGTGGCGTCGATGTCCGCCGTATCGGTGTTCGTCATCGACTGGACGACGACGGGCGCGCCGCCGCCGACCGTGACCGCCCCTTCGCCCGCGCCGACGCGCACGCCGACCGTGCGGTGCCGGGGCGCCGGGCCTGCGATCTCGGGGCCGGTCCCGCCGAGGGACTCGCCGAGGGTGCTGGGATCGGCTGGGGCTGTCGTGAGTTCCATCGATCGACCTTGTCTGCAGATCTCGTCCGCGAAACCCGTGAGCTAAAACCTCGCGGCTCGCGGCGCCGCGGGCGAGAGGGCCCGCGATCCGCCGCCAAGCCCGTCGCCTGGTTCAACCCAGTCCGTTCAACTCAACTGTGCGCAGAATACGCGCGGGTTGGTTTAGCTGAGATTGCCGGCCCGCAGCGTCAAGCCGGGCCCGTGCATGGCAGCATCGCGCGTGTCATGTCGCATCCGGGCCCGGATGTCGAGGTGCGGGCGTCTCCCGCGGGCTTCGGGATGCGGTCGTCGTCGGAACGGAGCGGGCCGGCGCGCGGTTGGCCTGGCCGTTGCTGTTGCAGCGCAGCATCCCATGTTGAGAGGCATGACGGATTCGATGAGCCGCACCCCGAACACCGCCGCGCCGGCGGAATCGTCCGCGCACGGGCCCGAGCCGCACAACCCCGCAACCGCCGTCCCGGAGCCGCCCCGCTCCGAGGACGGGATCGAGGCGAGGCCCGAGACGCACCCGCCCCTGCACATCCTGGCGGGGCCCCGGGCCGAGAAGACCGTCGCCCTCGCCCTGCAGGGCGGCGGCGCGCACGGCTCCTTCACCTGGGGCGTGCTCGACGCGCTGATCGCGGACGGGCGCCTCGGCTTCGAGGCGATCACGGGGGCGAGCGCGGGCGCCATGAACGCCGTGGTGATGATCGACGGCTGGCTCGCGGGCGGTCCCGAGGGCGCGCGCGAGGGGCTGGAGCGGTTCTGGCGCGAGGTCAGCCTGGACGGCAGCCTCTGGCCGGCGCAGCGCCGCGTCGTCAGCGGCCTGCTCGGCCTCTGGCAGGGCAACCCGGTCGCCGAGTTCTGGGCGAAGGCGCTCGCGCCGAGCCCCTACGTGGCCAACCCCCTCAACGTGAACCCGCTGCGCAAGGCGCTCGCCAGGCAGGTGGATTTCGAGCGGCTGCGGGCGGCCGACACCGCGGGCGTCTACGTCTCGGCCACCAACGTCTGGACGGGCAAGCTCGCAGTGTTCGAGCGCGAGCGGCTCACCGTCGACCACCTGATGGCCTCGGCCTGCCTGCCCACCGTGTTCCAGGCGGTCGAGATCGACGGCGTGCCCTACTGGGACGGCGGCTACCTCGGCAACCCGCCCCTCTATCCCCTGCACCGGGGCGCGCGCACCCGCGACATCCTGCTCGTGCAGATCAACCCCGTGGAGCGACGCGAGACCCCGCGCACCGAGGCCGAGATCGAGGATCGGCTCAACGAGATCACCTTCAACGCCAACCTGATGCGGGAACTTCGCGCCATCGACTTCGTGGACAACCTGATCGAGGAGGGCGTCCTCGGCCAGGGCGCCTACGAACGGGTGCGCGTCCACCGGATCGACGGCACCGACGCGCTGGAGGATTACCGGGCCTCCTCGCGCCTCGACGCCCGCTGGCGGGTGTTCCAGCGCCTGCGCGACAAGGGCCGGGCTGCCGCCGAGGCGTGGCTCGCCGAGCATTTCGACCGGGTCGGGCACGAGTGCACCCTCGATCTGCACGCCGCATACCAGTAGAAAGCGAATCGCCCACAGGTCACATCGGCGTGAAGCTTGGGCGTGAGGCGGCCGCGACGGGGATTAAAAGCGTCCCCGCACCCGTTTGAACCGATATGATCTCCGACAAGTCGAAGCGTCCCGACATCGTCGACCTGCTGGTGCCGCTGCGGCGCTACGCGCGCTCGCTCACCCGCGACACCCTGCGGGCGGACGATCTCGTGCACGACACGCTCGTGCGCGCCCTTGAGGCGCAGGCGACGCTGCGGCCCAGCACGAACCTGCGCACCTGGATGATGACGGTGCTGCACAACGTCTTCATCGACGATCAGCGCCGCAAGCGCGTCGAGGCGCGCCACGCCGACGTGCTGGTGCAGATGAGCGACGAGGTCGCCCTGCCCGCCCAGGAGGCCCAGGTGCGGCTCGGCCAGATCCGGGAAGCCTTCCTGACCCTGCCGGAAGAGCAGCGGGCGGCCCTGCACCTCGTCACGATCGAGGGCATGGCCTACGCGGACGCCGCGGCGGTGCTCGGCATCCCGATCGGCACGCTGATGTCGCGGCTCGGCCGCGGACGCGCGGCGCTGCGGGCCTTCGAGGAGGGCCAGCCCGCCCGAAGGCCGCCCGAGCGCGAGGGCGGAGGCTCGGAGCGGCCGCATCTGCGCCTCGTGAGGCCGAGCGGCCCGTCGGAGATCCGGGGCGACCTGCCCCGCAATCACGAGAGCCGCGCCGTCGGGGAAACCTGACGTCCGCGCGGTACCGGCCCAGAACCGGCCGGGTTCGCGATCGTTGAAGATGCGCCCGAACAGGGCAGAGGACGTGCCGTCATGGTCGACCCGATTACCGATTCCGATCTCATCGCCTTCGTGGACGGCGAGCTCGACGTGATGAGGCGCCTCGAGGTCGAGGCCCATCTCGCGCGAAACCCCGACGTGGCCGCCCGCATCATGGCGGACATGCACGACAGCGACGCCCTGCGCGCCGCCTTCGCCCGGCTGCCCGGGCCGGGGCCCGAGCGCAACCAGACGCTCGCCCGCCGGCTCGACCGGTCGCTGCGCTGGCGCTCCGTGACCGCCCGCCTGCGGCGCGCCGCGGCCATCGCGATCCTGGTGGGCGCGGGCTGGCTCGCCCACGCGGAGGTCGGCGTGTTCGGCGTGCCGGACACCTTCGCCTCGCCCATCGACCCGACCTTCGTGGAGGACGCGGCGCAGGCCCGCCAGACGGCGCAGCTGCGCGCCCGGATGGTCTCGCAGCGGCCGACCCCTTCCTACGACCGGGCCGACATCGAGGCCGCGACGGGCATCCGCCTGCCGGATCTGCCCGCGGGCTGGACCGTGCGGGACGTGCAGGTCTTCCCGGCCCATCACGGGGCGGGCGTCGAGGTCGCCATCGACGCGGGCAGCCTCGGCGAGGTCTCGCTGTTCGCGACGCACCGCAAGTCGGGCGCCCGCGAGAAGGAGGTCGTGCGCTCCAGCGACGGCACCACCGCCTACTGGACGGCGGGCGGCTCCAGCTACGCCCTCAGCGGCGCCCGCGACGCGGCCGATCTCCGCCAGGCGGCCGCGAGCCTCGCGGCCGAGACCGCCCAGGAGAAGCTCTGACCGAAGCTCTGACCGAGGACGGCGCCCGTCCGTCCCGGCTCGGGCCTGCGGGCGGGACGACGCGCGCGGTCGCCTCGGGTCCGCGCAGGCCGCGTCGGCGCCTCACCTCTCCCG
>NZ_BJZU01000039.1 GCF_007992195.1 Methylobacterium oxalidis | reverse complement strand
GTCCCTCTCCCGAACGGGAGAGGGGACCCGCGCCCAATCGTTTCAGGTGAGCGTAGGCAGGGCCGGTGCCCCACCTCTCCCGTCCGGGAGAGGTCGAGTCCGCGTGAGCGGACCGGGTGAGGGATGCGACCTCTCCGGATAGACCTGTACCCCTACCCCAACCCTCTCCCGGCCAGGAGAGGCGACCCGCCCTCGAGCATCGACGGGGTCCGGCCCGCCTCCAGCAGGGTGCGGGCCTCGGCCGCGTCGATGTCCATGCGGGCGATCAGCGCCTCGGCGCTCGCGAAGCGCTCCTCGCCGCGGATGAAGGCGGCGAACTCCACGTCGAGCGCCTGCCCGTAGAGATCGCCCGCGAAATCGAACAGGTTGACCTCGAGGAGCGGCGCCCCGTCGTCGAAGGTGGGGCGGCGACCGTAGCTCGCCACGCCCGGCCGCGGGCGGCCGTCCGGCAGCCGTACCCGCACCGCGTAGATGCCGTGGGCGAGGCCGCAATCGGGGAGCGCGATGTTGGCGGTCGGGTAGCCGAGGGTGCGCCCGCGCTTGTCGCCGTGGCGCACGACGCCCTGCACGAACCAGCGGTAGCCGAGGAGCGCGTTCGCGCGGGCCACGTCCCCGCGGGCGAGGGCCGCCCGGATCGCGCTCGACGAGACGGGCTCGGCCTCCGCCGGCAGGGCCACGGGCGGGATGATGCGGCAGGCGAGCCCCGCCTCGCGGCAGAGATCGGCCAGCAGCGCCGGCGTGCCCTCGCGCCCGCGGCCGAAATGGAAATCGTGGCCGATCACCACGCCCGAGAGCCCAAGATCCTCCTTCAGGAGGCGCCGCACGAAGTCGCGCGCGCCGGTGCCGGCGAGCTCCGCGTCGAAGCGGCGCACGACGAGTCCGTCGAGGCCGAGGCGGCGGAACACGATCTCCTTGGCGCCGGGCCCGGTCAGCCGGAACAGGGGCAGGTGGGGCGCGAAGTAGGCGCGCGGATGCGGCTCGAAGGTGAGCACGATGGCGGGCCGCCCTGCCGCCCCGGCCGTCTCGCGCACGGCCTCCACGAGGATGCGGTGGCCGCGGTGCACCCCGTCGAAATTGCCGATCGCCGCCACGGCGCCGCGCAGGGAGGCGGGCAGCGGCTCGTCCTCGCGGCAGACCGTGAAGGGCCGCGCGGGGCTCTCGTCGGCGGACGATATCGGGCTCATGGGGCGATGGGGACGGGCGGGCCGGGCTTGCGGGGCGTGGAGGCCGGCCGGACCCTGTCGAAAACCGCCCCGAGGGTCAAGCGAGCCGCCCGGGCCGGTGCGGGCGCACGCGTCCGCAGGCGCGCAGTTAACCGGTTCGCAATCGGGTCCGTCGTAATTTCAGGACCATGAGGCGCCGCGTCGCTTGGCGCCTCCCTCGATACGCGCAGGGGACGTGGCCGCACCGTCCCCCGGGATCACGGAGCAGAACCCTCATGGCCCTCGACCTCAGCATGCCGATCCTGGTCGTCGACGACTACCAGACCATGGTCCGCATCATCCGCAACCTCCTGAAGCAGCTCGGCTTCGAGGAGGTGGACGATGCCTCCGACGGCACCGCCGCGCTCGCGCGCCTGAAGAGCCGCAAGTACGGGCTCGTGATCTCCGACTGGAACATGGAGCCGATGACGGGCTACGAGCTGCTGCGCCACGTGCGCGCCGACGAGTCCCTGCGCACCACGCCCTTCATCATGGTCACCGCCGAGTCGAAGACCGAGAACGTGATCGCGGCCAAGAAGGCCGGCGTGAACAACTACATCGTGAAGCCGTTCAACGCCGCCACGCTCAAGAGCAAGATCGAGGCGGTCTGCGGCGCCTGAGTCTAAGGCCCGTCCGCGGCCGGGCTCCGGGGAGGGGCCGGCCGCGCGTACCGGCGGCGGCGCCCGCCGCCGTCCTGTGGAGTCAGTGTCCGATGCTGTTCGCACGCAAGGCGCGGGAGACGGCTCCCGAGCGTACGCCCCCCGCGGTGATCAACGAGCTCGTCGAGATCGCCGAGTACATCAGTCACCTGCGCCAGGAGATCGCCGCGCTCCGGGCGAACGAGATCACCCGCGACCGCATCCCGATGGCGCACGAGGAGCTCGGCAACGTGCTCGCCGCCACGGCGGGCGCCACCAACCAGATCATGGCCTCCGCTGAGGCGATGCTGGCCCTGCCCGACGACGATTACCGCGAGAACGTCGAGGCGAAGATCTACGAGATCTTCGAGGCCTGCGCCTTCCAGGACATCACCGGGCAGCGCATCTCCAAGGTGGTGGAGGCCCTGCGCCAGCTCGAGCTGCGCCTCGCCCGCTTCGCGAACGCCGTGAAGGCGCGCGACGAATCCGGTATCGACCCGACCGAGTCCGAGCGCCGCGCCCGCGCCGAGCGCCTGCTCCTCAACGGCCCGCAGATCGGCGGCCCGGCGACCTCCCAGGACGACATCGACGCCCTGTTCGCCTGAGCCCCGCTACCAGGCGAGGCGCTCGATCAGCGCGTCCGGGTGGACGCTCTGGCGGGCGAGCCAGGCGGCCGCGTCGCCGAGCCGGTCGTGCTCGGCCAGCACGCCGAGCTCCTCCGCGTGGATGCCGCGGGCCACGAGCAGGCTCGCGATCCCGAACGCCGACGCGCCCGCGATGTCGGTGCGCAGCGCGTCGCCGACGGCCAGCACCCGGGACAGGTCCGGGGCCGGAAGTCCGTCGAGGGCGCCGGCCGCCGCGAGCGCGGCCTCGTAGATCGGCCGGTACGGCTTGCCCGCGTAGACGACCTCGCCTCCGGTCTCCGCGTAGGCCGCCGCGATGAGCCCGGCGCAGGGGATGAGCTTCTTGTCGCGCTCGACCACGAGGTCGGGGTTGGCGCAGATCATCGGCACCGCGCGCGCCCGGAAGGCGGCAAGCGTGTCCCGGTAGTCGTCGGCCGTCTCGCGGGTGTCGTCGAACAGGCCGGTGCAGACCACGACCTGTGCCTCCGCGGGCGGAACCAGGGTCAGGTCGAGGCCCTCGAAGATCGGGGCATCCCGCTCCGGCCCGAGATGGTGCACCCGCGCCCCCGGGTGCCGGGCGACGAGGTCGCGGGTGAGGTCGCCGGAGGTGAGGATGGCGTCGTAGGCCTCCCGCGGCACGCCGTAGCCGTCGAGGATCGCCTGCACACTCGGCCAGGGGCGCGGCGCGTTCGAGACCAGCATGACCCGGCGCGGCCGCCCCTCCGGCGCGAGGCCGCGGAAGCGGATCAGGGCCTCGCCCGCCGCGCGATGGCCGACCGTGCCGTCGTGCAGGACGCCCCAGACGTCGCACAGGATGAGGTCGTGGCGCGGGGCGATCTCGCGGAAGCCCGCGAGCGTCGGGATGGCGGCCGGGCCCTGCGCCGGGCCCGCCGGGACGGGTGAGGCTGTCATGAAGCGTCCTGGATTGGCTGTTCCGGGGCCCGGTTAGGCGCCATGCCGCCCGATTGCAACGCGTCCCGCCTCAGCTTGCCCGGCGCAGGAAGTCGCGGAAGGGCCGGCGCTGGGGCGGCGGCTCGGGCTCGTCCGCCGGCGGCGCCGGGGGCTCGGGCGGGGCCGGCGGCGCAGCGAGCACCTCCGCCCGCACGGCGCGGGGCGCGGCGAAGACGCTCCCCTGCGCGAAGGGCACGTCGAGGTCGATGAGGTCCGGCACGTCGCCCTCGTGCTCGACGCCGCAGGCGACGAGGCGGATACCGGCCCGGCCGAGCGCGGCCACCAGATCCTCCACCGCGATGTCGGCGAGGTGCCCGCGCCCGGGTGCCTGGCGCAGCAGCAGGTCGGCCGGCACCTTGACCTGGGCGACGCCGCGCTCGGCCAGCGCGAGGGCGTCGAAGCGCAGGTCGGTCGGCCGGTCGAGGATGAAGCCGATCCGGCCGCGCAGGGCGGCGAGCGCCGCCGCCTGCTCGGCGTCGAGGTTGCGCCAGCTCGCCTGCGGCAGCGCCACCACGAGCCGGCCCGCGAGCCCCGGTTCCGCCGCGACGAGGCGGGCGAGCGAGCGCAGGAAGCCCGGCTCGAACAGGGAGAGCGGCGACAGCCCGTAGGCCACCGCCGCCTCGCTGCCGCGGCCGGCGAGGTGCCGGGCGATGGTGGCGACGCGCTGCAGCATGCGCCGGTCGAGGTCCGTGGTGCGGCCGTAGCGCTCCAGCACGGGCAGGAACGCCTCCGGCGCCAGCACCTCGCCTTCGACGCGCAGCCGCGCCAGCGCCTCGTAGGACACGACCTTGCGCTGGGGCAGCACCACGATCGGCTGCAGGTGAACCTCAAGCCCGTCGCGGTCGAAGGCCGCCAGCAGCGCCTCCTCGCGGGCGCGCTCCCCGTGCGTCGGCGCACCCGCGCGCGCCGGCACGGCGGGAGCGGGCACGGCGGGAGCGGGGAAGCGGTCGGTGTCGGCCGGTCGCGGCGGCGGGATCGGCCGCGGCGCGAAGGGTGCGGGCCGCGCGGCGGGCTCGGGATCGGGACGCGGCGGCGCAGCGGCGGGGGGCGCCGCCTGGACGAGCGCGGGAGCCGGCGCGGCCGGCGCGGAAACGTGCAGCGGGGCGGGCGCCGGGACCGGCGCCGGAGCGCGCGGCTCCGCCTTGAGCCGGGCGATCTCGCCGTCCTGCGCGGCGACCACGGAGGCGAGATCGCGCACGATGCCGCTCAGCAGGCCGATCTCGACCGTCACCTCCTCGATACCGGAAGCGAGCCCCGCATCGGCCGCCGGGGGCGTGTTTGCGGCGGACGCGGCGGCGCCGGCTTCGAGCCGGATCAGGCGCTTCGAGAGCACGTCGAGCTCGGCGGAGAGCTTGTCGCAGCGCAGGCTCAGCGCGGCCGCCTTGCGGTGCGACAGGAGGGCGGCGAGCGCCGCCGCCAGGGTGAGCGCGAGGGCGGCGGCCAGCGGCGCGACGAGGGCGAGGGGCCCGAGCACGACGAGCCCGAGGAGACCCAGGGCCAACAGGCTGCTGCGCCGGCCGAAGATCCGGTCCATCGGACTAAGCCCAAACCCCTCGAACGCGGGAACAGAGACTGCACCGCCGGACCGCGCCGAATCGGGGCATCCCACCTTGTCGCCGAGGCCGTGGCCCCCGGCAAGGCGCCGCCCCACGCCGGCAAGCGATTTCCGGCCGGTGTGACATGGACTTGCGCGGAGACTTGCGCGGAGCCTCCGACGGAACCCCGGGCCTGCACGGCACGGCCCGCCGCGCCCCGCTTGCATCGTGCGGCGGGCCGGCCGACATGGAGGTGCCGCCCGGACGGGCCAGCGCGGGCTGGACAGGGCGGCAAGGGTGCGCCGATGGACGGAACGCGGACCGATCTCCTGATGATGCAGGTCGAGGGCATGACCTGCGACGGCTGCGTGCAGGCCGTGCGCCGCACGATCCAGCGCCTCGACCCCGGCGCCGAGGTCGAGGTCGACCTCGCCCACGGCCGCGTGGCCGTGCGCACCAGCGCCCAGAGCCTCGACGTGGCCCAGGCGCTGACCAAGGCCGGCTACACCGCGACCGCGATGACGGGCTGAAACGGACCCGCGCCATGCCCGCGAACGCCCCGGCCCCCCTGCCCGGCCCGAACGACCTCGGCGCCTGGTGGATGCCGTTCACGGCCAACCGCGCCTTCCGCCGCAAGCCCCGCCTCGTCTCGGGCGCCGAGGGCATGCACTACCGCACGCCGGACGGGCGCAGCGTCCTCGACGGGATCTCGGGCCTGTGGTGCTGCAACGCCGGCCACGGCCGCGAGCCGATTGTGCGGGCGATCCGGGCGCAGGCGGGGGAGCTCGACTACGCGCCCCCCTTCCAGTTCGGGCACCCGGCCGCCTTCGCGCTGGCAGGGCGGCTCGCCGCCCTCGCCCCAGGGGATCTCGACCGCGTCTTCCTCTGCAACTCGGGCTCGGAGGCGGTCGACACGGCGCTCAAGATCGCCCTCGCCTACTGGCAGGCCCGCGGCGAGGGCCGGCGCACCCGGCTGATCGGGCGGGAGCGCGGCTACCACGGCGTCGGCTTCGGCGGCATCGCGGTAGGCGGCATCGGCGCCAACCGCCGGGCCTTCGGGCCGGGCCTGCCGGGCATCGACCACCTGCCCCACACCTACGACCGCGCGCAGCAGGCCTTCACGGTCGGCGAGCCGGACTGGGGCGGCCATCTCGCCGACGCGCTGGAGCGGATCGTCGAGCTGCACGATGCCTCGACCATCGCGGCCGTGATCGTCGAGCCGATGGCGGGCTCGACCGGCGTGCTGCCGCCGCCCAAGGGCTACCTGGAGCGCCTGCGCGCGCTCTGCGACCGGCACGGCCTGCTCCTCATCTTCGACGAGGTCATCACGGGCTTCGGCCGCCTCGGCCACGCCTTCGCGGCCGAGCGCTACGGCGTCGTGCCCGACATGATCACCTTCGCCAAGGCCGTGAACTCGGGCACCGTGCCGATGGGCGGCGTGATCGTTCGCGAACCCGTCCACGCGGCGCTGATGCAGGGCCCCGAGCACGCGGTGGAGCTGTTCCACGGCTACACCTATTCGGGCCACCCGCTCGCCTGCGCGGCGGCGCTCGCCACCCTCGACCTCTACCGTGACGAGGACCTGTTCGCCCGCGCCCGCGCCCTCGAGCCCGCCTTCGGGCAGGCCGTGATGAGCCTGCGCGGCCTGCCCGGCATCCTCGACATCCGCACCGTGGGCCTGGCGGCCGCGATCGACCTCGCGCCCCGGCCCGACGCGCCGGGCCTGCGCGCCTTCACCATCATGGACCGGGCCTTCGAGGCGGGGCTCGTGGTGCGGGCGGCGGGCGACACCCTGGCCCTGACCCCGCCGCTCATCGTGCGCGAGGACCAGATCGGCGAGATCGTCGACCGGCTGGAGCCGGTGATCCGCGCGACGTCATGAGCCGGGGACGCCCCCGGGCGCCCCGGCACGAACGAAAATTTGCCGGCGCCTTCAAAATTTCCGACGCGCAATTCCGGCCGCCATCGCGCAAACTGCCCCGATTGTTCGGGCCCGGCCCTTGGCTCGCGCGCGTCTCGGCCTATGAGAAGCGCACGGGCCGGTCCGGCAGCCTCCCGGGGCGGCGCGCTCCCGTCTCCCGGTCAAGAACGGCCCCCGGCCAAGAAACGGAACGCCACACGACGCCCTCGTGAACAGGTGAGGAAACCATGCCCTCAGACATCGAGATCGCCCGCGCGGCGACCCTGAAGCCGATCGCCCAGGTCGCCGAGAAGCTCGGCATCCCGGAGGACGCGCTCCACAATTACGGCAAGCACATCGCCAAGATCGACCACGGCTACATCGCGGGCCTGGAGAGCCGGCCCGAGGGCAAGCTCGTCCTCGTGACCGCGATCAGCCCGACGCCGGCCGGCGAAGGCAAGACGACGACGACGGTCGGCCTCGGCGACGCGCTGAACCGCATCGGCCAGAAGACCATGATCTGCCTGCGCGAGCCCTCGCTCGGCCCCTGCTTCGGCATGAAGGGGGGTGCTGCGGGCGGCGGCAAGGCGCAGGTCGTGCCGATGGAGCAGATCAACCTGCACTTCACCGGCGACTTCCACGCCATCACCTCGGCGCACTCGCTGGCCGCCGCGCTGATCGACAACCACATCTACTGGGCGAACGAGCTCAACATCGACGTGCGGCGCATCTTCTGGCGCCGCGTGGTCGACATGAACGACCGGGCGCTGCGCGCCATCAACCAGTCGCTCGGCGGCGTCGCCAACGGCTTCCCGCGCGAGGACGGCTTCGACATCACGGTGGCCTCCGAGGTGATGGCGGTGTTCTGCCTCGCCAAGAACCTCGAGGATCTCGAGGAGCGCCTCGGCCGCATCGTCATCGCCGAGACCCGCGACCGCAAGCTCGTCACCCTCAAGGACGTGAAGGCCACGGGCGCGATGACCGTGCTCCTCAAGGACGCGCTGCAGCCCAACCTCGTGCAGACCCTGGAGGGCAACCCGGCCCTCATCCATGGCGGCCCCTTCGCCAACATCGCCCACGGCTGCAACTCGGTGATCGCCACCCGCGCCGGCCTCAGGCTCGCCGACTACACCGTGACCGAGGCGGGCTTCGGCGCCGATCTCGGCGCGGAGAAGTTCATCGACATCAAGTGCCGTCAGGCCGGGCTGACCCCGTCGGCGGTCGTCATCGTCGCGACCGTGCGCGCGCTCAAGATGCACGGCGGCGTCAACAAGAAAGACCTCGGCTCGGAGAACATCGAGGCCCTGGAGCGGGGCTTCGCCAACCTCGAGCGCCACGTCACGAACGTGCGCAACTTCGGCCTGCCGGTGGTCGTCGGCGTCAACCACTTCTACGCCGACACCGATGCCGAGCACGAGACGCTGAAGGCCCTGTGCCGCGACAGGCTCCAGGTCGAGGCCATCACCTGCAAGCACTGGGCGGACGGCGGCGCGGGCGCGGAGGCGCTCGCGCGCGCGGTGGTGAAGCTCGCCGAGGGCGAGCGGAAGCCGCTCGCCTACACCTACGAGACCGAGGGCAAGCTCACGGACAAGATCAAGGCCATCGCGACGAAGCTCTACGGCGCCGCCGACATCCAGATCGAGTCCAAGGCCGCCACCAAGCTCGCCGCCTTCGAGAAGGAGGGCTACGGCCATCTTCCGGTCTGCATGGCCAAGACCCAGTACTCTTTCTCGACCGACCCGAACCTGATGGGCGCGCCCACCGGCCACATCATCGGGGTGCGCGACGTGCGTCTCTCGGCGGGCGCCGGCTTCGTCGTGGTGATCTGCGGTGAGATCATGACCATGCCCGGCCTGCCCCGGGTCCCGGCCGCGGACACGATCCGCCTAGACGCGAATGGCCAGATCGACGGGCTGTTCTGAGAGCAAGGCCCGGCAGCAGGTCCCCTCTCCCGTTCGGGAGAGGGACAGGGTGAGGGGTGGGAGGTTTCCGGATACGGCGAACCCCTCACCCGGTGCGCTGCCGCGCACGCGACCTCTCCCGAACGGGAGAGGTGAGGGCCGGCCTCCTCTCCCAAACGGGAGAGGCGACGGTTGCCTGTTCCACCTCTCGATCGCTGCTGCCGGGGAATGCCCAGGACGCTGACCCCTATCTGGCGGGTCCGGGCCTCAGACCACCGCCGGGGGGACGGGGCTCGGGCGCAGTCTGGCGCTCGATGCGCTCGATCGTCCCGGGGCTCGCACCGACGAGACCCCGGAATTCACGGTCTCGGGCAAAGCTAAGTCCCTCCGCGCGAAGTCCTGCCAGCGGCGATACCGAGGGTCTGCCCGGCCCTCACGCCGCCAGGGCGCGGTTCACCGTGGAGCGCAGGTCGGCCAGGGAGAAGGGCTTGGTCAGCACGTCGGTGACGATGGCGTCGAGGCCGCGGGCGCGCTCGCGCTGGTCGGCGAAGCCCGTCATCAGCAGGATCGTCAGGTTCGGGAAGTCGCGCTTGGCCGCGAGCGCCAGCGCGATGCCGTCCATCAGCGGCATCCGGATGTCGGTGAGCATCAGGTCGAAGGCGCCGTCCGCCTCGTTCAGGCGGTCGAGCCCGTCGCTGCCGTCGATCGCCGTGACCACGGCGTGGCCATCGATCTCCAGCCCCCGCTTGAGGAAGCCGCGGACCGTCTCTTCATCGTCGACGAGCAGAATGCGCGCCATACCGTCCTGTCTGGAAAAACCATTGCGCCGACAAGCAACTCGCGAATCACGCAAGCGCCCGTGTGCCTGTCAAGGTACGAGCGGCCGGTTGGGTTCCGACGGCCGATCCCTGTGCGCAAATGCCGCGATATGTCTGAAGATCCCGTTGCGCCGGGGCGGGGCTCAGGCGCCGCCGAACAGATCGGGCTCGCTGCTCTCGTAATCCACGAGGCCGACGAAGGGCAGCTGCCGGAAGGCGTGCGCCACGTCCATGCCGTAGCCCACCACGAACACGTCCGGGCAGGTGAATCCGACGAAGTCGGCGTCGATCGTCACGGCGCGCTTGCCGGGCTTCTCCAGGAGCACCGCCGTCATCACGCGCTTGGCGCCGCGGGCCATCAGCAGGTCCTTGGCGAAGACGATGGTCCGGCCGGATTCCAGGATGTCGTCGATGAGGAGCACGTCGCGGCCCTTCACCTCGCTCTCGACGTCGCGCAGGATCTCGACCTGCCCCGACGAGACGGTGCCGGTCCGGTAGCTCGACAGGTGCACGAACTCGACCTGCGGCGAGAGCCCGGCCCGGTGCAGGGCCCGCAGCAGGTCGGCGGCGAACATGAAGCTGCCCTTGAGCACCGCCACGACGAGCAGGTTCTGCGGGTTCGTGGCGAGGATCTCCTGGGCGAGTTCCTCGTTGCGCCGCGCGATGGCGGCTTCATCGAAGAGGACGCGGACGCGTCGGGAGGCGCTGGTCATGGGCCTCTCATAGAGCATTTCGCGCCCGCCTGCCCACGCCCCGGCGGGCAAAAATAAGCTGTGCCGTGGCGGAACCGGCCCGTGCCCGGAGCGGACCGGAACGGCTCAGGGATGCGCCGGGGCGGCCGCCGCGAAGCGGACCTCGATCGCCCGGCCCTCGGCCGGGGGATCGTCGAAGCGGGCGCCGAAGCGGGCGCGTTCGGCCCCCTCCAGGGTCGGGCGCGGCGCGGGGATCGTGAAGACCCGCAAGGGGCGGCCGTCGACGTCCCGCACCTCGACCTCGAGGACCGGGACGGGCACCGCGTGCGCGGCGACGCCGAGGACGTCCCCCTCGACGCTGAGCCGCGCCGGCATGCCGTCCACGCCGGGCGTACGGAAGGCGACGACGTCGCGCAGCTCCAGCCCGCGCAGGTTCACCGGCAGGCCGATCCGGGCGTAGAGCCCCGCCGTCTGCGGCATCGCCCGCACCACCGTGGTCCGGGCGAGGAGGGCGAGCGGCAGCGCGGCCAGAAGCGCGAGCGCCGCCGCCCTCGCCGGGGAGAGGCCGGCTATGCCCTTGCGCCGGGCGGGCTTGCCGGAGGGCGGGAGCGCGGCGCCGCGGCGGCGGCGCGCCGGGCGCGGCGGCACGTTCTCGACCACGGCACCGGCGGGCTCTGGGGCCGGGACGCCGCCCTCGGATTCCGCGACCCCCTCCCACTGCGCGTCGAGCTCGGCGCTGCGGCCGGCCAGCACGTCGGCGGGGCTGACGAACCACGTCTCGCGGCAGGCCGCGCAGCGCACGGAGCGGCCCTCCATGCCGACGCGGTCCGCCTCGATCCGGTACTCGCTGGCGCAGGCGGGACAGACGATCAGCATGGGTGTGGGGCCTCCGGCCCCGAATCGGCGGTTGCCGCCCGTGAAGAATCCACGCACATGGTTGTCGCGGCACAGGGTTAACCCCCGGTGAAGCCCGCCGGGCGGCGACCCGGACGGGACGGGGCTTGAAAAACGGCGGCCCGCGGGGTCAATCCGGGCTCGACGCGGCGGGCACCACAAGTTGGGCGAACGGGTGAAGACAGGCAGCCTTCTCTCCGGCGCTGAGGAGCCGGTGGTCCAGTTCGAGAATGTCGGGATGCGCTACGGCCTCGGGCCGGAGGTGCTCTCCGACGTGAGCTTCCGGATCGCGCCGCGCTCCTTCCAGTTCCTCACCGGGCCCTCGGGGGCCGGCAAGACCACGCTCTTGCGCCTGATCCTGCTCTCGGTCCGCCCGACCCGCGGCCTCGTCTCGGTCTTCGGCGAGGAGGTGAGCGGCATCTCCAGCGAGGCGCTGACCGGCCTGCGCCGCCGCATGGGCGTCGTGTTCCAGGATTTCCGCCTCCTCGACCATCTCACCACCTACGAGAACGTGGCGCTGCCCCTGCGCGTCCAGGGCCGGGCCGAGACGAGCTACCGGGCCGAGGTCGTCGAGCTGCTGCGCTGGGTCGGCCTCGGCGAGCGCATGCACGTGCTGCCGCCCCTCCTGTCGGGCGGCGAGAAGCAGCGCGCCGCCATCGCCCGTGCCCTGATCGCCCGGCCGGAGCTGCTGCTCGCCGACGAGCCCACCGGCAACGTCGATCCGGGGCTCGGCCGCCGCCTGCTGCGGCTCTTCGTGGAGCTGAACAAGCTCGGTACCTCCGTCATCATCGCCACCCACGATTTCGGGCTGATGGACCTGTTCCCGACCCGGCGCATGGTGCTCGGCCACGGCCGCCTGCAGATCGAGGAATGATGGCCGCCTCCCCGTCCCCGGCCGCGGCGCCGGTCCCCGAGCCCGCCCTGCCCCCGACGCTCCGCCGGAACGCGCCGCTGGTGCCGACGGATTCCGCCGCGAGCCGCTCGCTCGCGGCCGTCATCGCCATCCTCACCTTCCTGGCCGCCCTCTGCGCGGGGGCCGCCGAGATCGTCGCCTCCAGCGCCGACCAGTGGCGGGGCGCCGTGGCCCAGGAGGTGACGATCCAGGTCCGCCCGGGCCCGGGCCGCGACATCGAGGCCGACATCGCCCGGGCCGACGCGGTCGCGAAGGCCGAGCCCGGCATCCGGGCCACCCGCGTCTTCTCCAAGGCCGAGGCCGAGCGCCTGCTCGAGCCCTGGCTCGGCAGCGGCCTCGACCTGTCCGACCTGCCGGTGCCGCGCCTGATCACCCTCAAGCTCGCCGACAGCCCGGCCCCGGACCTGAAGCGGCTCCGCACGGCGCTCGCCGAGGCGCTGCCCGGCGTGGCGAGCCTCGACGACCACGCCCTCTGGCAGCAGCGGCTCTCGACCATGGCGACCACCTTCGTCGGGGTCGGGGTCGGCATCGTCGCCCTGGTGCTGATCGCCACGGGCCTCGCCGTCGCCTTCGCGACCCGCGGCGCCATGGCGGGCAACCGCGAGGTGGTGGAGGTGCTCCACTTCGTGGGCGCCGACGACGACTACATCGCCCGCGCCTTCCAGCGGCGCTTCTTCGGCCTCGGCCTGCGCGGGGGCGCGATCGGGGCGGGGCTGGCGCTCGCGGCCTTCGCCTTCGCGGGGCTGATGGCCCGCGCCTGGCGCTCCGGCCCGGCGGGCGACGAGATCGAGGCCCTGTTCGGCGCCTTCCACATCGGCTGGCGGGGCTACGCCGCCGTCCTCCTCATCGGGGTGATCGCCTCCGTGGTGACCGGCGTCGTCTCGCGCCTGACGGTCCGGCGCTTCCTCGCCTGAGCCGGCGCCGCTCCCGTACGGACGCGAGGAGGCCGTTAACCCTTTGTGAACCTTTGGAGGAGCGGAATACTTGCCTCTCCGGCGCCGCAATCGCCACTATCTTCTGGGAGTATGAACCCGCGGATGCCACGCGTTCCCGACATGAGGCCGGCCGACGCTTTCGGCTGGGCTTGGCAGGAAGCGGGCCGGGCGGCCCCGCGCCCGCCGGTGCGCGCGGCCCGGATGCCCAGCGCCCCGGGGGCCGGCGAGGGAGCCGCCGCGCGGCTCGGCGTCCTCGGCACGCTCACCCTCGGCTTCGGCGGCCTCGGCTGCGTCGCGCTGGTGGCGGGGTTCCTCGCCTTCGTCGCCTGCCTGGAGCGCACCGAGCGGGTCCCGCCGGGCCGGGCCGACGGGATCGTGGCGCTGACGGGGGGCGCCGAGCGGATCGGCGAGGCGATCGATCTCCTCGCGGCCGGCTACGGCCGGCGGCTCCTGATCACCGGCGTGAACGAGCGCACGAGCCGCGACCAGATCGCCCGGCTCAACCCGACCCAGCGCGGCTGGATCGAGTGCTGCGTCGACCTCGACTACCGGGCTCGCAACACCATCGGCAACGCCATCGAGACCCGGCGCTGGATGCAGCGGAACCGCTTCAGCACCGTGGCCGTGGTGACCTCGAACTACCACATGCCGCGCACCCTGATCGAGCTCGACCACGCGCTCACCGGCGGCGACCGGGTGGTGCCCTACCCCGTCGTGGCGGAGGGGTTCGACGCCGGCCGCTGGTGGCAGCACCCGCCCGCCGCCCGGCTCCTGGCGGCGGAGTACGTGAAGTTCCTGGTGGCGTGGCTGCGGACGCGGTTCGAGAACGACCCCGAGACCTCGCACGCGGCGGTGATCATCGGCCGCGGCAAGCCCGTGAAGATGGTGGCCGAGCCGGTGGTCCGCGGGCTGGAGTGACGGCCGGCGGGCCAGGCGTCACGTCCTGCGGCAGCGGCTCTTGATCAGCGCCGCGAACTCCTTCTCCGAGCCCTGGACCTGAGCAAGCCGGTCCGTGCGCTCGCCCCCCGACAGGCAGCGGCCGTACACCGTCGCGACCCGGCGCATGGTCTCGACGTGGCGGCGCCAGACGCGGCAGCGGGAGCCGTCGTCGCCCTCCGCCTGCTCCAGCTGGTCGATCGCCTGCCGCTGCATCGACTGCGCGACGAGGACGTCGCGGGCACAGGCCGTGTCCCCGCCCTGGGCGGCGGCCGGTGCGGCGAGGACCATGAGGGCGAGCGCGCCCGCGCGGCGGAGGGACGGTCGGGTCACGGGAGGGTCTCTCAGGCGGCCTGCGAGGCCGAGGTGTGGGTGAGGAGCGCGTAGAGGGCGCTCGCGTCGCGGGCGGCGCGGATCCGCTCCAGCATGCCGGGCTCGCGCAGGATGCGGGCGACCTGGGCGAGCGCCTTGAGGTGGTCGGCCCCGGCCCCCTCGGGCGCGAGCAGCAGGAAGGCGATGTCCACCGGCTGCCCGTCGAGCGCCTCGAAATCGACCGGCCGCTCGAGGCGGGCGACGAGACCGAACAGCCGGTCGAGCCCCGGCAGCTTGCCATGCGGGATGGCGACGCCGTCGCCGATCCCGGTGGAGCCGAGACGCTCGCGCTGCAGCAGGGTCTCGAACACCTCCCGCTCGTCGAGGGCGGGCAGGCGGCGGGCGGCCTGGGCGCTCAGGTCCTGGAGGACCTGCTTCTTGGCGCGGGCGCGCAGCGACGGCATCACGGAATTCGGATCCAGGAATTCCAGCACTGACATGGAGGACCGCTGCCCCGTCGGCAGGGTCCTGGCGGACCCCGCGCAGTGAGTTTGTTGCCGCGCCCGGCCTCAGCCCGGACCCGCGCGGCCCCATGGTCAATGAGCGGCGTCCGAGGCCGGTTCCGGCCCCGCTCCCCGCGCGTCGGCTTCAGGACGCGGCGTCCGGGGGATCGACCCAGCCGATCGCCCCGTCGCTGCGCCGATATACGACGTTGATGCGCCCGGTGCCAGCGTGAACGAAGACGAGGACGGGGGCCCCCGTCATGTCGAGCGCCGACACCGCCTCGCTGACCGAGTGGCGCTTCAGGGTCTTGGTGCTCTCGGCCACGACTGGCGGGTGGGCGGCCCCATCCGGCTCCTCGTCGCCCTCGTCCTCGACGTCGTCCACGGGGGCGGCGAACACCGCGTAGGCGGCCTCGACGGTGGCGCCGTTGTGCTCGGCGGCGTTGTGGTCCTTGAGCTTGTGCTTGTAGCGCCGCAGCCGCTTCTCCAGCCGGTCGGCCGTCTGCTCGAAGCTCGCGCGGGCGTCGTGGGCGGCCGAGGATGCCTCGATCGTCAGGCCGGAGACGAGGTGGAGCACGCAGTCCGTCCGGTAGGCGGTCCCGTCCCGCCGCAGGGTGACGTGGCCGGAGCACGTCCCGTTCATGTGGCTGTCGAGGTATTTCGAGAGGGTGGCAGCCATCCGCTCTTCGACACGTCCTCGTAGGGACTCGCCGAGGTCCAGGCCGTGGCCTGTGACGCGCAATGACCCCATGATTCCTCCGGTCTCTCGATGTGGTTGACCCGAGTTAAGGATTGCCGCCTTCAGAAGTCAACGCGCCCGCCGGCCCGGCTCCCGACGGCCGGCCTCAGCGCAGGGCCTGCGCGAAATTGCCCCGCCGGCGCTCGATCGAGGAGGGGATGCGCAGGGATTCCCGGTACTTGGCCACGGTCCGGCGGGCGATGTCGATGCCCTCGTCGCGCAGCTTCTGCACGAGCGCGTCGTCCGAGAGCACGTCGCTCGGCGTCTCGCCGTCGACGAGTTGCTTGATGCGGTGGCGCACGGCCTCCGAGGAGTGGGCCGCCGCGCCCGCCGCGCCCGGGATCGCGGCGGTGAAGAAGTACTTCATCTCCAGCGTGCCGCGGCTCGTGCCGATCGACTTGTTGGAGGTGACCCGCGACACGGTGCTCTCGTGCATGCCGATCGCCTCGGCCACCGTCTTCAGGTTGAGCGGTCGCAGGTGCGTGACCCCGTGCACGAAGAAGCCGTCCTGCTGGCGCACGATCTCGGTGGCGACCTTGAGGATGGTGCGGGCGCGCTGCTCCAGGCTGCGGGTCAGCCAGTTGGCGGTCTGCAGGCACTCGGACAGGAAGGCCTTGTCGCCGTCGGCGACGGCGTTGCGCGAGACCCGGGCATAGTAGCTCTGGTTGACGAGGACGCGGGGCAGCGCCTCGCCGTTGAGCTCGACCAGCCAGGAGCCGTCCGGCGCCGGCCGCACAAACACGTCCGGGATCAGCACCTCGACGGCGCTCGTCCCGAAGGCGCGGCCGGGCTTCGGGTCGAGGCGGCGGATCTCGGCGAGCATCTCGACGAGATCCTCGTCGTCGACGCCGCAGACGCGGCGCAGGGCCGGGAAGTCGCGCCGGGCCACGAGGTCGAGGCGGGAGACCAGCGCCTGCATGGCCGGGTCGTAGCGGTCCTTCTCGCGCAGCTGGATGGCGAGGCACTCGGCGAGGTCGCGGGCGGCGACGCCCGCCGGGTCGAAGCCCTGGACGATCTTCAGGACGCGGGCGACGGCGTCGAGGTCGGTGCCCAGGCGCTCGGCGACCGCATCGATCGACTCGCGCAGGTACCCGGCCTCGTCGACCGCGTCGATCAGGAAGCCGCCGATCAGCCGATCGATCGGATCGCGGGTGGCGAGGTCGAGCTGCGCGGCGAGGTGCTCGCGCAGCGACGTCTCGGCCGTCAGGCTCGCCTCGAAATCGGGCGCCTCGGCGTCGAAGCTGCCGCCCGTGTTGCCGTAGGGCGCGGGCGTCAGGGAGAGCACGTCCCCGGCGGACGCCTCGCGGCTCGGGCCAGGGGTCTCGTCGGGGAAGACGTTATCGAGGCGCGTGTCGAAGTCGCCCTCGATCTCGCTGCGGCTCGGGCTCATGTCGTGGCTGAGCCAGGACTCGGGCTCGCCGCCCTCACCGTCGCCCTCACCGGCCGCGCCCTCGCCGGCCGCGGCAGCGCCGTCATGGGCGCTCTCCCCCGCCTCGCCCTCCGCTCGTTCGAGGAGCGGGTTGCGCTCGAGCTCGGCGTCCACGTATGCGGCGAGGTCGAGTTGCGAGAGCTGGAGGAGCTTGATCGCCTGCAGAAGCTGCGGCGTCATCACCAGGGCCTGGCCCTGGCGCATCTCCAGCCGTTGCAGCAAACTCATCGCGAAGCCCCGATTCCCCAGCGAGACGTGGAAACCGCCGCGGCATGCGGCACGGTTCTTGCTTCCAATCCTTGATCCAGATCTAGACCCAATGCGCGGACACGTCAAAGCGTGATCGCGCGCCCGCGCTCACCGCGCGCCGCCGTGGCTTCCGCGGCACAGGGGCATCATCGCCCCGATACCTTGCGGGAACGTGTGCGTGGATCGGAGGGGAGTGGGAGCCGGATCACGCTCGCGCGAGCGGGCCGCTACAGGCGGAAATCCTCGCCGAGATAGAGGCGGCGCGCGTCCGGGTTCGCCACGATCTCCTCCGGGGTGCCCTCGGTGAGGATGCGGCCCGAATGGGCGATGTAGGCGCGGTCGATCAGCCCCAGCGTCTCGCGAACGTTGTGGTCGGTGATGAGGACGCCGATGCCGCGGCTCTTCAGGTGCTTGACGAGATCCTGGATGTCGCCGACCGCGATCGGGTCGATGCCGGCGAAGGGCTCGTCGAGCAGCATGAAGCTCGGCGAGGAGGCGAGCGCCCGGGCGATCTCGCAGCGCCGCCGCTCGCCGCCCGACAGCGCGATGGAGGGCGCCTTGCGCAACCGCGTGATGTTGAACTCCTCGAGCAGGGCGTCGAGCTTGCGGGCGCGCTCCTTGCGGTCGGGTTCCGCCACCTCGAGCACCGCGCGGATGTTGTCCTCGACGGTGAGGCCGCGGAAGATCGAGGCTTCCTGCGGCAGGTAGCCGATGCCGAGGCGCGCCCGCTGGTACATGGGCAGGTGGGTGATCGGCAGGCCGTCGAGGGTGATGTGGCCCTGGTCGGCGGAGACGAGCCCCGTGATCATGTAGAAGATCGTGGTCTTGCCCGCGCCGTTCGGCCCGAGCAGCCCCACCGCCTCGCCGTTGTGCACGGTGAGCCCCGCCTCGTGCACCACCGTGCGCGCGCCGTAGCTCTTGCGCAGGCCGCGCACGCAGAGGATGCCGGGGCCGCCCTCCGCTGCGGGATCCGGCTCCACCTCCGTGGCGCCGGCCGCGCGGCCGCGGCCGAGCAGGCGGCCGAGGAGCGAGGGCCCCCGCACGCCCTGCGCGTGAACGGTGCCGGCGGCGCGCCGGTCCGCCCGCGGCCGCGGGCTCCGGGCCGCCTCAAGGGGCAGGCTGGAGGCGCTCAACGGGGGCTCACGGAGCCTGGGCCCGCGCCTTCCCGGCGGGCTGATCCGCGCTCTCGGCGGGCTTCGGCGCGGTGCGGGCGAGGCCGGGCGGCGGCGGGCAGCCCTTGGCGCCCCCCTTGGCGTCGGCCTTCTCCCCCGGCACGAACAGGGCGGAGACGCGGCCGCCGGCGACCGGGTCCATGTTCGCGCGGCCCGTGCCCATGTCGTAGACGAGGCGCGAGCCGCGGGTGACGTTCTGGCACTGGCTCAGCACGACGTTGCCGGTCAGCACGATGCGGCGCGCGGTCTGGTCGAACACGGCGCTGTCGCCGGTGGCGACCTGGTCCTTCTGGACCACGGTGACCGGGCCGGCGCACTCGACCTTCTGGATGCCGTTCTCACCCATGGCGGGCTTCTCGGCCGCGTCGTCGGCCGGCGCCCCGTCCGGGCGCTTGGCCTCCTTGCCGCGCTTGTAGTGCACCGTCATGCTGGAGCAGCGGATGGTGCTGTCGCCCTGGACCGCGACGACATTGCCGGCGAACACGGCCTTGTTCTCGCGATCGAACACGTCGAGGCGGTCGGCGTCGATCTTGATCGGCTCCTTGCCGCCGCCGCCGAGCGCGCCGAGCGGCGACGGGCTCTCCTTGGCGCGCGCGGGCACGGCGGGGGCCACGGCGGCCGGCTTCTGGGCGAGGGCGGGCGCGGCGGCGAGGAGGCCGGCGCCGAGCGCGGCGCAGAGGCAGGCGCGGGACGACCGGCTCATCGTTGACCGGATCATGGATGGCCGTCCACGGGCTCGGCCGCCGAGGTGCGGATGCGAGCCGCGCCCTCCCCGGCCACCTCCGCCTGGTGGGCCGCCTCCTTCTCGGGGGCGTGGAAGACCGTGCGGACGTTTCCGACGAAGGAGATGACCTTGCCGTTGTCGGCGACGTCGAGGCTGTCGGCTGCCACCGAGCCGCTCGGCACCGTCACGGTCACGGGCTCGCGCGACTTCACGGTGCCGGCCTTGAAGTCGATCGCGGCCGAGCGCAGGCGGATCTCCTCGCCCTTGTCCGTCCAGAGGCGGATGTCCCGCTCCAGGGTCAGCGCCTCGCGGCCGGTGTCGAACAGGCCGGTCGCGGCCTCGATCCGGGCGACGCCGCCCTTGTCGTCGGTGGCGATGTGGCCGCGCATGGCCTCGAGCTCGATCAGGCTCGGCCGGCGCATGTCCTGGAGCGCCGCCGCCGCCGTCACCTCGTAGCCCCGGTCCCCCTTGCGGAAGCCGGAGAGGCGGGGGTTCTCCATCTTGACCTTGCTGCCCGTCAGGCTGACGGGGCCCACCGAGACGGCCGGCGCGCCGGCGCCGAAGGGGTTGAGCAGGGCTGCGGCGAGCAGCAGCGCCGCGCCGCCCGTGGCCACCGGGATGACGAGGCGCAGCCGGCGCACCCGGGCGCTGTGGGTGCGGGCGCGGGCATGGGCGCGCGTCCGGAGCGCGCTCTCGCGGCCCGCGGCCCCCCTCGTCTCGACGGCGTCGACCACCTGCATGACTTTCCCGAGGGATCCTGCCCGGACGATTCCGGCCCGGGCCGCTTCACGCGCCCGCGGCGCGCCGCAGACGCGTTCCTGCGCCGGCGGGAGCCGGATGCGCCCGCCCGGTGGCGAAGTTATGGCCTGAGCGTTTCCGAATGTTCAACCATGACGCGCGCTTGCAGGAGACCGGGCGGCCCGTCTCCGCAATCCTCCGCGGTGCGATGTGCGTCGCCGCACGCGTCGGCCGGACGCCTCAGGAATGGGCGAAGATGTCGATCTCGGGCCAGCCCGCGAGGTCGAGCCGGGCGCGGGTCGGCAGGAAGGCGAAGCAGTCCTGCGCGAGCTCGGCGCGGCCCTCGCGGGCGAGCATCGCGTCGAGCCGGGCGCGGGCGGCGTGCAGGTGGAGCACGTCCGAGGCCGCGTACTCGACCTGCGCCTGGCTCAGGGCCTCCGCCCCCCAGTCGGAGGATTGCTGCTGCTTGGAGAGGTCGACGCCGACGAGCTCGCGGACCACGTCCTTGAGCCCGTGCCGGTCGGTGTAGGTGCGGGCGAGCTTCGAGGCGATCTTGGTGCAGTAGACCGGCGCCGGCATCACGCCGAGGTACTGGAACAGCACCGCGAGGTCGAAGCGGGCGAAGTGGAAGATCTTGAGGACGGCCGGGTCCGCCAGCACCCGCTTCAGCACCTCGGGCGCCGGGCCCTCGGGCTGGATCTGGACGACGTCGGCGCTGCCGTCGCCGCGGGAGATCTGGACGACGCAGAGCCGGTCGCGGTGCGGGTTGAGGCCGAGCGTCTCGGTGTCGATCGCGATGGCGGGGCCCGCCTCGTAATCGGCGGGCAGGTCGCCGCGATGGACGCGGATGGTCGGTTGGGCAGGCATCAGGGGCGTTTCGGTCAGGTCTTTGAGGGACAAGCGGTTTTCGCCGCCTATCATCCGCGCCCGCCGCCCGCAAGCCCGGCCCGCGCGGGCCGGGGGTTGCCGGCCCTCGTCTACTTCTGCTTGGCGATGACCTTGTCCTTGATGCCCTCGTAGACGTTCTGCGGGACGATCTTCTTCGCGAGGAGCTCGTCCTTGCCCTTGTAGGGCCGGCCCTTGATGATCGCCGCCGAGCGGGCGGCGCCGATGCCGGGCAGGGCGTCGAGCTCCTCGGCGCTCGCGCTGTTGAGGTCGACCAGGGCCGCCTTCGGTGCGTGCGGCTTGGCAGCATCCTTGGCCGCATCCTTGGCCGTCTCCGGCGCGGGGGCGGCGGGCTTGGCCGGTGCCGCCGGCGCGGTCGGGGCGGCCGGCGCCATCGGGTTCGGCTTGGTGGGCGTCGCGGGGGCCGGCGCCTGCGCCAGGGCGGGGCCGAAGGCGGGCGCGGCCGCGAGGCAGGCGGCGAGGGCGAGGCGCAACAGGGTCGAGGTCATGGCGGGATCTCCCGGTGCCGTGACGGCGCGTGCGGGCCGCATCGGCACTGGACGATCTGGGCCCCGCCGCTTGAACTCGGCCTTAACGAGGCGTTCACCCGCTCTCCGGGCCGGGCGGCCTCGCGCACGCGGCCCTTGCGCCGGCCGCGAGACGGCTCTAGCCAGACGAGATGCGGGCCGCTATAAGCGCGCCCTCGAATCTCCGTTTGAATACGGTGCGCGAGGCGATCCTCCGGAAGGACGGGGGAGCCGCCCGGGCGCCGCTTTGGCATAAGCAGGGTTCCGCCATGGCCGTTCCGAAGCGAAAGACCTCCCCCTCGCGGCGCGGCATGCGCCGCTCCGCCGACGCCCTCAAGGCCCCGACCTACGTCGAGGACAAGGATTCGGGCGAGCTGCGCCGCCCGCACCACATCGACCTGAAGACCGGCATGTACCGCGGCCGTCAGGTCCTCAAGGTGAAGTCGGCCGAGGCCTGAGCCTCGCCCGCGGGCGCGTCCTCAGGCGCGCCTGCGCGCCGCCTCGGCGTAGAGCGCCGCGGCGTTCCGGGTCCGCTCGCCGCGCGAGGGGCGCAGGCGCGGATCCGCGCTCACGATCAGGTGTGCCACGAAGCCCGCGAGCGGCCTGCGCGCGGGCCCGTTCGCGTGCGCGCTCTCCTCCCGCGCGGGGACGAGCGCCAGAGCGCGCGACGCCTCCGGCGCGCCGGGCGATCCCGCCTGTCCCGCCGCGGGACGGTCGCCCGTGTCACCCTGCGCCATGGCCTGCACCCTCCGCGTCCCTCAACGCGGACGCTGCAAGGTTGGAGCCGCCGTTAACGTTTCGTCAACCGTCCCGGGCCCTCGCCGTTCGGGGTCGCTACTTCTTCGCCAGCGCCTCCAGGCGCTGCTGCATCTCGGCCATCTGGCGCTTGAGATCGTCGAGGTCGCTGCCGGCAGGCACCGGCGCGGGGGGCGCGACGACGGGGTTGGCGGAGGGCGGCTGCCCGGCCGTGCCGAAGTTCGAGAACATCTTCATGGCATCGCCGAAGAAGTTCATGTTGGTGCGGACCTGCTCCTCCAGGGCGTGCTGGAAGGCGGAGGGGCCGAAGCTCTGGGACAGCTTCTCGCGCAGGCCGTCCTGGTCGCGGGCGAAGTTCGCCATCGAGAATTCGAGGAAGCTCGGCACCATCGTGCGCATGCTGTCGCCGTAGAACCGGATCAGCTGGCGCAGGAAGGCGACCGGCAGCAGGTTGTCCTCGCCCGCCTTGTTCTCCTGCTCGAAGATGATCTGCGTCAGCACCGAGCGGGTGATGTCGTCGCCCGAGCGGGCGTCGTAGACCACGAAGTCCTCGCCGCTCTGCACCATGGTGGCGAGGTCTTCCAAGGTGACGTAGGTCGAAGTGCCGGTGTGGTAGAGGCGCCGGTTGGCGTACTTCTTGATGACGGTCTGATGTGCCTTGCCGTTTTCCGCCATCTGTGCGGCCTCTCCCGACCCGAACGTGCCGGCGCCGGCCTCGCCTGAGGCTCCCGCGTCCGGGCAGGGCGCGCCCGATGCGCCCGAACCGACCTTAAGACTTTCGCCCGCCGACGAAAACAGCAATTTCCTGCTCATCCCCGCAGAATAATGCCGGCGGCCCGCCATTCCAAGCGTGTTCAAGGCGAGTTCAATCCTCGTACGCCGTCACCCCGCATCCGTCGGGCTGCTTGACTTCATCTGGCCCAGGGCTTTCATCCCGAGATACGGCATGAGAGCGCGCGAAACACCCGACAGCCCCAAGCAGCGCCGGCCGCGAGAGGAGAACGTCAGATGGCAGGCAGCGAAGAGATCGTGATCGTCGGTGCGGCGCGCACCCCGGTCGGCTCCTTCGGCGGCGCGTTCGGCAGCATGCCCGCGCACGAACTCGGCAAGATCGCGATCAAGGCGGCGCTTGAGCGCGCCGGCGTCTCGCCGGAGGACGTGGACGAGGTGATCTTCGGGCAGGTGCTCACCGCGGGCGCCGGCCAGAACCCGGCCCGCCAAGCCGCCATCGCCGCCGGCATCCCCGAGAAGGCCACCGCCTGGGGCCTCAACCAGGTCTGCGGCTCGGGCCTGCGCACCGTCGCCATCGGCATGCAGCAGATCGCCAGCGGCGACGCCAAGGTCATCGTCGCGGGCGGCCAGGAATCGATGTCGCTCGCCCCCCACGCCCAGTACCTGCGCGGCGGCCAGAAGATGGGCGACGTGAAGCTCGTCGACACGATGATCAAGGACGGGCTCTGGGACGCCTTCAACGGCTACCACATGGGCACCACCGCCGAGAACGTGGCCCAGGCCTTCCAGCTCACCCGCGAGCAGCAGGACCAGTTCGCGACCCGCTCGCAGAACAAGGCCGAGGCGGCCCGCAAGGAGGGCCGCTTCAAGGAGGAGATCGTCCCCGTCACGGTGCCGGGCAAGAAGGGCGACACCGTCGTCGACACCGACGAGTACATCCGCGACGGCGCCACCGTCGAGGCGATGGCCAAGCTCAAGCCCGCCTTCTCGAAGGACGGCACCGTCACGGCGGCCAACGCCTCGGGCCTCAACGACGGCGCGGCCGCGATCGTGCTGATGTCGGCTTCCGAGGCCGAGCGCCGGGGCCTCAAGCCGCTCGCCCGAATCGTCTCCTGGGCGACCGCGGGCGTCGACCCGAAGGTCATGGGGACGGGGCCGATCCCGGCCTCCCGCAAGGCCCTCGACAAGGCGGGCTGGAAGCCCTCCGACCTCGACCTGATCGAGGCGAACGAGGCCTTCGCCGCCCAGGCGCTCGCGGTGAACAAGGACATGGGCTGGGACGACGAGAAGGTGAACGTCAACGGCGGCGCCATCGCCATCGGTCACCCGATCGGCGCCTCGGGCGCCCGCGTCCTCGTCACGCTGCTGCACGAGCTGAAGCGGCGCGACGCCAAGAAGGGGCTGGCCACCCTGTGCATCGGCGGCGGCATGGGCGTCGCCATGTGCGTCGAGCGGCCCTGAGCCGGCGCCCGCGCGGGCCTCAAAACCTCTTGAGGCCCGCCGCAATTTAATTGGCGTGCGGCCGGCCGCCGGGGCCGGCACACTGCGAGTCTCGCGGCTTCACCCGCTACGGCGGGTGCAGGCCGCACGTCTCCGGCAAGCAAGTTCCCATAAGAACCTCAGGAGGAAACCATGGCTCAGGAACGCGTCGCCCTCGTCACGGGCGGGACGCGCGGCATCGGCGCCGCCATCTCGAAGGGCCTCAAGGCCAAGGGCTACAAGGTCGCGGCGAATTACGGCGGCAACGACGAGGCGGCCAACGCCTTCAAGGCCGAGACCGGCATCCCCGTCTTCAAGTTCGACGTGGGCGACCTCGCCTCCTGCGAGGCCGGCATCAAGGCGATCGAGTCCGAGCTCGGCCCGGTCGACATCCTCGTCAACAATGCCGGCATCACCCGCGACGGCCTGTTCCACAAGATGAGCTTCGAGAAGTGGCAGGCGGTGATCCGCACCAATCTCGACTCGATGTTCACCTGCACGCGCCCCCTCATCGAGGGCATGCGCAACCGCGGCTTCGGGCGCATCATCCTGATCTCGTCGATCAACGGCCAGAAGGGCCAGGCCGGCCAGACCAACTACTCGGCCGCCAAGGCCGGCGTGATCGGCTTCGCCAAGGCGCTGGCGCAGGAGAGCGCTTCCAAGGGCATCACCGTCAACGTGATCGCGCCGGGCTACATCGCCACCGAGATGGTGATGGCGGTGCCGGAGGACATCCGCAACAAGATCATCTCCACGATCCCGACCGGGCGCCTCGGCGAGGCCGAGGAGATCGCCCGCGCGGTCGAGTACCTCGCGGCGGAGGATTCCGGCTTCATCACCGGCTCGACGCTCACCATCAACGGCGGCCAGTACTTCGCCTGAGCGCCCCGCCGGGCCGCGCCCGCCGCGGCCCGGCCGCCCGCCTCACTTCCCCCGCGCCCGGACCGAGAGCGGTCCGGGCGCCATCGCCGGGCCCTGCCCCGGCTCGAGGGCGCTGATCTCCAGCACGAACTTCTGGCGCAGGGCGCGGGCGAAGTCGCCGTAGCCCCTGGCCGCCAGCAGGAAGGCGCCCGGCCCCGTCAGGACATGGTCCCGGTACCATCGGTCGAGCGTCGTCTCGCCGCCCTCCGGCCCGATCGGCAGCGCGCGCAGGCCGTAGCCCGGCGAGCGGAAGGCGCCCGCCCCCACCACGTCGTTCTCGCCCGGCACCAGGATCGGCAGGCCGTTGATGGTGGCGCCGCCCCGCGCGAGGGCGTCGCGCTCGGCGTGGATCGCCTCCACGTCGGTGCAATTGTCGATCCCGTCGCCCGAGACGTCGATCACCACCCGGTCGGCCGGTACCGGCAGGGCCGGCAGCACGCTGGCGCCGACCGTGCGCAGCATCTGCCCGAGGCAGGTGAAATCCCCCGGCTGCCGCGGCACGGCCCGCACCAGGGCGGCGGCGGCCGCCGCGTCCCGGCGGTCGGCGATGCGGCGCCAGCCCACGGCGAGCGTGGCCTTGTCGGCCCAGGTCACCAGCGCGAACAGGATGCCGCCGGCATTGCCCGTGATGGCGGCGAGGACGGACGGGTCCTCCAGCGCCCCGGCGATCCCCTCCATCTGCAGGCGGAAGCGGTCGTCGTCGACGGATTGCGAGACGTCGACGGAGACGACGAGGGCGGTGGCGACGCTCTCGGCGGCCGGCGCGGGCGCGGGCGCGAGAACGGCGAGGCCGAGGCTCAGGCCGAGGAACCATCGCGCCCCGCGCGTCAGGCCCCGTCCCGCCGGGATCCCTGCCCCGATCCCTGCTCCCATGCCGTCACCCCGCTCCGCTGCCGGCCCGCCAGCCCCGGGGCCATTGATCAGGCGCGCCCGCCGCTGGCAAGCCCGGCCTCAGGGAACCTCAGGCGCCGCGCGGCGTCGGGCGCCAGTCCGGCGGGGCCATCTCGAAGCCCTGGAACTCGAAGGCGGGCGAGACCGTGCAGCCCACCAGCGTCCAGGCGCCGAGGCTCGTGGCGGTCTGCCAGTGCCCGGCCGGCACCACGATCTGCGGGTGCTGGTTGCGGGAGAGGTCGGGGCCGAGATGGCGCGCCGTCGCGTCGTGCCCGTTCGGGCTGACCGTCAGGACGAGGGGCGCCCCGGCGTGCCAGTGCCAGATCTCGGCGGCGTCGACCCGGTGCCAGGCCGAGGTCTCGCCGACGTCGAGGAGGTAGTAGATCGCGCTCCCGACCGAGCGGCCCGCCACGCTGCGGGGATCGCGGAAGGTCTCTCGGTAATGGCCGCCCTCGGGATGGGGTTCGAGTGCGAGCGCGGCGATCACCTGCGCGGCCGTCATCGTCCCGGACATGTCCGTCATCTCCCGAAGGTGCCGTCCGCACGAAGCGGGGCGCAAACCGTTAATCGCCGGTGAAACATCGGAGCTTCCGATCGCTGATAGAAGCTCTCGAAGTGTCCTTAACCACGCTTACTGACACATCATCAGCATTTTTGTGTTCATCTCGGCGGCGAAACGACCGAATGCCTGCTCCAGGATGCCTCCTATGCCGCTGCGACTTGCCCGCTTCCGGACGGATGAGCGCGGGAACCTCGCGATCATGTTCGGCCTCTCCCTGCTGCCCGTGATGGGGCTGACGGGCGCGGCGATCGACTACAGCCAGGCGACGACGCTGCGCACCCGCCTCCAGGCGGCGACCGACGCCACGGCCCTGCGCCTGTGCCAGCTCCCGAGGACGACCACGGCCTCCGAGATCCAGACCAAGGCCCTCGCCTGGATGAAGAGCTACACGGGCAGCGACGTGGTCACCCTGCCGGCCGCCGACTTCAAGGTGACGGACGACCCGCGCACGATCGAGATGAAGTCGGTGATGCCCTCGCCGGCCTACTTCGGCAAGATCTACAACATGATCGGGTCGACGCCCTACATCAACGCGATCCCCGTCGGCGCCTCGGCGCGCTGCGCCGCCCCCGTGCCGCAGGATTTCGAGATCGCCCTCGTCCTCGACACGACGGGCTCGATGGACGGGACCGACAAGAAGGGGATCTCGAAGATCGTGTCCCTGCGCAAGGCCGCCAAGGACTTCGTGGACTTCGTCGCCGACAACCCGGCCTTCTCCGCCCAGACGCGCATCGCCCTCGTGCCCTTCGCCTCCTCGGTGGCGGTCGAGCCGACCACCCTCACCAACGCGGTCTGGCTCGACAAGGACGCGAAGTCACCGATCCACTGGAACAATTTCGAGAGCGACAAGGCGTACTTCAACAGTCGATTTGAGATCTTCGATTCGCTGAAGAACAAGTACACAGACTGGAAGTGGGCCGGTTGCTTCGAGTCTCTGCCCTATCCGTTGAACGCAACGGATTCGGGTTTCGATCCGGCACGCAACGAGAGCTACTATGTGCCTATGCTCGCTCCCGATGAGCCCGGCGACGGATCGGCGGGCTCGGTCACAACGAAATACAAGTCCGGCTCGGTCACACGGCAGACCAGCTCCAACAGCTACCTGGACGACTCGACCTCGAAATCCTACTGCAAGCCTGACCCGGACGATGCCGTCTCGGCGGAGAAGCGGGCCTGCAAATATGCCAACCCGACCGGCGCCTCGAACCGCCCCGCATCCGGCCTGAACGTCGCCAACGGCCCGAACTACGGCTGCACGAGCCAGCCCCTGACACGCCTGACCACGGATTTCACCGGCCTGAAGGCGAAGATCGACACGCTGTACTCGCGTGGGGCGACCAACATCCAGGAGGGCCTGATCTGGGGCTGGCGTACGCTCTCGCCCGTCAGCGTCTTCGGCGATGGTGTCGCCTACGCGAAACCGAACTCGCGCAAGGTGCTGATCCTGATGACGGACGGCGAGAACACCTGGAATCCGACCTCCCAGAGCACCTCCATCAACAAGTCGGTCTACAGCAGCTTCGGCTACTACGTGAATGCCGACGGCACGAAGGCGGCGGATTACGGCAAGCCGACGAACCGCTTCCCTCAGGGGACGGCCAACCCGCTCGATGCCGACGATGCCCGCGCGGCGATGGACAAGCTGACGAGCACCACCTGCGCCAACATCACCAACATGGGGACACCCATCGAGGTCTTCACCATCGGCTTCAGCGTCGACAACGACAAGATCGACCAGAAGGGCATCGACCTCTTGGCCGGCTGCGCCAGCAAGCCGACGACGACGCACGCCTTCATCGCCAACGACTCCACGGCGCTGCTCAACGTCTTCCGGCAGATCGCGACCTCGATCGGGGCCCTGCGCCTGACGCAGTGAGGCGGGTGCCTACTCGCCGATCGCGCCCTGCGGCAGGTTGAAGCCGGGGGGCGCCTGCGGCGCGGGCTTGGCCGCGGGCTTGGCCGCGGCCTTCTCGCGGCCCCGCGCCCGCGGCGGGGCCGCCTCGAGGGCCTTCGCGCCCTCCGGAGCCCCCTCCCCTTCGGCCTTGGTGGCGTCAGGATTCGCGGCGTCCGGTTTGGCGGCGCGGCGGGCGGGCTTCTTCTCCGGCTTCTTCGCCACGGGCGCCGGCTTCACGGCCGGGGCCTCGGTGCAGCCGCGGAAGCCGAGGCTCGCCAGGGTCTCGCCCACCTCCGAGACGATGGTGATCGGGTCGGGCAGGGCCGGCAGGCCCGCCTCCCAGCGGATCGGGCCGCCGAGTTGCGCCTCGAGCACCGCCGGCGCGCTGCCGCGCCGCAGGGCGGCGAGGTCCGGCCCGTAGGCCGTCGCGACCCTGGCCCCGATCACCACCTGCAGCACCTGCGTGACCTCGGGGGTCAGCGGGCGCAGCGGGTTCTCCACCTCCGCCCGCCCCTTCCGGGTGACCCAGAGGGCGACCCCCTTGCGGTCCTCGTAGCGGGCCGCCTGCGCGCCGCAGGGCGCGGGCGCCGGGCCCGCCGCCGGGGTCGGGACGGGCGCCGGTGCCGGCGCGCGGGCGGCCTTGGCCGGCGGCGCCTGCGCCGGAGCGGGGCCGCCGGCCGCGAGCAGCCACGACGCGGCGGCGAGCGCCCTCAGGGTGTTCACGCCCGCAACCTGTCCCCGGCATCTCTGCGTCATCGTCCCTCGCCCGGCCCGCGGCCGGCTCCGTCCCTGTCCGTCTCCCGCCGCGGCTCGATCGGCTCTAGGTCGAGGACCGGCGCCGAGCGGTCGATCGGGCTCTCGCGCCGCCCGACGCCGTGGAGCAGGAGTTCCTCGTCCGCATCATCGAGATCGTTCGGCAGCCGCAGGGGCGGGCGCCGGCCGCGCGCGGTCATCGCGGCGACGACCGTGCCGACGATCGCCAGGGCCGCCACCGCGGCCAGGATCAGGATGGTTTCCATAAGCCTTCCCTGCGCGTGCCAGCGTTACCCCAAGGTGCGCGCCGATGCATCTGCCGGCGTCGCGGGGCGCCGGCTGGTATGCCAGCCCTGCTCGGGACGCGGCTTGGCCTTGACGGAACGGTCCTTGCGTCGCCGCCCGCGCGCGACGAGAAGACGGGCAAGCCGGATTTGAACCGCGTGAGCGACCCGATGCCCGAAGGCCGATCCATGCGCACGGACGAGACCACCCGCACGCCCGAGGAGCTGGAGGCGCACCTCCTCGGCCTGATCGAGACCTCGCGCGAGCAGGCGAGCGAGGACCCGTTCCGCAACCCCGTCCTCGCCGTGACCCTCGCGATCACGCGCCGGTTCGACCGGGGCGAGATCGGCCCCGCCGACCTCGACGCCCTGTTCGTGCGCCTGCGCGGGCAGTCGCTGGCCGAGCGGGCGGCGCGCCTGCGGGCCTATGTGGGGCTCGACGCGGCGTCCGACGCCGCCATGCCGGCCCGCCTCGTCGCCGCGATCCCGAAGGGGCCGGGCGATTTCGAGAGCTTGCGCGACCTCGTCGGGCGCACGGGCTTCGCCGTCGTGTTCACGGCCCACCCGACCTTCGGCATGCCGAAGGCGGTGGCCGCCCTGATCGCCGCGGCCGCGAGCGAGGCGGGCGCGGGGGCGCGCGCGCCGATCATCGACGAGGCGGCGGCGCTCTCGACGCGGCCCGACCCCGTCATCACCCTCGACGGCGAGTTCGAGCAGGCCTGCGTCGCGGCCAACCACGGCCGCGCGGCGCTCGACGCCTTCAACGGCGCCCTCCTCGACGCGGCCCGCGAGCGCTGGCCCGACCGTTGGACGGAGCTCGTGCCCCGGCCCTTCGCCATCGCGAGCTGGGTCGGCTGCGACACGGACGGGCGCACCGACATCGGCTGGTGGGACACGCTGCGCTACCGGCTCGAATCGAAGCGGATGCAATTGGAGCGCGTGGCGCGCGACCTGCCCGGCATCCCCGCCACTCGCGTGGTCCGCGAGATCACCGAGAGCGCGCTCGCCGCGGTCAACCGGCAGCTCGCCGTGGCGCCGCGCCTCGGCACGCAGCCCTCGCTCGAGGCGGTGCACCGCTTCGCGCTCGCGCTCATCATCGAGCGCGACCGCGCCCAGACGGATGCCGGCGCGCTGCTCGCGGGGCTCGCCGCGGCGATGACGGCCGCGACCGACGACGCGGAGCGGCGCACCATCGCGATCCTGCGCTCGGGCATCAGCACGCACGGGCTCTCGAACGCCCTGCCCCATTTCCGGCTCAACGCCACCCAGATCCACAACGCCGTGCGCCGGGTGATCGACCTCGACGGCGAGCCGACCGACGCCGCGCAGCGCCGCTCGCACCTCGCCACCGTCCACGCGCTCCTCAACGACGTGCAGCCGGTCGCCGTCGATTTCGGGGCGCTCGCGGCCGAGCGCGCCTCGGCGGCGCGCCTGATGATGACGATCGCGCAGATCCTCAAGCACGTGGACGGCACCCACCCGGTGCGCTTCCTCATCGCCGAGACCGAGACCGGCTACACCCTGCTCGCCGCCCTCTGGCTCGCGCGCCACTACGGGATCAGCGACCGGGTCGAGATCACGCCGCTGTTCGAGACGGCCTCGGCGCTGGAGCAGGGCATCCGCGTCCTCGACGACGCCCTGCGCAGCCCGCACTGGCGCCAGTACCTGAAGCGCATCGGCCGGCTCGCCGTGCAGTTCGGCTACTCGGATTCCGGCCGCTACGTCGGCCAGCTCGCCGCGACCTTCTGGATCGAGCGGCTGCGGCTGCGGCTCACCGAGCTCCTCGTGCAGAACGACCTCGCCGGGGTCGAGCTCGTGATCTTCGACACGCACGGCGAGTCGATCGGCCGGGGCGCCCACCCCTCCTCCTTGCGCGACCGCCTCGCCTACCTCGCGCCGGAGGATGCCCGCCGCCGCAACCGGGCGGCCGGCATCCGGGTCCGCCTCGAATCGAGCTTCCAGGGCTCGGACGGCTACCTGATGTTCGGCTCGCGCGCGCTCGCCGAGGCCAGCGTCGCCCGCATCGCCGAGCACGTCTTCGCCCTCGACGTCACGGACGAGGACGCCTTCGCCGACTACGTGCTCTCGAACCCGCGCAGCGGTGCCGACGAGGCGGACGATCCGATCTACGCCGAGACCGATTTCGCCACCGAGTTCTTCACGGTGGTGCGCCAGGACATGGAGGCGCTCGTCGACGATCCCGGCTACGCGGCGCTTCTCGGCACCTTCGGCCCCAGCCTGATCGACCGGACCGGCTCGCGCCCCGTCGCCCGCCAGTCGGATTCGGGCGGGCCGGCGATGATCACGCACCCGCGCCAGATGCGGGCGATCCCCAACAATGCGATCCTGCACCAGCTCGGCTACCTCGCGAATTCGCTGCACGGCATGGGCCGGGCGGCCGGCCGCGCGCCGGACCTGTTCCGGGACATGCGGCGCGATTCCGTGCGCTTCTCCCGCGCCTTCCGCCTCGTCCAGCACGCGGCGAGCGTCGGCGACCTCGACGTGCTGCGCGCCTACATCGACACGCTCGACCCGGCGGTGTGGCTGGAGCGGGCCCGGCGCACGCAGCGCGACACGCGCCGCGACGAGCTCGTCGTGATCGCGGGTGCCCTCGACCGGCTCAACCTCGCGCCGAACCTGCGCCGCCTGTTCGGGCGCCTCACCACGGACTGGCTGAGCCTGCACCAGGCCGCCCCCGACCTCGGCAAGATGTCGATGCGGCTGACCCTGCTCCACGCGATCCGCCTCGCCCTGATCCACCGGATCTGGTTCCTGGCGGTCCACATCCCGGGCTTCCGGCCGCAGGCCGGCGTGACCCGCGAGCAGCTCCTGGAGCGCTTCCTGCGCCTCGACATCGACGCCTGCCTGACCCTCCTGGCCGAGATCTTCCCGATCACGCCGGACCCGACCCTCGGCCTGAATTTCGGCGAGCCCGCCGGCCCGCGGGACGTCGGCACCTACGAGGCCGAGCACACGGGCCTGTTCGAGCCGATCGGGCGGATGTTCGCGCAGGTGCGGGAGGTCTCGGGCATGATCCAGCACGAGGTCGGCGCCTTCGGGTAGGGCGCGACGCGCTCCCTCTCCCGTTCGGGAAAGGGCCGGGGTGAGGGGTGCGCGCTTTCCGGAGAGGCCGCACCCCTCACC
>NZ_BJZU01000038.1 GCF_007992195.1 Methylobacterium oxalidis | reverse complement strand
CGGGAGAGGTGGGGGACGGGTCTCAGGCCGGCGCCACGGTCAGCACCGTCCCGCTCATCCCCGTCACCCGCACCCGCGTGCCGGCCGGCAGGTCGGGGCCCGCGACCCGCCAGAGCGTGTCGTCGAACAGGATCGTGCCCGAGCCGCCGACGATCGCGGCCGTCAGCGTGCCCTCGCGCCCGATCAGGCCGCGATCCGCCCGGTTGAGGCTCGAGATCGGCCGCTTCGTGAGCCGGCTCGCGAGCGCCACGCTCGCCACCGCGAGCCCGGCGAAGACGAGGAGCTGCGCCTGCCAGGGCAGCGGCAGCAGGGCCGTCAGGATCCCGGTCAGGAGCGCGGCCAGCCCGAGCCAGACCAGGAACACGCCGGGCAGCGCGAGCTCCGTGCCCATCAGCAGGAGGCCGGCCAGGATCCAGATCCAGGTCGACCCGAGCTCGGCCGCGAGCTGGCTCAGCATCGTCCCCTCATCCCCTCTGGACGGGGCCCGTGCTCGGCGGCAGGCCCGAGCGGGGACGCGGCGGCGCCCCCTCCCCGAACACCGCCTTCGTGATCTCGCCGATGCCGCCGAGCGTGCCCGCGAGCGCGGCCGCCTCGATCGGCACCACCACCACGCGCTGATTCGGTGCCGTGGCGATGGCGCGCACCGCCTCCACGTACTTCTCGGCCACGAGGAAGTTCGCCGCCGCGAGGTCGCCCCTGGCGATCGCCTCGCTCACCATCGCGGTCGCCTTCGCCTCGGCCTCGGCGCCGCGCTCGCGGGCCTCGGCGTCGCGGAAGGCCGCCTCGCGCCGCCCCTCCGCCTCCAGGATCGCCGATTGCTTGCGCCCCTCGGCGCGCAGAATCTCGGCCTGGCGCTGCCCCTCCGCCTCCAGCACCGAGGCGCGCTTCTCGCGCTCCGCCTTCATCTGGCGGGCCATGGCGCCGGCGAGGTCGGCGGGCGGCACGATGTCCTTGATCTCGATGCGGGTCATCTTCACGCCCCAGGGCGAGGCGGCGGCGTCCATCACCCGCAGGAGGCGCTCGTTGATCTCGTCCCGGTGCGAGAGCAATTGGTCGAGATCCATCGAGCCGACCACGGTGCGGATGTTCGTCATGGTCAGCGTCATCATCGCGACCTCGAGGTTCGAGACCTCGTAGGAGGCGCGGGCCGGGTCGAGCACCTGGTAGAACACCACCGCGTCGATGGTGACGCCCGCGTTGTCGCGCGTGAACGCCTCCTGGCTCGGCACCTCGATGACCTGCTCCATGACGTTCACGCGCCGGCCGATCCGCTCGACGTAAGGGACGATCAGGCCGAGCCCGGCCTCGAGGTTGCGCGCGTAGCGCCCGAACCGCTCCACCGTGTAGACGTAGCCCTGCGGCACGATGTTGATGCCGATGGCCAGCGTGACAATGACGAGCACGGCGAGCGCCACCGCGACGGCGCTCAGGCCGATCGAGAGATCCATGCTCCGCTACCCCCGGGATGCCGCGGTTGTCGCGCGGCATTGAGGGGCAAGCTGGGCGGTCGCGCAAGGGGCAGTCGAACAGGGCAGTCGAACGGGGCAGTTGGACCGGGCTGCGTGAGCCGGGCTTCGGGACGGCCGCTCAGCGCTTCCAGACGCCGAGCCGCTCGCTGCGCGCGTGGTCCTCGGCGGCGACGAGGTCCGGCGTCGCCTCCGGCGAGGCCCGGCCGCCGCCGTTGAACAGCACCACCTCCGAGAGGTCGCGCCCGTCGACCTGGCAGAGCACGTTCTGGCTCCCCGACACCGGCTGGCAGGTGACCGAGCGGCCGGCGAGGTAGCGCGTCAGGTCCTCGGCCTGGCCGCCGCGCACCCACTCGACTCCGAACAGGCGCACCAGCTTGCCGCCGACCCGCAGGGTGGCGGTGTCGATCACCTCGGCGGGACCGCCGATCTCGTTCGGGTTGGCCGGGGCGGGCGGCGGCTCGCCCGCGGCAGCCCGCTCGGGCTCGGCGGGCGGGGTTGCGGGCGCTTGCGGGCCGGTCTGCGACGGGGCCGCGCCCGGCGCGGATTGCGGGCCGGCGGCGCCGCCCGCCCGGTCGGCGGGTGCCGCCCGCTCGGACGGCTCCTGGCGGCCCGTGACGAGGGCGGCGGCGCCGACCGCAAGGAGCACGGCGGCAAGGCCGCCCGCGAGGTAGCGGCGGCGGGCGGTGCCGTCGTCGGCGACGAACGCGTCACGGATCCGCTCCCGGGCCTGCCCGAGGCGCTCACGCCACGGCGCGCCCGCGGGCTCCGGCGCGGTGCCCGCGGTCGTGGGCGCGTCGGGGATCGGGTCACGGGCCGCCCGGCGGGCGTCGAGCCGCTCGCGGAGGGCGCCGAACGAGGTGCCGAGCCGGGCCGCGAGGGCCTTGCCGCGCGCGGAGGAGTTCGCGACGAGGGAGCGTGCCAGGACGGTCTGGGTCTCGACGAAGCGGGCCGTCGCGGCGCGAACGTCGGAGGCGCTCTCCGGCGCCCGCTCCAAGCGCTTGCCGGCACCCTTGCTGCCGCCACCTTTGCGCGCCGGCCGGAGCGCCTGCGGCTCGGAGGCGGGCTCGGGCGGCGGGTCGGGCAGGAACAGGGCGGGGTGGCGCCGCTTCAGCTCCGCGACGAGTTCCTCGAGGCTCAGCGGCTGGTCGGCGGGCGGGCCCGCCCCTTCCGCGGCCGGCTCGCGCAGGCGCGTCGCGCCGGTGCGCGGGTCGATGATCCGGTATCCCGCTGCCGAGGCGTCCGGCTCCGCGGCGGCCAGCGCCATCAGCTCCAGGGTGCGCAGCGCGACCGGCTGCGGGCGCGCGGCCTCGACCGCCGCCCGGATGCGCGCGCGCAGCCGCGCCCGCTCGTCGGCGGTGGGCTGGCTCGACGCGGTCTCTGGCACCGGGCGCTCGCTCAAAACCTCTGCGGCCTCCGTCAGACTCAACGCGGATCCTCGCTCATCGGCCCCCGGACGGCGCTCATGCGCCGCCCGTCGCGGCGGGCGCCGCGCTGAGGGCGGCGCCCCGGCGCAGGACGCGGCTCGATTCCGACACGATGGCCGGGCGGCCACCCGCGAAGCTCACCTCCAGGGTCAGGTCGGACAGGCCCTGCGAGAGCGCGCCCGTCGCCGGGTTCCGGGCCTGGAAGGCGAAGACGGCGCGCACGACGCAGGCCGCGGCCGGGCCGTTGCAGGCCGTGCGCATCGTGCCCGGCTGCAGCTCGTAGCGGCGGTCCGGCCAGCGCCGCGCGAAGCGCCGCTTCTCGGCCATCAGCGCGGGAAGCGACATCACGCGACCGTGAAAGCGCACCCGCTCGGCGTAGAAGCGGGGCGCGCTCGCCGCGATGCCCGGGCCGGTGCCCGAGACGCTGTCGATGTAGTCGTCGGTGAGCCGCTGGGCCGCGCCGGCCCAGTCGCCGAAGCGGCCGTCCGGCGCCGGAGGCGGACTCGCGGACGGCGGGGTCATGGCCGGCGAGTTCATGGCCGGCGGGTTCATGGCCGGCGCGTGGGGCGGCGTCTCCGCGAGGCGCCGCGCGGGAGCGCGGTGGGCATGCGCGCGCCGCCGCTCCGCCCGCTCGGTGCGTGCCGAGCGCCGCCGCTCGGCACGGCGGCGGGGCGCGGGCTCGGCGGCCTCCTCGGCCTCGGCCTGCGGAGGCGACGCCTGCGGCGCGGGGGGGGCGGGTTTCGGCGCGGCCGCCTCGGGCGCCGCCTTCGCGGCGGGCTTGCTCGGCGGGTCGACCCAGCCCGGCTGCGCGCCGGCCGGCCCGGCGCACAGGAGGGCGCCGAGGAGCGCGGCGGCGGAGACGGTGCGGAGGAGAGGGCGCATGCGGATCACCGGGTCGCGGGCCGACGGAGGCGGGTGGGCCTGGAGGCTTCCGCCGGCCGGGTCGCTCCCGAGTTCGGGATGAAACGCCGCCGGGCGCGCCGCAGGTTCCATGAGACGGGTTCCAGGGGCGTATCCATGGGGAGTGCCATGGGGGATCCCATGGGAGATGGTTCCACCGGACGGGCTCCGTCGGGGATCGGGGCCGCCCGCGGATGGCATGCCACGGGCCCGCCCGCCGGAGCAAGGCTCCCGCGACGCTCTGCCCGCTATCCCGCCAATCCCCCGCCCCCGACTCGCGGGATCGGGCCCCGCGGAACCCCGTTCCGCAGGCGCAGGCCCGCATTTCGGCGCGCCCTCGCCCTTGAGATCGTGGCGCGGGCAACCAAGTTCGTCGGCAACCCGGGTCCGGGCCCCTCTGACGGCCGAGGCGTCGGCCGTGATGTCGGACCTCTTCCCTGCCTTTGCGCTGACGCGGCGCGAATGCACCGGAGAGCTCTCCTTGGCTGCCCGTTCGAAACGTTCCGCGACCGCCGAGTCCCGCCGCGAGCCCCGCCGATGAGCGCGGCCGGCCCGCCCCGCCGGGCGCTTCTCCTCGCCAACCCCAAGGCCCGCAACGGCGGCGCCGCCCTCGACGAGATCCGGGCGATCCTGCGCGGCGGCGGCATCGAGCCCGTCGAGCCGCCCGAGAACCCGGATTGCAGCGACACGATCCGGCGACACGCGGGCGCCTGCGACCTCGTCATCCTGGGCGGGGGCGACGGCACCATGAACGCGGGCGCGGCGGGCCTCGTGGAGACCGGGCTGCCCCTCGGCATCCTGCCGCTCGGCACGGCCAACGACCTCGCCCGCTCGCTGGGCCTGCCCCTCGACCCGCCGGCGGCGGCCCGCCTCATCACGACGGTGCCGCCGCGCCCGGTCGATCTCGGCTGGGTCAACGGCCACTACTACTTCAACGTCGCGAGCGTCGGCTTCTCGGCGGAGCTCGCGGGCGACCTCACGGCGGAGTCGAAGAAGGCCTGGGGCACGCTCGGCTACGCGATCGCCGCGGTGCGGGTGCTGCGCCGGGTGCGGCCCTTCACGGTGACGATCGAGCACGACGGCACCGTCGAGAAGGTGACGACGATCCAGGTCTCGGTGGGCAACGGGCGCCACTACGGCGGCGGCATGACGGTGGAGGAGGGCGCGGCCGTCGACGACGGCCTGCTCGATTTCTACAGCCTGGAGATCGCGCACTGGTGGCGGCTCATCGCCCTGCTGCCGGCTCTGCGCCGGGGCACGCACGGGCAATCGAGCGACGTGCGCGCCTTCAAGACCACCGAGATCGTCCTGCGGACGAGGAAGCCCCGCCCCGTCAACACGGACGGCGAGCTCACCACCCGCACGCCCGCCCACTTCAAGGTGATGCCGGGCGCCCTGCGCATCTTCGCGCCGCCGCGCGCCGAGCGGCCCGGCGGGGACCCTGCCCCGGGCGGGGCCGGCCGCCTCCTCCCCCTCTAGCTCCGGATAGACCGCACCGTGGACAGCCTGCTCCAACTCGCGGCGGACCCCTCCGCCTGGGCCGCACTCGCCACCCTCATCGTGATGGAGGTGGTGCTGGGCATCGACAACCTGATCTTCATCTCGATCCTGACGAACAAGCTGCCGCCCGAGCACCAGACCAAGGCCCGCCGCATCGGTATCGGCCTCGCCCTGGTGCTGCGCCTCGGGCTCCTCGGCACCGTGGCCTACATCGTCCACCTGACCGAGCCGGTCTTCGAGATCCTCGGCAAGGCCATCTCCTGGCGCGACATGATCCTCATCGCCGGCGGCCTGTTCCTGCTCTGGAAGGCCACCAAGGAGATCCACGAGAGCGTCGACCCGCACCCGGAGGAGGAGCAATCCTCCGGCGCCTCGATGAGCTTCGCCTCGGCGATCGGGCAGATCCTGCTCCTCGACCTCGTCTTCTCGATCGACAGCATCATCACGGCGGTCGGCATGACGGACCACGTGCCGGTGATGATGATCGCCGTGATCGTCGCCGTGATCGTGATGCTGGTGGCGGCCGACCCGCTCTCGCGCTTCATCGCCGCCAACCCGACCGTGGTGATGCTGGCGCTCGGCTTCCTCATCATGATCGGCATGACGCTGATCGCCGAGGGGTTCGGCGCGCACGTGCCCAAGGGCTACATCTACACCGCCATGGCCTTCTCGGCGGGCGTGGAGGGCCTCAACATGCTGGCCCGGCGCCGCAAGCGGAAGAAGGCGGGGGGCAGCCCCGCCCCCGCCCAGGGCGTGCCGGTGCAGCGGCAGGCGAAGGCGTGACGCCCCGGCCCGCGGCTCAGGCCGCGGGCCCTCACCAGCGATAGATCAGGCTGCCGATCACGGTGGCGGGCGCGCCGCGGTAGCAGAAGCCCGCCTGGCAGTTCGTGTAGTCGCGGTCGAAGATGTTGAAGGCGTTCACCTGCGCCCGGAAGCCCTTGTACTTCGGGTCGAGCGCCGCGAAGTCGTAGGCAATCAGGGCGTCGAAGAGCGTGACGTAGGGGTTGCGCGCCGTGTTCTCGTCGTCGGCGAAGCTCGAGCTCGCGTAGCGGATGCCGCCGCCGATCTGCAGGCCGAACAGCGGCGAGGAGGGCGGGAAGGCGTAGGTGCCGAACACCTTGATGGTGTCGCCCGGGATGCCCGACAGGTAGTTGCCGTCGATCGGCTGCCCCGTCACCAGCGAGGTCTGGCTGACGAAATTGAAGTTCAGGTGCGTGTAGGCGAAGGTGAGGTTCGTGCCCGGCGCGAGGTTGGCGACCATCTCCGCCTCGAAGCCGCGGGAGCGCACCTCGCCGGTCGCCACCGTGAAGGCGAGGTTGTTCGGGTCCTGGCGCAGGATGCTGGTCTGGACGATGTCGAAGCCGGCGAAGCCCGCCGTGATGTTGGTGCCCGGCACGAGGTACTTCACGCCGGCCTCGATCTGATCGCCCGTGGCGGGCTTGAAGGCGCGCCCGCTCGCGTCCGCGCCGACCTGCGGCGTGAATGTGGTGGCGTAGCTCGCGTAAGGCACGAGGCCCGGCGCCAGGGTGTAGTTCAGGCCGACGCGGCCGGTGAAGGCGGTGTCGTTCTGGGTGGTGGAGGGTGCGAGCGCGGCCGGCGTCCCGCTCGCCGTCGTCTGCGAGACCCAGTCGTGCCGGCCCGTCAGCGTCAGGACGAAGCGGTCCCACTTCGCCTGCTCCTGCAGGTAGACGCCGATCTGGTCCTGCGACTGGCGCGCCGCGAGTGTCAGCACCGGCCGGGGAATGAACTGGCGCCCGTAGTTCCGGGTGGCGATGTCGAGGTCCGGCGCCGTGCCGAAGCCGCCCACACGGTCCCAGTCGAAGTGCAGGTAGTCGACGCCGGCGAGGAGGGTGTGGGCCACCGGCCCGGTCTGGACGTGGCCCTCGATCTGGTTGTCGAGCGCGACCGAGTGCAGGTTCTCGATGAACAGGCCCGTCGAGCGCTGCGCCGAGAGCCCGGTGATGGAATCGATCTGGACGTAGGGGAAGTCGCCGTTGACGCCGTAGTAGCGGAAGTTCTGGCGGAAGATCAGGTCCGGCGAGAAGACGTGCTCGAAGGCGTAGCCGACCCGGTACTGCTGCTGCGTGAAGGCGTTGAAGGCCCCGTCGCCCTGGTAGAGGCGCGACACCCGGAAGTTCGGGAAATTGTAGAAGGCCGAGGTGCCGGGCAGCTTCGAGTTCTGGAACTCGGTGAGCAGCGTGAAGGTGGTGTCGGCGGAGGGCTTCCAGGTGAAGGCCGGCGCGATGTTGAAGCGGTCGTCGGTGGCGCCGGGCAGGAAGGTGTTGGACTGGCGCACCACGCCGGTGAGCCGGTAGGCCATCGTGCCGTCCGAGCCCTCGACCGGGCCGCCGATGTCGAAATTGCCCTGGAAGCGGTCGTAGTTGCCGGCCTGGAACCAGAGCTCGCCGAAGCGGGCGAAGACCGGCCGCTTCGTCGTCACGTCCACGATGCCGCCCGGCGAGCCGAGGCCGTAGAGCCCCGAGGCCGGGCCGCGCAGGATGGTGTGGGCCTCCGTGCCGTAGGGCTCGATGCGCGGCACCGCGAGGCCGACCGCGGACTGGCGCAGGCCGTCGCGGAAGACGCCGTCGTAGGTCGCCGAGAAGCCGCGGATGTAGAAGGCGTCGAAACGCGGGTCGAAGCCGAACACGTCGGTCGAGGTGCCCGGCGCGTAGGCCAGGGCCTGGTTCAAGTCCTGCACGTTGCGGTCGTTGAGCTGCTCGCGGGTGATCACCGTCACGGATTGCGGCGTCTCGAGCAGCGGCGTGTTGGTCTTCGTCGCGGTGGGGCTCGCCTTCGCCGTGTAGCCGACGACGCCGCTCGGGCCGCCGCCCCCGCCGCTCGTCACGGCCCCGTTGCCGAGCCCGGGGCCGGGCTGCGGCGTGCCGCTGCCCTCCACCGAGATCTGGTCGAGCTGCACGCTGCGCTCCTGCGCGGCCGCCGGGCCGGCGAGGTGCAGGGCGAGCGGCGCGAGCGCCACCGTCGCGGCGAGACGGGAGGGAAGAGCGAGAGCACGCATCGGCAAGACCCCGAAAATCGCGCGTTGTCCGCGCTGTCGGGTGACACTTGCCTGCTCAAGCTTAGCCGATCAAGACAAAAAGATGAGTCTCTCTATAGACTTAGAATATTTCAAATCTGCACACGGACGATTCTTGGATGATCTGCGAAGGCTCGGGCGCCCCGGCTCCGCCCGCCGGCATTCTCCCCGGATCGAGCCGATCCTACAGCTCGGGCATCCGCGTGGCCGTCTCCTCGCGGGCGCAGGCGGCCGGGTCCGGCGCCGGGCCGCCGCCCGCCAGCGCCTTGCCGAGATCGGCCCGAGCCCGGTCGAGATCGGCCCGGAAGGCCGCGTTGGCCTGCAGCGCGGCGACGATCGCCGCCCCGTTGGTGCGGCCGGCCTCGACGTCGCTCATCCAGTGCACGCCGCAGATGACCCGGCTCTCGCCGTAGGCGCGGCCGCGCACGAGGATCGCGCTCGCCTTCTCGGGCACCAGCGAAGCCATGATCAGGGCATAGGCCCAGCCCTGCGAGGCGTGGCCGGAGGGGTAGCTGTAGCTGTCGGCGAGCTGCTGGCTCCGCTGCACGCAGATCGGCGCCTCGTTGCCGACGAAGGGCCGCAGGCGCCGGTAATGCAGCTTCGGGGAGCGGGTACCGCGGGCGATGTCGAGGCGGGCCCGCTCCAGGAGCGTCATCAGCGCGGGCACCCGGGCCTGGTCGAGGCGGGTGCCGAGGACGCAGGCGAAGTTGTCGAGGATCGCGGGGGCGCCCTCCGCGACGTCCGAGGCGGCGAGCTCCCAGCGGGTCGTGCCCTTGAGCGCCCGGGTGGCGTTGAAGGCGGCCTTGTCCGCGGCCTCGGCGGCCGAGTGGCTGGCGGGCGGGGGCGGCAGGATCGCCACCGTGTCCGGCATCATCCCCTCGGCGAGGTAGGGCTGGTGGGCCGGCTGCTGCGGCTTCAGCGTGTCGGCACCGACCGAGGGGGCCGCCTTCTGCGCGGGCTTCTCTCCCGGCCTCTCCTGAGTGGGCCTCTCCTGCGCGAGCGCGGGAGCCGCGGCGGTCACCGCGGGAACCAGCAGGGCGAGGGCGGCGAGAGGCGGCAGCAGGCGGGGCATCGGTGGACCTTGGAGCGCGGAAGTCTTGGTGAAAGGCTTGGCGTAAGGCTTGGCGTAAGAGGTACCTGGGACGGCGGGGTGCGGGGTAGGGGGCTCGGTGACGCTGGCGTGACGCCGCGCGCCTCAGGCGGCGGCACGGATCGCGGCGGCGACCTCGCCGGCATATTCCTCGTGGGGGCTGAGCGCGCCCGGCACCGTCACCTTGACGACGCGGCCGGTGGCGACGAGGGCGTCCATCTCGGCTCCCGAGCGCCGGGGCGCCCGCTCCGGGCGCAGCACCCGCACGGGCGGGAGCCTGCCCTCGAACAGGGCCAAGAAATCCTCGCGGGTCTCGACCGGGTCCAGGGCGCCGGTGACGAAGGCCGCCGTGCCGAAGCGTCCGCCCGGCTGGCGGGTGATGGCGTGCTTGTCGGCGATCACGCCCGGCGTCACGTGGGCCGGATCGGCGTAGACGTGGGCGCGCATCATGCGGCGGATCACCGGCGGGCTGATGTTGATGCGGTAGAGCACGTCGCCGAGGAACGGCGTCTCGACGAGGCGGCGCAGGCTCCGGAACAGGCCGCGCCGCTCCGGGCCCATCACGGTGGGCAGGGGGCCGCGCCAGGTCGGCGCCACGAGGATCAGGCGGCGGAACCGGTCCGGGTGGCGGCGCGCCGCGGCCACGAGGTAGGGGGCGGCGTGGCCCGCCGCGATCCCGAGGGCGTAGGGGCCGGGCAGGGCGGCGAGCAGCGCGTCGAGGAAGGCGTGGAAGGTGTCGGGCCGCAGCGGCAGCCGCGCCCGCGGCTGGTCGCCGAAGCCCGGCCAGTCCGGGATCAGGCAGCGGAACTCGTGCCCGAGATCCTTGGCGAGCGCCCGCATCTCGGCGCGGGCCGAGATCGAGGAGAGGGCGGGCAGCAGCAGCGCCTCGGGCCCGTGCCCCACCACGTCGCAGGGCGTCGGAACCCGCCGTCCCGCCACGTCGAGGGACAGGGTACGGGTGGCGTGCGCCGGCTCGACCATCTCTCGCGCGTCCCCTCGCTCGGGCCTTCCGCCGGGCGCCCCGCCGAATCGGCGCGGGCGGCCCGGTCCGGTGAGATGTAGCGTGTTTCGCCGGGTCCGGCCGCGCGACACGTCGCGCGCCGGCCTCAGGTGCGCAGAAGCTCGTTGATGCCGGTCTTGGCGCGCGTGCCCGCGTCGACGCGCTTCACGATCACGACGCAGTAGAGGCTCGGGCCGGGGCTGCCGTCCGGCAGGGGCTTGCCGGGGGTCGTGCCGGAGACCACCACGGAGTAGGGCGGCACGCGGCCGTAGAAGACCTCGCCGGTGGTCCGGTCGATGATCTTGGTCGAGGCGCCGATGTAGACGCCCATGGAGAGCACGCTGCCCTCGCCGATGATCACGCCCTCGGCCACCTCGGCGCGGGCGCCGACGAAGCAGTTGTCCTCGATGATCACGGGGTTGGCCTGCAGCGGCTCCAGCACGCCCGCGATGCCGGCGCCGCCCGAGATGTGGCAGTTCTCGCCGACCTGCGCGCAGGAGCCGATGGTCACCCAGGTGTCGACCATGGTGCCCTTGCCTACATGGGCGCCGAGATTGATGAAGGAGGGCATCAGCACCGCGCCCGGCGCGATGTAGGAGCCGCGGCGCACGAAGCAGCCGGGCACCGCCCGGAAGCCCGCCTGCCGGAAGGCGGCCTCGTCCCAGCCCTCGAACTTCGAGGGCACCTTGTCCCACCAGGGCCCGCCGCCGGGGCCGCCGGCGATCGGCGCCATGTCGTTGAGGCGGAAGGAGAGCAGCACCGCCTTCTTGAGCCACTGGTTGACCTGCCAGGCGTCCCCGACCTTCTCGGCGACCCGCGCCCTGCCGGAATCGAGCAGCGCCAGCGCCTCGTCCACCGCCTCGCGCACGGGGCCGCGCGTGCCCGTGTCGATGCCCGCGCGCTCTTCCCAGGCGGCTTCGATGGTGGTCGCGAGGTCGGCGTGGGACATGGGGGCGGTCTCGATCGGGTGAGGGGCCTCGGGCGCGGGCTTCCTGGGGAGGCCGCGGCGATGCCGGCTGCTTACAAAAGCGCGCCCGCCCTGTCACCTCGGCGCCGCCCGGCCCTGAGCGCGCCCGCAGCCTAGAGCGCCCGCAGCCTAGAGCGCGTCGAAGCTCCGGCGCACGCGCTCGAGCCCCTGCGTCAGGCCCGCCAGATCCTCGGCCAGCGTGTCCTGGATCGCCGCCGCGGCGTCGGGGAACTCCTCCAGCACGCGCCGCATCAGGGTGGGGGTGATGCGCATGACCTCTGAGGGCGCCGTGGCGCGGGCGTCCGCCGGCCGCTCGCCGCGCAGGAACAGGGCGAGCTGGCCGATCAGCGCGGAGCGCCCGGCCGTCACCGGCTCGCCGCCGGGCCGGCGCGGCGCCAGCTCGATCGTGCCCGACATCACCACGAAGCCGCCGTCGGCCGCCTCGCCCCGGGCGAAGAGCAGGTCGCCCCGGCCGAGGCTGCGCCGCTCGGCCGCGAAGGTGAGGAGGCGCAGGGCGTCGCGCCCCATCAGGCCGAACAGGGGGGCGCCGGCGAGGATCGCGATGTCGTCGTCGAGCCCCAACCCGCAGCCCCCGCTCCCGAGCGGCCCGCCCCGAGCCCCTGCCCGGCGCCGCCGCGAGGCTGTTTAGCCGAAGGTTGCGGCGCGCACCACGCCGGCCGGCGCCCCGGTCCCGTACCTCAGGGCAGCAGCTTGTAGCCGCCGGCCTCCGTCACCAGGATCGCGGCGGTGGCCGGGTTCGGCTCGATCTTCTGGCGCAGGCGGTAGATGTGCGTCTCGAGCGTGTGGGTGGTGACGTGGGCGTTGTAGCCCCAGACCTCGGCGAGCAGCGTGTCGCGGCCCACCACCTCGCGCCCGGCCCGGTAGAGGAATCGCAGGATCGCGGTCTCCTTCTCGGTGAGCTTCAGCTTGGAGCCGCGCTCGCCGACCAGCAGCTTGGCGCCCGGCCGGAACGTGTAGGGGCCGATCTGGAAGATGGCGTCCTCGCTCGCCTCGTGCTGGCGCAGATGCGCCCGGATGCGGGCGAGCAGCACCGCGAACTTGAAGGGCTTCGTCACGTAGTCGTTGGCGCCGGCCTCCAGCCCCTCGACCGTGTCCTCCTCCGAGTCCTGGGCGGTCAGCATCACCACGGGGCCGCGGTAGCCGTTGCGGCGCATCACCCGCACGGCCTCGCGCCCGTCGAGGTCGGGCAGGCCGACATCCATCACCGCGAGGTCGATCCGGTCCTCGGCGACCCGGCTGATCGCGCCCGCGGCGTCGCCCTCGCTCACCACGACGAACTCGTCGTAGAGATCGAGCTGCTCGGTGAGCGTCTCGCGCAACGTCGCGTCGTCGTCGCAGATCAGGAGGCGATGGGGGTTCGGCATCGTCCGTGGGACTCTTCCAACAGGCATGTCCGAGGCCGGATGCTGCGCGGCCGTTCAGCGGATCATCGGGGGATACGGAGCGGCGCAGGGCGGCAGGAATAGGGCGGACTCGGACGCCCGGACGATCCGGGCATACGCACCAAAATAATGCGGTTTCGGCGGCTGGGAATTGGTTTGCGCACAATTATACAGCATTTTCCGCAATCCGGACAGGCGGACCGCCGCGAGGAGCTCACTTTGCCGACTGACCTGATCGCGCGCCGGCGTCGCGCCCGAGAAACCGTCCGAGAAACCGTCCGAGCGGTATGATGGACCTACGACGGACGACCCTGGCACGCCTGCGCGTGCGGCCAATCATCGGCGACCCCGCGCGCGGCCACCTCATCGCGGGGCTCGCGATCATTCCCTGCGCCCTCGGCCGCTCCGGCCTGACCCGCGCCAAGCGCGAGGGGGACGGCGCCTCGCCGCGCGCCTGCCTGCGCCTGCGCGGCGGCTTTTACCGGCCGGACCATTTCGGCGCGCGGCCGCGCACGAACCTGACGCTGAGGCCGACGCGGCGGCGGGACGGCTGGTGCGACGACCCGAAGGACCGACGGTACAACCGGCCGATCCGGCTGCCGGCTCCCGGGGTCAGCGCGGAGGAGCTCTGGCGGGGCGACGGCCTCTACGACCTCGTGGTCGATCTCGACTGGAACCGCGGCCCGATCCGTCCAGGGCGCGGCTCGGCGATCTTCCTGCACGTAGCCCGGCCGGGCTACCTGCCGACCGAGGGCTGCGTCGCCCTCACGCGCCAGGACCTCGTACGCCTCGTTCGGCGACTCGGGCCCCGGACCCGCCTGCGGATCGGCTGATCACTTAGCCGGCACAGCAGCGGGCAGGGCGGACGGCTCCGCACGGGGTCGGCCGATCATGAGGATCAGGGCGGCGCCGATGATACAGAGAGCGCCGGCCGCGAAGAAAGCCGGCAAATAACTTGCCAGCTCGGAGCGGGAGAGACCGGCCCCGTAGGCGGCCGCGGCGGCGCCGAGCTGGTGGCCCGCGAAGACCCAGCCGAAGACGAGGTTGGCGCGGGCCCGTCCGAACCGGGCCGCCGTCAGCTTCACGGTCGGCGGCACGGTGGCGATCCAGTCGAGGCCGTAGAAGACCGCGAAGAGCGACAGCCCGGCGAAGGTGAAGTCCGTGAAGGGCAGGGCGATGAGCGAGAGCCCGCGCAGGCCGTAGTACCAGAACAACAACCAGCGGTTGTCGTAGCGGTCGGACAGCCAGCCCGAGGCCACCGTCCCGACGAAGTCGAACACGCCCATGGCCGCGAGCACGCTCGCCGCCTCGACGGGGCGCAGCCCGAAATCGGCGCAGAGGGGCACGAAATGGGTCTGGATCAGCCCGTTGGTGCTCGCCCCGCAGATGAAGAAGGTGGCGAACAGGATCCAGAAGACGCGGGTCCGCGCCGCCTCCCGCAGGGCCTCGAGCGGACCGGTGGACGCAACCGGGACGGGCGCGCCGCCAGGAGCCGGCGCGGTCTCGCCGTAGGGCAGGAGGCCGATCTCCTCAGGGCTGTCGCGCATCAGGAGGAACACGCCGAGGCCCGCGAGCGCCAGCAGGCCGCAGATCAGGACGAGCGCGGTGCGCCAACCCTGCGCCTCCGTGAGGCCCGCCAGCACGGGCAGCACGATGAGCTGGCCGGTGGCCGAGCTCGCGGTGAGAAGGCCGACCACGAGGCCGCGGCGCTTGGCGAACCAGCGCGTCGCCACCGTCGCGCCGAGCACGAGGGCGGTGAGCCCCGTGCCGAGGCCGACGCCGACGCCCCAGAGCAGCACCAGCTGCCAGAGCCGGTCCATGGCCAGCGAGGCCGCGAGGCTCGCGCCGATGAGACCGAGCGCGATCAGCACGATCCGGCGCGGCCCGTAGCGGTTCATCAGCGCGGCGGCGAAGGGGCCCATCAGCCCGAACAGCACGAGGCGCAGGGCGAGCGCCGAGGAGATCTCGGCGGTGCTCCAGCCGAATTCCTGCTGGAGCGGCAGGATCAGCACGCCGGGCGCGCCCACCGCACCCGCGGTCACCAGCATGGTCAGGAAGGTCACGGCGGCGACGGCCCAGCCGTAATGGAGGCCGCGCGCGGCGAAGAGGCTGGGCACGGCCCGGGCCGGACTGCCACCTGTCATTGATCGGTGCCTTCGAGTGTGGTCCGGTCGGTGCGATCGTCGCACCGAGGAATTACATGCATATGCACTCTTTACTCGGCTCTGCCAATCGGTCACGACGCGACCCGTGACAACGGTGCAATTCGAGGTTGCGTAAATGGAAGGTCACCCGACGCTCACGCCCTGCCACTGCCTCGCGGTCCGGCAGGCTGCGCGCCACGTCACGCAGTTGTACGACCGGCATCTGGCCGCGTCGGGGCTGCGGGCGACGCAGTTCGCCCTGCTCTCGACGCTCGACCGGATGGGATCCCTCGCGGTGCACGAGCTCGCCGGCCACCTCGTGATGGACCGGACCGCGACCGGGCGCGCCCTGCGCCCGTTGGAGCGCGACGGCCTCATCGCCATCGGGGCAGGGCGGGACGCGCGCACGCGCGCGCTGAGCCTCACTCCGGCGGGACGGGAACGGCTCGAGGCGGCGCGCCCGCTCTGGCAGCGGGCCCAGGCCGCGTTCCGGACGGAATACGGCGAGGCCGACGCGCTGGCCCTGCAGCGCGCGCTCGGTCGCGTGATCGGGCGCAGGCCCGTGCCGGAGGAGGGCGCGGCGGCCTGAGGCGGGCCCTCCGCGTCCGTGCTTGGCGCATGCCCGTTCCTTTCCCGTCCGGGAGAGGAGGTGCAGGTTTGTCCGGAAACGTCGCACCCCTCACC
>NZ_BJZU01000037.1 GCF_007992195.1 Methylobacterium oxalidis | reverse complement strand
CGGGAGAGGTGAGCTCTTCTCCTGCGCCAAGCCGGGATGCTCCGAGGCGCGCCTGTGCGGCCGCCCGCTCTACGGCCGCGGCCGAGCGCCGAAGATGGCGGTGCCGACCCGCACGTGCGTCGCGCCCATCTGGATCGCGGCCGGATAGTCGGCGCTCATCCCCATCGAGAGGATCGGCAGGTTGTGGCGCTCGGCGATCCGCGCCAGCAGGGCGAAATGCGCGGAGGGCGGGTCGTCCGCGGGCGGGATGCACATCAAGCCGTTGATGGCGAGCCCGTGCGTGTCGCGGCACTCGGCGAGCAGCACGTCGACCTGGCCCGGCGGGATGCCCCCCTTCTGCGGCTCCTCGCCCGTGTTGACCTGGATCAGGAGCTTCGGCGTGCGCCCCGTCCGCGCGATCTCCTTGGCGAGCGCCGCGGCGAGGCTGAGCCGGTCGAGGGAGTGGATCACGTCGAACAGGGCGACCGCCTCGCGGGCCTTGTTCGACTGGAGCGGCCCGATCAGGTGCAGCTCGGCGTCCGGGAAGCGCTCGCGCAGAGCCGGCCACTTCGCCCGAGCCTCCTGCACGTAGTTCTCGCCGAATAGCCGCTGGCCGGCCTCCAGCGCCGGGAGGATGCCCTCGGCCGGCACGGTCTTCGAGACGGCGATCAGGTGGACGCCCCGGGGATCCCGCTCGGAATCCTCGGCCGCCCGGCGAATCCCTGCGCGAACGGCCTCGAGCCCGGCCAGGACGTCCGCGCGCTGCTCGGGGGTTGCGGTCTCGGTCATGGGCTCAACGCGTCTCTTCGAGGGGTCCGGAGGCTCGGAAGTATCACCGGGAGCGCCCGCGGCAACCGCCGCGCGGCGGGCGAGCGACGGATCGGTTGACCGCGCACCGTCCTCCTGTGGTAGTCCGGCCACCGGGGACGCCGGCCAAGGGGCTGGCGCCGCAGCCCTTTCCCGCCCTCTCCCGCATCGAGACCTGGCGCCTTCCGCATGACGAACGCCGCGACCCCGCCCACCGCTCCGGAGCGTTACAACGCCAAGGAGTCCGAGCCGCGCTGGCAGAAGGCCTGGGACGAGGCCCGCCTCTTCGAGACGAAGAACGACGACCCGCGGCCGAAATACTACGTGCTGGAGATGTTCCCCTACCCGTCCGGGCGCATCCACATGGGCCACGTGCGCAACTACGCGATGGGCGACGTGGTGGCCCGCTACAAGCGCGCGCGGGGCTTCAACGTGCTCCACCCGATGGGCTGGGACGCCTTCGGCCTGCCGGCCGAGAACGCCGCCATGGAGCGGCGCGTCAACCCGCGGGACTGGACCTACGCCAACATCGCGGCGATGCGCGCGCAGCTCCAGTCGATGGGCCTGTCGCTCGACTGGAGCCGGGAGATCGCCACCTGCGACCCCGACTACTACAAGCACCAGCAGCGGATGTTCCTCGACTTCCTGAAGGCGGGGCTCGTCACCCGCCGGACCGCCAAGGTGAACTGGGACCCGGTGGACCACACCGTGCTCGCCAACGAGCAGGTCATCGACGGGCGCGGCTGGCGCTCGGGCGCGCTGGTGGAGAGCCGCGAGCTGACCCAGTGGTTCTTCAAGATCACCGACTTCGCCGAGGACCTGCTCTCCGCCCTCGACGGGCTGGAGCGCTGGCCGGAGAAGGTCCGGCTGATGCAGCGGAACTGGATCGGCCGCTCGGAGGGGCTGGAGCTGCGCTTTCGCCTCGCCGAGGTGCCGGCCGGCGCCGCGGACACGATCACGGTCTACACGACGCGGCCCGACACCCTGTTCGGCGCGAAGTTCCTGGCGATCGCAGCCGACCACCCGCTCGCCGCGACGCTCGCCGCCGGGAACCCCGAGCTGCAGGCTTTCGCCGAGGAGTGCCGCCGCACCGGCACGGCGCAGGCGGCCATCGACACCGCCGAGAAGCTCGGATTCGACACCGGCCTCAAGGTTCGCCACCCCCTCGACCCCGACTGGCTGCTGCCGGTCTACGTCGCGAACTTCGTGCTGATGGAGTACGGCACCGGCGCCGTGTTCGGCTGCCCGGCGCACGACCAGCGCGACCTCGACTTCGCCAACAAGTACGGCCTCGGCAACACGCCCGTGGTCTGCCCGGAGGGGCAGGATCCGGAGAGCTTCGTCATCACCGACACCGCCTATGACGGGGAGGGGCGGCTCATCAACTCGCGCTTCCTCGACGGGCTGACGACGGAGGCGGCCTTCGCGGCGGTGGCCGACCGGCTGGAGGCGGAGGAGACGGGGGGCGCGCCGGTGGCGCGGCGCAAGGTGCAGTTCCGCCTGCGCGACTGGGGCGTCTCGCGCCAGCGCTACTGGGGCTGTCCGATCCCGATCATCCACTGCGACGCCTGCGGGCCAGTGCCCGTGCCCGTGGAGGACCTGCCGGTGAAGCTGCCCGACGAGGTCTCCTTCGACGTGCCCGGCAACCCTCTGGAGCGGGACGCGGCGTGGCGCAACGTGCCCTGCCCGCAATGCGGCGGGCCGGCCCGGCGCGAGACCGACACGATGGACACCTTCGTGGACTCGTCCTGGTACTACGCCCGCTTCACCGCGCCCTGGTTGCGGGACGCGCCGACGGAGCGCGCCGCGGTCGATCACTGGCTCGCCGTGGACCAGTATATCGGCGGCATCGAGCACGCGATCCTGCACCTGCTCTACGCCCGCTTCTTCATGCGCGCCATGAAGGCCACCGACTGGTCCGGCGTGGCCGAGCCCTTCGCCGGCCTGTTCACGCAGGGCATGGTGGTGCACGAGACCTACAAGGACGCGACCGGCGCCTGGGTGATGCCGGCCGACATCCGCATCGCCAGCGAGGGCGGAGAGCGCCGCGCGTTTCACGTGAAAACCGACGCGCCCGTCTCGATCGGCCCGATCGAGAAGATGTCGAAGTCGAAGAAGAACGTGGTCGACCCGGACGACATCATCGCGAGCTACGGGGCCGACACGGCGCGCTGGTTCATGCTCTCCGATTCGCCGCCGGAGCGCGACGTGATCTGGACGGAAGAGGGCGTGCAGGGCGCCGCCCGCTTCGTCCAGAAGGTCTGGCGCCTCGTCAATGCGGTCGCCGCGGCCCGAGGGGCGGGCGGAGCCGCGGACGAGGTCCTTCGCAAGGCCGCCCACCGGGCGCTGGCCTCCGTCGAGGAGGACGTGGAGCGCCTGCGCTTCAACCGCTGCGTCGCCCACATCTACACCCTGGCGAACGCCCTGGAGGAGGCCCTGCGCGGCCCCGTCTCGGCAGAGGCCGGCCGCGAGGCGGCGGGCATCCTCGTCCAGCTCATCGCGCCGATGATGCCGCATCTCGCCGAGAGCGCCTGGGAGCTCCTCGGCCGCTCCGGGCTCGTGGCGGACGCGCCCTGGCCGGCGGTCGACCGCGGCCTCCTCGTCGAGGACGAGATCACCCTGCCCGTCCAGATCAACGGCAAGAAGCGCGCGGACGTCACGGTGGCGCGCGACGCGGACGCCGCCGCCGTCGAGGCCGCGACGCTCGCGCTCGAGCCCGTGCAACGCGCCCTCGAGGGCAGGACGCCGCGCAAGGTCATCGTGGTCCCGGGCCGCATCGTGAACCTTGTTGTGTGAGACGCATCGGCCGCGGGGCGCGGGCTACGCCCTGCCGCCCTGTGGCCCTGCCCCGCTGTCGCCCTGAATGAATCGTAACGGTTCGTCCCTCATAAGGGTGACGCGGCGGGCCGCCTCGGCGTATGAGGCGGTGCGGGACGGGAAGCGGGGCAGCGGCGGGCGATGATGCGTATGGCTCGGGCCGGAATCGGGCGCCGGATCGGCGGCAGGGCGGCGCGCCTCGCGCTCGCGGGCGCCCTCGCCCTCAACCTCTCCGCCTGCTTCCGCCCGCTCTACGGGCCGACCGCCTCCGGCGAGCCGATGGGCGCCCTCCTCGCCTCGATCCAGGTGGACGACATCGCGATGGCGCAGGGCCAGGAGCGCATCGGCCACTACCTGCGCAGCGAGCTGATCTTCGATCTCGACGGGTCCGGCCAGCCCGCGCCGAAGCGATACCGCCTCAAGATGCAGGGCAGCGAGACCGTGCAGACCCCGATCGTCTCGTCGCAGACGGGCCGCGCGGAATCGGGCACCATCGTCGCCAATGTCAAGTTCGCGCTCGAATCCCTCGACGGCACCCGCATCATCACCGAGGGCGTGGCCACCTCGACCGCCACCTACGACCGCTCGGTGCAGCGCTTCGCCTCGCTGCGTGCCGCCCGCGACGCCGAGATCCGCCTCGCCAAGGTGCTCGCCGACCAGATCAAGACCCGCATCGCCTCGGTGATGGCGGCCAAGCCTTGACGGCCGTCAAGGCGGGCGACGTCGAGGGCCTGATCCGGCGCGGGCCCGACCCCAAGGTCGCGGTCATCCTCGTCTATGGCCCGGATACCGGCCTCGTCGGCGAGCGCGCCAAGCGCCTCGCGGAAGGCGCGGTCGCCGACCCGGATGATCCCTTCGCCCTCGTGAAGATCGACGGCGACACCCTCGCCTCCGACCCCGGGCGCCTCGTGGATGAGGCCGGCACGGTCGGCCTGTTCGGGGACCGCCGCACCATCTGGGTGAAGGCCGGCAGCCGCAACTATGCCCCCGCCGTCGAGGCCGTGCTGGCCGCCGAGCCGACCGGCACCCGCATCGTGGTCGAGGCGGGCGACCTCGGCAAATCCGCGCCGCTCCGCACTCTCTGCGAGCGCTCGGGCTCCGCGCTCGCCCTGCCCTGCTACCCGGACGACGAACGGGCCCTCGCCGAACTCGTGCGCCAGACCCTTCAGGATCGGGGCCTGCGCATCGCACCGGATGCCCGCGACCTCCTCGTGGCGAGCCTCGGCGGCGACCGCCGCGCCAGCCTCGCCGAGATCGAGAAGCTGGCGCTCTACGCGGCGGGGCGCGACAGCGTCACCTGCGACGACGTCGAGGCGGTGGTGAGCGATGTGGCGGGCAGCGTGCTCAACACGCTGATCGATGCCGCCTTCAGCGGGCGGACGGGCGAGGCGGAGCGCGACTACCGCCGCTTTCGCCACGAGGGGCTCGACGCCTCGGTGATGCTCGGCGCGGCCCTGCGCCACGCGCTGACGCTCCTCGCCACGCGCCTCGACGGGGAGGGCAAGAGCCCGAGCCTGATGGCGGCGGGCTGGCGCGGCCTGCATTTCCGCCGCCGCGCCGATGTCGAGGCGCAACTCGCCCGCTGGTCGCCCGCCGCCCTTCGCCAGGCCGTGCAGATCCTGCAGGAGGCCGTCCTCGCCTGCCGCCGGGCCGACCCTGTGCTCGCCCACGCCCACGCCTCGGCGGCCCTCCTGCGCATCGCCGGCGAGGCGCGCCGCCGCCGCTGAGGCGGACATCCTGCGGCATCACGGTGCGCGCATCCCTGCGCAGCCGTGCTACCCGTTCGGGGGCCGGCCCGCCGGCTCGCGGAGGATGTGCCATGCCCCTCTTCACGTCGCGCCGCAGCCTGTTCGCGGCCTTCGGTGCCGGCGCCGCGGGCCTGCTGCCCCGCGCCGCAATCTCCGCGAGCAGTGCCGAGGGGGAGGCGGAAGTCTGCGTCCTCACCCCGCAATCGATCGAGGGGCCGTTCTACCGGGACTCGCGCCTCGTGCGCGCCGATATCGCGGAGGGCCGGGCCGGCGTGCCGCTGCGCCTGCGCCTGCGCGTGGTCGAGGCCGGCTCCTGCCAGCCCGTGGCGGGCGCGCGGGTCGACGTCTGGCACTGCGACGCGCAGGGGCTCTACTCGGGCTATCCGGGGCAGCGGGATGCACGGGCGGTCGACACGTCCGGCCAGACCTTCCTGCGCGGCAGCCAGACCACCGACGCGGCCGGCTGGGTGACGTTCGACACGATCTACCCGGGCTGGTACGCGGGCCGGGCGACCCACATCCACGTCAAGGCGTTCCTCGACGCCCGCACGATGCTGACGGGCCAGATCTACTTCCCCGACGCGCTGAACGAGTTCCTCTACACGCAGGTCCCCGCCTACCAGGGGCGCCGGGCCGAGCGCTTCATCGTCAACGCCAATGACGGGATCGCCAACGAGGAAGATCCGCATCGGCGCGCCTTCTGCGCCGTGAAGGAGGAGGCGGAGCGCTACCTCGCCACCCTCACCCTCGGCGTCGACCACGCCCGCGACGCCCGGAGCGGCGCGCGCCGCGAGAGCCGGGGCGGGCGCCCGGAACGGCCGCCGCCGGGCGCAGGGGGAGGCCCGCCGCCCGAGCTGCGCCGCCCGGCCCGCCTGACCATGAAGAACCGCCCCGCCGCCCTGGTGCCAGGCCTGCGGCGGGAGCCCTGACAGCTCTCAGCCCCCTGCCGCGTCGAGCCGGCGGCGGAGCGCCTCCAGCTCCTCGGGGCTGCCGTAGCGGATGCGGATCTCGCCGACGCCCTCGGAGCGCGCCCTCACCACGACGCCGAGCCCGAGGGCGCGGGTGAGGCTCTGCTCCAGCGAGCGGAGCGCCGCGCTCGTCTCCGGGCTGCGGCGGGGGCGGCCGGGGCGAGGCTCGTCGCTCTCCGGCACCTCGGCGGAGGCCAGCGCCTCGACCTCGCGCACCGAGAGCCCCTCGGCCACGATGCGGCGGGCCACCGCCTCCGGGTCGCGCAGGCCGAGCAGCGCGCGAGCGTGGCCGGCGGTGATCTCGCCCGCCGTCACCCGGTCCTGGATCGCCGGCGCGAGTTGGAGCAGGCGCAGCGTGTTGGCGAGGTGGCTGCGGCTCTTGCCCAGGATGTCGGCGAGCTCGCGCTGGCTGTAGGAGAACTCGCTCATCAGCCGCTCGTAGCCCGCCGCCTCCTCGATCGCGTTGAGGTCCGTGCGCTGCACGTTCTCCAAGATCGCGTATTCGAGGGAGGTGCGGTCGTCGATCTCGACCGCGACGACGGGCACCTCCGTGAGGCCCGCCCGTTGCGCCGCCCGCCAGCGCCGCTCGCCCGCCACGATCTCGTAGGTGCCCGGCACGCTGGACAGCGCCCGCACGACGATCGGCTGGATGACGCCGCGCGTTCGAATCGAGGCGGCGAGCTCCTCCAGGTCGCTCTCCTGGAAGCGGCGGCGGGGATTGCGCGGGTTCGGCCGCAGGAACTCCACGGCGACCTTGCGCTGGCCCTCCGCGCGCCCGGCCTCCGCGCCGTCCTGCCCGAAATCGCCGATCAGGGCCGCGAGGCCGCGCCCCAGCCGGGGGCGTGCCGAATCGTCCGCCATCGCTGCCACTCGCTGAACTCCGTTACGCTGGACTGGTACGCCGATCGGTGAGCCCGCGCCTCAGGCGGCGACGGGCATGCGGCCTTCCCGCTGGATGACCTCGGAGGCGAGGCGCAGATACGCCTGCGAGCCCGCGCATTTCAGGTCGTAGAGCAGGACCGGCTTGCCGTGGGAGGGCGCCTCGGAGACGCGCACGTTGCGGGGGATCATGGTCTCGTAGACCTTCTCGCCCATGAAGCCGCGCACGTCCGCCACCACCTGTGCCGAGAGGTTGTTGCGCGGGTCGAACATGGTGAGCACGATGCCCTGGATGGTCAGGCGCGGGTTCAACGCGCCGCGCACCTGCTCCACCGTGCGCAGGAGCTGGCTCAGGCCCTCGAGCGCGAAGAACTCGCATTGCAGCGGCACCAGCACGGCGTCGGCGGCGGCGAGCGCGTTGATGGTCAGGAGGTTGAGCGAGGGTGGGCAGTCGATCAGGACGTAGCTGACCGCCTCGGTGCTGCTGCCCGGCGCGTTCAGGTCCTTGAGGACGTTGCGCAGGCGGTGCGCCCGGTCGGCCGAGCTCGCCATCTCCAGTTCCAGCCCGAGCAGGTCCATGGTCGAGGGAGCGACCGAGAGACGGGGCACCGCGGTCGGGATCACGGCCTGGGCGAGCGGCGCGTCGCCCGCCAGCACGTGGTAGGTCGAGACGCGGCGCTGCCGCCGGTCGATGCCGAGCCCGGTCGAGGCGTTGCCCTGCGGGTCGAGATCGAACACCAGCACGGTCTCGCCGATGGCGGCGAGCGCCGTGCCGAGGTTGATCGCCGTCGTGGTCTTGCCGACGCCGCCCTTCTGGTTGGCGAGTGCCAGGATCCGCAGCGGACGCTTGGTCTCGGCGGCGGCGGAGGGGGTATCGCTCGTCATGGCTCCACGCGGTCGAGGGCGGTGACGCGGACGATCCGCGCCGCCGAGTCGGTCTGGCTCGGCAGCAGATCGTAAACGAATCTCCACCGCCGCGCAGCTTCGGTCAATTCGGCCTCGACCTCCCGCCCCTTCGGAAACAGGCCGGTGGTGCCGGATTTCAACACCGGCTCGGTCCAGGCGAGGAGCTGGTCGAGGGCGGCGAGCGCCCGCGCGCAGACGATCTCGACGTCCCGATGCTCGCCGATCACGCTCTCGATGCGGGCGTTGTGGACGTGGGCCGGCGCGCCGGTGAGCCGGACCACCTCGGTGAGGAAGGCGCATTTGCGCGCGTTGCTCTCCACGAGATCGACCCGGAAGCCCGGCCGGTCCGCGCCCGCGATGGCGAGGATGGCGCCCGGGATGCCGGCACCCGAGCCGAGATCGAGCCAGGTCCGCGCCTGCGGTGCGAGGGCGAGGAGCTGCAGCGCGTCGGCGACGTGCCGGGTCCAGACCTCGGCGAGCGTCGCCGGGCCAACGAGGTTCTTCACGCCCTGCCAGCGGCGGAGCTGCGCCACGTAGATGTCGAGCCGCTCGGCTGTTTCACGTGAAACACCGGCCTCCGCCAGCACACGCTCGCGGTCGGACATCAGCGGGCCGCCGCCTCGCGCGAGCCCCGCCGGGCATGCGCGGCGAGCAGGGTGAGGGCGGCCGGCGTGACACCCTCGATCCGCGCCGCCTGCCCGAGCGTGCCCGGCCGCACGGCCTCGAGCTTCGCCCGCATCTCGTTCGAGAGCCCGGCGATGCCCGCATAGTCGAGGCGCGCGGGCAGCAGCACGGCCTCGTCCCGGCGGAAGGCGGCGATGTCGGCCTCCTGGCGATCGAGATAGACCGCGTAGGTGGCGTCGGTCCGGACTCGGTCTGCGACGCGCGGCGAGACCTCGCCGAGATCCGGCCAGACGGCAGCGAGGCGGTCCCAGCCGATCTCCGGGTAGGAGAGGAGCTGGAAGGCCGTGCGGCGAATGCCGTCGCGGTTGAGGGTGATGCCATGGCGGCGCGCCTCGTCGGGCGTCAGGCTCAGAGTGTCGAGGCGCTCCCGCACCGCGGAGAGTTCCCGGCGCGACGCCTCGAACCGGGCAGCGCGGTGGGTGCCGACGCAGCCGAGCGCGAGGCCGCGAGGCGTCAGCCGCTCGTCGGCGTTGTCGACCCGCAGCGAGAGCCGGTACTCGGAGCGCGAGGTGAACATCCGGTAGGGCTCGCTCACCCCGTGGGTGACGAGGTCGTCGATCATCACGCCGAGATAGGATTCGGCCCGGTCGAACGACGCGGCCTCGTTCGCGCCCGCGAGCCGGGCCGCGTTGAGGCCGGCGACCAGCCCCTGCGCGGCCGCCTCCTCGTAGCCCGTGGTGCCGTTGATCTGGCCGGCCAGGAACAGGCCGGGCAGGCGCTTCGTCTGGAGCGTGGCGTCGAGCTCGCGCGGGTCCACGTAATCGTACTCGATGGCGTAGCCCGGCCGCACGATGGCGGCCTGCTCCAGGCCGGGGATGAGCGCGACGAGGTCCCGCTGCACCGCCTCGGGCAGGGCGGTCGAGATGCCGTTCGGATAGACGAGCGGGTCGTCGAGCCCTTCCGGCTCCAGGAAGATCTGATGCCCCTCGCGGTCGCCGAAGCGCACCACCTTGTCCTCGATCGAGGGGCAGTAGCGCGGCCCGCGGCTCGCGATGCCGCCGGAATACATCGGCGAGCGGTGGAGGTTTTGCCGGATCAGGTCATGCACCGCCCGCGTCGTTCGGGTGATGCCGCAGCGAATCTGCGGCGTGGTGATGCGCTCCGTCAAGGTCGAGAACGGGACGGGATCGGCGTCGGCCTCCTGCATCTCGAGAGAACCCCAGTCGATGGTGCGGCCGTCGAGTCGCGGCGGCGTCCCGGTCTTGAGGCGCCCGAGCCGGAAACCCAGACGGTCGAGGGTCGCAGCGAGGCCGAGCGAGGGCGCCTCCCCGACGCGGCCGGCCGGCACCTGCGCGTCGCCGATATGGATGAGCCCACGCAGGAAGGTGCCGGTGGTGATCACCACGGCGGCGCAAGGGAGGGAGCGCCCGTCGCTGAGCGTCACGCCGACGACGCGCCCGTCGCGGACGACGAGGTCCTCGCAGGCGCCCGCGAGGACGTCCAGGCCGCCCGTGTCGGCCACCGCCGCCTGCATGGCGGCCGCGTAGAGCTTGCGGTCGGCCTGGGTGCGCGGCCCGCGCACTGCCGGGCCCTTGCGCCTGTTGAGCAGCCGGAACTGGATGCCGGCGGCATCGGCGACCCGCCCCATCAGCCCGTCGAGGGCATCGACCTCCCGGACGAGATGGCCCTTTCCGAGACCGCCGATCGCCGGGTTGCAGGATAGGGCGCCGATCGTCGCCGGATCGTGGGTGAGGAGAGCCGTGCGGGCGCCGAAGCGCGCGGCCGCCGCCGCCGCCTCGACACCGGCATGCCCGCCGCCGACCACGACGACGTCGTAGGATGAAGCTGTCTCGCGCATGCGGGTGATTACGCGCGCCCGACGATTCCCGTCAACGCGCGACACGGGCTGGGTGGTTGGTGCGCGCCACCGCTCCTGTTTTCGAGAGGTGCCGCGCGCGATCGCGCCGGCCCGGCGCAGGCGAAGCCGGCACCCACCTCTCCCG
>NZ_BJZU01000036.1 GCF_007992195.1 Methylobacterium oxalidis | reverse complement strand
CGGGAGAGGGAGCCGGTTGCGGCTCCCGCTATGGCATCCTCAAACCACTGATAACAAAAAGCTTTTCCGCCATCTCACTTCCCGATGCAGAAGCCGGCGAACAGGCGGTCGAGCATCTCCTCGACGCCGACATGGCCGCCGACCTCGCCCAGCGCCCGCACCGCGAGGCGCAGGTCCTCGGCGACGAGCTCGGGCAGAGGTGCTCCGGCCACCACCCGGTCGAGGCTCGCCACGCAGCGGGCGAGCGCCGCCCGGTGGCGCTCGCGGGTGATGAGGGCGTCGGCGCCCCCGATCTCGGCGCGCGCCCGCGCCTCGATCGCGTCGAGGAGCCGGTCGAGGCCCTCACCCGACAGCGCCGAGACGCAGAGGCCCGCGACGGGCTTCGCCGCCAGATCCGCCTTGGTCGTCACGGCGAGCGTGCGCTCGGGACAATCCGGGCCAGCCACCGCGGGGGCGTCGGCGGGGATGAGGCGCAGCACGAGGTCGGCGCTCGCCATGCGGGCGCGGGTGCGGCGGATGCCCTCGGCCTCGATCCGGTCTTCGGTCTCGCGCAGTCCCGCCGTGTCGACGAGCACCACCGGCAGGCCGCCGAGGTCGCAGCGGACCTCGATCATGTCCCGGGTTGTGCCCGGCAGGTCGGAGACGATCGCCGCGTCGCGCCGGCTCAGGGCGTTGAGGAGTGTCGACTTGCCGGCGTTCGGGGCGCCCGCCAGCACCACGCAGAAGCCCTCGCGCAGGCGCTCGCCGCGGCGGTCGTCGCGGAGCGCCGCGGCGATCTCGTCGCGCAGGGCGGCCGCCCGTGTCAGGAGCGCGCCGTCGAGGCCGGCGTCATCCACGTCGCCCTCGTCAGAGAAGTCGAGGACGGCCTCGGCGCCCGCGAGGCAGTCGATCGCCCGCGCGCGCCAAGCCGCGACCTGCCGGGCGAGCGTGCCGTCGAGCTGGCGCAGGGCCTGGCGGCGCTGCGCCTCCGTCTCCGCGTCGATCAGGTCGCCGATACCCTCGGCCTCGGTGAGGTCGAGGCGCCCGTTGAGGACGGCCCGGCGGGTGAAGGCGCCGGGCTCGGCCGCCCGGCAGCCGGGAAAGGCGGCGAGCGCCCGGATGACGCCGGCCCGCACCGCGAGCCCGCCGTGGAGGTGGAGCTCGGCCATGTCCTCGCCCGTGTAGGTGGCGGGGCCGGGGAGCCAAGCGACGAGGGCGCGGTCGAGGATCTCGCCGCTGCCGGGGTCGCGCAGCGTGCGCAGCGAGAGGCGGCGCGGCGGCGGGCAGCCGCTGGCGAGGGCGGCGAGGAGCGGCCCGCAGGCCGGCCCGGTGAGGCGCAGGACGGCGATGGCCGCCCGGCCGAAGCCGCTCGCCGGGGCGAAGAGGGTAGGGGTGCTCTCCATGCGGGAGGGCGCGTCCGCGGGACGCGGGGCCGCCGGGGCGGCCCCGCGCCTCAGATGACCGGCCTCAGGTGTTCATCGAGTCGAAGAAGTCGCCGTTGCTCTTCGTCTGCCGCAGCTTGTCGAGCAGGAACTCGATCGCGTCGGTGACGCCCATCGGGTTGAGGATGCGGCGCAGCACGTAGGTCTTCTTGAGCGCGTCCGGCGGCACCAGCAGCTCCTCCTTGCGGGTGCCGGAGCGGGTGATGTCGATGGCCGGGAAGATGCGCTTGTCGGAGACCTTGCGGTCCAGGATGATCTCGGAGTTGCCGGTGCCCTTGAACTCCTCGAAGATCACCTCGTCCATGCGCGAGCCGGTGTCGATCAGCGCGGTCGCGATGATGGTGAGCGAGCCGCCCTCCTCGATGTTGCGGGCCGCGCCGAAGAAGCGCTTCGGGCGCTGGAGGGCGTTGGCGTCGACGCCGCCGGTCAGCACCTTGCCGGAGGAGGGCACCACCGTGTTGTAGGCGCGCCCGAGGCGGGTGATAGAGTCGAGCAGGATCACCACGTCCCGCCCGTGCTCGACGAGGCGCTTGGCCTTCTCGATCACCATCTCGGCCACCTGCACGTGGCGGGTCGCCGGCTCGTCGAAGGTGGAGGCGATGACCTCGCCCTTCACGGAGCGCTGCATGTCGGTCACCTCCTCGGGGCGCTCGTCGATGAGCAGCACGATGAGGTAGCACTCGGGATGGTTGAGGGTGATCGACTGCGCGATGTTCTGCATCAGCACGGTCTTGCCGGTGCGGGGCGGCGCCACGATGAGCGCGCGCTGGCCCTTGCCGATCGGCGAGACGATGTCGATGACGCGGGGCGAGAAGTCCTTGCGCGTCGGGTTGTCCAGCTCGAGCTTGAACCGCTTGGTGGGGAAGAGCGGCGTCAGGTTGTCGAAATGGACCTTGTGCTTGATCTTCTCCGGGTTCTCGAAGTTGATCGTGTTGACCTTGAGGAGCGCGAAGTAGCGCTCGCCGTCCTTCGGGCCGCGGATCGGCCCCTCGACGGTGTCGCCGGTGCGCAGGCCGAAGCGTCGGATCTGGGTCGGCGAGATGTAGATGTCGTCGGGGCCGGGCAGGTAGTTCGAGTCGTTCGAGCGCAGGAAGCCGAAGCCGTCCTGCAGCACCTCGACGGTGCCCGAGCCGATGATCTCGACCTCCTTGGCAGCGAGCTGCTTCAGGATCGCGAACATCAATTCCTGCTTGCGCATGGTCGAGGCGTTCTCGACCTCGACCTCCTCGGCGAAAGCGATCAGGTCGGTGGGCGTCTTCGACTTGAGATCCTGCAGCTTGACCTCGCGCACGCCGTCGAGATCGGCAGCGACGATGCTGCCCTCGGTCGGCACGTCCGCGGCGGCAAGGACATCGGGATTTGGCGTCATGTGGAATGTAAGACCGGTGAAGGGAGACGGTGACGGAACGGGAAAGGTGTTTCGCGCCGGGCGCCGCGGGGGCGCCAACTCATCAGGTCACGGGGTTCCGGTGGCCCTGGGCATCGTCTTGGCTGAGCCCTCGCGGCTCACGGATGCGGTACGGCGCTTGTAGGAGGGCCCCTGTCCATACCGCGTTTCAGCCCCCGGCTCAAGCCCCGCTCGGGCCGCAGCCGAACCGCGGCCTCACCGGCGGCGCAGGCGCACGTAGAGGGCACCCGCCCCGCCGTGGTGGCGGGCCGCCTCCTCGAAGCCCAGCACGATGCCGCGCAGGTCCGGACCGCGCAGCCAGTGGGGCACGCTGCGGCGCAGCACGCCGCGCTCGGAGAAGGCGTCGTCGAAGCTCGGACCGCCCTTGCCGGTGACGACGAGGACGTGGGCGTGCCCCGCCGTCCGGCAGCGCAGCAGGAACCCGACGAGGGCCGCGTGCGCCTCCGCCTGGTAGAGCCCGTGCAGATCGATCCGCGCCTCGACCGGCAGGGTGCCGCGCTTGAGCGCCTGGCGGGCGCGCCGCTCGAGGCCCGCCGGCGGGGGCGGCGGCGCCTGCGGGGGCGCCTGGTAGGCGGGCATCGGTTGGGCGAGACGGGCCGTGGGCTTCGCGGCGGGCGGGCGCGGGGCGGATTTCGCGGCGAGGGCCGGCGTCGGCTTCGGAGCGGCCTTGGCCGAAATCTTCGCGGACTTGAAAGCGGCCTTGGAGCCGTCCTCGGGGGCCGGCTCGGCCGGTTTCGGCCGCGCCCGCCCGCGCAAGGGGGTCACGAGCCGCGCGATCTCGTTCCAGAGGCGGCTCTCCGCGTCGGTCAGGGTGCGAGTCCGTCGGGGCGCTCTCATGGGGGGCGCTCTCATCGGGATGCTCTCATGGGGCCGCCCGCATCTCAGGGCGCGGCTGCGGGCTTGGGCAGCAGCTTGGGCAGCAGCACCACGAAGCCGACCGCGTCGCGCAGGTTGCCGGCCGCGACCCCCGCCTCGGCGCCGGTGCCGAGATAGAGGTCGCCCCGCGCCGGCCCGACGATGGCCGAGCCGGTGTCGGCCGCCACCACGAGGCGCCCCGTCTCCGATCCGCCCCCCGGCAGCCGGCCCTCCAGCCAGAACGGCAGGCCGTAGCGCCAGAGGTTGGCGTCGACCGCGATGCTGCGGCCGGGCGAGAGCGGTGCGCCCGCGGCCCCCGGCGGCCCGAGGCCCGGATCCTCGACCGCGGCGAGACGGAAGAAGATGTAGGAGGCGTTCTTCCGCATCAGGCGGCGCGCCGCCTCGGGGTTGTCGCGCAGCCAGCCGGTCCAGCGGGCGAGCGTGAGGCCCTCCAGCGGCAGGTGGCCCTCGGCCACGATCAGCTTGGCGATCGAGGTGTAGGGCCGCCCGTTGCGCCCGTCGTAGAGCACCCGCACGGAGCGCCCGTCGGGCAGGCGGACCCGGCCCGAGCCCTGCACCTGGAGCACGAACAGGTCGACGGCGTCGCGCAGGTAGAGGAGGGGCCGGCCGCGCTCGCCGAGCGCCCCGTCCTCGATCGCGGCCCGGTCCGGGTAGGGCTCGAAGCCCGTGCCCGCCGCCCTCGCGGCGCGGAGCGCCGGGTCGAGGCCGGGCCGGGTCTCGCCGGGCTCGAAGGTCACGAGGTCGTCCGGCCGGGCGAGGACCGGGGCGGCGTAGCCCGGCCTCGGCGCGAGCGAACCCGCCAGCTCCGGCTCGAAATAGCCCGTGAGGAAGCCGGTGCGGCGCTCCGGGTTCGCGCCGTCGGCCGGCCGCACCACCCGGTAGGCGTCGAAGGCCCCCGCGAAGAAGGCGCCGGCCTCGTGCGGGGCCACCGAGGCGGCCGCGCGGCAGGCGGCGGCGAGGTCCCCGGCCGCGCCCGCGACCGCGGGGAGCTGCGCCGCCGGGGTGCCGGCGCAGGTGCGGCGGAAGGCGTCGAGCGCGGCGCCAGGGTCGGCGCCGGGGAATCCCGGCAGCGCGGCCGGCGCCACCGCCTCCAGCACCGCCTCGCCGACGCGCGTCGGCCCGTCCGCGAGGGCGTCCGGGCCGGCCAGGAGGAGGGGGACGAGGAGGGAGGGGAGGATCGCGGCGGCGCGCGCGGGTCCCGTCCGGGCCGCGCGGCCGCTCACCGCATCGTCGCGCACGGCACCCGCGTCAGTTGCCGGCCTCGGTGGCGACGAGCTGCCAGTTCGGGTCGCGGCTCCCGAGGGTGCGGGCGAAGGTCCAGACATCGGGCACCTCGACCACGGTCTCGGCGCTGCCGTCGACCACCGCGCCCTCGGCGTTGCGGGTCGCCGTGATCAGGTTCGAGAGGAAGCGCACGGTGATCTGGGCGACGCGGTTGCGCACGTCGACGGCGACGATCTCGGCCTTGTCGATCGACACGAAGGTGGTCTCGACGGTCTGCCGGTTGCGCTCGCGCTCGCCGATGGCGCGCTCGAAGCCCTCGCCCACCTCCCGCGACAGGAGGGTGCGCAGGGTCTTGCGGTCGCCCTTGGCGAAGGCGATCACGATGGTCTCGTAGGCGACCTTGGCGCCGTCCACGAAGGCGCGCGGATCGAAATCCGGCTCGACCTGCACCACCTGCTCGAGGCCGCGGGCCACCGCCGAGCCGGGCTCGGCGATGCCGCGCCAGTCCCGCGCCTCGGCGACCGCCGCCTGGCCACGCTCAGCCCCCTGCGGCCGGTCGGCGCCCGGCAGGCGCACGACGTTGTCGCCCTCCTGGCGGCCGGCCGGCGGCTCGGTGCGGCTGCGGTCGAGCGGCTTGAAGGGGGAGCGCTCCGCCCCCGTCTTCTGGCCGAGCACGGAGCGCAGGCGCCAGATCACGAAGACCGCGAGAGCCAGGAAGATCAGGGTCGTAATATCGAAGGTATCCTGCATCACCGATCCGATGGTGGCCGCCGCGCCGCTGGCCAGAGGGTACGCCCGTTTCGCCGCACAGTCGCCTGTACCCGTCCGATGCCCGTCATGACAGCCTGCGAGCAAGGCGAAGGTGAGGCCGCTGGCCAGGCCGGAGTGTCACGCCGGGCTCTTAACGGACCCCTGCCCCAGGATCGAGTCCGCAAGGATCGAGCCGGAGTTCGAGAGCACGACCCGTGAGAGAAGGCATATGGGGCGCCCCATCGGGCGGTTCCAGGCGGGGCGCCGCACGTTCTGCGGGTCTCCGCGCGGGTTGCTTGTCCCTGCCGGGCGGGCATGTTAGCGCGCTCCCGCACCGGGCTTCGCGGGGACCGGGACGCCCCGTGTGCGGGCGCACCCTCGACGCGAGCCACAGCGCGACGGCACCGGGATCCCGGCCGCTCCAGACGATCTTCGAGGAGGATGAACCGCCATGGCCGACTCTCCGGCACCGAACGGCAACGGTGGCGCCACGGCGCAGGCCGACACCGCGCCCGCGATCAACGCGCTGGCCCAGTACGCCAAGGACCTCTCGTTCGAGAACCCGAACGCGCCGCGCTCGCTGCAGCCCCAGGAGGGCCAGGGGCCGCAGATCAACATCCAGGTCAACGTCAACGCCCAGCAGCTCGCGGAGGCCGATTTCGAGGTCGAGCTGACGCTGGAGGGCGACGCCAAGATCAACAACGAGGTGCTGTTCGCCTTCGACCTGAAGTACGCCGGCATCTTCCGCATGCGCAACATCCCGCAGGACCAGCTCCACCCGGCGGTGATGATCGAGTGCCCGCGCCTGCTCTTCCCCTTCGCGCGGCAGATCGTCGCCGAGGCCGTGCGCAACGGCGGCTTCCCGCCCCTCTACATCGACCCGATCGATTTCGTGGGCCTCTACCGCCAGAAGGCGATGGAGGCGCAGAACCAGCAGGCCGGCGGCCCGCTGAGCGCCTGAGCCGCGCCGCGCCCCCCTGGCCCGGGCCCCCTCTCCCGTCCGGGAGAGGGGTGCGCTTCATCCGGATAGGTCGCACCCCTCACC
>NZ_BJZU01000035.1 GCF_007992195.1 Methylobacterium oxalidis | reverse complement strand
AACAACACTCGCCGGAGCCAGTGCTTTCGTCTTATAGAGACACCGAAGCTTCCCGGCAAGTACCGGTTTTTGCTTTCGATCGTCTCCGGAAGACTGTCCGATCGGCTCGCCGTTGTTTCGGCACCGCGTCGGGAGGCGCCGTATAGGTCACCCCGGATTCTCTGTCAACACGGCGTTTCGAGATCCGTGCCGTCGACCCCGTCCGTGCCCGCACAGGCCGCCCTGCGTTGCGGGGCGACAATCCTGCGGATCGGTTCGGGATCGTCGGGCAGGCGCGCGTCGCGGGCCTGTCGACTGAACCCGATATGGTGATGCTCACCGCCGGATCAAGGAGCCGAGACGGGGTCGATCCCGCGAACGTCTCCCTCAGTGATCGTGCCCGCAGCCGCAGCCGGGACCCTGATCGTGGGCGTGCCCGTGCTGTTGCTCGTGGCCGTGAGCATGATCGTGGGCGTGAGCATGATCGTGGGCGTGACCGTGCTTGTGATCATGTTGCGCGTGGTCGTGGTGATGCCCGTGATCGTGCCCGCAGGTGCTGTGGTCGTGGGCGGCGCGCTCCGGCCGGAAGGCGCGGGTGACGGCCTCGGCGCGGCAGCCCTGGCCCCGGATCAGCTCGGCGTTGGCGGGCGAGGCCGGCACGTAGAGCACGTCGGCGCCGATCTCGGCCGGGACGTGGCTGCCGCCGAGCTGCCAGGCGAGGCGCGTCAGGCGGGCCGGGTTCTCGGCCCGCACCGCGAGCAGCGCCTCCCCGGCCGCCCGCACCTGGATTAGGCGGCCGTCCTCGAGGCGGAGCGCGTCGCCGTCCTCGAGCGTGCCGGCCTTCGCCAGCGCGAGGCTGAAGGCGAGCCCGCCCTCGGCGGTGAGGTCTCCCTCCGTCCGGCCTCGGCCCTCATGGTCGAGAGTGACGGCGTCGGCGATCTGCTCGGGGCGGACCGCCGGCTTGCGGACGATCGTGGTGGCTCGCAGCATGGAATCCTCGTCTCTCACAGGAGATCCGCCCTGCCCGTTCCGGACGCGGATCCCGGCCTCGCTCGGTCGGCGCGCGGGCGCGCCGGCCCTGTCCGCTCATGTCGGCACGCGCCGGCAGGAAGGGAAGATTTTTCGGCCGCCTCAAGACCTTCGACGGAACCTTGGCCGTGTGGCGTGCATTCAACGGTCATAATGGCTAAGCTCGGCCGGCACCACGGCGAAATGCTGGACCAGTCGACTGCACAAGGGAGACCAAATTCATGAAGAAGATCGTTGCGGCCACACTGGCCGGCATGCTCGCCCTCTCGGTGGGAGCTTGCAACACCCCGCAGGACCGTGCGCTGGGCGGCGCCGGCCTCGGCGCGCTCGCCGGCGCGGCGATCGGCGGTGCGGCGACCGGCCGCGCGGGCGGCGCGCTCGCCGGCGCGGCGATCGGCGGCGCGAGCGGCGCGATCGTCGGCGCGGCCACCGCGCCCCAGTGCCCCTACGGCACCTACCGCGACCCCTACGGCAACGTGTACTGCCGCTGACAGGCTCTCGCGGCCCTCGCCGCCGGAAGGGCCGGAGCCGCGCTCCGGCCCTTTTTCGTGGCCGCGGGAGCGGCTATCCCGGGCGCGTTCGCGCCGGCTCCCCCGGCGACGCCCGCCCCGGATTGCCGCCCCCGAGATGACGCTGCCTTCGCGCCCCGACCCGGCCCCCTCCCCTCCCCCGCGGGCGCGCCGATGACCGCCGGCATCTGGGGCAAGCTCGGCGGCGTCGGGCTCGGCATGGCGATCGGCGGCCCTCTCGGCGCGCTGATCGGGGGTGTGGCGGGCCACTTCCTGGTCGACCGGGAGGGCGCGCTGTTCGGCACGACGCCCCGCGACGTGGTCTTCACCACGGGCCTCGTGGCGCTGGCCGCCAAGATGGCGAAATCCGACGGCGTGGTGACGCCCTCGGAGGTCGAGGCGTTCGGCAAGGTCGTGCAGGTCGCGCCCGAGGCGCGGGCGGGCGTCGAGCGCCTGTTCGACCTCGCCAAGGCGACGACGAGCGGCTTCGAGGCCTACGCCCGGCAACTGGCCTCCGCCTTCCACGAGGAGCCCTCTCTCCTCGAGGACGTGCTCGACGGCCTCTTCCACATCGCCAAGGCGGACGGCGCGCTCCACGAGGCGGAGGAGCGCTACCTGCACGCCGTGGCCCGGATCTTCGGCTTCGAGGAGACGGCCTTCCGGCGCATCGCCGCCCGTCACGTGGCGCTCGCGGGCGACGCCTACCTCGTGCTCGGCCTCGACGAGGCGGCCAGCGACGCCGAGGTGAAGGCGCGCCACCGCGGGCTCGTCGCCGAGAACCACCCGGACCGGGCCATCGCCCGCGGCCTGCCGCCGGAGGCGGTGGCGATCGCGGACCGGCGGCTCGCGGCCATCAACGCCGCCTACGACCGGATCGCGGCCGAGCGGGGCCTGCGGTGAGGGCCACCCCCGAGAGCGCGCTGGCGACGGGCGTCGTGCCCTCGCCGAACCACGGCGAGCGGCTGGGCCCGCCCCCGGACATGCTGATCCTGCACTACACCGGCATGGAGACCGCGAGCGGGGCGCTGCAGCGCCTGGCCAACCCGGTGGCGGAGGTCTCGGCCCACTACTTCGTGTTCGAGGACGGGCGCGTGGTGCAGATGGTGCCGGAGGGCCGCCGCGCCTGGCACGCGGGCGCCGCCGCCTGGAAGGGCGAGCGCGACGTGAACTCGCGCTCGATCGGCGTCGAGATCGCCCATCCGGGCCACGCGGGCGGGCTGCCGCCCTATCCGGACGCGCAGATCGAGGCGGTGATCGCGCTCGGCCGCGACATCGCCGCGCGCTGGCGCATCCCGCCCGAGCGCGTGCTCGCCCATTCGGACGTGGCGCCGGAGCGCAAGGAGGATCCGGGCGAGGTCTTTCCCTGGGACCGCCTCGCCCGCGCCGGCCTCGGCCACCACGTGCCGGCGGCCCCTCTGCGGGACGGCCGCTTCTTCGCGCAGGGCGACGCGGGCCAGCCGATCGAGGCGCTGCAGGCCATGCTCGGCCTCTACGGCTACGACCTGCCCGTGACGGGCCTGTTCGACGCCCGCACCCACGCGGTCGTGACCGCCTTCCAGCGCCATTTCCGGCAGGCGCGCGTGGACGGCGTCGCCGACGCCTCGACAATCACGACTCTGCGCGATCTCATCGCTGCCCTGCCGGGCTGACGGCGGGGCACGGGCCCTGCGGCGGCCTCGAAGGGGGAGACCGTCCATGCCGTCGAGACCCGGGTCCGCCCGCGGCGCAATCCTGTGCGCGGCCGCCCTGCTCCTCGCCGCCCCGGCCTCGTCGACGGAGTGCGCGGACCGGATCGATCTCGCCAAGCCCCTCTCCCTCGCCACCGTGACGGGGTCGGACCGGGTCAACTTCCTCAGATCCGGCGCGGCGGACCCGGGCTGCCCGAGCCTGACGCCCGCCTGCCGGGAGAGAGCCTATCTGGTGGCCGGCAACCCGGTGGTGGTGAGCGGGACGAGCGGGGCCTTCGTCTGCGCGACCTATCTCGGCGCGAGGGGCGCGACCCGCTCCGGCTGGGTGCCGCGCGCCGCGCTCGCGGAGGCGCCGGCGGGGACACCGGACCTCGATGCCTGGACCGGCCGCTGGACGAGCGGGCCCGAGCAGACCATCGCGATCCGGCGCTCCGGCCAGTCCCTGACGGTGGAGGGCGATGCCACCTACGGCGCGCAGGACCCCGACCGGGTCAGGCGCGGCGCCGTCAACATGGGCTCCTTCGCGGTCACGATCCGGCCGGCCGGATCGGCCCTGGCGTTCACAGACGGGCAGAAGGGCGTGATCGGCGCCTACGATGCGGAGGCGTTCTCCTGCAGCGTCCGGATGCGCCTGCTGCCGCCGATCCTGGTCGTGGAGAGCAACAGCGCCTGCGGCGGCATGAACGTGAGCTTCTCGGGGCTCTACCGGCGCGGAGATTGAGGGCGGGCCTCGGCTCCTCGAGCCCCGCGCCCGCCGTCAGGCCCGGCCGCGCATCTGCGTCTCGCGCTCGATCGTCTCCGCCTCGATCGACTCCGGCTTGGCCTCGCCGCGGGTGCGCCAGAGGCTGTAGGCGATGCCGGAGAAGAGCAGCACCAGGGTCACGACGAGCGACACCCAGGGCGGGATATGCGCCAGTTCGAACGTGTCGGCCACGACGATCTTGGCGCCGATGAAGATCAGGATGAAGGCGAGCGCCGTCTTGAGGTAGGCGAAGCGCTCCACCATCGCCGCGAGCGCGAAGTAGAGCGCGCGCAGACCCAGGATCGCGAAGATGTTCGAGGTGTAGACCACGAAGGTGTCGGTGGTGATGGCGAAGATCGCCGGCACGCTGTCGACGGCGAAGATGACGTCGGCGCCGTTGACGAGGACGAGGGCCAGCGCCAGCGGCGTCAGCCACAGGACCGGCCTGCCGGTCTGCGGATGGGGCCGGCGCACCACGAAGCGCTGCCCGTGCAGCTCGGGCGTGATGCGCAGCCGCTTGCGCAGCCAGATCACGGCGGCGTTGTCCTGCACGTCGCCCTCGTCCTCCTCCTTGGAGAACAGCATCTTGAGGCCGGCGTAGATCAGGAAGGCGGCGAACAGCGAGAGCACCCAGGCCGCCTGGTGCACGAGGGCGGCCCCGAGGCCGATCATCAGCCCGCGCAGCAGGATCGCGGCGAGGATGCCCCAGACCAGGACCCGGTGCTGGGCCGAGCGCGGGATGCCGAGGGCGGACAGGATGACCGCGATGACGAAGACGTTGTCCATCGACAGCGACTTCTCGACGACGAGGCCGGCCACGTATTCCTGGCCCGCCCGCGGCCCGATGTACCACCACACCCAAGCCCCGAAGATGAGGCCCAGGGTGAGATAGAAGGCGGTGAGCACGAGGCTCTCCTTGACGCCGATCTCGTGGTTCTTGTCGCGGTGGAGAAGGCCGAGGTCGAAGGCGAGCAGCCCGAGGATCAGGGCGTGGAAGCCGAGCCACATCCAGACTGGCTTGCCGAGCCATTCGATGTAAAGGAAGTCGACCATTCGACGGACCGCGATGCTTCTGGTGGGAGAGCATCGGCTCCGACATCACGGGAGCATCCAGAATGCGTCCCGTCAGAGGGGCCCGCAGCCGACTCCCGCGAGTTAGGAGCGGGCGGGAGGTGGATCAAGGGCGGTCCGGCCGGGCATACCGTGAGGGCGCGGCTTTCCGAGGTGCCGCTCCGCAACACGAGGGATGACGGTTGACAGGCGCCGCCCTGCCGCCTCTTCCCATCCCATGCACGATCACGCGGATCAGTCCCTCGCCATCGTCGGAGGCGGGCCGGCGGGGCTCGCGGCGGCGGAGATCCTGGCCGAGGCCGGGCACGCCGTCACGGTCTACGACCGCATGCCCTCGCTCGGGCGCAAGCTGCTGATCGCGGGGCGCGGCGGGCTTAACCTCACCCACAGCGAGCCCCTGCCCGCCTTTCTCGCCCGCTATCATCCGCCGGGCAGCCTCGCGGAGGCCATCGCGGCCTTCCCGCCCGACGCCCTGCGGGCCTGGTGCGAGGAGCTCGGCGAGCCGACCTTCGTCGGGTCGAGCGGACGCGTCTTCCCGAGAAGCTTCAAGGCCTCGCCGCTGCTGCGGGCCTGGCTCGCGCGCCTCGGCAGCCTCGGCGTCACGGTCCGGACCCGGCACCGGCTCGTCGGCCTGCCCGAGGGCGGCCTCACCCTCGAGGGACCGCAGGGAGAGCTGACCGTGCGCCCGCGCGCGAGCCTCCTGGCCCTCGGCGGCGCGAGCTGGCCGCGCCTCGGCTCGGACGGGGCCTGGGTGCCGCTTCTCGAAGGACTCGGCGTGCCGGTCTCGGAGCTGCGGCCCGCCAATGCGGGCTTCACGGTGGTGTGGTCGGACGTGTTCCGGGAGCGCTTCGCGGGCGAGCCCCTCAAGCGCGTCGCGCTCTCTGCCGAGGGCGCGAGCGTGCGGGGCGAGGCCGTGATCAGCGCGGACGGGATCGAGGGCGGGGCCGTCTACGCCCTCTCGCGGGTGCTGCGGGAGGCGGTCCGCGCCCGGGGCGAGGCCCGCCTCGTGCTCGACCTGCGGCCGGACCTGACCGAGGCGGCGCTCGGCCAGCGCCTCGCGGCGGGCCGGCCCGGGCAATCCACCGCGACGCGCCTGCGCAAGGCGGCCGGTCTCTCCCCGGTCTCGGCCGGCCTCCTGCGGGAGGCGGTCGGCCCCGCCCTGCCCGCCGCGGCGGAGGCGCTGGCCGCCCTGATCAAGGCCGCGCCGCTCCGGATCACCGGGGTGCGGCCGATCGAGCGGGCGATCTCGACGGCCGGCGGGGTCGAGGCCGCGGCCCTCGACGGGCGCTTCATGCTGCGGGCGCGGCCCGGCCTGTTCGTCGCCGGCGAGATGCTCGACTGGGAGGCGCCCACCGGCGGCTACCTCCTGCAGGGCGCCTTCGCGAGCGGCCGCGCCGCCGCGGCCGGGATGCTCGACTGGCTGAAGGCGTGAGCCTCACAGCCTCGAGCAGAAACCGACCATGCCGGCGGCCTCGGCCGGGCAGGTCGCGCTCGCCGGGCCGGCGGCGAGGGGCGTGAAGACCGGGCTTCCGCCCTTGAGGCAGTAGGCCGAGACGAAGACCTCGCCCTCCTCGCAGGCGAGGCGGCAGCCCTCGGGCGGGCAGGATTCCGTGCGCACCGTCCGGAAGGGCGCGGGCGCGGAGGTGCTGGCCGTCGAGGCCGCGGCTCCCGGCTCGCCCCGGGAGCCCGCCGGCCCCGGCTGACCCGGAACGCCCTGCGGTCCCGCCTCACCCCGCGCGCCGGGCTCACCCCTGGGACCGGTCTCTCCCTTCGGGCCACTCTCTCCCCGGAGGCCCACCTCCCCCTTCGGACCCGCGTCTCCCTTCGGGCCGGCCTCCCAGCGGGGGCCGGTCTCGCCCTGCGGACCGGGGGGACCCTGCAGCCCCGCCATCCCCTGCGGCCCGGTCGGGCCGGGCTGGCCCTGCGGACCGGCCGGCCCCTCGGGGGCGCAGCTCGCCACCACGACCTCGCGCTCGTCCTCGTCGGCCTTGAGGGTCGCGACGCAGGTCGGCGGGCGGTAGGGCAGCCGGAACACGAAGCGGCCGCGCCGGTCGGCCATCACCGAGATGTCGTCGTCCATCACCACCACCGTGCCGCCCTTGCGCACGGAGCCAGAGATGCGCAGGTCCCCAGCCTCGATGCGCGCGTCGTAGACCATGATGGGCTGGCTCGGCGCCTGGGGACGCCGGCTCGCGCGCGCGAGCCGCGGCGAGGCGGGTGCGGCCTGCGCCGCCGGCTGGTCCGGAGGCTGCTGCGCGCCGGCGGGCAGCGCGCAGGCGAGCGGAAGCAGGCCCACCAGGGCCGTGGCGACGCGAGCAAGACGCATGGACGTTCCCCCGAGTGATCCGGCTCCCGTGCGGGCCGGTGGGGGACAGTGCCGCCCCGCTCGCGGCGGGGTCAACCCTTGCCTGGACCCTTGCTTGGACCCTTGCCGGACCCTTGCCGGACCCTTGCCGGACCCTTGCCGGACCCTTGCCCAAACCCGGCGGCGAGGCCGCCCGCCGAGCTCCCGGCAGGCGGCGAATCCACAGCCGTCCACACCTCTCCACAGGCCAACTCCATGCCGGCGCATCGAAAACGAACGACCCTCGGAAACCGGTTGAGCTTGTTCTTGTTTTGTTCTTATCGTCGCTCCACAGTCGGAGCCGGCGCAGGATGGAGCGGTCGCATGCAGAACCGGACGGAGACGCGCGCCTCGACCGCGCGGCGGAGGCGGAGCCTCCCGGCCGGGCCGCCCGACGCGCCGCGGCGCGCGCGGCCCTGCGCGGCGTCGCGGCGGAGGCGCGGGATGCGGCGTCCTCTCCCGCCGCCGTTCTGCCTCTCGGGCTCGCGGCGGTCGACGCGCACCTGCCGGGCGGCGGCCTCGGCCTCGGGCAGCCCCACGAGATCGCGCCCCTCGAGGAGGGCGACGAGCCCTGCGCCCTCGGCTTCGGCCTCGCTCTCCTGGCCCGCCATCTCGCCCGGGTGCGGGGCGAGGCGCTCCTCGTCATCGCCCCGGGGCACCCAACGCCCTACGGCCACGGGCTCGCCGGGCTCGGGCTCGATCCGGGACGCGTCCTGCTCCTGGAGGCGGGCAGCGACACCGAGGTCTACCTCGCCCTGGAGGAGGCCCTGCGGGCAGGCAGCCTCCCGGCCCTGGCCGGTCTCGTCGAGTCCGGGCTTCCCCTGAAGCAGGGGCGCCGCCTGCAACTCGCCGCCGAGGCGGCCCGGCCCCTGTTGCTGATCCTGCGCCCCGCCCGCGCCGAGGCGGCGAACGGCGCGGCGACCCGCTGGCGGATCGCCGCGGGCGGAGGGGGCCGCGACCGCTTCGGCTGTCTCACCGGCCCGCGCTGGCGGGCCCATCTCGATCGCTGCCGCAACGGGCGGCCGGGCACGTGGCTGCTGGAGTGGGATCATGCCGCGCATCGTTTCGGTCTGCCTGACGCACTGGCCGGTCACCCGCCTGCGGCGCGCCCTGGGAGAGCCTCCGGGCAAGCCTGACGCCGGGGCACCCCGCGTCGTCGCCGCGGTGGGGCCCGGTGGCCTGCGCCTCACGGCCGTGGATGCCCGGGCCCTCGCCCTCGGCCTGCGCCCGGGCGAGCCCCTGAGCCGCGTGCAGGCCCGCATCGGCACGGGGCTGCGCGTCCACCCGGCCGATCCGGAAGCGGACGCCGCCGCCCTCGTCCGGCTCTGCCTCTGGGCGCAGCGCTACACGCCCTCCGTCGCGCCCTTCGGGGCGGCGGAGGGGGGCGAGGGCCTGTTCCTCGACGTCGAGGGAGCGAGCCACCTCCTCGGGGGCGAGGCGGGGCTGATGGCCGACCTCGCCGGCCGGCTCTCCGCCCACATGATCCCGGCGCGCCTCGCGCTGGCGGACACGCCGGGGGCCGCCTTCGCCCTCGCCTGCCATGGCCGGGACGGCACGATCGTGGCGCCGGGCGCCGCCGAGGAGGCCCTGCGGGGGCTGCCCGTCGAGGCCCTGCGGCTCGAACCCGAGACCGTCACGGCCCTGAAGCGCTTGGGCCTGCGCCGGATCGGGGCGCTCGCGGACGCGGCGCGGGCACCCCTCGCCCGCCGCTTCGGGGAGGCGCTGACCACCCGCCTCGACCAAGCGCTGGGCCGGCGCGCCGAGCCCCTCCGCCTGCTCGGCGAGGCGGTCTCCTACGGCGCCGCCCGCGGCTTCCTCGATCCGATCAGCCGGCAGGAGACGATCGTCTCGGCCGCGCAGCGCCTGATGGGCGAGATCGCGCCGCGCCTCGCCGCGGACGGGCTCGGCGCGCTCGCCCTGCGCCTCACCCTGCACCGGGTCGACGACGCGGTGCGCGCCCTCGATCTCGGCCTCGCGGAGCCGACCCGCTGCCCGGAGCATGTCGGTCGCCTGCTGCGGCTGCGCCTCGACCGGCTGGGGCCGGCCCTCGACGCGGGCTTCGGCTTCGAGACCCTGCGCCTCGACGTGACGGGCACGGGCCCGATGGCGGGCCGCCAGGGCACGCTGGCGAGCCTCGCCGCGGACGAGACGGCCCCGCTCGCACGCCTCGCCGACGCCCTGCGCCAGCGCCTCGGCCGCCGGGTGATCCGCCTGGAGGCGCGGGCGAGCCACATCCCGGAGCGGGCGGACGTGCTGGCGCCCTGGCGGGCCGGTCCGACACCCGGCGCGGCCCACCTCTCCGGCTCGGGAGAGGTCGCGTGCGCGTCAGCGCACCGGGTGAGGGATCAGATCTTTCTGGAAAAGTCGCACCCCTCACCCT
>NZ_BJZU01000034.1 GCF_007992195.1 Methylobacterium oxalidis | reverse complement strand
GTCCCTCTCCCGAACGGGAGAGGGGACCCGCGCCGCCCGGCCGATCACCAGTTCCGTCGTGCCGACCGCGGGCGACATGATCTTCCGGCCATCCCCTCTCCCATTCGAGAAAGAGGGTTTCGAGCCCGTCACCCGCGTCAGCCTCCACTGGCCCGGCCCCGATCAGGGCCTGCGGCCCCGCCCCCTAGTCCTGTTCGAGCGCAGCGAGGCGACGGAGGTGGTGGCGCTCGCCCCCGAGGGGCCGCCGGAGCGGTTCCGCTGGCGGCGGCGGCTGCACCGGGTCGCCCACGCGGAGGGGCCGGAGCGGGTCGCCCCCGAGTGGTGGCGCGGGCCGGGCAAGAGCGGCCCGGCCAAGACCCGCGACTACTACGTGGTCGAGTGCGAGTCCGGGCGCCGGCTCTGGCTCTACCGGGACGGCGCCCACGCGACCGGCGAGCCGGCGGGCTGGTTCGTGCACGGGCTGTTCGCGTGAGCGTTCCTTACGCGGAACTCGCGGTCGCCACGAACTTCTCCTTCCTGCGCGGCGCCTCGCACCCGCAGGAATACGTGGAGCAGGCGGTCGCCTACGGGCTCTCGGCCATCGGCATCGCCGACCGCAACACGGTGGCGGGGCTGGTGCGGGCCTACGCGGCGGCGCGGGTGAAGCCGGAAGGGCTACGGGACCGGAGCCGGCCGGAAACCTGGAGGATCCGCTTCCTGCCGGGCGTGCGCCTCGTCACCGAGGAGGGCTTCGAGGCCGTCACCTACCCGATGGACCGGGCGGCCTACGGGCGGCTCTGCCGGCTGCTCTCGGCCGGCAACCGGCGCGCGCGGAAGGGCGCGTGCCGCTTCGCCTTCGCCGAGATGCTGGAGGCGGCCGAGGGTCAGATCTTCATCGCCATGCCCCCGGGGCGCCGGCTCACGCCCCCCGAGGGCTTCGCGGCCCGTCTCGAGGCGCTCGCCGCGGCGGCGCCGGGCCGGACCTATCTCGGCGGCGCCCATGTCCGCCGCGGGGACGAGCGGCGCCGCCTCGGCCTCCTGGCGGAGCTCGGCGAGCGCCTCGGCGCGCCCCTCGTGGCGGTCTCGGACGCGCTCTACCACCACCCCGACCGGCGCCCGTTCCAGGACGTGGTGACCTGCATCCGCGAGGGCTGCCGCCTGACGGAGGCGGGCTACCGGCTGGAGGCCAACGCCGAGCGCCACCTGAAGCCGGGGCACGAGATGGCCCGCCTCTTCGCCGACCATCCGGAGGCGGTCCGGCGCACCCTGGAGATCGCGCAGGCCTGCGGCTTCTCCCTCGGCGAGCTGACCTACGAGTACCCGGACGAGCCGGTGCCGCCGGGCCGGACGGCGCAGGAGTATCTGGAGGCGAAGACCTTCGAGCGCGCGGCCTGGCGCTTCCCGGACGGGCTGCCGCCGGGCGTCGAGGCGACGCTGCGCGAGGAACTGAGGCTCATCGCCCGGATGGACTACGCCCGCTACTTCCTGACGCTGTTCGACCTCGTGGAGTTCGCCCGCAGCCGGGGCATCCTCTGCCAGGGCCGCGGCTCGGCGGCGAATTCCGCCGTCTGCTACTGCCTCGGCATCACCGCGGTCGATCCGGCCAAGCACCGGCTGCTGTTCGCCCGCTTCATCTCCGAGAACCGGAACGAGCCGCCCGACATCGACGTCGATTTCGAGCACGAGCGCCGCGAGGAGGTGATCCAGTACCTCTACGCCAAGTACGGCCGCGAGCGCGCCGCGATCTGCTCCACCGTGATCCACTACCGGCCCCGCTCCGCCATCCGCGAGGTCGGCAAGGTTCTGGGGCTCACCGAGGACATCACGGCGGCGCTCTCCGAGACGGTCTGGGGCTCCTGGGGCAAGGACCTGCCGGACAGCCACGTCACGGAGGCCGGGCTCGACCCGGGAAACCCGGCGATCCGGCAGGCGGTGGACCTCGCCGTCGCCCTGATCGGCTTCCCCCGCCACCTGTCGCAGCATGTGGGCGGCTTCGTGCTGACCCGCGCCCGGCTCGACGAGACGGTGCCCGTCTGCAACGCCGCCATGCCCGATCGCACCTTCATCGAGTGGGACAAGGACGACATCGACGTGCTCGACCTGATGAAGGTCGACGTGCTGGCGCTGGGCATGCTCTCCTGCCTGAAGCGCGGCCTGGACTTTCTGGAGCGGGATTACGGCGCCTCCTACCCGACCCTGGCCGACCTGCCGCAGGAGGACGCGGCCGTCTACGCGATGCTGAGCCGGGCGGATTCGGTCGGCGTGTTCCAGGTCGAGAGCCGGGCGCAGATGTCGATGCTGCCGCGCCTCAGGCCCCGGGAATTCTACGACCTCGTGGTGCAGGTGGCGATCGTGCGGCCCGGCCCGATCCAGGGCGACATGGTCCACCCCTACCTGCGCCGCCGGGCGGGCGCCGAGCCCGTCGACTACCCGGCCCCCCACCCGGACCACGGGCCGGCCGACGAGCTCGAATCCGTGCTGAGCCGGACCTACGGCGTGCCGCTCTTCCAGGAGCACGCCATGCAGATCGCCATCACGGCGGCGGGCTTCACCCCTGCCGAGGCCGACGGCCTGCGCCGGGCCATGGCGACCTTCCGGCACGTCGGCACGATCGGCGTCTTCGAGGAGAAGTTCGTGGGCGGCATGACGGGCCGCGGCTACCCGCGCGACTTCGCCGAGCGCTGCTTCGCGCAGATCCGGGGCTTCTCCACCTACGGCTTCCCCGAGAGCCACGCGGCGAGCTTTGCCCTCCTCGTCTACGCCTCGGCCTGGATGAAGTGCCGGCACCCCGACGTCTTCCTCGCCGCGATCCTGAACGCCCAGCCGATGGGCTTCTACCAGCCGGCCCAGCTCGTGCGGGACGCGCGCGCCCACGGCGTCGAGGTGCGCGGGCCGGACGTGAACGCGAGCGACTGGGACTGCACCCTGGAGCCGGCCGCGGAGGCTCCGCCCCCCGGCGTGCCGCGGCGCCTCGCCGTGCGGATCGGCCTGCGCCAGGTGAGCGGCCTGCCCGAGGCCGCGATGCGCCGGCTCGTGGCGGTGCGGGGCAACGGCTACGCCAGCATCGAGGGTCTGCAGGCGGCGCTCGCGCTTCCTCGCAACGCCCTGGAGCGGCTCGCCGAGGCCGACGCCTTCCGCTCCCTCGACCTCGACCGGCGCGCCGCCCTCTGGATGGTGCGCACCCTCGAGGGCACCTCGGCGCGCAGGGCGGCGAAGGCCGCCGCGGAGGCCGGCCCCGACCGCCGGGCGCATCTCCTGGAGACGCCGCTGCCCCTCTTCGCCTTCCACGCCGACGACGGCCTGTTCCGGCACGAGCCCGCGGTGGCGCTGCCCGCCATGCCCCCGAGCGAGCAGGTGGCGGAGGATTACGTCTCGACCGGCCTCTCGCTCAGGGGCCACCCGATCGCCTTCTTCCGGGAGCGCCTCGCCCGGATCGGCGCGATCCCCGCCCGCGACCACGGAGACGAGGCGCTGCCCCCGAACAGCCGGGTGACGGTGGCGGGCCTCGTCCTCACCCGGCAGCGGCCGGGCACCGCCAAGGGCGTCGTGTTCCTCACGATCGAGGACGAGACCGGCATCGCCAACGTCATCGTCTGGCGCAAGGTCTTCGAGGCGAACCGGCGTGCGGCTATGACCGCCCGCTTCCTCGCGGTGCGCGGCCGCGTGCAGCGGGAGGGCTCGGGGGAGCACCGGGTGGTGCACGTGATCGCCGAGCGCTTCCGCGACCTCACGGACGAGCTGCGCGCCTTGCGGGAGGGCGGGGTGCGGCTGCCGGCCGAGACCAACGATTTCGGCGCGCCCCTCGACCGGCGGGTCTACCGCAGCCGGGACTTCCACTGACGCCAAGCGCCGCCTCGACAAGCGGCGGCGCCCGCGTAGAGTGCCGCCATGCTTCGACTCGCCCTCGCCCTTCTCCTCCTCGCGCCGGCCGCCGCCCGCGCCGACAGCTGCAACGGGCTCGCCCAGCAGATCGCCGCCGCCACGGGCGGCAAGGTCGGGCGCCGCTCGGGGCCGAGCATCGACATCAAGGTGCCGGGCAGCATCAAGCTCGACCTCACCTGCCGGGCCGAGCCCATCGTGCAGGCGAGCTCCGGCGACCCGACGCCCTCCGCGGCCTTCTTCCAGGATCTCTCGATCGCCTCGCAGCTCCTCGTCGGCGAGTCGCCCGGCACCGTCCAGGCGATCCTGACGAAGGCCTATCAGGCCTCGCTCGCCGAGCGCCGCAAGTCCTTCATCCAGCAGAACGGCTGGTCGGCGAGCTGCTACACGGACAGCGCCGGCTCGATCCGCACCCTCTGCTCGGTGGGACGGATCCCGCCGGGGTGACGGGCGCACTGGCCCTCGCCGTCGCGAGCGCGGACGGCGCCACGCAGGTGCTCGTCCTGCCGATCACCCACGCGCCGCCCTATCGGCCGGACGACGCGATCGAGATTCCCGCGGATGTCCGGAGGGCGTCGGGACTCGACGATGCGCCGCAATGGGTCGTCATCAACGAGTCGAACGTCTTCGCGTGGCCGGGCCCGGACCTTCGGGCGATCCCCGGCCGAACTCCGCCCACACACATCTATGGACGCCTGCCAGGCCGCTTCCTGCTGACCGTCGCGACCGCGTTCCGGGCGCGCAACCGCGGCAGCACCAGAGCCCAGGAGGTGCGACGCCCCTGACGCCGGCGCCCCGCCGATCAGTACTCGATCACGTCCTCAAGGGCGTAGTGCTTGACCGTCTTGCGGTTGGCGATCAGCTCGTCGACGGTCGGCTCGCCCTTCAGCGCCCGGGCGATGGCGAGCTTCGTCGCCTCGTAGTTCGTCCGGTAGAGGTCCTTGCGGTCGAGGTTCGGATCCTCGGCGCAGCGCGGGTCGAGCCAGATCATGATGATCATGCAGAGCTCGTCGACGCCCTCTTTCGGCAGGACGCCCTCGATGATGCAGTCGACGATCGCGTCGCCGGTCGCGGCCTGGACCACGCCGCCGAGGAGCTCGACGTACTCGGCCGTGTGGATCGTGGCCTTGGTGGTCATCATCGTGGCCGGGCGCACGAGCTGGTTGAGGTCGCGCACCACGAACATGCGGGTGTGGCCCTGGGCCTGCCCCATCATGCCGGCGAAAGCGTGCCCCGCCGGCCCGCGGGTGGAGCCGATCAGCACCTCCGGCATCGCGTCCGTGTACTGCCCTTCGGCGGCGAGCACCGTCGCCTCGCCCGTGCGGAACCAGATCTCGGACATCGCGTGACATTCCCTCGCTTCTGTGACGAGGGCGCGTAAAGCACCGGGGCGGCCGGGGCGTCAATCGGACGGGCCGATCAATCGAGCGGGCGAGCCATGCGATTTTGCGGGAGGCCCGCCCGCTCCGTCCCCGAAGGCGCTGGCCAGCGCCCGCGCGATGCGCCATGCAGGGCGGGCACCGCGGGGCGCGTGCGGGCCAAGAGGCGCGATGCCGATGAACGGATCAGAGAGGAGCCGCGACAGAAGCCGCGACTGGAGCCTTTCGGTGGCCGCGGCCGAGGACGGGGTCCGCCTCGAATTCGGCCTGAACGACCTCGACGGACGCCCCCTCACCGCCATCCTCGATCTCGACCGGGGCGAGGCCCGCAACCTCGCCCGGGCGCTGCTCGCCGCCGCCGGCGACGCGATGGAGCGGACATTCCCACACCCGGCGAGCGGGGATTAGGCCCCTCGCGCGGACGCGCTCAGCGCACGCCGACCTCGCGGCGGCCCGGCAGGCGCGGCACCCGGCTTCCGCGGGGCTCGACTGGTCCGGCGCAGGTGTAGGCGAACTCGGTCTGCAGGTCGGTGAAGATGGTCTCGCCGGAGATCCGGCAATCCTCGCGCAGGGTCTCGTCGAGGTAGGTGCGGGCGGCGAGGCGGAAGCGTTCCGTCCGGGTCGCCGCCGGGTCGTGCCCGGCATAGCGGTCGCCGATGCCGCAGCCCGTCACTTCCCGCAGGGCGTTCGAGACGATCAGCATCCGGCGCTGCTGGCGCTGGTCGTAGACCTCATAGGGATCGTTGCAGCCGATCGTCACGACCTGCGGCGTGAGGCTCACATAGGTCTTCGAGATGTAGGAGAAGCCGGTGCAACCCGCGACCGACAGGCCGAGGGCGAGAACCGGAACGAGCCGTCTGCCTGTCATCGCCATCCCGACCGGGCTCTCCTCGGATCTCCCGCCGCCGCCCGCATTGAAGCGGCTCCCGGCCCGCGGTCAAGCTCGGTCAGGACACGCTCGGCGGGAAAGGCGGGACTGTGCCCGGTTCCCGATGGGGGAGCGCCGCCCTAGGCCCAGGCGGCGAGGCCCTCGCCGATGCTGCGCACGTCCACCGCCGCGTTCTGCATGCTGACCGAGATGTCGCGCGTCACGGCACTCTGCTCCTCGATCGCGCAGGCGGCCTGCGTCACGAATTCCTGCACCGAGGAGATCCCTTTGCTGATCGAGGCCAGGGTGTCGGCGACCTCGTCGGAGACGCCCTGCATGGCCGCGATCTCCTCCGAGATCCGCGAGGTCGCCACCGTCGCCTGGTTGGCGAGGTTCTTCACCTCGTTGGCCACGATCGCGAAGCCCTTGCCGGCCTCGCCCGCGCGCACGGCCTCGATCGTCGCGTTGAGGGCCAGCAGGTTGATCTGCTCGGCGATCTTCGTGATCGCCTGAACCACCCCGTCCATCGACTGGGCCGCCTGCCGCAGGCGCATCTGGGCGTGGTCCGCGACCTCGGCCTCGCCGTTGATCGTGTCGACGGCCATCTTCGAGCGCACCATGACGCCCGCGATCTCGGAGACCGAGGCGCTCATCTGCTCGGCGGCCGCGGCCACCGACTGCACGTTGCTCAGGGTCTGTGCCGTCGCCCCGACGGCGCGGGCACGCGCCTCCATGTTGAGCGTCACGTCGGTGGCGTACTTCACCACCTTGAAGGGCCGGCCGTTCATGTCGAGGATCGGGTTGTAGGTCGCCTGGATCGAGACCTTGCGCCCGTTGCGGCCGACGCGCTCGAAGATCGCGGAGAAGAACTCGCCCCGGCGCAGGCGCTGCCAGAACTCGTCGTACTCGCGGCTCGCCGCGTAGGCCGGCTCCACGAACATGCGGTGGTGGTGCCCGCGGATATCGCCGACCCGGTAGCCCATCGCGTCGCAGAAGTTCTCGTTGGCGTCGAGCACGACGCCGTCGAGATCGAACTGGATCACCGCCTGGGAGCGGCTGATCGCCTCGAACTGCCCGGTGAAGTCGGCCGTCCGCAGCTTGGTCGCCGTGACGTCGGTGGCGAACTTCACCACCTTGAAGGGTCGGCCGTCCCTGTCGAGGATCGGGTTGTAGCTCGCCTGGATCCAAACCTCGCGCCCGCCGTGGGCGACGCGCTTGAACTCGCCCTGCTGGTACTCCCCCGCCCGCAGCTTCTGCCAGAACGAGGCGTAGTCCCACCCCTCCACCGCCGCCGGCTCCATGAAGATCCGGTGATGCTGGCTGACCACCGCCTCGCGCTCGTAGCCGAACAGGCGCAGGAACACGTCGTTGGCGTCGAGGAGGGTGCCGTCCATCGCGAGGTGGGCCACGGCCTGGGACTTGTTGACCGCGGCGACCTGCCCGCGGAAATCGGCGTTGCGCCGCGTCTCGTCCGTGACGTCGGTGGCGAACTTCACCACCCGGACCGGGCGGCCGTGACGGTCGAGGATCGGGTTGTAGGTCGCCTGGATCCAGACCTCGCGGCCGCCGCGGCCGATCCTCTTGAACTCGGCCGACTGGTAGTGGCCCCGCTTCAGGTCCTGCCAGAAGTCCCGATAGGCCTCGCTCTCGGCGACCCCCGGCTCGACGAACATGCGGTGGTGCCGGCCGCGAACCTCTTCGAGGTCGTAGCCCATCAGCGCGAGGAAGTTCGGGTTGGCGTCGAGGATGGTGCCGTCCATCGCGAACTCGATCGTCGCGAGCGAACGGTCGAGCGATCGCAGCAGTGCCTCGCCGTCGCTCCTCTGCTCCTTGCTCTGCTTCAACCACGTCATGACGACCTCCCGATTTCCAGGAGGTTAGGGGCGGCACATTTAAGAAAGACCTTGATCCAAGCCGAAGTTCTGGCGGGAACGAAAGACCGCAAATGCTCTTTGCGGCCCTCGATACTGCAGCTTTGGCAGATTTCGCCTCACCGAGACCCGGAGGCTCTTCCGCTTACTCCGCCGCAGCGCGGAGATAGCGTGCCGGGTCGTAGTTCAGGATCGGACCGAGCCAGCGCTCGATCTCGGCCACGTCCATCCCCTTGCGGACGGCATAGTCCTCCACCTGATCGCGCTCCACCTTGGCGACGCCGAAATAGTGCGCCTCCGGGTGGGCGATGTAGAGGCCCGAGACCGACGAGCCCGGCCACATGGCGTAGGATTCGGTGAGCTTCACCCCCGTCTGCGCCTCGGCGCGGAGCAGTTCGAACAGCGTCACCTTCTCGGTGTGATCGGGCTGGGCCGGGTAGCCGGGCGCGGGGCGGATGCCGTCGTACTCCTCCCGCATCAGGTCCTCGGGCGAGAAGGTCTCGGCGGCCGCGTAGCCCCAGAGCTCCCGGCGCACGCGCTCGTGCATGCGCTCGGCGAGGGCCTCGGCGATTCGGTCGGCCAGGGCCTTCACGAGGATCGAGCGGTAATCGTCGTTCGCCCGCTCGAAGCGCTCGGCGATGCGCACCTCCTCGAGCCCCGCGGTGACGACGAAGCCGCCGACGTAGTCGGCGATCCCGCTCTCGGCCGGGGCCACGAAGTCCGACAGGCAGGTGTTGGCGCGACCGTCGCGCTTCGTCAGCTGCTGGCGCAGGCCGTGGAAGGTCGCGAGCCGCTCCTGCCGACTCTCGCCCGTGTAGAGGGCGATGTCGTCGCCGACGCTGTTGGCCGGCCAGAAGCCGACCACGGCCTTCGGGTTGAACCAGCGCTCCTCGACGATCTGGCGCAGCATGCCTTGCGCGTCCTCGAACAGGGCGCGGGCGGCCGGCCCCTGCTCCGGATCCTCGAAGATCGCGGGGTAGCGGCCCTTGAACTCGTAGGTCTGCAGGAAGGGCGTCCAGTCGATGTAGGGGACGAGCTCCGACACCTCGTAGCTGCGGAAGACGCGGGTTCCGGTGAAGCTCGGCTTCGTCGGCGCGTAGCCCGACCAGTCGATCTTGAAGGCGTTCGCGCGCGCCCTGGCGATCGGCAGGCGCTGCTTGTCGGCCTCCGAGCGGGCGTGGGCATCGGCCACCTTGCGGTACTCGGCGCGCACCTTCTCGATCGTGGCCGCGCGGGTCTCCTCGGAGATCAGGCTCGACACGACGCCGACCGCGCGGCTCGCATCGGTGACGTAGACCGCCTGGCCCTGGCTGTAGGCCGGGTGGATCTTCACCGCCGTGTGGACGCGGCTCGTGGTGGCTCCGCCGATGAGGAGGGGCACGTCGAGCCCCTCGCGCTCCATCTCGCCGGCCACGTGCACCATCTCGTCCAGGGAGGGCGTGATCAGGCCCGAGAGGCCGACGATGTCGACGTTCTCGCGCTTGGCCGTGTCGAGGATCTTGGCCGCCGGCACCATCACGCCGAGATCGATGATCTCGTAGTTGTTGCAGGCGAGCACGACGCCGACGATGTTCTTGCCGATGTCGTGGACGTCGCCCTTGACGGTCGCCATCAGCACCTTGCCGGCGGCCCTGCGCGCACTGCCGCCGTTGGCCTTCTTCTCCTCCTCCATGAAGGGCTCGAGATAGGCCACCGCCTGCTTCATCACGCGGGCCGACTTCACGACCTGGGGCAGGAACATCTTGCCCGAGCCGAACAGGTCGCCGACCACGTTCATGCCGGCCATCAACGGACCCTCGATGACGTGGAGCGGGCGCTCGGCCTGCTGGCGGGCCTCCTCGGTGTCGGCCACGATGTACTCGGTGATGCCGTTGACCAGCGCGTGCTCGAGCCGCTTCTCGACCGGGGCCTCGCGCCAGGACAGGTCGGCGGTCTTGGCCTGGGCGGCCCCGCCCGTCTTGAAGCGCTCGGCGGATTCGAGGAGCCGCTCGGTGGCGTCGTCCCGGCGGTTCAGCACCACGTCCTCGCAGAGATCGCGCAGGTCGGCCGGGATCTCGTCGTAGACCGCGAGCTGGCCGGCATTGACGATGCCCATGTCCATGCCGGCATGGATCGCGTGGTAGAGGAAGACCGCGTGCATCGCCTCGCGCACGGGCTCGTTGCCGCGGAAGGCGAAGGAGAGATTCGAGACGCCGCCCGAGATGTGGGCGTGGGGCAGGGTCTCGCGGATCTGGCGGGTCGCCTCGATGAAGGCGACGCCGTAGGGGCTGTGCTCCTCGATGCCGGTGGCCACCGCGAAGATGTTCGGGTCGAAGATGATGTCCTCGGGCGGGAAGCCGACCTCCTCGGTGAGGATCCTGTAGGCGCGGCTGCAGATCTCGACCTTGCGCTCCAGCGTGTCGGCCTGGCCCTTCTCGTCGAAGGCCATCACGACGACGGCGGCGCCGTAGGAGCGGCAGACCTTCGCGTCGTGGATGAACTTCTCCTCGCCCTCCTTCATCGAGATCGAGTTCACGATCGCCTTGCCCTGCAGGCACTTGAGGCCGGCCTCGATCACCTCGAACTTCGAGGAATCGACCATCACGGGCACGCGGGCGATGTCGGGCTCGGCGGCGACGAGGTTGAGGAACTCGACCATCGCCTTCTTCGAGTCGAGCAGGCCCTCGTCCATGTTGACGTCGATGACCTGAGCGCCGGCCGCCACCTGGTCGCGGGCGACGTCGAGGGCCGCCGCGTAGTCGCCGTTGGTGATGAGCTTGCGGAACTTGGCCGAGCCCGTGACGTTCGTGCGCTCGCCCACGTTCACGAAGGGGATCTCCTTCGTGAGCGTGAAGGGCTCGAGCCCCGAGAGCCGCATCAGCGGCGCGATCTCGGGCATTCTGCGCGGGCTCTTGCCGGCCACCGCCTCGCTGATGGCGCGGATATGGTCCGGCGTGGTGCCGCAGCAGCCGCCGACCATGTTGACGAGGCCGCTCTCGGCGAACTCGCCCACGAGCGCGCCCATCGCCTCCGGGCTCTCGTCGTAGAGGCCGAACTCGTTCGGCAGGCCGGCATTCGGGTAGGCGCAGACCAGGGTGTCGCAGACGCGCGACAGCTCGCTGATGTGGCCGCGCATCTCGCGGGCGCCGAGCGCGCAGTTGAGGCCGAAGGTGAGCGGGCTGGAATGGCGCAGCGCGTGCCAGAAGGCGGTCGGCGTCTGGCCCGACAGGGTGCGGCCGGACAGGTCGGTGATCGTGCCCGAGATCTGGATCGGCAGCCGGATGCCGGTCTCCTCGAAGACCTGCCAGGCCGCGGCCACGGCGGCCTTCGCGTTCAGCGTGTCGAAGATCGTCTCGATCAGGATCAGCTCGGCCCCGCCCGCGATGAGGCCGCGCACCTGCTCGGCGTAGGCGTCGCGGACCTGATCGAAGGTGACGGCGCGATAGCCAGGGTTGTTCACGTCCGGAGAGATCGAGAGCGTCCGGTTCGTCGGGCCGATGGCGCCGGCCACGAAGCGGCGGCGCCCGTCCCGCTCTTCCGCGAGCTTGGCCGCCTCGCGGGCGAGCCGCGCCCCCTCCGCGTTCAGTTCGTGGATGATCGACTCCATGCCGTAATCGCCCTGGGCGATCGTGGTGCCGGAGAAGGTGTTGGTCTCGCAGACGTCGGCGCCCGCCAGAAAGTAGTCGAGGTGGATCTGCCGGATGGCGTCGGGCTGCGTCAGGATCAGGAGGTCGTTGTTGCCCTTCTGATCGTGGGCGTGGTCTTTGAACCGGTCCCCGCGAAAATCCTGCTCGGTGAACTTGAGACGCTGGATGACGGTGCCCATCGCCCCGTCGAGCACCAGGATCTTCTCCCGCGCGCGCTGGCGCAGGGCGCGCTCGATCTCGCGGCCGTCGACGGGGGCAAAGTCGGTCATCAGGTCTCTCGGGTTGCTACGGTCATCCCCCGCCCCGCGCGGGCAGGCGTGAATGCTGCGGATGTCAGGCCGCCGCGCGCTCCGCCGCCGCGGGGCGCTCGGCGCGCAGGCCGAGCAGGTGGCAGATCGCGTAGACGAGGTCGGCGCGGTTCATCGAGTAGAAGTGGAAGTCGTGGATGCCGCGGTCCACGAGGTCGAGCACCTGCTCGGCCGCCACCGCGCCCGCGATCAAGCGGCGGGTGTCGACGTCGTCGTCGAGCCCCTCGAAGCGGTGGGCGAGCCACTCGGGCACCGAGGCGCCGGTGCGGCGGGCGAAGTTCGCCGCCTGCTTGAAGTTCTGCACGGGCAGGATGCCCGGCACGATCGGGATGTCGATGCCGCGCGCCCGCACCCGGTCGACGTAGCGCAGGTACACGTCGTTCTCAAAGAAGAACTGCGTGATGGCCCGGTCCGCGCCCGCATCGACCTTCGCCTTCAGGGCGTCGATGTCGGCGTCGAGGGAGGCGGCCTCCGGGTGCTTCTCCGGGTAGGCCGAAACTGAGACCTGGAAGTCGCCGATGCGCTTGATGCCCGCGACGAGGTCGCAGGTCTGCCGGTAACCGCCCGGATGGGGCGCGTAGGCCGAGCCGACGCCCTCGGCCGGATCACCGCGCAGCGCCACGATGTGACGCACGCCGACGTCCCAGTAGGAGCGCACCACCTCGTCCACCTCGTCCCGGGTGGCGTTGACGCAGGTGAGGTGGGCGGCGGGCTTCAGGTTCGTCTCGCGCACCATGCGGGCCACGGTGTTGTGGGTGCGCTCGCGCGTCGAGCCGCCCGCGCCGTAGGTCACCGAGACGAAGCTCGGGTGCAGGGGTGCGAGGCGCTCGATGGACGACCAGAGCGTCCTCTCCATCTCCTCGGTCTTCGGGGGGAAGAACTCGAAGGAGACCCGGATCGGGCGGCAGCCCTCGCGGCTCGCGCGGTAGGTGGAAGCGGGCATGGCGGTCCTCTTGTGGTTCCGTTCGACCCGCCCCGGCTCGGCCGGCGCAGGCGCTGCATTCCTGCGGGCGGTCAGGCGACCGCACGCTCCTCGGCGAGATCGTCCAGGCCCTCTCGGCTCTCCTCGGCGAGCCAGAGGGTGACGGTGAGCTGGTGCTCGGCCTGCGCGGTCGGGGCGAGATCGCGGGTCTCAACGGAGCCGAGCCCGGCCTCGGCGAGCCAGGCCGACACCTGCTCGGGGGCGAAGCCGAGCCGGCGATGGGCCTGCGACTCGCGCAGGAACTCGAGATCATGCGGCGCGAAATCGACCACCAGAAGGCGCCCGCCCGGCGCGACGAGGCGGGCCGCCTCGCGCAGGGCCCGGGTCGGATCGTCGAGATAGTGCAGAACCTGGTGCACCACCACGAGGTCGAAGCTGCCGCGGCCGAAGGGCGGCGCGTGGATGTCTCCCTGGCGCAGATCCACCCGCGACAACCCGAGCCGCTCCAGATTCGCGCGCGCCACCGACAGCATGGCGTGGCTCGAATCGAGGCCGGTGGCGCGGCCGGCGCGGGGGGCGAGCAGCGCCAGCATGCGGCCGGTGCCGGTGCCGAGATCGATGAGGCTCTGGATCGGGCGCGAGCCCAGCACCTCGAGCACCGCCGCCTCGACGGTGGCCTCCGGCACGTGGAGGGAGCGGAGGCGGTCCCATTTCGGGGCGAGCCGCGCGAAGAAGCTCTGCGCGGCCTCCGCGCGCTGCGCCCGCACCGCCTCGCGCCGGGCCTGATCCTCCGAGAGCGGCGGCACCCCGCGGTCGAGCCCGGCGATCAGGGGATCGACGAGGCCCGCGGCCCCCTCGCAGAGGCGGAAGAAGGCCCAGGCGCCCTCCCGGTGCCGCTCGATCAGCCCGGCCTCCACAAGGAGCTTCAGATGGCGCGAGATGCGCGGCTGCGACTGGCCGAGGATGTCGGTGAGGTCGGAGACCGAGAGCTCACCGTCCGCCAGCAGGGCCAGGATGCGCAGGCGCGTCTCCTCGGCCGCCGCGCGCAGGACGCCGAGGGCGTCCGCGAAGGGGACCGGAGCTGCCGCGATGGTGCGCTCGTTAGACATAAAGATATCTTTATGTGCGTCGCGAGCCGTTGGCAAGAGTCTTTGTCGACCCGCCTCAACCCTCGTTCCACAGCCACGCCGCGCCGCGCACGCCCGAGGCGTCCCCGTGCAGGCTCGGGCGGACAGGCGTGTCGAACGCGTCCGAGAAGACGTGGGGCGCGGTCGCGGCGGGCAGCCCGGCGAGGAGTTCGGGCACCCGGGAGAGCCCGCCGCCGATGACGATGACGTCGGGGTCGAGGATGTTGACGACGTGGGCGACGGCGCGCCCGAGCCGGTCGAGATAGACGGAGAACGTGGCCCGCGCTCCCGCGTCGCCCGCGCGGAGCGCGGCGACGATCGCCTCGCCCGAAAGGGGATCGCCCGTGCGCCGGGCGTGGTCGGCCGAGAGCCCGGGCCCGGACAGGAAGGTCTCGATGCAGCCGCTCCGGCCGCAGTAGCAGGCGGGGCCGGGGCGCTCGTCGCCGCGGGGCGCCGGCAGCGGGTTGTGGCCCCACTCCCCCGCGATGCGGTCCCGCCCCGACAACACCCGGCCCCGGATCGCGATGCCGGAGCCGACCCCGGTGCCGAGGATGATCGCCCAGACGGTCTCGGCACCCGCCCCCGCGCCGTCGACGGCCTCCGAGACGGCGAGGCAGTTGGCATCGTTCTCGACCCGCACGGGGCGGCCCAGCGCGGCGCAGAGGTCGGCGACGAAGGGCCGGCCGTTGAGCCAGGTCGAGTTCGCGTTCTTGATGAGCCCGGTGCGGGCCGAGACCGCGCCCGGCATGCCGATGCCGACGCTGCAGGCGCCCTCGGCCTCGGCCTCCAGGCGGCGGACGAGGCCCGTCACCGCCTCGACCGTCGCCCCGTACGCCCCGCGCGGCGCCGGGATGCGGCCCTCGGCGAGGGCCCGGCCCGCCCGGTCGAGGACGATGCCGGCGATCTTGGTGCCGCCGAGATCGATGCCGAGGCGGAAGGTCTCCGCGCTCATTCGCCCGTCACTGCGCGGCGGCGACCTTCGGGGCGCGCTCGCTCGTATCCATCGGCTCGGGCGACTCGTCGGAGATGTGGGTGCCGATCGAGACCGGGTGGGCCATCACCTCGTTGAGCTTCGTCGCGTCGAGCTCGCCCTCCCAGCGGCTGACGACGACGCAGGCGACGCCGTTGCCGATGAGGTTCGTCAGCGCGCGGCACTCGGACATGAACTTGTCGATGCCGAGCACCAGCGTCATCGCGGCCACCGGCACCGGGTTGTTCGGGATCGCGGCGAGCGTCGCGGCGAGCGTGATGAAGCCGGCCCCCGTCACGCCCGAAGCGCCCTTCGAGGTCAGCATCGCGACGATGATGATGGTCGCGTACTGGCCGATCGAGAGGTCGGCCCCCACTGCCTGCGCCAGGAACAGGGTCGCGAGCGTCATGTAGATGTTGGTGCCGTCGAGGTTGAACGAGTAGCCGGTCGGGATGACGAGGCCGACCACCGAGTCGGAGCAGCCGAGGCGGCGCATCTTCGTCATCATGTGCGGCAGCACGGTCTCCGAGGAGGAGGTGCCGAGGACGATGAGCAACTCGTCCTTGATGTAGGCGAGGAAGCGGAAGATCGAGAAGCCGGCGAAGCGCGCGATGCCGCCTAGCACCACGATCACGAAGAGCAGCGCCGTGACGTAGAAGGTTCCGACGAGCCAGGCGAGATCGACCACCTTCTGGATGCCGTACTCGCCGATTGTGAAGGCCATGGCGCCGAAGGCGCCGATCGGCGCGAGCTTCACGATGAGGCCGATGATGCGGAAGAAGACCTGACCCGCCGTGTCGATGGCGTGAGAGATGCCCTCGGCCCGCGCGCCCATGCCGGTGACGACGACGCCGGTGAGGATCGAGATCAGCAGCACCTGCAGCAGGTCGCCGGTGGCGAAGGCGTCGAAGAAGCTCTTCGGGATCAGCGCCATGATGTGGGCGACGGTTGAGTCGGCAGCCGCCTTGCTCGCGTAGGTCGCGACCTTGCTGGCGTCGAGCTTCGACGGGTCGGCGTGGAAGTCGGCGCCGGGCTGGATGATCTCGCCGACGAGGACGCCGATCAGGAGCGCGACGGTGGACACCACCTCGAAGTAGATCAGGGCCTTGAGGCCGACGCGGCCGACCTTCTTGAGGTCGCCGATCGAGGCGATGCCGTGAACGATGGTGCAGAAGATGATCGGCGCGATCATCATCTTGATCAGCGCCACGAAAGCGTCGCCGAGCCATTTCAGCGACTTGCCGAAATCCGGGTAGAAATAGCCCACCGCGATGCCGAGCGCGATCGCGATCAGGACCTGGATGTAGAGGACCTTGTACCAGGGCTCGCTGGCTGTCGCTGTCGCGGGGGCGGCCGTCGTCGGTGCTGCGGGGGTCGTCGCCTGGGACATGTCCTCACCCGTGCGCGCCGCTGCGCGCCCTTCCTGATCTCTGTTGGTTTTTCGCGACGCTAACGAAGTTGCCCCGGGCGCTCAACTCGGCCTCGGTAGTCGGACTCGGCCGGAGTGTTACAAAAGCTGTCGATGTCGCGGAAGACGATCTTCCCAAGACGGCCGCGCAGCCTCACTCAGGGAGTGATGCGGCCGGCATAGGCCGCGCACCGACGAGCCGCGCCGTGCCCCTCCCTCACGCCCTGCGGAACGCCGCTCTGGCGGTCCTCCTCCTTCTCGCGGGCGGGGGACCGGCCTGCGCCGGAATCGTCGCGCGGATCGATCAGTCGAGCCAGCGCATGCGGGTCTACGTCGACGGTATGCTGGCCTACGACTGGCCGGTCTCGACCGCCCGTCGCGGCTTCGTGACGCCGAACGGGAGCTACCGGGTCGGGCTGATGGCGCCGATGTGGCGGTCGCGGAAGTACCACGGCTCGCCGATGCCGCACGCCATGTTCTTCCGCGGCGGCTACGCCATCCACGGAACCTACGCGGTGGGCCATCTCGGCCGCCGGGCGAGCCACGGCTGCATCCGGCTGAGCCCCGGCAACGCCCGCACGCTCTTCCAGTTGACCCGGATCTACGGCGGCGCGCGCGTGCTGATCCGGAACTGAGCGCCGCCGGAGGACCGGCGGCGCCCGTCCTCAGTTCTGCTGCTGGGTCCGGCGGGGCCGCACGGTCCAGCGCTCGAAGGCGGAGGTCGTGTCGTCCTCGCGGGGCGCCTCGTTCTGCGCCTCCTGCGGCTGGTGGATCGCCGCGCCGAGGGCGGCCGACAGGCTCTCGATCACGTCGTCGATGCGGGCGTCGCCCTGAGCGGCCTCGGGCTCCTCGGGAGCGGCGGCCTGCGGCTCGAGCTCCGGGGCAGGCTCCGGCGCCGGGGCCTCGGGAGCGGGCGCGGCGATGACGGCGGCCGCGGCCGCGGCCGGCGCGGCGGCCGCAGCCGCCGGGGCACCGGTGCCGGCGATCCGGCGCAGCGCGTTCACCACGCCGTCGTCCTCACCGGACTTTCCCTCGGCCGGGCGGCCCTCCGCGGCCTTCGGGGCGTTGTAGCGGCCGAAGCCGAAGCGGGGCTCGATCAGGTCGAGCACCGCGTCGAGGGCGGCGTTGTTGATGGAGATCTCGCCGGCCTGCGGCGGCCCCTGGAGCGCCACCGTGTGCCGCTCGTAGGCCGCGTCCTGCGAGACCTCGCGGCCGAACCAGACCGGGGCGACGAAGGAGTTGGCGTCGTTCTCGTTGTCGAAGGCGATGCTGATGAGGTCGAGGCTGCCGGGGCTCACGTAGCGGTCGATCCGCACCTCGCGGCCGTTCACGTTCAGCGTCGTGCGGTCGTAGGCCGCCTTGCCGGTGCAGACGTCGAGAAGGGCGTCGCCGTGGGCGCGCGGCACGTCGGTGCGCTCCTCGCTGGCGCTCCCGTCCTGGCCCGTCGTCACGAGGATCAGGTGGCACTGCTGCCCATCGACGCGCACGAAGGAGGTGCGGCCGGCCTGGGGCGCGAAGTAACCTTCGGTGATGCGGGACCCGCCGCGTTCCTTGCGGATCAGACGCACCAGGGACGGTGCCACGAGAAACCGCCGAACGACACTCATACTCAGCCTCCGCGCATTCGCCGCCCGCCGCCGACGGGTGGACGCTCGTACCGTCATGTCTCGGAGGACCGAGGCTGGATGCGAAGACTTTCGGTTGCCGCGCCAACAGCTTTGCCGCGAAACCCGAGAATCTTCGCCCCGCCCCGCCTATTCCTCGGTCTCGCGAGACATTTCGGCTCAGGGTTCATCAGGGACTAAGGAAAAAGGCGTCGAAATCAAGACCGCGGACGGACCGACATCTACCGTACGAACCCTTTCCCCATCAAAGGGATGCTTGGCCGCCGGCGGCCGGTTCGAACGTCAGCGCCGCCCCGTTCATGCAGTAGCGCAAGCCCGTGGGCGGGGGACCGTCATTGAAGACGTGGCCGAGATGGCCCTTGCAGCGGGCGCAGTGGACTTCGGTGCGCACCATCCAGTGGCTGCGGTCGGTCCGCGTCTCGACGGCGTCCGGCAGCGGATCGAAGAAGCTCGGCCAGCCTGTCCCGGACTCGAACTTGGTGCCGGTGACGAAGAGCGGCGTGCCGCAGCCGGCGCAGGCGAAGGTGCCGTCGCGCTTCTCGGCGAGCAGGCAGCTCGTTCCGGCGCGCTCGGTGCCGTGCTCACGCAGGACCCGGTACTGCTCGGGGGTGAGCGCGGCGCGCCATTCCGCCTCGGTGCGGGCCTCGGGGCCGGTGCCGGCGATCGTGTCGGCCATGGTGTCCTCCAGTGTGTCTCGGGTCTCGGGCCCGATATGGTGACAGGCCGCCCCCTGCGGGAGGCGGCGTCACGCCGCCGCCCCGACCGAGTCCGCCATGCGTGCCTCGCGGGCGCCGAGCGGCAGTTCGGGGCCGGTGGTCGTGTCCCGGACCGTCTGGTGCTCCATCTCGGCGTTGATCTCGCCGCCGAGCAGCACGATCGTGGCCGAGATCCAGATCCAGGTCATGAAGCCGATCACCGCGCCCAGCGACCCGTAAGTCTCGTTGTAGTTGCCGAAGTTCGCCACGTACCACGAGAAGAGGAGCGAGGCGACGAGCCAGAGGATGCAGGCGACGAGGCTGCCGGTGCCGACCCAGCGCCAGCGCGCGCGCTCCCGGCTCGGGCCGTACCGGTAGAGCACGGAGAGGCCGGCGAGCAACACCACGAGGAGCGCGGGCCAGCGCAGCAGCGCGATGAACCACGCGCTGTCGCTGATGCCGATGAAGGCGAACACCACCGGCAGCACCACGATCGAGGTGAGCGCGAAGATGATGAACAGGAGCGCGCCGGCCGTGAAGGTCAGCGACCGCAGGTTCAGCATCAGGAAGGAGCGTTTCTCCTCCTCCTCGTAGACGACGTTAAGGGCGTCGAACATCGCCTTCATGGCGGCGTTCGCGCTCCAGAGGGAGATCAGGAGGCTCGTGAAGAAGGTGACGCCGAGGGCGCCCCCGCCCTTCGAGGCGATCCGCTTGACCTGGTCGCCGATGATCTCGACGGCGCCGGAGGGCAGCACGCCCTGCAGACTGGCGAGATGCTGGTTGATCACGCCGACGTCGGCGAAGAGCCCGTAGCAGGTGACGAGGGCCGCGACTGCGGGGAAGAGGGACAAAAGCGAGTAGAACGTGACGCCCGCGGCCACGGACAGGACCCGGTCCTTGTTGAACTCGAGATAGACCCGGACCGCGATGTCCTTCCAGCCGGCGCCCGTGATCTCGGTGGGGTTGCGGGCCTTGCGGCCGCGCTCCGGCTGCGTCGCGCCGACGAGCTCCGCGGCGCGACCCGTGTGGGAGCGGGCGCCGCCGTCGCTCGCGCGGACCGGCTCCGCCTCGGGCAGCGAGGACGGGCGGCGGCCCTTCGGCGCGGCGGCGAGCGCGATCAGCGCCGTGCCGACGAGGAGGGTCCACAGGATCGAGCCGCCCGCGCCGGGCTCGGGCGTGGCGGGCGGGCGGGACGGGGACGCTGTCATGCGGGATAGGGCTCGGGAGGCTGCGCGGGGCCCCGCGCACGGAGCCAAGAACGTCAGCGCGGACGCGCCGTTCCGCGCACCCTACAGGCGCGCGGCGCCTCAAGACCGATAAAGCTGTGCATGGATCTCGCGCAGGACGTTCTTCTGCACCTTGCCCATGGCGTTGCGCGGCAGGTCGTCGGCGAAGAGCACGCGCTTCGGCAGCTTGAACTTGGCGAGCCGCCCTTCGAGATGGGCGAGCACGGCGGCCTCGTCCGGGGCGTTCTCGCCCCCGACCACGACGGCGGTGACGCCCTCGCCGAAATCGGCGTGGGGCAGGCCGATCACCGCCGATTCCACCACGCCCGGCAGGCCGTCGATCTCGGTCTCGATCTCCTTCGGGTAGACGTTGAAGCCGCCCGAGATGATGAGGTCCTTGCCCCGCCCGACGATGTGGACGTAGCCGTCCGGATCGACCTTGCCGAGGTCGCCCGTGATGAAGAACCCGTCCGCCCGGAACTCGGCGGCGGTCTTCTCGGGCATGCGCCAGTAGCCCTTGAACACGTTCGGGCCCTTGACCTCGATCATGCCGACCTCGCCCGCCGGCAGGTGCGCGCCGGTGTCGGGGTCGACCACCCGCAATGCCACGTCCGGCAGCGGGAAGCCGACCGTGCCGGCGATGCGGGCGCCCTCGTAAGGGTTCGAGGTGCTCATGTTGGTCTCGGTCATGCCGTAGCGCTCGAGGATGGCGTGCCCGGTGCGGGCCTGCCACTCCCGGTGCGTCTCGGCGAGCAGCGGCGCCGAGCCCGAGATGAAGAGGCGGACCGAAGCGGCGGCCTCCCCCGTCAGGCCGGGCTCCTTGAGGAGGCGGGTGTAGAAGGTCGGCACACCCATCATGGCGGTGGCCCGGGGCATCAACTCGAGGATCTTCTTCGGATCGAGCCGGGGCAGGTACAGCATGGTGCCGCCCGTGGCGAGGACGATGTTCGTGGCTACGAACAGGCCGTGGGTGTGGAACACCGGCAGGGCGTGGATCAGCACGTCGTCGGCCGTGAAGCGCCAGAGATCGACCAGGGTGCGGGTGTTCGAGGCGAGGTTCTCATGCGTCAGCATGGCGCCCTTCGAGCGCCCGGTCGTGCCCGAGGTGTAGAGGATGGCCGCGAGGTCGTCCGGCGCGCGCTCGACGTCGGCGAGGGTCGTGGCCGCGGCGTCGGCCGCCTCCGCCATGCTTCCGCGCCCGTCGCCGCCGAGGGTGCGCAGCGCCTTCACGCCCGCCGCCTCAGCGACGGGCTCCAGCGCCTCGCGCCGGCCCGGGTCGCAGACGAACAGGGCGGGCTCGGCGTCCGAGAGGAAGTACGCGATCTCCGCGCCCGTATAGGCGGTGTTGAGGGGCAGGAAGACCGCCCCCGCCCGCACGGCGCCGAGATACAGGAAGATCACCTCCGGGCTCTTGTCGACCTGCACGGCGACGCGGTCGCCGACCGTCACGCCGAGGGCGACGAGGGCGTTCGCGTAGGCCGCGGAGCGCGCGAGGAGATCGGCGTAGGTGAGCGTCGTGCCGTCCGGCGTCTCGATGAAGGTCTTGGCCGCGGGGTCGGCGGGCAGGCCGGCCCGCACGAGGTCGAAGAGGTGGTTCGTCATGCGCGGGTGCCTAGCACATCGCCCGTTTTTCTGACGAGGGGTGGCTCGTCCGCAGGATCGGGGGTTCAGGCGTCGGCAAGCGCCACGGCCCGCGGCGGCGGGAGGTTCGCGCGCAGCTCGCGGCTCACCGTGCCGGAGGCCGCGACCGTGCCGAGGTTGGCGTAGGTCTCGTGGTTCTTCTCGATGGCCGAGAGATCGTAGAGGTAGTTCACCATCAGCCCGTAGGATTGCTTCATGCCCTTTGGCGAGGTGTCGCCGAGGAAGTTCAGGCGCTCAAGCCGTGCCCCGTTGCCGAGGTGGAAACGGGCGACGGGGTCGAGGGGCCGGCCGCGGTCGTTCTTTGCGCGCAGGAAATAGGCCGCCGCTCCCGGCAGCATCGCCTTGCGCACCGCCTCGCACTTCGCCTTGTCGCCCTGCCAATCCGACTGCTCCAGGAGGCGCAGGGTCTCGACATCCTCCTTGCTCAGGCCCTGCGGCGCGTCGGCGCGGCGCTCGCGGTCGAGCCAGCGGGCGAAACCCGGCACCGGCGAGAGGGTCACGAAGGTCTTGAGGGAGGGGATCTCGCGGGCGAGATCCTCCACCACCTGCTTGATCAGGAAGTTGCCGAAGGTGACGCCGGCCAGCCCCCGCTGGCAGTTCGAGATCGAGTAGAACACGGCGGTAGTGGCCGCGCGCGCGGGCAGCGGGTCGCGCTCGTTGGCGAGGATCGGAGCGATGGCCGCGGCGATGCCGCCGGTGAGCGCCACCTCGACGAAGATCAGGGGCTCGTCCACCAGGGCCGGGTGGAAGAAGGCGAAGCAGCGCCGGTCCGGGGGCTCGATGCGGCGGCGCAGGTCGTCCCAGCCCTGGATCTCGTGCACCGCCTCGTAGCGGATGATCTTCTCCAGGATGTGGGCGGGCGTCGTCCAGTCGATGTGGCGCAGCACCAGGAAGCCCCGGTTGAACCACGAGGCGAACAGGTGCTCGAAATCGCAGTCGAGGCTGTCGGCGGCGTCGATCAGGTCTGGCTCCGCCCCCTCCTCTCCGCGCAGGGCCGCGCGCAGGTCCATCAGATCCTCGCGCATCCGCACCAGGGCGAGCGTCCCGTCGCGGGCGAGGTTGAGGCGGCGGATGAGCTCCTGGCTGCGGGGCTCGGCCGCCTCGTGCAGGTGCCCGAGGCGCGCGCGGGTCGGGTCGGCGCGGTAGGCCGCGATGGCCGCGTCCACCGCGCGATGGTCGGCGTCGAATTCCTGCGCGATTAGGCGCAGGAAGGCGTGGCGCTCGGGCCGGGGGAAGCTCGCGTAGCGGTCGAGGATCAGGCGGGCGAGCGCCACGCCCGAAGCCTCGCCGCGGCGGGAGATCAGATCCTCGCAGAGCTTGACGAGTTCGGGCGCGTTCGCCTTCGCGGCGAGGTCGCCGCGGCCGAAGCTGATGAGGTCGCGGCCGCGGTCGCTGATCGTCTGAAGCAGGTCGCCGAAGAAAGAGATCGCCGCCATGAAACGCCGTCCGCTCCGTCGCCACCTGCTCCGAGGTCGCTACCCGCTCAGGATGTGCGGCCGTCGTGACGGGACGGCCAGCGCAGCCGTTCTAGGCCGGGCGCGCCGGGAGGACCAGAGGTCTGCCCCCCGGCGGCGGCGGTTCAGGCGCGATGAGGTTCCGTCGCCGCGATCTCGCAACGGTCCGCCCGCTCGCGCCAGTCATCGACGCCGTGCAGGCGCGCGAAGCGGAGTTCGGCGGCCCGCCGCGCACGCTCCGGATCGCGCGCCCGCGCGATCTCCACGGAGCCGACGGTGAAGGGCACCCCCAGAATCTGCTTGGCGAAACTGACGCGGTAGTTCGGCATGCGGAACTCCCTGTTGTCCAGCGAAAGCCTGTCGCGGGTGCGAATCAGCGAGCGGCGATCGTCGCACCCCGATGAGAGCCCGAAACGCGAACGTTTCCAAGGGCACTCGGCGCGGCAGCCGGGCATAAGTCCTTCTGCCGCAACGATTGTGATATGGTGGTGAGCGAACCCTGATGAAAGGGGTGAACATTGTTCGCCGATCCGCGAGCGGGACGGGGTCGTTTCCCGCCACTTGCGCGAGGCGGGCCAGGCCGGCGCCCAGGGCGGTTGCAGGACCGGAGCGGGCAGCCTAGGGGCTCTGACGGCCTCCCCGCACCAAGACCCCTCCCTTGCAGACACCCCATCTCACGACCCGCGCCCGGCTCGGGCTGACGCTGATCGCGGGCGGCGCCGTCGCCAACATCTATTACAACCAGCCGCTCCTGGCGCTGCTCGTCTCCGAGTTCGGCGCGCGGGCGGCGGTCTGGGTGCCGACCGCCTGCCTGATCGGCTACGGGCTCGGCATCCTCGGCCTCGTGCCGCTCGGCGACAGCCTGCCGCGGCGCAGCCTGATCATGGGCCAGCTCGCCGCGCTGAGCCTCGCGCTGCTGCTGGCCGGGGCGAGCCCGGACCTGTCGGCTCTGGCGCTCGCGAGCCTCCTGATCGGCTTCCTCGCCTCGGCGGCGCAGCAGGCCGTGCCCTTCGCGGCCGAGCTCGCCCCCGACGCGAGCCGCGGGCGCATCGTCGGCCAGGTGATGACGGGGCTCCTCACCGGCATCCTGCTCGCCCGCACGGTGAGCGGCCTGTTCGGTGCGCAGTTCGGCTGGCGGGCCGTGTTCTTCGCGGCCTCCGGCGTGGCGATCGCGATGGCGGGAATCGCCGCTGCGACGCTGCCGCGCACGCCGCGGACGAAGCCCCTTCGCTACCGGGCGCTGATGCTCTCGATCCTCTACCTCGTGCGGACGCAACCGACCTTGCGCACCGCGACCCTGTCGCAGGCCCTGCTCTTCGCGAGCTTCAACGCCTTCTGGGCAACGCTCGCGCTCCTCGTCGAGGCGCCGCCTTTCGACCTCACGGCGGCGGGTGCCGGCCTGTTCGGCGTGATCGGCGTGGCGGGCGCGCTCGTCGCGCCCATGTCCGGCCGCTTCACGGACCGGCGCGGGGCGCGCCCCGTCGTGGTGGCGGGCAGCCTGTGCGTCGTCGCCGCCTTCGCGGTGCTCTGGATCTGGGGCGGCACGTCGCTCGTCGGCGTCGGCGTCGGCGTGCTCCTCGTCGATATCGGGCTGAACGGCGCGCTGATCGCGAACCAGACCCGGGCCTACGCCCTCGTCCCCGGCGCGCGGGGGCGGATCAACACGGTGCTGTTCACCGCGATGTTCGTGTTCGGGGCATTCGGGGCCTATGCTGGCTCCCGAGCCTTCCTGGCTGCGGGCTGGCCGGGCGTGTGCGCGGTCGGCGCGGTCCTATCGGGCCTCGCCTTCCTCGTCGCCGTGCTCGACAGGCCCCGGCCGCCGGCTACCTGAGGATCCGCGACAGGCGGCACCACGCGGCCTTGTCGGGCGGCAGGCCGAAGCGCAGGCGCTGCGGCGCCTCGGCGAAGCGGCGCACGTAGATGCCCGCCCCGCCGAGGCGACGGAACAGGGCAGGCCCATCGGGGAAATCCGCGGTGCGGAACAGAGCGGTGCCGCCGACGACGCGGCCGCCGCCCCGCGCGATCATACGGTCGAGGCGGCCCGCATCAGCCCGGCGGGCCAGGGCGGCCGCCTCCCGCCAAGGCAGGTCCGCGAGGGCGGCGCGCCCGATCGCGAGGGCCGGGCCCGAGACCGCCCAGGGCCCGAGCGCCGCGGCGATCCGCCGGCCGAGCGCGGCTTCGGCCACCGCGAAGCCGAGGCGGATGCCAGCGAGCCCGTAGGTCTTGCCGAAGGAGCGCAGCACGACGAGGCCTGGCCCCGCGTCTGAGCACAGGCTCCGAACGGGCTCCAGGTCCGCGAACGCCTCGTCCACCACGAGGAGGCCGCCCCGCGCGCGCAAGCGCTCGGCCAGCGCGAGGAGGTCCGCCGCCGGCCAGGCGCGGCCGTCCGGGTTGTTCGGGTTGACGACGACGACGACCTCCGCCCCGCCGACCCCCTCGAGATCCGGCACGGCCGTGACGGCGTGGCCGCCCCGCGCCCAGGCGGCGGCATGCTCGGCGTAGGTCGGCGAGACCACCGCCACGCGCGAGCGCGGCCGCAGGCGCGGCAGGGTCTCGATCAGGATCTGCGTGCCCGGCGCGGCGACGATGCCGGCCGGGTCGGCGCCGTAGGCCGCGGCGGCGGCTCCCAGGAGGGCGGCAAGGTCGCCCGGCGCCGGCAGCCGCTGGAGCAGGCTGGCCGCCAGCGGCGGACAGGGATAGGGGACCGGGTTGATCCCCGTCGAGAGATCGATCCACGGCTCGGGCGCCGCCGGGAACAGGCTGCGCGCGGCGTCAAGGTCGCCGCCGTGGCTCACGACCGGCGCGCCGCCCCCCGCTCCTCCCTGAGACCCCATGTCCTGGACCACCCTCGCCCATCCGCCCGACACGCTCATCATCCTCGCCCTGGCCCTCGTGATCGAGGCCGCGGCGGGCTATCCGGACGCGCTCTACAGGGCGCTCGGCCACCCTGTCACCTGGATCGGTCGGTTGATCGCCGCCCTCGACCGCGGCCTGAACCGTGGCGAGACGGGCGCGCGCCGCCTCAAGGGCGTCCTCGCCCTCGTCATTTTGCTCGCGGCGGCCGCGGGCGCCGGCCTCGCTCTGACCGCCGTCGCGGGGCTCGGAGGGCCCGTGCTCGGCCTCTTCCTCGTCGCGCTCCTCTGCGCGAGCCTGCCGGCCCAGCGGAGCCTCGACCAGCACGTCGCCCGCGTCGCCGCGGCCCTGCGCCGGGAGGGCCTGCCGGGAGGGCGGCGGGCCGTCTCGATGATCGTGGGGCGGGACCCGGAGACGCTCGACGAGGCGGGCGTCTGCCGCGCCGCCATCGAGAGCCTCGCCGAGAACTTCTCGGACGGCATCGTGGCCCCGGCCTTCTGGATCGGCCTCGGCGGCCTGCCCGGCGGCCTCATCTACAAGGCGGCGAATACCGCCGACAGCATGATCGGCCATCGCACGCCCCGCCACGCCGCCTTCGGCTGGGCCGCGGCCCGGTTCGACGATCTCGTGAACCTGCCCGCCTCCCGCCTCACGGCGCTGCTGATCGTCGCCGCCGCCCGCCTCACCCGCGGCGCCTCGGCCCGGGGCGCCTGGGAGGCCGTGCGGCGGGATGCCCGCCGCCACCGCTCGCCGAATGCCGGCTGGCCGGAGGCGGCGATGGCCGGCGCCCTCGGGCTCCGCCTTGCCGGCCCCCGGGTCTACGGGGGCGAGCGCGTCGCCGATGCCTGGATGGGGGACGGCCGCGCCGAGGCGACGCCCGCCGACATCGAGCGGGCGCTCCGGGTCTACCGGACCGCCTGCGCGCTGCTGTTCGGACTGGCGGCGGTGCTCGCCACCCTGCTCGCGGCCTGACGGGCCGCCGGTTCACCGCGCCAGGCCGAGCAGCCGGTCGCAATCGACATGCGCCTCGATGTGCCGGGCGAGCGCGTCCAGCGTCGCCTCGATTCCGGCCTCGTAATCCGTACCGGCCGACGCGGCGCCGAGGCGCGCGAGCCAGGCCGCCCGCTGACGGTCGTCGGCGAAGAGTCCGTGGACGTAGGTGCCCATCACCTGCCCGTCCGCGGAGACCGCCCCGTCCACACGGCCCTCCGCGAGGCGCAGCAGCGGGCGCGCGGCGTCGGGCCCCACGGTCTCCCCGATATGCATCTCGTAGCCGGCAAACGGTACGTCGTCGGCGACGCTCCGCCCCGTCACCGCCTCGAGCCGCTTCAGCGGCGTCATCACCGTCTCGACGTCGAGCAGGCCGAGGCCCGTGACGCTGCGGGCTTCGCCCTCGATACCGTGCGGGTCGCTGATCGTCCGGCCGAGCATCTGGTAGCCGCCGCACAGGCCGAGCACCCGGCCGCCCCGGCGCAGGTGCGCCCGGATATCGATGTCCCAGCCCTGCTCCCGAAGATAGGCGAGGTCCTCGATCGTCGTCTTAGAGCCCGGCAGCAGGACGAGGTCGGCGTCGCCCGGGATCGCCTCGCCGGGCCGCACCAGCACCACCCGCAAGCCGGGCTCCGTGCGCAGGGGGTCGAGATCGTCGAAATTGGCGATGCGGGGTAGAACCGGAACGGCGACCGTGCGCGCGCCATCCCCCGCCTCGGAGCCCCGCAGCCCGAGCACGTCCTCGGCGGGCAGGCGGGCGGCCTCGGGGAAGTGCGGCACGAGGCCGAGGCTCTCCCAGCCGGTGCGCTCGGCGATGATCCGCATGCCGTCCGCGAACAGGCTCGGATCGCCCCGGAAGCGGTTCACGATGAAGCCGCGCACCATCGCGGCGTCAGCCTCGTCGAGCACGGCCCGGGTGCCGACGAGGCTCGCGATGACGCCGCCCCGATCGATGTCGCCGAGGAGCACCACCGGCGTGCCGGTGGCGCGGGAAAAGCCCATGTTGGCGATGTCGCCCGCGCGCAGGTTGACCTCGGAGGCCGAGCCCGCGCCCTCGACGAGGACGAGGTCGGCTTCCTCCCGCAATCGGCCGAAGCTCTCCAGCACCGAGGCCAGGAGCCGCGGCTTCCAGCCCTGATAGTCGCGCGCCTTCGCGGTACCGACCATGCGGCCCTGCACCACCACCTGCGAGCCGACCTCGCTCTGGGGCTTCAGCAGGACGGGGTTCATGTGCACCGAGGGCGGGACGCCGGCCGCCCGCGCCTGCAGCGCCTGGGCGCGGCCGATCTCGCCGCCATCCGCCGTGACGGCGGCGTTGTTCGACATGTTCTGCGGCTTGAACGGGCGGACGCGCAGGCCCCGGCGCACGAAGGCGCGGGCGAGGCCCGCCACGATCAGCGACTTGCCGACATCCGAGCCCGTGCCCTGGATCATGAGGGCACGGGTCATGCGCGGATCGCGCCCATCAGAACTCGATCCCCTCCTGCGCCTTCACGCCCGCCGAGAAGTGGTGCTTCACGTTGCCCATCTCGGTGACGAGGTCGGCGGCCTCGACAAGCGGCGCCTTGGCGTTGCGGCCAGTCACGACGACGTGCAGGTCCGGCCGCCGCGCCCGCAGGACCGCCACCACCGCCTCGACGTCGAGGTAGTCGTAGCGGAGCGCGATGTTCAACTCGTCGAGGACGAGCAGGCGGATGGTCGGGTCCGCCATCAGGGCCTGCGCCTGAGCCCAGGCCTGCGCGCAGGCGGCGATGTCGCGGGCCTTGTCCTGCGTCTCCCAGGTGAAGCCCTCGCCGAGCGTGTGCCAAGCGACGCGGTCTCCGAACGCCTGCAGCGCGTGCTTCTCGCCTGTGTCCCAGGCGCCCTTGATGAACTGCACGATGCCGACCCGCCAGCCGCGCCCGAGGGCCCGCACCGCGAGGCCCAGCGCCGCCGTCGTCTTGCCCTTGCCGGGGCCGGTGTTCACGATGAGGAGACCCTTCTCGATCGTCTTCGAGGCGACCTCGGCGTCCTGCACGGCCTTGCGCTTCAGCATCTTCTCGCGGTGGCGCGCGTCCTCGTCGCTCATCCGATCTCTCCTCCCTGTCCCGTCGCGGGCTTGACGACCATTGGGAGCCCGGCGACCACGAACACGACGCGGTCCGCCTCGCGCGCGAGGCGCTGGTGGAGGCGCCCCGCGGCGTCGCGGAAGGCCCGGGCCATGGCGTTGTCCGGCACGATGCCGAGCCCGACCTCGTTCGAGACGAGGACGAGAGGCCCCGCGGCCTCCGCGCAGGCCGCCGCGAGATCCTCGCACGCCTCGGCGAGGTCGGCCTCGTCCAGCATCAGGTTGGTGAGCCAGAGCGTCAGGCAGTCGACGAGCACGGGCCCTCGTGCCTCTCGGATCGCGTCGGCGAGGTCGCGCGGCACGTCCCGCGTCATCCATCCCTCGCTCCGGCGCTCGCGGTGGAGGGCGATGCGCGCCCGCATCTCGTCGTCCCAGGCCCGCGCCGTCGCGAGGTAGGTCCAGGGCGGCGGGCAGGACTCGATCAGCGCCTCCGCGTGCGTGCTCTTGCCCGAGCGGGCGCCGCCGAGCACCAGGGTCATGCGGGGAGCGGCCTGAAGCATCGGGCTCCTTTGCCCCAAGCGCCCATCGCGGTCAAAAGCCCTGTCCCCGGCCTCCGTCCCCAGTCGAAAGAATCGCGTGAGGTGAACCGGCCCGCGTTGTGCGGGACCGCGCGACAGGCTAGAAGCCTCGGACGACGGTGCCCCGGCGACGGGGTGAAAAGGGAATGCGGTGAGGGGTTTCGGCCTCGATTCCGCGGCTGCCCCCGCAACTGTGAGCGGTCAGCTCCTGCCAGGACGCCACCGGGGCCACCGGGAAGGCGGCAGGCGCGACGACCCGCGAGCCAGGAGACCTGCCGTCCCCCGCTTTCCTCGAACGCCGCCGGCGGGGCGGCCGGAGACCTGACCCGATGTCGACGAACGTCCAGACCCTCGGCACCACCGGCACCCGCGCGAGCGAGGGCGCCGCCGCGATCGTGATCGCCGCCTTCCTCGGCATCGGCCTCGTGTTCCTGGCGGGCTTCGCGCCGGCCTCGGCGCTGCACAACGCGGCGCACGACTTCCGGCACACCCAGAACTTCCCCTGCCACTGACCGCTCTGCCGGACCCGCAGAGACGTCATGATCACCCGGCTCCTGTCGGCGGCCCTCGTCGCCGGCTTCCTCGCGGCCGTCGTCGCGACGGGCCTGCAGCTCGCGCTGACCTCGCCGCTCATCATCGCGGCCGAGCGCTACGAGACGCACGCCGCCCTCGACGCGGATGACGCCCGCCTGCCGATCGTCCTCGCCCACAGTTCGGGCCACGACCACGGCGACGGCAAGGCTCAGGCCGAGGCGGCGTGGCAGCCCGGTCCCGGCCTGCCGCGCATGGCCTTCACCGGGCTCGCGACCCTGATCGGCGGCGTCGGCTACGCCCTGCTGCTCGGGGCCGCGATGCTCGCCTGCCGCCGCGAGCCGACGCCCGAGCGGGCGCTCGCCTTCGCGTTGGCGGGGTTCGCCGCCGTGGCGCTCGCCCCCGCCCTCGGCCTGCCGCCGGAACTGCCGGGCAGCGAGGCCGCGCCGCTCGCCACCCGGCAGGCGTGGTGGCTGATGACCGCCGCCGCCACGGCGATGGGCCTCTACCTGATCCTGATCCGGCGGGCGGCCGTCACGATCCTCGGCGGCCTCGTGCTCATCGTCGCGCCGCATCTGGCCGGGGCGCCGGTGCCGCCCGCGGAGACCTCCGCCCTGCCCGCTGTCCTCGCGGCCCAGTTCGCCGCGCGCTCCCTCGGCATCGCCTTCGTGTTCTGGGCGATGATCGGCCTCGCCTTCGGCTGGGCCTGGCAGGTCTTCGGGCACCGGGCCGAGGCGCCGGCCCGTGCCTGATACCGCCTCGGAGCCGGTGGTGCTCTACGTCTGCACCACCTGCCGCGCGGAGGGGGACGGGGACGGCCCGCGTGCGGGCGCCCGGCTCCTCGCGGCGATCCAGGCGGAACTTGAGGCCGGACCGGCGGGCGCCCTGCGCGTCGAGCCGGTGGAGTGCCTCTCGGTCTGCAAGCGGCCCTGCACCGTGGCGGTCGCCGGCCCCGGCCGGTGGACCTACGTCTACGGCGACCTCGATCCCGGCCACTCCGCCCGGACCATCCTCGACGGGATCGGCTTCTACGCCGAGGCTCCGGACGGCATCGTGCCCTGGCGGGCGCGGCCGGAGGCATTCCGCAAGGGCGTCGTCGCCCGCATCCCGCCGCGCGGCGAAGGGCCCGCCGGCCGCTGAGCCAGTTCCTGCGAGACACCCATGAGCATCGTCGAGAAGATCCCCTGCACCATCGTCACCGGCTTCCTCGGGGCCGGCAAGACGACCCTCGTGCGCCACGTGATGGAGAACGCGGGCGGGCGGCGCCTCGCCATCCTCGTCAACGAGTTCGGCGATGTCGGCTTCGACGGCTCCTTCCTCGCCGCCTGCGGCGTGCCCGGCTGCACCGAGGAGGCCATCGTCGAGCTGCCGAACGGCTGCATCTGCTGCACCGTCGCCGATGATTTCGTGCCTGCCCTCAACACCCTGCTGGAGCGGTCGGAGCCGCCAGAGCACATCCTGATCGAGACATCGGGCCTCGCCCTGCCGAAGCCCCTTGTCCAGGCGTTCCAGTGGCCGGCGATCCGCTCGCGGGTGACGGTCGACGGTGTCGTCGCGGTGGTGGACGGGCCGGCGGTCGCCTCCGGCGCCTTCGCTGAGGATCCGGACGCGCTCGCCGCCCAGCGCGCGGCGGACGCCAGCGTCGAGCACGAGAATCCGCTGGAGGAAGTGTTCGAGGACCAGCTCCTCTGCGCCGACCTCGTGGTGCTCAACAAGGCGGATCTGCTCTCGGAGACCGAGCGCGCCGGCGTGCGCGCCGAGATCGAGCGCCAGCTGCCGCGGGCCGTGAAGGTGGTGGAGACGGCCCACGGCGCCATCGACGCCCGGGTCCTTCTCGGCCTCAACGCGGCGGCCGAGGACGACCTCGACGCGCGCCCCTCCCACCACGGCGAGGGCGAGGACCACGACCACGACGATTTCGAGACGGTCGCCCTGCCGGTCCGCCCGGCGCGGACGCCGGCCGACCTCGCCGCGCGGGTCGAGAAGGCCGCCGAGACCGCGGGCGTGCTGCGCATCAAGGGTTTCGCCGAGGTCGAGGGCAAGCCGATGCGCCTCGTGGTGCAGGGCGTCGGCACCCGCGTCGCCCACCATTTCGACCGGCCCTGGCGCGCCACGGAACCCCGCGACGGCCGCCTCGTCGTGATCGGCCTCAAGGGCTTCGACCGCGACGCGGTCGCCGCGGCGCTCGCCGGATGATATAAGCCGCCATGCACCTCGTCCGCATCGATACGGTCTCCCTCGACGAGGGCGAGGCGGCGGTCGATCTCGGGCAAGCGCCGGGCGACATCGTCTTCCTCTCCTTCACCGATTCCGATCTCGCGGGCGTCGCCGCCGCCCACGCATCGGCCGGACCGGACGCGCCCACGCTGCGGCTCGCCAAGCTCGCGCGCCTGCGCCACCCGATGTCGGTGGACCTCTACGTCGACGGCGTGATCGCCCGCGCCCGGATCGTGGTGATCCGCTGCCTCGGGGGCCTCGACTACTGGCGCTACGGAATCGAGCGCGCCCACGCCGCGGCCGTCGCCAACGGGGTGGCGCTGGCAGTCCTGCCGGGCGACGACCGGCCGGACCCGCGCCTCGACGCCTACGGGACGGTGCCGGGCCTCTCCGCCGATCTCGACGCCTATTTCCGCGCGGGCGGGCCCGACAACCTGCGCCGGATGCTCGGGCGCCTCGCGGCCGAGATCGGCCGGCCCGTCGCGGTCGAGCCGCCGGAGCCGCTGCCGCGGGGCTTCGGGTGGTGCCCGGGCTGCGGGCCGATCCCCGTCGAGACGACCCTCGCGGCCGCCGGCTCTCCGATGGCGCTCCTCCTCGTCTACCGCTCCGCCGTCCTCGGCGGGGACACCGAGCCGGTCGCCGCGCTCGCGTCGGCGCTCCGGGCGCGCGGGATCGGCAGCGCCGTCGTCGCGGTGTCGAGCCTCAAGGACCCCGCGGCCTTAAAACCGCTGCGCGCGCTCCTCGCCGCCCGCCGCCCCGACATCGTGGTGGCGACGACCGCCTTCTCGGCGCGCGAGGACGCGCGCTTCGTCCTTGATGGCGCCGATTGCCCGATCCTGCAGGGCTTCACGGTCGGCGCGCCCCGCGCCGCCTGGGCGGCTTCTTCCCGCGGCCTGAACGCGGCCGACCTGGCCATGCAGGTGGCGCTGCCGGAATTCGACGGGCGGCTCTCCGGATTCCCGATCTCCTTCAAGGAGGAGGCGCCCGAGATCGAGGGCTACGTCGAGCGGCGGGCGGTCCCGGATCCGGAAGGCATCGCCGCCCTCGCCGACCGGGCCGCCGCCTGGGTCCGCCTCGCGCGCCGGCCGCGTGCCGAGCGCCGCCTCGCGATGGTCCTCTCCGACTATCCGGCCCGCGGCGGGCGGGCGGGCTTCGCGGTCGGCCTCGACACGGCGGAGAGCGCGCGAGCCATCGCGGCGGACCTCGCGGCGGCGGGCTATGCCGTCGGGCCGATGCCGGACGCGGACGCCCTGATGCGGGCGCTGACGGAGGGCGAGCCGACCTTCGCCGTGCCGCTCGACGATTACCGGGCATGGCTCGCAACCTTGCCGCCCGAGGCACGCGAGGCCCTGAGCGCCCGCTGGGGACCGCCGGAGAGCGATCCGGCGCTCATCGACGGGGCGTTCCGCTTCAGGTCGGCCGCAGGTCCCCCGTCCCACACGGGAGAGGGACAGGGTGAGGGATCCAGGTCGATCCGGATCTGTCGCACCCCTCACCCCAGCCCTCTCCCGAGCGGCAGAGAGGGCGCGTCGAGCCGTGCGGCCGGCGGCCTCGAAATTTTCCTCCAGCCCGACCGGGGCCGGGGCGGCGACCGAAAGGCCGGTTACCACGACCCGGACGAGCCGCCGAGCCACCCCTACCTCGCCTTCCATCTCGGGCTGCGCCGGCACTTCGACGCGCTGATCCATCTCGGCACCCACGGCACCACGGAGTGGCTGCCCGGCAAGGTGGTCGCCCTCTCGCCGGTCAGCTGGCCGGCGCTCGCGGTCGGCGCGCTGCCCGTGATCTACCCCTTCGTCGTCGACGATCCCGGCGAGGCCGCGCCCCTGAAGCGGCGCCTCGGCGGGATCGCGCTCGGCCATCTGACCCCACGGATCGAGCGGGCCGAGCTGTCGCCCGCGGCAGCGCGCCTGCGCGAGCTCGTGGAGGAATATTCGTCCGCGAGCGTGCTCGATCCGCGCCGCGCCGCAATCATCGCGCGGGCGATCCTGGAGGACGCGGAGGCGGCGGGCCTCCTCGACGGCGCCGGCATCGCGGCCGACACGCCGATCGAGGACGCCCTCACCGCCCTCGACGCGCATCTCTGCGACCTCGCCGAGACGGCCTTCCGCGACGGGCTCCACGTCTTCGGCCGCGCTTCCGAGGGCACCGAGCCCGAGCGGCGCGCCTGCGCCGAGGCCGAGCGGCTCGGCCTGCTGGCGGCGCTCGACGGGCGCTTCGTGCCGCCCGGCCCCGCAGGCTCGCCCTCGCGCGGGCGCACCGACGTGCTGCCTACGGGGCGCAATCTCACCACTCTCGACCCGCGCGCCCTGCCGACGCGGGCCGCCGCGACGCTCGGCGCCAAGGCGGCCGAGGCGGTGGTCCGCCGCTACCTGCAGGACGAGGGCGATTACCCGTCGCGCATCGTCATGGACCTGTGGGCGTCGCCGACCCTGCGCACCGGCGGCGAGGATGTCGCCCACGCGCTCGCGCTGATGGGCGTGCGCCCGGTCTGGGACCATGCGAGCACCCGCGTCACCGGCTTCGAGGTTCTGCCGCTCGCGCTCCTCGACCGGCCGCGCATCGACGTGACGGTGCGCGTCTCCGGCGCCTTCCGCGACACCTTCCCGGAGACGCTGGCGCTCCTCGACCGGGCCGCCCGCGCGGTGGCCGCCCGCGACGAGGAGGAGGATGCGGAGAACCCGCTGGCGGCTGCCCGGCGCCGCGGCGAGGCCACCGCGCGCGTCTTCGGCGCCGCCCCCGGCCAGTACGGGGCCGGCGCGGCCGAGACCGCCCTCGACGGTGCCTGGGAGACCCGCGACGATCTCGGCGCCGCCTACCTCGCCGCGACCTCCTACGCCTACGGCGACGCCGAGGGGATGGATGCGGGCTTCGCCGAGCGGGTGGCGCGGGCCGACGCCTACGTCCACGCCTTCGACGTGGCCGAGCGCGACCTCCTCGACGGCGACGCGGGCGCCGACGCCATGGGCGGCTTCGCGGCCGCCGCAGCAGCCCAGGGGGTACGGCCCGCCCTCCTCAGCCTCGACGTCGCCGACCCCGAGCGCCCGAAGGCGCGCACCGCCCGCGAGGATGTGGCGCGCCTGATCCGCGGCCGGCTCGCCGAACCGCGCTGGATCGCCGCCCAGCTCCGCCACGGCTACCGCGGCGTGCAGGAGTTGGCGCAGGGAATCGACGCGGTGTTCGTGCTTGCCGCCACGACGGACGCCGTGCGCGGCGCCGACCTCGACCATCTCTACGGCACCTGGATCGCCGACCCCGAGACCTTCGAGCGGATCGCGGCGGCGAACCCGGCCGCGACGCGCGCCATCCTGGAGCGGTTCGAGGAGGCGCGGCGGCGCGGCCTCTGGGAGAGCCGCCGCAACGCCATGCCCCCCGACGCGCTGATGCCGGAGGCGGCCGAATGAGCCTCGCGCGCCGCGTCCTTCCCGCCGCCGCGTCACGGCGCGGCTGGTGCCCGGGCCTCGCCCGGCCGATGGCCACCGGCGACGGGCTGCTCGCCCGCGTCCACCCGGCGCAGGGCAGGTTGAGCCTCGCGCAGGCGCGCGCCGTGGCCGAGGCCGCGCGCCGCTTCGGCAACGGCCATATCGACGTGACGGCCCGCGCGAACCTGCAGATCCGCGGCGTCACGGAGGCGACGCGCGGCGCCCTCGTCGCCTGCCTCGAAGCGGCCGGCCTCGGGGACGCGCGGGGCGACGGCGGCCCGCAGCGGCTGACGCTGGCGAGTCCGCTCGCCGGCCTCGAACCGGAGGAGCGGATCGACGTGCCGGCGCTGGCGCTGGCGATCGAGGCAACGGGACGCCCGATCGCAGGGCTGCCCGCGAAAACCCTGGTGAGCCTCGACGGTGGCGGCCGCTTCGGGCCAGGCGAGGCCGAGGCCGACATCGTCCTGACCGCGGGCTCAGACGGCCGGGTCGCGCTCGCCCTCGCCAGCGCGGACGGGCCGGACCGGATCGGTGAGATCGCCGAGGCGGAAGCGGCCGGCGCGGTGGCGGATCTGCTGGCCGCCTTCGCCCGCACGGGACGGCGGCGCGTGCGCGACCTCGACCCGGACGAGCGCCACGCTCTCATGCGCGCCGCGGCCTGCCTCACCTCTCCCGTCCGGGAGAGGTCGGGTTCGCGGGACGTGGACCGGGTGAGGGGCGCGACATCTCCGGACAACGCGAACCCCTCACCCCAGCCCTCTCCCGAACGGGAGAGGGGGTCCGTTGCGGCAAACGGCGACCGGGCCCGGGAGAGCGGGCTGCCGCCTGCGGCCGGCCTCCTCACCCTCTCCGCCACTCGCACCATCCTCGCCCTCGAGGCACCGTTCGGCCGCTGCGACGGCCACTCCCTCGATGCCCTGACGCGGATTGCCGCAACACTCGGAGCCTCCGAAATCCGCCTCTCCTCCACCCGCGGCTTCGTGCTGGCGGCGCCCGATCCCGCCGCCGCCGAGGTCGCCCTCGCGAATCTCGCCGCCGCCGGCTTCATCGTGGCTCCCGACGATCCCCGCCGCGCGGTCGCCGCCTGCCCCGGCGCGCCGGCCTGCGCCTCGGGCGCGACATCGGCACTCAGCGACGCCGCCCGTCTGGCCGACGCCTTCCGGGCGCTCGCCGCCCGCGGCCTCACCATGCACGTGTCCGGCTGCGCCAAGGGCTGCGCCAGACCGGGCCGCTCGGATCTCACCCTGGTCGGGCAGGCGGGGGGCTACGGGATCGTTCTCGGCGGAGGTCCCGGCGACGAGCCGGCTCTGCAACTGACTTTCGAGGCGGCGCTCGAACGCGTAAGGAGGGCGGATTCCGCGCACGGCCTCGACCGAGAGTTCGGGGTCCCTGCCATCCCACGTTCCGACCTGTGAGTTACGACCGATGAGCGCGCGCCTCGACTACCTGCGCGACGGGCAGGCCATCTACGCCCGCTCCTTCGCCATGATCCGCGCCGAGGCCGACCTCGCCCGCTTCCGCGGGGCAGCCGAGCGCGTCGTGGTGCGCATGATCCACGCCTGCGGCATGACGGACCTGCCCGCCGACGTGGAGATGTCGGAGGGTTTCGCCGAGGCCGGCGAGGCCGCCCTCAGGGCCGGAGCCCCGATCCTGTGCGACGTGCGCATGGTGGCCGACGGCGTCACCCGCGCGCGCCTGCCCGCCAGCAATCCCGTCATCTGCACCCTCGGCGACCCGCGCGTGCCCGGACTCGCCGCGGAGGCCGGCACCACCCGCTCGGCAGCCGCGATGGAGCTGTGGCGCGAGCATCTGCCCGGCAGCGTGGTCGCGGTCGGCAATGCGCCGACCGCCCTGTTCCGGCTCCTCGAGATGCTCGACGAGGGCGTGAGCCCGCCGGCCGCCGTGATCGGCATCCCGGTCGGCTTCGTGGGCGCGGCCGAATCCAAGGAGGCGCTCGCGCGCGACGGGCGCGTGCCCTTCGTCGTGGTGCACGGCCGGCGCGGCGGCAGCGCCATGACGGCCGCGGCGGTGAACGCGCTCGCGAGCGAGGTCGAGTGATGGACGCGCGCGACAGCCTCCTCACCGACGAGCCCGCCGCCGAGGCGCCCGCCCTCGTCACGACCGGCACCCTCTACGGCGTCGGCATGGGCCCAGGCGACCCGGACTACCTGACCGTGCGCGCCGTGCGCGTGCTGGAGCGGGCTCCGGTGCTCGTGCACTTCTGCAAGAAGGGTCGGCGCGGCAACGCCCGCACCATCGCGGACGCGATCCTGCGCGACCCCGCCCGCGAGTTCCCCCTCGTCTACCCCTACACCACCGAGCTCGCCCCCGACCACGCGGACTACGTGGCGGCGCTCGCGGGCTTCTACGACGACGCTGCGGGCAAGCTCGCCGACCATCTCGGCGCCGGCCGCGACGTGGCGATCCTGTCCGAGGGCGACCCCTTCTTCTACGGCTCCTTCATGCATCTCTGGCGGCGCCTGAAGGACCGCTTCCCCGTGGAGGTAGTGCCGGGCGTCACCGGCATGTCCGGCTGCTGGACGCGGGCCGGCACCCCGATCACCTGGGGCGACGACGTGCTCACCGTGCTGCCGGCGACCCTCGGGCGGGCCGCTCTCGCCGAGCGCCTGCGCGGCACCGACGCGGCCGTGGTGATGAAGCTCGGCCGTCACCTCCCGAAGGTGCGCGCAGCCCTCGCCGAGGCCGGGCTCCTCGACCGGGCGGTCTACGTCGAGCGCGGCACCATGAAGGGCGAGCGCGTGATCCCCCTCGCCCGCAAGGCGGACGACGAGGCGCCCTACTTCTCGATGGTGCTGGTGCCCGGCGAGGGCCGCAGGCCGTGAGCGGCAGCGTCACCGTCGTCGGCCTCGGCCCCGGCGACCCGGGCCTCGTCACCCCCGCCGCCAGCGCCGCCCTGGAGCGAGCGACGGACCTCATCGGCTACATCCCCTACGTCGCCCGCGTGCCGGAGCGGCCGGGCCTCACCCGCCACCCGAGCGACAACCGCGTCGAGGTCGACCGCGCCCGCCACGCGCTGACGCTGGCGGCGGAGGGCCGGCACGTCGCCGTGGTGTCGGGGGGCGATCCGGGCGTCTTCGCCATGGCCGCCGCCCTGTTCGAGGCGGTGGAAGACGGCGAGCCCGCGTGGCGCCGGCTCGCGATCACGGTCGAGCCCGGCATCACCGCGATGCTGGCCGCCGCCGCGCGCCTCGGCGCGCCGATGGGGGGCGATTTCTGCGCCGTCTCGCTGTCGGACAACCTGAAGCCCTGGAAGATCGTGACCGCCCGTCTCGAGGCGGCGCTGCGGGCCGACTTCGTGATCGCGCTCTACAATCCGATCTCCTCGGCCCGCCCCTGGCAGCTCGGCGCAGCTCTCGGCCTCGCCCTGGAGATCCGCAGCGCCGACACGCCGGTTGCCTTCGCCCGCGCCGTGACGCGGCCGGACGAGGCCATCCGCGTGATGACGCTCGGCGAGGCACGGGAGGCGCCCGCCGACATGGCGACCCTCGTGATCATCGGCGCCTCGGGCACCAGGCTGATCCCGCGTGGGCCCGGCGAGCGCCCCTTCGTCTACACGCCGCGCAGCGTGCCGACGGAGCGGGTGTGATGAAGGCCGCGCAGGATCCGCACCGCCCCCACCTCTCCCGGACGGAAGAGGCCACCCGCACGCTACGTCGTGCCGAGAAGAACTCGCAGCGCCGACTCCGCGTTCTCGACCGCCGGAACCTCGGGCTTGTCCGGGCGGCGGACCATCACGACCGGGATGCCGAGTTCCCGCGCCGCCGCGATCTTGCCGTAGGTCGCATCTCCCCCGGAATTCTTGCTGACCAGCACGTCGATGCCGGAGCCGCGCAGGAACGCCGCCTCCGCCGCCGCGTCGAAGGGCCCCCGCGCCGCGATCGCCGTCAGGTGCGGGACGCGCAGCACCTCCGCCACCGGCTCGATCGCGCGAACCACGTAGTCGTGCTGGGGCGCAGCCTCGAACGCGGCGAGCTCCAGCCGGCCGACCGTGAGGAAGGCGCGCACGGGCGCCTCGCCGAGGCAGGCGACGCTCTCGGCGACGCTCGCGGCCTCGCGCCAGTCGTCGCCTGCCTGTCGCTCCCACGGCGGTCGGCGGATCGCGAGCAGGGGCACCCCCGCGAGACGGCTCGCCGCGGCGGCGTTGCGCGAGATCCGCGCGGCGAAGGGATGCGTCGCGTCGACCAGACGGTCGATGCCGCTCTCGGCGAGATAACGCGCAAGCCCCTCCGGGCCGCCAAAGCCGCCGACGCGGGTGGGCACGGCCTCGCGCTTCGGCGTGGCGGTGCGCCCGGCGAGCGACAGGGTGACGGCATGGCCGCTGCCCGCGAGGCCCCGCACCAGGGCGCTCGCCTCGCCCGTGCCGCCGAGGATGAGGATGCGCATGGCCGCCTTGTCCGATAGCGCCGCGCCGGTGTCGAGCCGGGAGCCGTGGCTGACCCTCGTCGGGATCGGCGAGGACGGCCGCGCCGGGCTCTCTCCGGCCGCGAGCGCGGCCCTCGACGCGGCGGGTGTCGTCTACGGCGGAGAGCGCCACATCGCGCTCGCCGCCCCCCTCGCCGCCGAGGCGCGGCCCTGGCCGAGCCCGTTCGCCGGCGCCTACGCCGAGGTTCTGGCGCGGCGCGGCGAGCCGACCTGCATCCTGGCCACCGGCGACCCGTTCCACTACGGCATCGGTGCCGAGATCGCGCGGCTGGTGCCGCCGGCCGAGATCCGCGCCTTCCCGCAGCCCTCCGCCTTCAGCCTCGCCTGCGCCCGTCTCGGCTGGCCGCTCGCCGAGTGCGCCTGCCTCACCCTTCACGGCCGCGCGCTCACGCGCATCCTGCCCCATCTCCAGCCCGGCGCCCGACTCCTCGTCCTGTCCTGGGACGGCACGACGCCGGGCCTCGTCGCCGCCCTGATGGCGGAGCGCGGCCTCGGGGCCTCGCGCCTCACGGTGCTCGAAGCGATGGGCGGGCCGCGCGAACGCATCCGCGCCGCCGCGGCTGTGGGCTTCGATCTCGACGGGATCGACCCGCTGAACACCCTCGCGGTGGAGGTCGCGGCCGAGCCCGGCGCCTGGGTGCTGCCGCTCGCGCCCGGTCTCGACGACGCGGCCTTCGAGAGCGACGGGCAGCTCACCAAGGCCGAGATCCGTGCCGTCACGCTCGCCGCCCTCCGCCCTCGGCTCGGTGAGCGCCTCTGGGACATCGGCGGCGGCGCCGGCTCCGTCGCCATCGAGTGGATGCTGCGCCACCCCGCCATGCGGGCAGTGGCCGTCGAGGCGCGCCCGGACCGCGCGGCCCGCATCCGCCGCAATGCGGAGAGCCTCGGCGTCCCCGACCTCGCGGTGGTCGAGGGTGCTGCACCGGCCGCCCTCGCCGGCCTGCCGCCGCCCGACGCCGTCTTCGTCGGCGGCGGCGTCTCGGAGCCCGGTCTCCTGGCCCGGGCCGCGGAGGCGCTGCCCCCGGGCGGGCGCCTCGTCGCCAACGCGGTGACCCTGGAAGGCGAGGCGGCGCTCCTCGGTGCCTTCTCCGAGACGGGAGGCGCGCTGCGCCGCCTCTCCGTCGCCCGGGCCGACCCGGTCGGCGGGATGCACGGCTGGCGCGCCGCCATGCCGGTGACCCAGTGGGTCTGGACGAGGCCGTGAGCGCCTCCCCGCCCCTCGTCGCCGGGATCGGCTTCCGCCGCGGGACGGCTAGCGCCGAGATCGTCGCCCTGGTCCGGCGCGCGCTCGCCGAGACGGGCCTCGCCGAGTCGCGCCTTCGCGCCCTCGCCACCGCGGAGGATCGGGCGGCGGAGCCGGCCCTGCGCGCCGCCGCCGAAGTCTTCGCACTGGCCCCAACGCCCGTGTCGCCGCGGGAGCTCGCCGCCGCCGGCGCCCGGGTCCTCACCCGCTCGGCGCGGATCGAGGCCCTGCGCGGCGTCGGCTCGCTCGCCGAGGCGGCGGCCCTCGCCGCGGCCGGGCCGGGCGCCCGCCTCGTCCTTCCCCGCATCGCCAGCGCCGGGGCCACCTGCGCCCTGGCCGCGCCTCCCGATTCCCCATGACCGTCCACTTCATTGGCGCCGGACCGGGCGCTGCCGACCTCATCACGGTACGCGGCCGCGACCTGATCGCCGCCTGCCCCGTCTGCCTCTATGCGGGCTCCCTCGTGGCGCCCGAGATCCTGCGCTGGTGCCCGCCCGACGCGCGGGTCGTCGACACGGCGCCGCTCGACCTCGACGCCATCGTGGCCGAGTGCGCGCGCGCCCACGCGGCGGGGCAGGACGTCGCCCGCCTGCACTCGGGCGACCTCTCGATCTGGAGCGCGCTCGCCGAGCAGACCCGCCGCCTGGAGGCGGCCGGCATTCCCTACACGGTGACGCCCGGCGTGCCCGCCTTCGCGGCCGCCGCCGCGGTGCTGCGGCGGGAGCTGACCGTGCCCGGCCTCGCCCAGTCGGTCGTGCTGACCCGGACCTCGGGCCGCGCCAGCGCCATGCCGGAGCGGGAAACCCTCGCGACTTTCGCCGCGACGGGCGCGACGCTGGCGCTCCACCTCTCGATCCACGTCATCGAACAGGTCGCCGCGGAGCTCGTCCCGTTCTACGGCGCCGAATGCCCGGCCGCCGTGGTCTTCCGCGCCACCTGGCCCGACGAGCGGGTGATCACGGCCAAGCTCGCGGGCATCGCCTCCGCCGTCGCCGAGGCGGGACTGGAGCGCACGGCGCTGATCCTCGTCGGCCCGGCGCTCGCGCCCGGCGACTTCCGCGAGAGCGCCCTCTACGCGCCGGATTACGACCGCCGGTTCCGGGCTCGGGGATCCGGGAGGCCGCCGGCGTGAGCGCTCGCGGGCTCCTCGTCGCCGCCCCGCGCTCGGGATCCGGCAAGACCACCGTGACTTTGGCGCTGATGCGGGCGCTCGCCCGGCGCGGCGTGGCGGTGCGGGGGGCGAAGTGCGGGCCCGACTACATCGATCCCGCCTTCCACCAGGCGGCCACGGGACATCCGAGCTTCAACCTCGACAGCTTCGCGATGGACGGCGCGCTCCTCGACGCGGTCGCCCGGCTCGCCGCGGCCGAGGCGGACCTCGTCGTCGCCGAGGGCTCGATGGGCCTGTTCGACGGGATCGTGGCGGGAGAGGGCCGCACCGGGGCGAACGCCGACATCGCCGCCCGCTACGGCTGGCCGGTCCTGCTCGTCCTCGATGTCTCGGGCGCGGCGCAATCGGCGGCGGCGGTGGCGCTCGGCTGCGCCGCCTACGATCCTCGGGTGCGGATCGCCGGGGTGGTGCTCAACAAGGTCGCGAGCCCGCGCCACCGGCGGCTCGTCGAGGCGGGCCTCGCGCGGATCGGGATGCCGGTGCTGGGGGCGCTCGCGCGCGACGCGAGCCTCGTTCTGCCGGAGCGGCATCTCGGCCTCGTCCAGGCGCGCGAGACCTCCGACCTCGATGCCCGGCTCGACCATCTCGCCGACCTCGCGGAAGCGGGTCTCGACCTCGACGCGATCCGCGCCCTCGCGGGCGGCGCCGGACCGCCGGCCGCAAGCGCCGGAGGGCTGCCGCGCCCGCCGGGCCAGCGGGTTGCCGTTGCCTCCGACGCGGCCTTCACGTTCCTCTACCCGCACATGGTGGCAGGCTGGCGCGCGATGGGCGCCGAGATCGTGCCCTTCTCACCTCTGGCCGACGAGGCGCCGCCGGAGAGCTGCGACGCCTGCTGGCTGCCCGGCGGGTATCCCGAGTTGCACGCGGCGCGCCTCGCGGCGTCCGGCCGCTTCCTCGCCGGGCTGCGGCACTTCGCGGCCGCGAAGCCGGTCCACGGCGAGTGCGGCGGCTACATGGTGCTCGGCGAGAGCCTGGAGGACGCGGCCGGGCAGACCCACGCCATGGCGGGGCTCCTGCCGGTCGCCACCTCCTACAAGGCGCGCCGGCTCCATCTCGGCTACCGGGTGGCGACGCTCCTCGAGGACGGCATCCTCGGCCGCGCGGGAGCGCGGCTCGTCGGCCACGAATTCCACTACGCGAGCGAGCTGACCGAGCCTCCCGCGCTACCGGAAGCGCTCGCGCAGGTCACGGATGCCGAGGGCAGGCCGCTCGGGCCGGCCGGTCACCGGCGCGGTCGGGTCAGCGGCAGCTTCTTCCACCTCATCGGGACCCGGGCGGCAGGCTGACGGCGCGACCCGGACCGGCGCGGACGGCGGCCTTCGGGATGCGATGCCCGATTGCACGGCCTTGATCCTGCCGGTGAGGCGGATCAGGCCGTGGCTTCGACGGACGGGGTGCCCTGGCCAAGGCGGGAGGCCGTGCGGACGATGGCGAGGACGTCCCGACGGAGCTGGTCGTCCTGGATGGCCGCGTAGGCGCGCAACACCTCGATGGCGCCGTGGGCGCTGAGGAAGCCGAACACGTCCTCCTGCGGCTGGCCGCTGGCGTCGTTCTCCTCGAAGAAGGCCGAGACCGGCACTTCGAGCAGGCGGGCGATCTCGCGCAGGCGGCCGGCGCCGACGCGGTTCTGGCCCTTCTCGTACTTCTGCACCTGCTGGAAGGTCACGCCCACCGCGGTGCCGAGCGCCGTCTGGCTCATGCCGCGGGCCTTGCGCAACGCCGTGATGCGGAGACCGACAAGGCGGTCCACGTCGGTGGTCTGCTTGGGCATCATCGTTCAACACGGTCCTTCTTCTGAGGTGCTCGCCCGCCGCCGGACCTCCGGCGAGACGTGCTCGTGTCCTGAGACGGCGTTCCTTCCGCTGTCGGAGCTTCGAGATCTCGCGGGTCTCGACGGAAAACCATTGCGGTTTCCGCGAAGCCCGGCGCCCAGACCTGATCACCGGGCGGTGACGGTCGAGGCGGATCTCGGCTCGCATGAAGGTTGCCCCCGCAACAACTTGACCACGAAGCTCAGGCAGATTGCAAGTCATGCCTCGGCGCCGCCGCGTCTTTTCGCCTGTGAGGAATGCTGAGTCGCGGACAGGTGATGCGCAATTCACGCACTCGCGGCGATGCGTCGGACTTCGCGCGATCCGCGACAGAGGATAGGCTTCCCGGGATCGAACGGCCGGGAGACCCGGCCTCGTCATCCGGAGCGCAGGAGACCCGCCCATGTTCATCGCCATGAACCGCTTCAAGGTGGTCAAGGACGCGACACAGGAATTCGAGCAGGTCTGGCTCGGGCGCGACAGCCACCTCGGCGAGATGGCGGGCTTCGTGGAGTTCCAGCTCCTGCGCGGGCCCGAGCACGAGGACCACGTGCTCTACGCCTCCCACACAATCTGGCGCTCGCGGGCCGATTTCGAGGCCTGGACCCGCTCCGAGCAGTTCCGCAAGGCCCACAGCCGGGTGCCGACGACGAAGCCGCTGTATCTCGGCCATCCGCAATTCGAGGGCTTCGAGACGATCCAGACCGTCGCTCGCGCCGGCGAGGCGGACGCCGCCTGACCGGCGCCGTGCCGGGTTCGGAATAGGCCGGCCCGGAGACCTCGTTTCACAGTCTCGCCGCGCGGATTGCGCGGCGAATACGCAACCAGTAAGAGCGTTATCGAGTTGGGCGCAACCGATCTGAGCAGGACCGTCCGAGGTCCGAACGTTGCTCGGATGTCCTCGAGAGCCCGGACGGATCCGAGATCCGTATCAGTCCGGGACAGAGCTTGGCTCACGACGGAACAGAGCGCCCGATGTTTCAGGATCGCCTTCCCGAGACGTATCAAAGCGTCCGCCCGGCCGACGGCCGGCGCAGGAACGTCTGGGCCGCGCTCCTGCCGCGCCGGAGCCGAGCCGCCTTCCGCCTCGGGATCTCGGCGACCGTCGCGCTCGCCGATGTTCTGACCATCTGCGGCCTCGGCCTCGCGATCGAAGTCGTCTACTATTACGCCCAGGCCGGCACGCTGATCCCGGGCTCGGAGATCCGCAGCCTGCGCATCTCGGGCCTCGTCGCCCTGTTCGTCCTCCTCACGAACCTCGTGCGCGAGGAGTACAGCATCGAGACCTCGCTGGCGCGGCGCCCGCACCTGCGCCGCGCCGCCACGCTCTGGCTGGTCGCCTGGGCGGTGGTGCTGGTGTTCGGCTTCGCCACGAAAACCACGACCGACTTCTCCCGCGTCGTCGCCGTCACCCTGTTCGTCCTCGGGCTGCCCGCGATGCTGAGCATGCGTGCGGCGATGATCGCCCTCGTGCGCAAGGGTATCACGCCGGCCTCCGCCTCCGTCAGCCGGGTGCACCTGGTCGGCTTCGAGGAGGACATCGCACGCTTCTACGCGAGCAACGACGCCGACGCGCTCGGCCTCCGGGTGATCGGCACGAGCTACCTGCGCCGCGTCGACGCGACGGCGGACGAGGCGGCGCGCCAGGCCCAGCTCTCCGAGGACCTCGACCTAGCGGTCTCCGTGGTGCGCTTCCTGCGCCCGGACGACGTCTTCATCCTCGTGCCCTGGGCGGACAATGCCGAGGTCGAGCGCTGCATCGACGCCTTCCTGCGGGTTCCGGCCGCCCTCCACCTGCGGCCGGGCGCGGTGCTCGACCGCTTTCCCGACCTCGAGATCGCCCGCGTCGGGCGGCTCTCTGGCATCAACATCGGGCGGCGCCCGCTCAACATCGGCGAGATCCTGCTGAAGCGCGCTTTCGACCTCGCCCTGTCGCTCACCGCCCTGGCGCTCCTCGCCCCGCTGATGGCGGCGGTGGCCGTGCTGATCAAGCTCGACAGCCCCGGTCCGGTCTTCTTCCGGCAGCGCCGCTACGGCTTCAACCAGCAGCCCTTCGACGTCTTCAAGTTTCGCAGCATGAAGGTCGAGGAGAATGCGGGCTTCCGGCAGGCGACGCGCAACGATTCCCGCATCACCCGCATCGGCGCGATGCTGCGCCGCTCGAACATCGACGAGCTGCCGCAACTCCTCAACGTGGTGCTCGGCGAGATGTCGCTCGTCGGGCCGCGCCCGCACGCGCTCGCCCATGACCGCAGCTTCGAGCGGCGCATCGCGCTCTACGCCCGCCGCCACAACGTGAAGCCCGGCATCACGGGTTGGGCGCAGGTGAACGGCCTGCGCGGAGAGACGCTGACCGACCTCGACATGGAGCGGCGCGTCGCGCACGACCTTCACTACATCGACAACTGGTCGATCTGGTTCGACATGCAGATCATCGTCCAGACGGTCATCTCGCCTCGAGCCTACCGGAACGCGTTCTGAGGCAGGCGGCTCAGGAGGCGGCCTCGCGCTGAAGGCAGGCCTCGCACTCGCCCTCGACCTCGAGGATGCGGCTCGCGGGCCGGAAGCCGGCGCGCGCCAGGGTGCGGCCGAGCTGGTCCTCGATCTCCGGGGACGTGGTCTCGTCGATGCCGCCGCAGCTGCGGCAGATCATGAAGACGAGGCCCGCCCCCTCGCCGTGCGCGTGGGCGCAGGGAACGAAGGCGTTGCGGCTCGCGATGCGGTGGACGAGGTCGTGCTCCGTCAGGAAATCGAGGGCGCGGTAGACCGAGACCGCGGCGACCCGCCGCCCCGCCCCGCTCAGGCGCTCCGCGATGTCGTAGGCGCCGAGCGGCTTGCCGGCTTCCGCCACGACCCGCAGCACGTCCCGGCGCAGGCGCGTGAACTGCAGGTCGCGCTCGCCGCACAGGCGCTCGGCCCGTTCGATCACGTCCCCGCCGCAGCAGCCCGGGCCGTCGTGCCCGCCCGCGTGATGATGACTGTGCTCCGTCACGGCGCCCGTCCCGATTGAACTCCGAGGGTGTTACAGTGTATCAGCCGGGACTATAGGGCTCCGGCCCGATCCCGGCAATTCGCCCGCCGCGCCCGACGTCGGTCCCCGCCGCCGCGCCACCGGAACCGACCCCGACGTGACCCGAACCGACCGGCCCGCCCCGTCCTCCCGTCCGCCTTCGTCCCGTCTGTCCCTGCCGCGCGCCTCGCTGTTCCGCGCCGGGCTCGGCTTCCGCCTCGCGCTTGCCGGCCTCTGCGCGGCCGGGCTCTGGGCCGTGATCCTGTGGGCGCTCCGGTGACCGGCCGCGCGGGCGAGGCCGGTGCCGTCGCCTTCGAGGGGCTGACCCTCGGCTACGACCGCCATCCGGCCGTTCACCACCTCGACGGGACGATCCCGCGCGGCGACCTCCTCGCTCTGGTCGGGCCGAACGGGGCGGGCAAGTCCACCCTGCTGAAGGGCATCGTCGGCGAGATCGGCTGCCTCGACGGGCGGATCGAGCGCGACCGCGGCGCGATCGCCTACCTGCCGCAGGCGGACGAGATCGACCGCTCCTTCCCGCTGAGCGTCCTCGATCTCGCCAGCATGGGCCTCTGGCGGCGGCTCGGTCCCTGGGCGAGCCTGAAGCGGCAGCGGGAGACGGTTCTCGCCGCCCTCGCCGCGGTCGGGCTCACCGGATTCGAGGATCGGGCCATCGGGACCCTATCCGGCGGGCAGTTCCAGCGGGCCCTGTTCGCCCGCCTCATCCTCCAGGACGCGGCCGTCCTCCTTCTCGACGAGCCCTTCACCGGCGTCGATGCGCGCACCACCGACGACCTCGTTCGCCTGATCCGAGGCTGGCACGGGCAGGGACGGACCATCGTCGCGGCCCTCCACGACCTCTCGCAGGTGCGGGCCCACTTCCCCACGACCCTGCTGCTCGCCCGCGAGCCCGTGGCCTGGGGCCCGACCGCCGCCGTGCTGACGCCCCTGAACCTCGCGCGCGCCACCCGCCTCTCGGAAGCCTGGGACGAGAACGCCGCGATCTGCGCCCGCGACCATGCCGGGCACGGTCCGGCGCACCCGCAGGGCGGCCACGAGCACGTCCATGACGAGCACGCCCATCACGGCCACGCCCACCACGATCATGCGGATCACCTCCACCCGGCAGGGCCCGAGATCCGCGAGCACGGACATGGCCGGCACCGCCATCGGAGCGCCTCGTGATCGATCTGGTGACCGCTCCCGTCCTCGGGCCTTTCGTCGAGTTCGGCTTCATGCGCCGTGCCCTGGCGGGCTGCCTCGCCCTGTCTGTGTCGGCGCCGCCGATCGGCGTGTTCCTGATGCTGCGCCGGATGAGCCTGATGAGCGAGGCGATGAGCCACGCGATCCTGCCGGGCGCGGCGGCGGGCTTCCTGGTCGCCGGCCTGTCGCTGCCGGCCATGACCCTCGGCGGACTCGCCGCCGGTCTCGCGGTGGCGCTGCTCGCCGGGCTCGTCACCCGCTCGACCATGCTCAAGGAGGATGCGAGCCTCGCCGCCTTCTACCTGATCTCGCTCGCGGCCGGCGTGCTCCTCGTCTCGCTTCGGGGCTCGCAGATCGATCTCCTGCACATCCTGTTCGGGACTGTGCTGGCCCTCGACGACCCGGCGCTCCTGCTCCTCGGCGGCATCGCCACCGTGACGCTCCTCGCGCTGGCGGTGCTCTACCGTCCTCTCGTGATGGAGTGCGTGGACCCACTCTTCCTGCGCACGGTGAGCCGCGCGGGCGGCCCGGTCCATCTCGCCTTCCTCGGTCTCGTGGTGATGAACCTCGTGGGCGGCTTCCAGGCGCTCGGCACGCTCCTGGCGGTGGGGCTGATGCTGCTCCCGGCGATCACCGCCCGTTTCTGGGCGTCCGATCTCACCGGCCTGATCCCCGTCTCGATGCTGGTCGCGGTGCTGGCGAGCGTGATCGGGCTCAGCCTGTCCTACAACGCCGATCTGCCTACCGGCCCGGCCATCGTGCTGGCGGCGGGCGGGCTCTACCTCGCCTCGATGCTGGTGGGGCCGCGCGGCGGCCTCGTCTACCGCCTGGTGCGCCCGCGCCACCTCGAGGCCTGAGCCGGCGCCGTCAGAGGCTGAACAGGCTCATGATCCCGGCGACGATCGCGTAGACGAAGCCCGCATTGAGGGCGACGCCGACCGTGCCGATGGCGAGGCCGACCAGGACGACGATCCCGTCCCGCTCCACGAGGCCGAGGCCCACGAGGCAGACCGCTAGCCCGAGCGGGATCTGCCCGACCACGGGTGCGGCCACGATCAGCGCCATCGCGAGCGTGAGCAGGATCAGCCCCATGCCGCGCATGCCGAGCGCGGTCTCGAACACGGCCATGCGCGGGCGCGACCAGCGCTCCAGCCGCCGCAGCACCGGCACGGCACGGTTGACGGCCCGCTCCACGTCGCTGCGCGCCACGGAGCGGCCGAGCAGCGCGCGGGGCAGCCAGGGCGCGGACATGCCGGCGGCGATCTGCACCGCGACGAGCAGGAGCAGCAGGCCGCAGATCAGCGGGATCGGCGGCGGCATCGGCAGGCAGTTCGGCAGGCCGAGGATGACCACGAGCAGCGCGAAGGCACGGTCCCGCAGCACGGCGACGATGTCGCCGACGGTCAGCCGGTCGCCCTCCTGGCTCGCGAGCACGGTGAGGACGTCGGAGGTTCGTGCACCGGAATACAAGAGGGTTCGGCCGCTGGCTGCTGTCCCGGGCGCGGCTCTAGCCGAGTTCTCCGCCTCCGCCAAGCGCGGCAGCGCACGTGCCGTCGATCCCTCGGCACCACCCGCAGGGCGTGCAGATGGCACCAGGTCAGCGGCCGACGACAGTTCGCTGAAGTTATCGATCTCGGAAAAATCCGATCTAAGGTTCTCTTCAATCATGCCGAATGGATAGCGCACCGCCGATCTGAAGCAACCAGAAATAATTCCTGATTTCCGGCGATCAGATGCGCCGCATCTCTGGCGAAATCGAGGCGGACGATACTACACTGATGCGAACTCGACCGATGCGGGTTCCCGGTGACACACCGCCTTCTGCCTGTCGCGTGTGCCGCCTTCGCCCTCCCGCTCGCGCTCGGGCCCGCCCAGGCCGAGAGCTACCCGCTCCGCGCGGTCGTGTTCGGCAGCCTCGACGCGGCGCCCTCTTCCTTCGCGGCGAACGGGGTCAAGGTCGAACTGGAAGGGGGCGGCACCGGCCCCGTGATCCTGGCGAGCGCCGGCTTCGGGCGCCGGTTCGAGACGGCTCTCTGCACCTGCGGCGCGAGCGTCCACACCGCGCGGCTCGCCCGCTACACCGTCGCGGCAGCGATGGTCGGAGGGTATCAGTGGACGGGCGACTGGGGCACCGCGGCCCTCTATGCCGGGCCCGAGGCGTCGCTGGAGGCGCTGACGGACGGCCTGGGCGTCGCAGTTCTCCCGGCGCGGATCGGATTGCGGCTGCACGGGGAAGTCTGGGCGCATCCGAGCCCGGACATGCTCGTGAACGGCACCCTCATCGCGGGCACTGCGCGGGGCGACGTGTGGAGCCGCCTCGCCATCGGCTACCGGATCTGGGATGCCTTTCTCGGGCCGGAGACGAGCCTCTACGCGGATCAGACCGGGTACGCCAAGTGGAGCCTCGGCCTGCACGCCACCGACGTGCCGCTGTGGCGCTATCGCCTGCGCGTCTCCGCCGGGGTCCAGTTCGAGACGGGGCGCGAGCGGCCGAGCCCGTACATCTCCCTGACGGCCTGGGCGACGCCTCAGTGAGCGGACCGAGGCGCGATCGATCCTTGCCCGCGCACGGTCCCGTTCATCCCTCTTAACGAGCCGCTAACCACGTCGCGGCCTAGCCCGCCGTCCTCGCTTTACATAGAACAAAACAGGAACAAAACTGTACCCATCAGATGGAGGCCGAGATGAGAGCGGACGGGATCAAGCGGAACATCCTCACGGGGTTCATCGAGTTCACGGCCTTCGGGCTCCTGTCGAGTGCGGTCGCGCTCTGGGCCGTAGCCTTGGCGCCCCTGCATTAAGGGTGTCCTCCTGTTCGCGAAAAGTTCCCGGTTTACGGGCGTCGCCCACAGGAAAGCGCGCGCAGCGTGCGGTTTCGCGCGCCTCAGGGGCGCCTGTGATGCCCGGAGGGCACATGGCGGTGGACATCTGCGGACAGCCCCGTCTTTGCGGATGACACCTTAAGGCTGAGCCGGAATCCTGGCCGACCACGAACAAGGTCGGTCATGGCGCGCCAGCTCAAGGAGGTCGGATTCGTCCACCTCCACGTTCACTCGTCCTTTTCCCTGCTCGAGGGCGCCTTCAAGGTCGCCGACCTCGTCAAGGCCGCCGTCGCCGACCGGCAGCCCGCGCTGGCGCTGACCGACACGAACAACCTGTTCGGCGCGCTGGAATTCTCCGAGAAGGCCGCGGGCTCCGGGATCCAGCCGATCGCCGGCATGCAGCTCTCCGTCACCTTCGAGGCGCACGATCCGCTGGCGCGCCTGAGCGTGCCGGCCTGCAACATCGTCATCCTGGCCCAGGACGAGGTCGGCTACGGCAACCTGCTGCGCCTCGCGAGCCGCGCCTACTTCGACGGGCCGCTGGGCGAGGCGCCGCGCGTCGCGGCCGACGCCCTCGTCGACGCCGCGGAGGGGCTGATCGCGCTGACGGGCGGCCCGACCGGGCCGCTCGACGCGGCCCTGCGGGCCGGCCGGCCGGAACTCGCGGGCGCGAGGCTCGCCCGGCTCCTGGACGCTTTCGGCGAGGACCGGCTCTACGTCGAGCTTCAGCGCCACGGCCTCGACGAGGAGCGCCGGGTCGAGCGTGAACTCCTGCGCCTCGCCGACCGCCACGGGCTGGCGGTGGCCGCGGCCAACGAGCCCTTCTTCGGGAAACCCGACGATTACGACGCACACGACGCGCTGCTGGCCATCGCGGAGGGCCGCCTCGTCTCGGACGAGCGCCGCCGGCGGCTCACCCCGCGCCACGCTTTCAAGACCCGCGCCGAGATGGCGGACCTGTTCCGCGACCTGCCGGAGGCCCTCTCGGCGACCGTCGAGATCGCCATGCGCTGCGCCTACCGGGTGCGGACCCGCAAGCCGATCCTGCCGAATTTCGGCAGCGTCGCCGCCGGGGACGCGTGCAAGGGTTCCGGCACGGATCCCGCAAGGGAAGCGGCCCTCGCCGAGAAGGCCGAGGCGCGGGCGGACGCCGCCAACGCCGTGGCCGAGGTGATCGCCCTCGACGAGCCGGCGGAACTCCGCCGACAGGCCGAGGAGGGGCTGGAGCTGCGGCTGAAGCAGCACGGCACCGCGCCGGGGATCGCGGAGGACGTCTACCGCGAGCGCCTCGCCTTCGAGCTCGACGTCATCGTCAAGATGAAGTTCCCGGGCTACTTCCTCATCGTCTCCGACTTCATCAAGTGGGCGAAGGACCACGACATCCCGGTCGGGCCGGGCCGCGGCTCGGGCGCCGGCTCGCTCGTCGCGTGGTCGCTCCTGATCACCGATCTCGACCCGCTCCGCTTCGGCCTGCTGTTCGAGCGCTTCCTCAACCCGGAGCGCGTCTCGATGCCGGATTTCGACATCGACTTCTGCGTCGAGGGCCGCGAGCGCGTCATCCAGTACGTGCAGGAGCGCTACGGGCACGCGCAGGTGGCACAGATCATCACCTTCGGCACCTTGCTGGCCCGCGGCGTGCTGCGCGACGTCGGCCGCGTGCTGGAGATGCCCTACGGGCAGGTCGACAAGCTGACGAAGCTCGTGCCGCAGAACCCGGCCAACCCCGTGACGCTGGCCCAGGCCATCGAGGGCGAGCCGAAGCTGCAGAGCGCGATCGAGGAGGAGCCGATCGTCGCGCGCCTCATGGAGATCGCCAGGAAGCTCGAAGGGCTCCACCGCCACGCCTCGACCCACGCGGCGGGCGTCGTGATCGGTGACCGGCCGCTCGAGCAGCTGGTACCGCTCTACCGCGACCCGAAGACGGGCATGCGGGTGACCCAGTTCAACATGAAGTGGGTCGAGCAGGCGGGGCTCGTGAAGTTCGACTTCCTCGGTCTCAAGACCCTGACCATGCTGCGCTGCTGCACGGACCTCCTGAAGCAGCGCGGCATCGAGGTCGACCTCGCCAGCCTGCCCCTCGACGACGAGAAGACCTACGAGCCGATGAAGCGCGGCGAGACGGTCGGCGTGTTCCAGGTGGAATCGGCGGGCATGCGCAAGGCGCTGTGCGAGATGCAGGCCGACCGTTTCGAGGACATCATCGCGCTGGTGGCCCTCTACCGGCCGGGCCCGATGGCCAACATTCCCGTCTACTGCGAGCGCAAGCTCGGGCGCGACGCCGGCAACGAGGCGAGCTGGTACCCTCACCCGAAGCTGGAGCCGATTCTGAAGGAGACCTTCGGCATCATCGTCTACCAGGAGCAGGTGATGGAGGTGGCCAAGGTGCTGGCCGGCTACTCGCTGGGCGACGCCGACCTCCTGCGCCGGGCCATGGGCAAGAAGATCAAGGCGGAGATGGACGCCCAGCGCGACCGCTTCGTGAAGGGCTCGGTGGAGCGGGGTCTGACCAAGGCGAAGGCCGACGAGATCTTCGACCTGCTGGCGAAGTTCGCCGATTACGGCTTCAACAAGAGCCACGCGGCGGCCTACGCGCTGCTGACCTACCAGACCGCCTACCTGAAGGCGAACCATCCGGTCGAGTTCCTCGCCGCGGCGATGACGCTCGACATCGACAACACCGACAAGCTCGCGGAATTCCGCCAGGACGCCCAGCGCCTGAAGATCGTGGTGGAGCCGCCCTCGATCAACGCGTCCGGCGTCGTCTTCGAGGTGCATGACGGGCGCATCCGCTACGCGCTGGCCGCCATCAAGGGCGTCGGCCGGGCCGCGGTCGAGGCGATCGTCGAGGCGCGCGGCACGCGGCCGTTCAAGGATCTCGCCTGCCTCGCGCGCCGCCTCAACCCGCGCCACGTCAACAAGCGGACGCTGGAGAACCTGATCGCCGCGGGTGCCCTCGACTGCATCGAGCCGGACCGGTCGCGCGCCTTCGCGGCGGTCGAGCCCATGATGAAGCTGGCGCAGGGGGCGGCCGAGGCCGAGACGACCGGCATCGTCGACATGTTCGGCGGCGTCGCGTCGGCCGACGTCTCCCTGCGCATCCCGCCGCACGACCCCTGGCCGATGGCCGAGAAGCTGAAGAAGGAGTACGACGCGGTCGGCTTCTTCCTGTCCGGGCACCCCCTCGACGAGTACGGGCATCTTCTGGAGAAGCTGCGCGTCCAGACCTGGGCCGAGTTCTGCCGCGCCGTGCGGGCCGGGTCGACCAGCGTCGGGCGGGTGGCGGCCTCGGTGCTCGACCGCTCGGAGCGGCGCACCAAGACCGGCAACAAGCTCGGCATCGTCACCCTCTCGGACCAGACCGGTCACTTCGAGGCGATCATCTTCTCCGAGGGGCTCGGCCACTACCGCGACATCCTGGAGCCCGGCCGGCCGCTGGTGCTCCAGCTTCAAGCGAACCTGGAGGGCGAGGACGTGCGCGCCCGCATCCAGACCGCCGAGCCCCTGGACCAGGCGGTCGCCCGCTACCAGAAGGGCATGCGGATCTACCTGCGCGACGAGCGCCCGATCGGCTCGGTCCAGCAGCGCCTGTCGCTTCGCGGCGAGGGCGAGGTCTCCCTGATCCTCATCCTCGACGGCGGCGAGCGCGAGGTCGAGGTGAAGCTGCCGGGCAAGTACCAGGCGAGTCCGCAGGTCGCGGGCGCGCTGCGGGCGGTGCCGGGCGTGGTGCAGGTGGAGGTGAACTGAGGCGCGCCTGCGCATCCGTCGCGGAGAGGGCGAACCGCTCCGCGGCAGCTCCTATCCGCACCCGCCCAATCGCTCGGCCACCAGGGCCTCAAGCCGCATCAGGTGCCGGTCGCGGATGCCGAGTTCGGCGCAGGCCTGCGCGGTGCGCAGGAGGTACTCGGCGCTGGGGCCCAGATGCCCGCAGGCCGCCGCGATCATCGCGGCGATCTCGTCCTCCGTCAGGCGCCCCGCGTAGCGGTCGCCGAGGCGATTGACGATGAAGGTCAGGGCATGGACCCGTCCGGCCTCCGTCTCGACCGGCAGCCAGCGCGCCTCGTAGCCGTTGCCCTTCATCTCGCGGCGCCAGACCGGCATCAGGACCGCCATCGGGTCGGTGCCGGCGAGGCGGAAGGCGACGCCCTTGCAGGTACCGCCCCGGTCGAGCGCCAGCACGAAGCCCGGCCGCTCCCTCGTGCCGCGGAAGCGGCGCTGCAGCAGGCAGAAGCGGCGGTGGAATCCGCGCACCACGCCGATCCGCCGCTCGGCGACCGCGAATTCCGGCTGCCACATCAGCGATCCGTAGGCGAAGACCCAGACCTCGTCGGCGGGCCCCGGCTTGCCCGCGACGGCGCTCGCGAGACCCGGCCGCAACTCGTCGTCGGTGAGGAGGTGCAGGGCGGTGGCGTCGTCCGCGACGGGCTCCGGATGGGCGCGGGCGATGAGATCCAGGGTGAGCGCGAGGTTCGAGGCAGGCATGCCCCAAGGGGAGCATCGCTGCGGCGCGGGATCAACCCGGGTCAGGTCCGCCGCGCCGCGTAGGCTTCCAGTTCCGGGAAGGGCACGGAGCGGTGGCCCTCGCAGACCTCCGGCTCGTCCTCCACGACGCTGAGCTTCTCGGTGCCGATCTCCTCGCGGATCACGACCTTCGCGCGCTCGGTGCCGAGCAGGCTTCGGCCGCGCAGACGGCTGGTCACGCAGTAGAGCGTGCGCCCGCCATCCTCGAAGGGGCCGGCGATGCGGCTCTTCTCGAAGCTGACGGGGATCACGGAGACGGATCCGAACGGCACCTGCCGCAGGGCGAGCGCCGCCACGCGCTCCTTGAAGCCGGTCGGCGCCGCCTCGGTCGCCATGATCGGCGGCTTCGATGCGCCCGAGCAACCGGAAAGCCACGAGAAGGCCAGCAGGGTGCCGAGGCGGAGGGCGTGCGCGGCGGGAATCACAGGTCTTCGTCTCCGAACCCTGGGGAGAATACGGTTGCTCCCGCAACCATCAAGGCGATCCGACCGCTCACATCCCAGCCCCGGAATGCTTATCTGTCGTCCATGCAGTGGAGCGACGACGCCTTCGTGATCGGCCTGCGCCGGCACGGTGAATCGGGGGTGATCCTGGAGGCGATGACGGCCGAGCACGGTCGGCATCTCGGGCTCGTCCACGGCGGTCGATCCCGGCGGATGCAGCCCGTGCTGCAGACCGGCAACCGACTGCGCGTGACTTGGCGCGCGCGGCTCGACGAGGGCCTCGGCTCCTACGCGGTGGAGCCGCTCGATCTCGTCGCCTCGCGCCTGATCGATTCCGGCCTCGCCCTCTACGGGGTCAATCACATGGCGGGCCTGCTGCGGCTCCTGCCCGAACGCGATCCCCACCCCGCCCTCTACGAGGCGGCTCAGGTGCTGATCGCGCATCTCGACGACAAGGCGATCGCCTCGGCGCTGATGGTGCGCTTCGAGCTCGCGGTGTTGGCCGAGCTCGGCTTCGGCCTCGATCTCCAGGCCTGCGCGGCGACCGGCGCCAACGATGCCCTGATCTACGTCTCGCCGAAGACGGGTCGCGCGGTCAGCGCCTCGGCCGGCGAGCCTTACCGCGACCGCCTCCTGCCGCTGCCCGCCTTCCTGGGTGAGCGCAGCGGAGCCAACCGCGTGCCCGGTCCGGATGACGTTCGTCAGGGATTTACCTTGACGGGCTATTTCCTGGCTCGCCACCTCTGGGAGCCGCGCGGCCTCGCGGTGCCCGAGGAGCGGACGCGATTCGTCGCACTCGGACTCGCGCCAGCGTGATACTGTTCGTGCTATGTTCTCTTTTTGACCGATTCCCACCGGAGCTTTCATGGGCCAGCCCTTCGAGCCCCCGACCGGCGACGTCGAGAGCGTCGAGCTGAAGACCGCGCTGGAAGAGCGCTACCTCGCCTACGCCCTCTCGACCATCATGCACCGGGCCCTGCCCGACGCCCGCGACGGCCTGAAGCCGGTACACCGGCGCATCCTCTACGGCATGCGGCTTCTGCGCCTCGATCCGAACACCGCGCACAAGAAGTGCGCCAAGATCGTCGGCGACGTGATGGGCGATTTCCACCCGCACGGCGATCAGGCGATCTACGACGCGCTGGTGCGCCTCAGCCAGGATTTCTCGCAACGCTACCCGCTCGTCGATGGCCAGGGCAATTTCGGCAACATCGACGGCGATGGCCCGGCCGCCTACCGCTACACCGAGGCCCGGCTCACGGAGGTGGCGCGCCTCCTCCTCGACGGGATCGACGAGGACACCGTCGATTTCAGGCCCTCCTACAACGGCGAGAAGGAGGAGCCGTCGGTCCTCCCCGCGGCCTTCCCGAACCTCCTCGCCAACGGCTCGCAGGGCATCGCGGTCGGCATGGCGACCTCGATCCCGCCGCACAACGCGGCCGAACTCTGCGACGCGGCCCTCTACCTGATCAGCCACCCGGCCGCGACCTCGGAGCAGCTCAACAGCTTCGTGAAGGGGCCGGACTTCCCGACGGGCGGCATCCTGATCGATTCCGCGCAGACGATCACCGAGGCCTATCGCACGGGCCGGGGCGCCTTCCGGGTCCGCGCCCGCTGGGCGAAGGAGGACCTCGGACGCGGCACCTGGAACATCGTCGTCAGCGAGATCCCCTACGGCGTGCCGAAGGCGCGGCTCATCGAGAAGCTCGCGGAGCTGCTGCAGGAGCGAAAGCTCCCGCTGCTCGCCGACGTGCGCGACGAGTCGGCCGAGGACGTGCGCATCGTGCTGGAGCCGCGCTCGCGCAGCGTCGATCCCGTCGTGCTGATGGAATCGCTGTTCCGGCTCTCGGAGCTCGAGGCGCGCATCCCGCTGAACATGAACGTCCTCGTGGGCGGTCAGGTGCCCCGCGTGATCGGCCTCGCCGAGGCCCTGAGGGCTTGGCTCGACCATCGCCGGGTGGTGCTGCAGCGCCGCTCGCAGTATCGGCTCGGCCAGATCGAGCGGCGCCTTGAGATCCTGGGCGGCCTGCTCATCGTCTACCTCGACCTCGACGAGGTCATCCGCATCATCCGCGAGGAGGACGAGCCGAAGCCGGCCCTGATCGCGCGGTTCACGCTGACCGAGATCCAGGCGAACGCGATTCTCGACACGCGCCTGCGCTCCCTGCGCAAGCTCGAGGAGATGGAGCTGAAGCGCGAGCTCGAATCGCTCACCGCCGAGAAGGAGGGGCTCGAGGGGCTGCTCGGCTCCGAGGCCCAGCAATGGACCTCGATCAAGGCGCAGATCCGTGCCGTGAAGAAGACCTTCGGCCCCGAGACGAAGATCGGCGCGCGCCGCACCACGCTCGAGAACCCGCCGGACACGGCCGGGATCGACTTCACCGCCGCGATGGTGGAGCGCGAGCCGATCACCGTGATCGTCTCGCAGAAGGGGTGGGTGCGGGCGCTCAAGGGCCACGTCGCGGACCTCTCCGGCATCACCTTCAAGGGGGACGACAGCCTCAAGATCGGCTTCCCGAGCGAGACGACGGCCAAGATCCTGGTCCTCGCCTCGAACGGCAAGGTCTTCACGCTGGAAGCCTCGAAGCTGCCCGGCGGGCGCGGCTTCGGCGACCCGATCCGCCTGATGGTCGATCTCGACGAGGGCACCGAGATCGTGGCGGCGCTGCCCTACCAGGCCGGCAGCCGCCTGCTCATCGCGGGGTCGGACGGGCGCGGCTTCCTGGCGCCGACGGATGCCCTCATCGCCAACACCCGCAAGGGCAAGGGCATCCTCGGCCTCGACGGGGAGGCGGTGGCGGCCGTGCTCGTACCGGCGGGCGAGGGCGACCACGTCGCCGTCTGCTCCTCGGACAAGCTGCTGCTCGTGTTCCCGGCCTCGGAACTGCCGGAGCTCGCCCGCGGCAAGGGCGTGCGCCTGCAGCGCTGCCGGGGCGCGGCGCTCGCCGACGCCTGCGTCTTCACCCTGGCGGAGGGACTGCCCTGGCGGGAGGCTTCGGGTCAGTCGCGGCTCGCGAACGCGCAGGTCCTGGAGAAGTGGATGGGCCACCGCGCCGAGGCCGGCACCCTGATGACCCGCAGCTTCCCGAAGTTCGAGCGCTTCGGGCGCTGAGGTCGGCCCAGACGCACGAAAGCCGGCGCGCGTCTGCGGGCCGGCTTCGGATCAGGACGATCGGGGAAAGGTCAGCGGCGGCGGAACTGCCCGCCGCGGACCGGCGGGCGCGGGCCGGCCGAACGCTCGTCCTTGTGGCGGAAGACGAGACGGCCCTTCTCGAGGTCGTAGGGCGACATCTCGACCGTGACACGGTCGCCGGCGAGGGTCTTGATGCGGTTCTTCTTCATCTTGCCGGCCGTGTAGGCCACGATCTCGTGGCCCTGGTCGAGCTGCACGCGATAGCGGGCATCCGGAAGGATCTCGAGAACGAGACCGTCGAACTGCATCAATTCTTCTTTCGCCATCCATCCTCTCCAGCCGGATCGCCCGGCGATCGCGGGGACCCGGGACCAATATCACCGGCCAATCAGCAAAACGCCGGGGCGGCGGGTCCGATCCCGTCGGATGCGCGAAGCCGTCAAGCGTAGGACGCATGTAGTGTCGGCGCGAGGCCGACGCAAGCGCGCCCGCCCGCACACGCCCGCCCATCGACAGGAAAGCGGGTTCAGGGACCGTTCTCGCTTCCCAGATAGTCGATCCGCCCGTCCGCCGTGCGCCGCCACGTCCGCAGGACGAGGTCGGGATAGCGCGTGTCGCCGGCCTGATCGAAGCTGAGGTCGCCAACGAGGGTGCGGATCGGGCCGCCCTCGCGCAGGGCGGCCGCGACTTTCGTCCCTTGGGTCGATCGCGCCCGCGCAGCGCCCTGCGCGAGAAGCTCCACCGCCGCATAGGACCGTGCCGCAACGGCATCGGCCTCCGGCGTGCGCGGGATCGTCTTGGCGCCCCGCACCTCCGGCAGCCGGCGCGGCTCGGGCTCCATCGTCATCACCGTGCCCTCGGCGCCGGGGCCGGCGGCCGGCGCGAAATCCTTGTCGAGGATGCCGTCGCTGCCGACCATGGGCGCGTCGAGACCCGCTTCTCGCATCGCATTGATCAGGAGTGCCGCCTCGGGCGCGAGGCCGCCGAAGTAGACGACCTCCACCGCCGCCCGCTTCAGCCGCGCGGCGAGGTCCGAGGCGTCCTTCGAGCCGCGGACGAGGCTCTCGAACAGCACCTCGCGGCGGCCCCGCGCCTTCAGCGTGCGCGACACCTCGTCTGCGAGGCCGCGGCCGAACGTCGTGCGGTCGTGCACGATGCCGATGCGGCGCGTCCCATATCGCTCCGCGATGTAGGCGCCCGCGAAGGCCGCCTGCTGCGCGTCGCTCGGCGCGAGACGGAAGAGGTTCCAGGCGCCGCGCGCGCTGAGCGGCGACCAGGTGGCGCCGGGCGCCACCATCACGATGCCGGCCTCCTCGTAGGCCGGGAGCGCCAGCGCCGCCACCGAGGATGCGAACGGACCGATCGCGAGGCTCACGCCCTCGGCCGCGAACTTCCGGGCGATCGCCACGGCCTGCTTCGGGTCGCCGGCATCGTCCGCCACGACGAGAGCGATCTTGCGCCCGCCGCTCCGGTTGAGGTCGGCCACCGCCTGCTCCGCGCCGAGCCGCAGGCCCTGGCCGAAGGCTGCGTCCGGCCCGGTCAGCGGCGCGGACAGCCCGATCTTCAACGGCGCCTGCGCCAGCGCCGGGGCAGAGGCCAAGATAGCGACGAGCAGGGCCGTCAGGATTCTCATAAGTGCGCGTCCCGCTGCGCTCGGCGGACGATGGAGGAGTGATCGTGATATCCTGGCCCGCGCGGTGCGGAAAGGCACCCGCAGGCCGCCCCTTTCCGGCATCCGGGTTGCGACCGGCAGCGGAGGGCCTAACTGCCTCTGGCTCCAAACCATCGGACGCTGCCGAGGGCCGGCAGGGCGTCCGTTGCGGGATCCCGCACTATGCACGCCACCGACACAGACATCCTCGCCGCAGCCGAGACTTGGCGGCGCGACGGGCGCGACGTCGCGCTCGCCACCGTGATCGAGACCTGGGGCTCGGCGCCGCGGCCTGTCGGCAGCCACCTCGTCATCGACGGCGGGGGCAACTTCCTCGGCTCGGTCTCCGGCGGCTGCGTCGAGGGCGAGGTCATCACCGAAGGTCTCGACGTGATCGCCGACGGGCGCTCGCGCATTCTCGAATTCGGTGTCGCCGACGAGACGGCGTGGCGGGCCGGCCTCTCCTGCGGCGGGCGCATCCGCGTCTTCCTCGAGCGGGTCGCCTGATGCGCATCGAGACCCTCCGCGCGCTCAACGCGGAGCGCGCCGCGCGCCGGGCCGCCATCCTCGTGACCGACGTGGGAGACGGAGAGCAGCGGCTCGTGCGCGAACCTGACATCGCGGCCGATCCCCTGGCCGAGGCGCTGCGCGCCCATCTCACCAGCGGCCGCAGCGGGCTCGTCGAGGCCGGAGGCCGCCAGCTCTTCCTGACCGTCCAGGTGCCGCCGGTGCGGCTCGTCGTGATCGGCGCGGTACACATCAGCCAGGCCCTCGCCCCGATGGCGGCCGCCCTCGACCTCGCCGTCACGGTGATCGACCCGCGCACCGCCTTCGCGACGCCCGAGCGCTTCCCCGACGTCGATCTCGTGCCGCTCTGGCCGGACGCGGCGCTCGCCGGCCCGGTCCCGCCCCTCGACCGTTACTGCGCGCTCGCCGCGCTGACCCACGATCCCAAGATCGACGATCCCGCCCTCGCGGCCGCCCTGCGGGCAGGCTGCTTCTACGTGGGGGCGCTCGGCTCGCGGAAGACGCACGCCCGGCGCGTCGAGCGCCTGACGGCGGCGGGCTTCAGCGAGGCCGAGATCGGCCGGATCCGGGCGCCGATCGGTCTCGACATCGGCGCCGCCACGCCCGCGGAGATCGCGCTCTCCGTCCTCGCCGAGATCGTCGCTGCGGGCCGGGCTGGAGGGTCGGCGTGAAGTTCGGCCCCGTTCCCCTGGCCGAGGCGGCGGGCCTCATCGCGGCCCACGCTGTGCGCGCGGACGACACGGTTCTGCGCAAGGGGCAGGCGATCTCGCCGGAGGTGGTGGCGCGGTTCGAGGCCGCGGGCCTCAGCGAGGTGGTGGCCGCCCGCCTCGAAGCCGGCGACATCGGCGAGGACGAGGCCGCCCGCGACCTCGCCCGGCACCTCGCCGGAGACGGGGTCGAACCGGCAGTGCCCTTCACCGGCCGCTGCAACCTGCACGCGGAATGGGCCGGGGTACTGCGCCTCGCTTCGGATGCCGTCGACGCCGTGAACGCCGTCGACGAGGCGATCACGGTGGCGACGCTCCCGCCCTTCCGACCCGTGGCGGCGGGCGAGATGGTGGCGACGGTCAAGATCATTCCCTACGCGGTTCCCGGCACGCTGCTCGGGCGGGCCCGGCAGGCGGCCCCCTCCGCGCCGATCGCGGTGGCGCCCTACCGGCTGACCCGCGTCGGCGTGGTCTCGACCCTGCTGCCCGGCCTCAAGGACGCGACCGTCGACAAGACCCTGCGGACCCTCGCCCGCCGCCTCGCGCCGACAGGCGCCGGGATCGTGGCCGAGCGCCGCGTGGCCCACACGTCCGTGGCGGTCGCGGACGCGCTCAGCGCCCTGGTCGAGACGGACGGGGCCGAGATCGCCGTGATCTTCGGCGCCTCGGCCATCGCCGACCGGCGGGACGTGATCCCCTCCGGCATCGAGGCGGCCGGGGGACGCGTCGACCATCTCGGCATGCCGGTCGATCCGGGCAACCTCCTCCTTGTCGGTGCGCTCGGTGGCGTTCCGGTGATCGGCGCGCCGGGCTGCGCCCGCTCGCCGAAGGAGAACGGCTTCGACTGGATCCTGCACCGGCTCCTCGCCGGGCTCGCTGTGACTCGCGCCGACATCGTGGCGCTCGGCGTCGGCGGCCTCCTCACCGAGATCGTCTCGCGGCCGCAGCCGCGGGCGGGCGGGGCGAGCGCCGAGGAGGGTGCGGAGGAGGATGCCTGAAGCGGTCGCCGGCCTGATTCTCGCGGCGGGGCGCGGCACCCGTTTCGGCCTGGAGCCGAAGCTGCTGGCCGACCTCGAGGGGCGCCCCCTCGTTCGCCACGCGGCGGAGGCCGCGCTCGCCTCGCGGCTGCGCCCGGCCGTGGCCGTGCTCGGCGCGCATGCGGCCGGCGTGCGCGCGGCGCTCGCCGGCCTCGATCTCGCCCTGGTGGAGAACCCGGACTACGCGGCCGGCCTCTCGACCTCGCTGAGGGTCGGCCTCTCGGCACTGCCTCGGACGAGCGAGGCGGTGGTCGTCCTCCTCGGCGACATGCCGCGGGTCTCCGCCCGCACCCTCGACCGGTTGGCGGACGCCTTCGCGGGTGCCGGCCACGCGCCCGCGGCGGTGGTGCCGGTCCACGCGGGCCGGCGCGGCAATCCCGTGCTCCTCAACCTGCGCCGGCTCGGTCCGGCGCTCGCCGGCCTCACGGGAGACCGCGGTGCCGGGCCCATCCTCGCCGGGCGGGACGACGTGGTGGAGATCGCGGGCGATGACGGCTGCCTCTACGACGTGGACACGCCGAAGGCGCTGGCCGCCCCGGGATATCCGCCGCGGGACTGACGCCCCGGATCCGCCTCAGGTCGCCCGCTGCCGCTTCGCCTCCGCGCGGCACCGATCGGAACAGTAGCGCACCTCCTCCCAGACCCGCTCCCACTTCTTGCGCCAAGCGAAGGGCCTTCCGCACTGCGCGCAGGTCTTGGTCGGCAGGTCGCCCTTGCGGCGCATCCGGGCCACGCTCAGCGCCCGAGCTGAGCCGCCTCGGCGAGCGGCACGAGGCTCCAGCGGGTGATCAGGACGTAGCCGTCGCGGGCCGCGACGACGATCTGGCGGCGGTAGCGGTGGACGATCGTGCCCGGCGTGTGGGTGTGCGCCTCCCGCCAGCCCTCGGCGGCGGCGACGAAGACGCGGCTGTCGCCGAGCCGGGCGATCGTCTCGATGGAGCCGAAGGCGCGCACCCGCCGCAGCACCGTCTCGACCTCCTGGCGGAAGTCGAGGGTGCGGTCGGCATCGCTCACCCGCGGCCAGTAGGTGCCGTCCCCCTGCGGCTCCGGACGGCGCCAGCGCGCCGGCAGTTCCCGCGCGATGGGCCCTGCGGCGAGCCGGCGCGCCGCCATCTGGCACTTGGCGAGGAGCGTCTCGTGCGTCTCGCCGGGCACGAGCGGGAAGATGTCCTGAGCCAGGATGTCGCCCGTGTCGAAGCCCTGCTCGGCCAGGACATGCGCGGTGACGCCCCAGCTCTCATAGCCCGCGTCGATCGCCTGGAAGAGCGGATAGGGGCCGCGCCCGGTGGGCAACGGCGAGGGGTGGATGTTGAGGGCGTAGGCGGCCCGTCCGTGCCAGCCGGTGACGAGCCAGGGATAGCCCGAGACGACGAGGGCCCAGTCGCGGCCGTGAGCGGCGTTCAGAGCGTCGAGGTCGGACTGGCGCAGCCGCGAGAGCTGCATCGGCAGCCGGCGCTGGCGCGCGAGGGTCACGACGGCCTCGTTGTGGTCGTAGATTCCGTCGCAGGGGCGGGTGAACAGCTTGATCGGCGTCCAGCCCGCCTGGATCAGCGCCTCGAACACGCCGCCGAGGAAATCGATGCCCGCAAAGGCGAACTTCATACGGGCTCCTGACACCGCGGACCGGGCCGCGGCTGCGACATTGACGATTGAGGCGCGGGGGCGCGCCGCGACTCCACAGGGGATACGCGCGCCATACCTAACCACCAATCGGCGCCCGGGTCGCGGGGCGGGTGAAATTTCGGTGCCGGCCGGCGACAGACGGAGTGCCCCATGGAGCGGGTGTTGATCTACGGCGGGACGGGCGGCATCGGGCGCGCCACGGCGCGGGCCCTGCGCGCCCGCGGCTACCCGCTGCATCTCGCCGCCCGCGATGCCGCGAAGCTCGAGGAGGCCGCGGACCATCTCGGCGACACCACGATCAGCGCGGGCGACGTCACCGATCCCGGCTTCTTCGATCACGCCACGCGCGAGGCCGGCGAGCGCCTCGGCGGCCTCGTCTACGCGGTCGGCACGATCAACCTGCGCCACCTTCCCCGGCTGACGGCGGAGGATGTCGAGGCCGATTTCCGCATCAACGCGCTCGGCGCGTTCCTGGCCATCCAGGCCGCCGCGCCCGCCCTCAAGGCCGGCGCGGGCGAGGCGGGAGCCGGCGTCGTCCTGTTCTCGACGGTGGCGGTGGCGCAGGGCTTCCCCTCGCACGCCTCTGTGGCCATGGCGAAGGGGGCGGTGGAGGGGCTCGCCCTCTCGCTCGCGGCCGAGCTCGCGCCGCAGGTGCGGATCAACGTGGTGGCGCCCTCCCTCACCCGAACGCCGCTCGCCGCCGCGATCACGGGCAACGAAACCCTGGCCCAGGGCATCGCGCAGATGCACGCCCTGCAGCGCCTCGGCCGGCCGGAGGACATCGCCGCGCTGGCGGGCTTCCTCGTCTCCGAGGAGGCGGCCTGGATCACCGGTCAGATCATCGGCGCCGATGGCGGCCGCGCGATGCTGCGCACCAAGGGGTGAGGCGGTGGGATCTGCGGCGACGGCGAGCCGCCCGGAACGGATCCTGCGCTTCGTCCTCGGCGACCAGCTCCACCGGCGCGTCAGCTCCCTGACCGACCTCGACCCCGACCGCGACGTGGTCCTGCTCGTCGAGGTGGAGGCCGAGGCGACTTACGTCCGCCACCACAAGCAGAAGATCGCCTTCCTGCTCTCTGCCATGCGCCACTTCGCGGCCGAGATCACGGCGGAAGGGATCACTGTCGATTACGTGCACCTCGATGAGGCCGGCAACACCGGCACCTTCACGGGCGAGCTGGAGCGGGCGGTCGCCCGCCACAGCCCCGACCGGATCGTGGTGACGGAACCCGGCGAGTGGCGCGTCTGGGAGATGATGCTGGGGTGGCGGGACGACCTGCCGGTACCGGTCGAGATCCGTGGCGACAACCGCTTCCTGTGCCCGCGAGCCGACTTCGGGGCCTGGGCCGGGGATCGCCGCAGCCTGCGCATGGAGACCTTCTACCGCGGCATGCGCCGCCGGACCGGCATCCTGATGGAGGGCGACGAGCCGGTCGGCGGCCGCTGGAATTTCGACACCGACAACCGCAGGCGCCTGCCGAAGGGGCATGTCCCGCCCCGCCGCGCCGGCTTCCCGCCGGACGCGACCACGCGCGCGGTGATCGAGCTCGTGGCCGCGCGCTTCCCCGACCATTTCGGCGATCTCGACGGCTTCGGGTGGCCGGTCACCCGGGCGGATGCGCTGCGGGCGCTGACGCACTTCGTCGCGGAGTGCCTGCCGGTCTTCGGCGACTATCAGGACGCGATGCAGGCGGGCGCGCCCTTCCTCTACCACGCGCTTCTCGCCCCGGCCCTGAACGCCGGCCTCCTCACCGCGGAGGAGGTCTGCCGCGAGGCCGAGCGCGCCTACGCCGAGGGCCGGGCGCCGCTGAACTGCGCCGAGGGCTTCATCCGCCAGATCCTCGGCTGGCGCGAGTATGTGCGCGGGCTCTACTGGGCGCGGATGCCGGACTATGCCCGCACCAACGCGCTCGCGGCGACGCGCGACCTGCCCTGGTTCTACTGGTCGGGCGAGACGCGGATGAACTGCCTCGCGCATTGCATCCGCGACACGCAGGCGAACGCCTACGCCCACCACATCCAGCGCCTGATGGTGACAGGAAACTTCGCGCTTCTGGCCGGCATAGACCCGGCCCAGGTCGAGGAATGGTACCTGATCGTCTACGCCGACGCCTTCGAGTGGGTCGAGCTGCCCAACGTCCACGGCATGGTGCTGTGGGCGGACGGCGGCGTGATGGGCTCGAAGCCCTATGCCGCCTCCGGCGCCTACATTGACCGGATGTCGGATTACTGCGGCGCCTGCAGCTTCGACGTGCGCGCCAAGGCCGGAGCGGGCGCCTGCCCGTTCAACTACCTGTACTGGAACTTCCTGATCGAGAACGCGGAGCGGCTCTCGGGCAATCCCCGCCTCGCGATGCCCTATCGGACCCTGGCGCGGATGAACGCGCGGCGCCGGGCGGCGATCACGGCGGACGCCGCACGCTTCCTCGCCTCACTCGGGGATGACGCGCCGGAGCCGCCGCAGGGTCAGCTCGCCCTCGAACTCGGTGCGGACAGCGGGCGCTGAGGGCGGGCGGCTCTATGCGAGCTGCTCGATCAGCCCCTCGCGGATCGTCACCCGGCGGTCCATCCGGGCCGCGAGATCGAGGTTGTGGGTGGCGATCAGGGCCGCGAGGCCGGAGGCGCGCACCAGCGCCATCAGGATCGAGAAGACGTGGTCCGCCGTGTGCGGGTCGAGATTGCCGGTCGGCTCGTCGGCGAGCAGCAGGCGCGGCCCGTTGGCGACGGCCCGCGCGATGGCGACGCGCTGCTGCTCGCCCCCCGAGAGTTCGGCCGGGCGGTGCTGCAACCGGTCCTTGAGGCCGAGGAAGCTCAGGAGCTCGGCCGCCCGGGTCTTCGCCTCCGCCCGCGAGAGGCCGCGGATGAGCTGGGGCATCACCACGTTCTCCTGCGCCGAGAACTCGGGCAGCAGGTGATGGAACTGGTAGACGAAGCCCATCTCCTCCCGGCGCAGCCGCGTGCGCTCGGCGTCCCCCATCGCCGCCGTGGGCTGGCCGCCGATATAGACCTCGCCGCCGTCCGGCTTCTCGAGGAGGCCAGCCAAGTGGAGCAGGGTCGACTTGCCGGCACCGGAAGGAGCCACCAGGGCGACGAGCTCGCCCGGCCAGATCGCGAGATCGGCGCCGCGCAGGATCTCCAGCGCGCCTTCCGCCTGCTTGTAGCGCCGCTCGACGCGGGCGAAGAACAGGGCCGGCACCGGCTGCGCGCCGGCGGGCTCGGGCGTCGTACTCATGACGGGATCCCCTGTGACGCCTCAGCCGTACCGCAACGCCTGGACCGGATCGAGCCGGGCGGCGCGCCAGGAAGGATAGAGCGTCGCGGCGAGCGAGAGCAGGAAGGCGGTGATGACCACCACCGTGATCTCGGTGGCGTTCATCTGGGCCGGGATCTCGGCGAGGAAGCGCACGGTCGGGTCCCAGGCGCTCGGGAAGAGGAAGCGCTGGATCGGCTTGATGTTCAGCGTGATGACGATGCCGAGCAGCAGGCCCGCCAGCGTGCCGACGAAGCCGATCAGCGCGCCGTTGATCAGGAACACGCGCATCACCGTGCCCGGCGTCGCGCCCATGGTGCGCAGGATCGCGATGTCGCTCGACTTGTCGCGCACGAGGAGGATCAGGCCCGAGACGATGTTGAGCGTCGCCACCACCACGATCAGGCTGAGGATCAGGAACATCACGTTCCGCTCCACCTCCAGCGCCCCGAAGAAGGTGCGGTTTCGCTGACGCCAGTCGGTCAGCAGGACCGGGCGCTCGGCCGCCATCTCCAGGGGCTCGCGCATCTCCGCGACCCCGTCGGCGTTGTCGAGGTAGATCTCGATCAGGCTGACGTCGCCCTCCCGGTTGAAGAAGGCCTGCGCCTCGGCGAGCGGCATGAACACGAAGGTCGCGTCGAACTCCGTCATGCCGATCTCGAACACCGCCTTGACCGTGTAGGACTTGGTGCGGGGCGCCGTGCCGAAGGGCGTCGTCGCGCCCTTCGGGGTCGAGAGGGTGATCTGGTCGCCGGCCTGAAGGCCGAGGGATTCGGCGAGGCGCCGGCCCAGTGCGACGCCGGTGCCGTCGTCGAAGCCGCTCAGGGTGCCGCCGCGGAGATTCTTCGAGATCGCGGCGATGCCGTCGAGGTCCTGCTCGCGCACGCCGCGCACCAGCACGCCGCTGCCGCCGTAGGGCGAGGAAGCGAAGGCCTGCCCCTCGACGAGGGGGATGGCCGCGCGCACGCCCGCCACCTTCGAGAGGCGGTCCGACAGGTCGGTGTAGTCGGTGAACAGCTTGTCGATCGGCGTGACGAAGACGTGGCCGTTGATGCCGACGATCTTCGAGAGGAGCTCCGCCCGGAAGCCGTTCATCACGGAGAGCACGATGATCAGCGTCGCGACGCCGAGCGCGATCCCGAGCACCGAGAAGAAGGCCACCACCGAGACCCCGCCGCCGCGGCGGCGGGCGCGGAGGTAGCGCCCGGCGATGATCCACTCGAAGGGCGCGAAGGGCGCCGTCGAGCCGGAGCGCAGGCTCGCGCCGATGCCCCTGACCCGATCCCCCAGCCTGCGCGCGTGCCCCGACATCGCGGCCTCAGATCCGCTTCAGCCGCGCGAGGAGGTCGACCGGCGCCAGGGTCTCGCGCTCGCCGGTGGCGCGGCGCTTCAGCTCGACCTTGCCCTCGGCGAGACCCTTCGGCCCGACGATGACCTGCCAGGGCAGGCCGATCAGGTCGGCGGTGGCGAACTTGGCGCCCGGACGCTCGTCGCGGTCGTCGTAGAGGACGCTCAGGCCCGCGGCCTCGAGTTGGGCCTGGATCTCGGCGCAGGCGCCGTCCGTGCCGCCATCGCCGACCTTGAGGTTGATCAGGGCGACGTCGAAGGGCGCCACCGCGTCCGGCCAGATGATGCCGGCCTCGTCGTGGCTCGCCTCGATGATCGCGGCCACGAGACGGCTCGGCCCGATGCCGTAGGACCCCATGTGCACGGGACGCTCGATGCCGTCCGGCCCGGTCACCCGGGCGCCCATCGGCTCGGAATACTTGGTGCCGAAATAGAAGATGTGGCCCACCTCGATGCCGCGGGCCGAGAGCCGGCTCTCCTCGGGCACCTCCGCGAAGGCGTCGGGCTCGTGCATCTCATCGGTCGCCGCGTAGTGCGAGGTCCAGGCGTCCACGATGCCCTGGAGCCCCGCGACGTCCTCGAAATCCGTCGTGGCCGGCGGGATCTCGAAATCGAGATAGGCGCGGTCGCAGAACACCTCGCTCTCGCCGGTGCTCGCCAGGATGATGAACTCGTGGCTGAGGTCGCCGCCGATCGGCCCCGTATCGGCCCGCATCGGGATCGCCTTGAGGCCGAGGCCGGCGAAGGTGCGCAGGTAGGCCACGAACATGCGATTGTAGGCGTGGCGCGCGCCGGCCTGATCGAGGTCGAAGGAGTAGGCATCCTTCATCAGGAACTCGCGCGAGCGCATGGTGCCGAAGCGCGGGCGCACCTCGTCGCGGAACTTCCAGGAGATCTGATAGAGGTTCTTCGGCAGGTCCTTGTAGGAGCGCACGCTCGCCCGGAAGATCTCGGTGATCACCTCCTCGGCGGTGGGGCCGTAGAGCATCTCGCGCTCGTGGCGGTCGGTGATGCGCAGCATCTCCTTGCCGTAAGCCTCGTAGCGGCCCGATTCCCGCCAGAGCTCGGCCGATTGCACGGTCGGCATCAAGAGCTCGACCGCGCCGGAGCGGTCCTGCTCCTCGCGGATCACCGCACAGACCCTGTTGAGCACCCGCAGGCCGAGCGGCAGCCACGCGTAGATGCCGGCCGCCTCCTGGCGGACCATCCCGGCGCGCAGCATCAGGCGGTGCGAGACGATCTCGGCTTCCTTGGGCGTCTCGCGCAGGGTGGGCAGGAAGTAGCGGGAAAGACGCATGGGAAGCCTGGGGAAACCCTAAGTCGAGTCCGGATGTCGCGGGCCGCCGGCGGAACGCGCGGGGGCACACAACACATTGCACCGGGAAAACACAAGCGCCGCAGATGCCTGCTGCTGCCCGGCGAGGCGACCGAACGGTCCCGCTTCGGGTGCTTCGCGGGACCCACTGCCGCGGTTTCCCACCGCTTTGGGGCGGTTTGCCGCATCGCCGGCAAAAAAACGCAGATTTCTGCTCCGGCCCCCGTGACAGGGCGAAATCTTATTCCTATAAGCGTGCCGCGATGGTCGCGCAGCCGTCCAGAGGCAGCGCACGGTCCGAGTCTTGGGAGGAACATTCAGCCGCCACGCAGGAAATGCGTAGGACAATGCAAGGCTGAGACGAGCAGAAGCTCTTCAAGCAAGGCGTAATGCCTTGCTTTTTTGTTTGTCCGTCACCCAACCGAATGCCTCCGCGACCCGCAAGAAACCCCATTGACGCTTGGTGTCGGCGTTTCAGCTCAACCTGAGGGTGCAATGCCGGCATCGAGGCGGGCGGCGAAAATTCTCACGCCGCAGCTTCCCGTCGCGGACGATCAGGCGATCGCGCCGCTCGGCTGCGCGTCGGATTCCTGAGCCGGCTCGCGCAGGTTCGCGAGGCCGTAACCGGCGATGCAGAGGTAGCAGAGGACAGGGGCACCGAGAGCGAGGCTGAGGCCGACGTGGTCGGCGAGGTAGCCGGTCACCACCGGGATGATCGCCCCGCCGACGATGGCGACGCAGACGATGCCGGCCCCCTGTGCGGTCCGCTCGCCGAGACCCTCGATGGCGAGCGCGAAGATCGTCGGGAACATGATGGCGTTGGCGAGCCCGACCGAGAGCAGTGTCCAGGCAGCGAGCGGCCCCTCGGACAGGCCCGACACCGTGGCGAGCAGCCCCGCCGCGAGGGCGCAGACCGCGAGCGCCGCCCCCGCCCGCACGAAGCGGAGGGCGAAGCTGCCGACGATCCGCCCGACCAGCGCGCCGCCCCAATAGAAGCTCAGGAGGTGGCCGGCGGTGGCCGGGTCCGCGCCGAGCACCCGCGGCTGCTCCAGGTAGCTGACCATCAGCGTACCGATCGCGACCTCAGCGCCGACGTAGAGGAAGATCGCCGCTGCCCCGAGCGCGAGGCGGGGCCGGCGCAGCAGATCGAGACCGAGGCCGTGCACCTCGACGGCGTGCTCCTCCTCCCGCACCCAGGAGCGCACCGACCAGAACAGGATCGCGAGGCCGATCAGCCCGCCCGCGATCACGAGGAAGGGTGTCTGCAGCACGGCGGCCTCCGCCTGCCGGGCCGCGGCCAGTGCCGCAGGCGAGAGCGCAGCCGGGTCGGGCGGCGTCGCGGGTCCGTGCGAGAGGATCGCCCAGGCACCGATCGCGGGGCCGACCGTGGTGCCGAGCGAGTTGAAGGTCTGGGCGAGGGTCAGGCGGCTCGGGGCCTGGGCGGCTGGCCCGAGCTTCGTGACGAGGGGGTTGGCCGCGACTTGCAGGACCGCGATGCCCGACGCCATCACGAACAGGGCGAACAGGAAGAGCGGGTAGAGGCCGATCTTGGCGGCCGGCGCGAAGGTCAGGCCGCCCGCCGCCATCACGACGAGGCCGAGGACGAGCCCGCGCATGTAGCCGATGCGGGCGACGAGGAGCCCCGCCGGGAGGGAGACGATGGCGTAGGCGAGGAAGAAGCAGAACTGGGTGAGCGTCGCCTCCGCGAAGCTCAGCGCGAAGAGGCTCTTCAGCTTCGGCGTGATGATGTCCACGAGGACGGTGGCGAGCCCCCAGGTGAAGAACAGGGCCAGCATGAAGGGCAAGAGCCAGCGCCTGCGCCCGGCACCGGCCTCGTCCACGGCGTCGGACGCGCTGCTCGCCTGTGGCAGCATGGCTTCCTCCCGATCCCGGTGACGCGTCGGGTGCACCCGCACGTCTTGTCCAAGGTTTGTCGGGAGCGCCCGGCGGGCTGTCAATCGCGCGGGCGTTTACAAACCCGCGAGGGGGAAGACCGCCAGCGCCGCCAGGAAGGCGGCGCCCGCGAAGAGGCTCGTCCAGATCGCCTTCTCGCGCAGGCGCGGCAGGGCGGGAGCGCCGGGGTCCTGGCCCGGCACGATGTGCTCGGGCCGGTGCTCCGGCTGGTTGCGCAGGGGCAGGATCGCGAAGAGCAGCGTCCACCACAGCACGAAGTAGAGCGCGACGGCCCCGCCGACGGTGAGCTTGAACAGGCTCACCGCCAGCGCCACGAAGACCGCCGCCAGCGCCACCACGGCGGCGACGGTGAGCGGCGTGGATCGGCTCAGGGCATGCATCTCGCCGTCCCGCTCAGACCTGCTCCAGCTCGACCAGCGTGCCGAGGAAGTCCTTGGGGTGCAGGAACAGCACGGGCTTGCCGTGCGCGCCGATGCGCGGCTCGCCGGTGCCGAGCACCCGCGCGCCCTGGCCTTTCAGACGGTCGCGGGCCGCGATGATGTCGTCCACCTCGTAGCAGACGTGGTGGATGCCGCCGCCCGGGTTGCGCTCGACGAAGCTCTCGATCGGCGAGCCCTCGCCGAGGGGCTCCATCAGCTCGATCTTGCTGTTGGGCAACTCGACGAACACGACGGTGACGCCGTGCTCGGGCTGCGGCAACGGCTCGGAGAGCTTGGCGCCGAGCGTGTCCCGGTACACGGCGCAGGCCGCACCGAGATCGCGCACCGCGATGGCCACGTGGTTGAGCCGCCCGATCATCGTTGTCTCCTCCCTGCGCTGTGCATCGTCCCTCTCCTCGGCGGGGAGGGTTCGTCTCGTGACCGCCAGTTTATCACACCTCGACCACCTGAACGTGGCAGGCGGGCTTCTTGCCCCAGACCTCGTTGACGCCGGAGCGGATGGCGCGGTCCACCGCCTTCTCGACGGCGTCCGCGTCCCGCCGCTTGCCCTTCGACAGGCCCGACAGGGTGCGCGAGACGATCTCCACCACCGTGTCGATCAGCGGCTCGCCGTCGCGGCCGCGGTTCGGCAGGCCCATGATGTCGACGGCCGGCTCGCCCGCCACGTCGCCGTCCTCGTCGATGGCGATGGCGACCGAGACCATGCCCGCCTGCGCGAGCTTGCGCCGCTCCGGGATCGCGCGGTCCCGGTCGTCGACGAGGACGTTGCCGTCCTTGAACAGGCGCCCCGCCTTGACGTGCTCGACCACCTCCGGCGTGCCGGGTGCGAGGCGGATCAGGCTGCCGTTGCGGGCCTTGACCACGTTGCCGACGCCCTGCGCCCGGGCGAAGCGGGCGTGCTCGTCGAGGTGGAGCGCCTCGCCGTGCACGGGGATCGCGGTGCCGGGGCGCGTCCAGGCGTACATCTCGGTCATCTCGTCCCGGCGCGGGTGCCCGGAGACGTGGACGAGTTCGGTCCGATCGGTCACGACCTCGACACCCTGGTTGATCAGGTCGTTGATGATGGCGCCGACGTCGCGCTCGTTGCCGGGGATGGCGCGCGAGGAGAAGATGACCCGGTCGCCGGCCGCCAGCGTGATGCTCGGGTGGTCGCTGCGCGAGACCCGGGACAGGGCGGCCCGCGGCTCGCCCTGCGAGCCCGTCAGCAGCGCCACGACCTTGCCGCGGGGCAGGTTGCCGTAGGAATCGGCGCTGAGGAAGTCGGGCAGGCCTTCGAGGTAGCCGCACTCGCGGGCGACGTCGATGACCCGGTCCATGGCGCGGCCGACCGCGATGACCTCGCGGCCGCAGGCCTGGGCCGCCTCCGCCACCGCCCGGATGCGGGCGACGTTCGAGGCGAAGGTGGTCACGGCGACCCGGTGCGGCGATTCCGTGATGAGGCGCTTGAGCGTCGCGGCGACCTCGGCCTCGCTCGGCGAGCGGCCCTCGCGCACCACGTTGGTCGAATCGCAGACCAGCGCCAGGATGCCCTCGTCGCCGAGCTTGCGGAAGGCGGCCTCCTCGGTCACGTCGCCGAGGATCGGCGTCGCGTCGAGCTTCCAGTCGCCGGTGTGCACGACGAGGCCGTGGCTGCTGCGGATCGCGACGGCGTTCGACTCGGGGATCGAGTGGGAGACGGGCACGAACTCGATCTCGAAGGGGCCGACCTTCACGCGCCGGCCGGGCACGATCTCCCTCAGCTCCACCTTCGGCGCGCCGGGCTCGCCGAGGCGGCGGGTCTCGAGCAGGTTCTTGGCGAAGCGGGTGGCGTAGACGGGCGCGCGCAGGCGCGGCCACAGCTCGCTGATCGCCCCGATGTGATCCTCGTGCGCGTGCGTGATGAAGATGCCGAGGAGATCGGCCTTCCGCTCCTCGATGAAGGAGAGGTCCGGGAACATGAGGTCGATGCCCGGCATCGCCTCCTCGCCCGCGAAGCCCATGCCGCAATCGACCATGATCCATTTGCGGCTCTTCTCCGGGCCGATCCCGTAGAGAGCCGCGTTCATCCCGATCTCGCCCACGCCGCCGAGCGGCAGGAAGACGAGTTCGTCTTGCCCTGTCGTCATCAAACAACCCAACCCAAGTTCAGGCCGCCGTCGCGGCCGTCCCGAAATGCACCTCGCCCGCCGTCACGGTCCTGCGCGTGCCGTCCGGGGCGAGGATCACGAGCCGCCCCCCCTCGTCGATCGTGTCGAACAGGCCTTCCAGCGTCTCGGCGCCGGTGCGGACCGCGATCGGCGATCCGAGGCCGGCCGCCCGCGCCAGCCAGCGCGCGCGAATGCCTGCGAAATTCCGTCCGCCCTCCCAGAGGCGTGCCGCCTCGGTGACATGGCCGGAGAGGAATTCAAGAACTTTCTCCGCGCCCGTCGCGCTGCCGAGCGCGGCGAGCGAGGTCGCGGGGTATGGCAATCCCTGGGGCGCGGCCGCCACGTTGACGCCGAAGCCGATCACCACGGCCCGCCGCCCGCCGGGCAGCATCTCCGCCTCGAGCAGGATGCCGGCGAGCTTGGCGCCCCCCGCGAGCACGTCGTTCGGCCATTTCAGAGCGATAGATCGGGTCGCGCCCGCCGCATCTGAACCCGGCACGGTGCCGCAGGCCTCGTCCAGGGCGGCCGCGAGCGCGACGCCGGCGACGAAGCCCAGCGTCGCGATCCGATCTGGCTCGACGCCCGCGACCGGCCAGAGCAGGCTCGCGGCGAGGTTTCCGGGCAGCGAGGTCCAGCTGTTGCCGCGCCGGCCCCGGCCCGCTTCCTGGCGGCGGGCGACGACCCAGAGCGGCCCGGTCTCGCCGGATCGCGCCCGCTCCAGGGCCTCCGTGTTGGTGGAGCCGAGGCTGTCGTGGACGTGGAGCCGGTGCCCCGCCGCCCGGGCCGCCTCGCTGAGCCTGACGTTCAACGGGATCTCAGAACAGCGATCTCGCCGCGGCGTCCGCCGCGCCCCGGAGCGGGCCGGGCACGAGGAAGAACAGGATCACCACGACGCTGGAGACGGCGAGGACGATGCGCAGGCCCGGCGCCATCGCCTCGTAGGGCGCCTTCGCCTCGTCGAAGTACATCACCTTGACGATGCGCAGGTAGTAGTAGGCGCCGACGACGCTCGTCACCACGCCGATCACGGCGAGCGTCACGAGGCCCGCCTTGATGGCGGCGGCGAAGACGTAGAACTTCGCGAAGAAGCCGGCCAGCGGCGGGATGCCGGCGAGCGAGAACATCATCATCGCGAGGCAGAAGGCGAGCACCGGGTGCGTGCGCGAGAGGCCCGAGAGGTCGTCGATCGTCTCGAACATCTCGTCCCGGCGCCGGAGCGACAGGATGATCGCGAAGGCGCCGAGCGTCATGGCGAGATAGATGATCATGTAGATCACCACGCCCTGCACGCCCTCCTGCGAGCCCGCGGCGAGCCCGATCAGCGCGTAGCCGATATTGCCGATCGAGGAGTAGGCCATCAGGCGCTTGATGTTGCGCTGGCCGATCGCCGCGAAGGAGCCGAGCGCCATCGAGGCGATGGCCACGAAGACGATGATCTGCTGCCAGACCGCGGTCAGGTCCGGGAAGGCGCCGATGAAGACGCGCACGGTCATCGCCACCGCAGCCATCTTGGGCGCCGAGGCGAAGAAGGCGGTCACCGGCGTCGGCGAGCCCTCGTAGACGTCCGGCGTCCACATGTGGAAGGGCACCGCCGACATCTTGAAGGCGACGCCCGCCGCCACGAACACGATGCCGAGCACGATGCCGAGGCTGGCGCTGCCGTGGAGCGCCGAGACGATGCCGGGGAAGGAGACGGTGCCGGTGAAGCCGTAGATCAGCGAGGCGCCGTAGAGCAGCATGCCCGACGAGAGCGCCCCGAGGACGAAGTACTTCAGGCCGGCCTCGGTCGACTTGAGGTCGTCCCGGTGGAAGGCGGCGATGACGTAGGCGGCGAGCGACTGCAGCTCGAGGCCGAGATAGAGGGCGATGAGGTCGTTGGCCGAGGCCATCACCATCATGCCGATCGTGCACAGCACGATCAGGATCGGGTACTCGAACCGGTCGATGCGCTCGCGCTGGAAATAGTCCCGCGAGAGCAGGATGGTGGCGGCCGAGCCGAGCAGGATCAGCCCCTTCATCACCCGCGAGAAGGCGTCCGAGATGAAGGCGCCGGACAGCGTCGTCACCTTCAGGCCGGCGGGCTGCGAGACCACCACGAAGAAGGCGAGGAGGAGCAGGAGGAGCGCGCCGACGTTGACGCCCTCCACCGAGCGCTCGCCCCGGAAGGCCCCGTAGAGGATCAGCACCATGACCCCGACTCCGAGGATCAGCTCGGGCAGGAGGGGTGCGAGGGTCGGAAGGACGGTCTGGGCGGCGGTCATGGGTCCGTATGCCTTCAGCGCGCGACGGGCAGCGCGGCGGCCGCGGTCTGCGTGTTCGAGAGGGCGGTCTTGATGCTCGCCATCAGCGCCTCGGTGGAGGGCGCGAAGGTGTCGAGGATCGGGGCCGGGTGCACGCCGTAGTAGATCGTCAGGGCGACGAGCGGCGCGAGGATCAGCTTCTCGCGGTTGTCGAGGTCGAGGATCCCCTTGAGCGATGGCTTCTCCAGCTTGCCGTAGATCACCCGGGCGTAGAGCCAGAGCGCGTAGGCCGCCGAGAGGATGATGCCGAAGACCGAGAAGAAGGCGACCGTCGGGTTCGCCTTGAAGGCGCCGGTCATCGCCAGGAACTCGCCGACGAAGCCCGAGGTGCCGGGCAGGCCGACATTGGCCATGGTGAAGACCATCATCGCCACCGCATAGAGCGGCATCCGGTTCACGAGGCCGCCGTAGGCCGCGATCTCGCGGGTGTGCATGCGGTCGTAGACGACGCCGACGCAGAGGAAGAGCGCGCCCGACACGATGCCGTGCGAGATCATCAGGAACAGCGCGCCCTGGATGCCCTGCTCGTTCATCGTGAAGAGGCCGAGCGTCACGAAGCCCATGTGGGCGACCGACGAGTAGGCGATGAGCTTCTTGATGTCGGTCTGCATCATCGCGATCAGCGAGGTGAAGATGATCGCGATGATCGAGAGCGCGAAGACGAGGGGCGCGAAGTGGTGCGAGGCGTCCGGGAACATCGGCAGCGAGACCCGGATGAAGCCGTAGCCGCCCATCTTCAGGAGGATGCCGGCCAGGATCACCGAGCCGGCGGTCGGCGCCTCGACGTGGGCGTCGGGGAGCCAGGTGTGGACCGGCCACATCGGCATCTTCACCGCGAAGGAGGCGAAGAAGGCGAGCCAGAGCCAGGTCTGCATGCCCGTGGGGAAGCGGGTCTGCAGGAGGGTCGGGATGTCGGTGGTGCCGGCGTGCCAGTACATCGCCATGATGGCGAGCAGCATCAGCACGGAGCCCAGCAGCGTGTAGAGGAAGAACTTGAAGCTCGCGTAGATGCGCCGCTTGCCGCCCCAGATGCCGATGATGAGGAACATCGGGATCAGACCGGCCTCGAAGAACAGGTAGAACAGGACGAGGTCGAGGGCCTCGAACACGCCGATCATCGTCGTCTCGAGGACGAGGAAGGCGACGAAGTACTCCTTCACGCGGGTTCCGATCGCGTGCCAGGAGGCGCCGATGCAGAACGGCATCAGGAAGGTGGTCAGCAGGATCAGCGGCATCGAGAAGCCGTCGACCCCGAGCTTGAAGCGGATCGTGTCGGTGAGCCAGGCGTGGCTCTCCACGAGCTGGAAGCTCGACGAGGTGGCGTCGTAGCGGCCCCAGGCCACCAGCGAGAGCAGGAAGGTGATGACCGTGGTGGCGAGCGCCGCCCAGCGGGCGTTGCGCTTCACCGCCTCCTCGTCGCCGTTCAACGTGAGGATGAAGGCCGCGCCGGCGAGCGGCACGATCAGCAGGCCGGAGAGAATACCGAGGCCGAACATCAGCGGAGGTTCCCGTACTTCTCGTTGCCGGCCATCAGTGCCCGCCCTTCGGCAGGCCGGACATCAGGTACCAGGTGATGAGACCCGCGACGCCGACGAGCATCACGAAGGCGTAGTGGTAGACGTAGCCGGTCTGGAGGCGGACGACGCCGCGGGTCACGTCCACCACGCGGGCGGCGATGCCGTTGGGACCCATGCCGTCGATGACGCGGCCGTCGCCCTCCTTCCAGAGGAACAGGCCGAAGTCCTTGGCGGGCCGCACGAAGATGCGGTCGTAGATCTCGTCGAAGTACCACTTGTTGAGGAGGAAGCGGTACAGGACCGGCTGCTGCGCGGCGAGCCGGCCGGGCAGCTCGGGCCGGCGGATATACATCCAGAAGGCCACGATGAAGCCGAGCACCAGCATGATGAACGGCGAGGCGACGACCCAGCCCGGCACGTGGTGCATGTCGTGCATGATGTGGTTGTCGGGCCCGTGCGCGAGCGCGTGGCCCCAGAACGCCTCCATGCCCTCGCCGATGAAGCGGTCCTTGAAGATGAGGCCGGCGAACAGCGCGCCGAAGGCGAGGATCGCGAGCGGGATCGTCATCACGAGCGGGCTCTCGTGCGGCGTGTGGGGGTGATGGTCGTGGTGCTCGATCGCGCTGTGCGAGGCCGGCTCGACGTCGTGGCCCTTGTCATCGTGCGCGACGCCCTCGTGGTGGCCCGGAAGCCCGTCCGCCTGGTGAGGGTCGGCGTGCACGGAGGCCTGCGCGACGGGAGCGTGATGGTCGGCGTGCACGGCGCCGTGCGCGTCCTGCGCGTCGTGACCATGGGCGCCGTGGTCCGCCCAGCGCGCCGGACCCTCGAAGGTCATGAAGAACAGGCGCCAGGAGTAGAACGAGGTGAAGAAGGCGGCGATCACGGTGGCCAGGAAGGCCAGGGTGTGGCCGGGCCGGGTCGAGGCGTAGGCCGCCTCGATGATCGCGTCCTTCGAGTAGTAGCCCGCGGTGAACGGGAAGCCGATCAGCGCCAGCGTCCCGATCGCCATCATGGCGGTGGTGAAGGGGATGTAGGGCCGCAGCGCGCCCATGTTCCGCATGTCCTGCTCGTGGTGCATCGCGTGGATGACCGAGCCGGCGCCGAGGAACAGCAGCGCCTTGAAGAAGGCGTGGGTGAACAGGTGGAAGATGCCGACCGAGTAGGCGCCGACGCCGAGGGCCACGAACATGTAGCCGAGCTGCGAGCAGGTCGAGTAGGCGATGACCCGCTTGATGTCGTTCTGCACGAGGCCGACCGTGGCCGCGAAGAAGGCGGTGATGCCGCCGATGACGGTGACGACGATGAGGGCGTTCGGCGCCAGCTCGAACAGCGGCGACAGGCGCGCCACCATGAAGACGCCGGCCGTCACCATGGTGGCGGCGTGGATCAGCGCCGAGACCGGGGTCGGGCCCTCCATCGCGTCCGGCAGCCAGGTGTGCAGCAGGAACTGCGCCGACTTGCCCATCGCGCCCATGAACAGGAGCAGGCAGGCGAGCGTCAGGGCGTGCCACTCGTAGCCGAGGAAGTGGAAGTGCGCGTCCTTGAGCTCGTTCACGCGCGGGAAGATGCCGTCGAAGGCGACCGAGCCGAACAGGACGAAGACGAGGAAGATGCCGAGCGAGAAGCCGAAATCGCCGACGCGGTTGACGATGAACGCCTTCATGGCGGCGGCGTTGGCCGAGGGCTTCTCGTACCAGAAGCCGATCAGCAGGTAGGAGGCGAGGCCGACGCCCTCCCAGCCGAAGAACATCTGCACGAGGTTGTCGGCCGTCACCAGCATCAGCATGGCGAAGGTGAACAGCGACAGGTAGGCGAAGAAGCGCGGCCGGTGCGGGTCCTCCTCCATGTAGCCGATGGAGTAGAGGTGCACGAGGGTCGAGACCGTCGTCACGACGACGAGCATGACCCGGGTCAGGGTGTCGATGCGGAAGGCCCAGTCGACCACGAGGTCGCCCGCCGTGAACCAGGTCGCGACCTGCACCCGCGTGGCGTGGTCGGCCCCCTCGAAGAAGACGCCCCAGGAGAGCAGCGCCGAGAAGGCGAGGCAGCTCGTCGTCAGGTACTCGCAGGCCCGCGCGCCGAGGAAGCGGCCGAACAGGCCGGCGACGAGCGCGCCGATGAGGGGGAAGAAGACGATCGCGTGATACATCGTTCTCTAGCGTCCGGCCTCGCGCGGCGCCGGGCGCCGCGCGTCGAAACGAAGGGGTTCAGTCGGCGGCGTTCCGTCAGCCCTTCATCATGCTGACGTCCTCGACCGCGATGGAGCCGCGGTTCCGGAAGAACACGACGAGGATGGCGAGGCCGATGGCGGCCTCGGCTGCGGCGACCGTGAGTACGAACAGCGCGAAGACCTGGCCTGTGATGTCGTTGAGGTGGGTGGAGAACGCCACGAGGTTGATGTTCACGGCGAGCAGGATCAGCTCCACCGACATCAGGATGACGATGACGTTCTTGCGGTTAATGAAGATGCCGAGCACGCCGAGCGTGAACAGGATCGCGGCGACCGTCAGGTAGTGGCTCAGTCCGATCATCGTCTTCTCAAGCTCCGCACGTCGCCCCTCCCCCTCGTGGGAAGGAGCCGGAGGCGGGGGGCGGCGCGGGCGTCAAGCTCGACGCCCCGCCCTGCACCGGTCCCGCCCTCGATCCCTCCCCGCGCCGGGGAGGGCCAGAATCCTCAAACCTCGACGCCCTGACGGGAGGGCACCTTGCGGGTCTCGACCGCCATCGCCTGCGTCCGCGCGTTCTGCACGCTGATGTTCTGCCGCTTCACGCCCGGCCGGTCGCGCAGCGTCAGCACGATGGCGCCGATCATCGCGACGAGGAGCACGAGGCCCGCGATCTGGAAGAAGTAGGCGTACTCCGTGTAGAGCACGCGGCCGAGCGCGGCGGTGTTGGTGAAGCTCTCGCCCGCCGCGACGGTGCCGAGCGGCGCCTGCACGAGGCCCGGGTCGATCGTCCAGGAGCCGACCACCAGGATCAGCTCGATGGCGAACACCGCGCCGATCAGCGCGCCCACCGGCAGGTACTGCTGGAAGCCCTGGCGCAGCTCGGCGAAATCGACGTCGAGCATCATCACGACGAACAGGAACAGCACCGCGACGGCGCCGACGTAGACGACGACGAGGATCATCGCCAGGAACTCGGCGCCCATCAGCACGAACAGGCCGGCAGCGTTCACGAAGGCGAGGATCAGGAACAGGACCGAGGCGACGGGATTGCGCGAGGCGATCACCATGAACCCCGACGCGACGGTGACGCTCGCGAAGAGATAGAAGAAGGCGGCAGCTGCGGTCATCGGATTGTCGGCGTCAGCCGCGCGGGGCGGCCCCTTCTGCCTCGAGAACCATCGGGTCGCGCGGGCGGCCCGTCTATAGGCCCCGCCGCTGCGTGGCACAACAGCGCGGGGTGCGGGACGCCTCAGCGGTAGGGGGCGTCCATCGCGATGTTGCGGGCGATCTCGCGCTCCCAGCGGTCGCCGTTCAGGAGGAGCTTCTCCTTGTCGTAGAGGAGCTCCTCGCGGGTCTCGACCGAGAACTCGAAGTTCGGCCCCTCCACGATGGCGTCCACCGGGCAGGCCTCCTGGCACATGCCGCAGTAGATGCACTTCACCATGTCGATGTCGTAGCGGGTGGTGCGGCGCGTGCCGTCGTTGCGGCGGGGCCCCGCCTCGATGGTGATCGCCTGGGCCGGGCAGATCGCCTCGCAGAGCTTGCAGGCGATGCAGCGCTCCTCCCCGTTCGGGTAGCGGCGCAGCGCGTGCTCGCCCCGGAAGCGGGGGCCGCGATGGCCCATCTCGAAGGGGTAGTTGATCGTGGCCTTGGGCTTGAAGAAGTACTTCATGGCGAGGACGAACCCCGACACGAACTCCTTGAGCAGAAGGCCCTTGGCGACCTGATCGAGCTTCATGGCGCGATCTCCGATTGGGTGTGGCTCAGGCGCCCGGCGCGAGGCCGGTGAGCTTGAGGACGAAGGCGACGACGACGACCGAGATGAGCGAGAGGGGCAGGAACACCTTCCAGCCGAGCCGCATGAGCTGGTCGTAGCGGTAGCGGGGCACCATGGCCTTCACCATGGCGATCATGAAGAACAGGAAGCTCGCCTTCAGGGCGAACCAGATCACGCCCGGCACCCAGGTGAAGGGCGCGAACGGGATCGGCGAGAGCCAGCCGCCCAGGAACAGCACCGTGCCGAGGGCGCACATGGTCATGATGGCCACGTACTCGCCGAGCATGAAGAGCAGGTACGGGGTGGAGGAATACTCCACCATGTAGCCGGCCACGAGCTCGGACTCGGCCTCCGGCAGGTCGAAGGGCGGGCGGTTCGTCTCGGCCATGGCCGAGATGAAGAACACCACGAACATCGGGAACAGCCAGAGCCAGTACCAGCCGAACAGGCCGAGCGCCGTGTCCTGCGCGAGCACGATGCGCGAGAGGTTGAGCGAGCCCGCGCAGAGCAGCACGCAGATGATCACGAAGCCGAGCGAGACCTCGTAGGAGATCATCTGCGCGGCCGAGCGGAGCGCGCCGAGGAAGGCGTATTTCGAGTTCGAGGCCCAGCCGCCCATGATGACGCCGTAGACGCCCAGCGACGAGATCGCGAAGATGTAGGTGATGCCGACGTTGATGTCGGCGATGGCCCAGCCCTCGGCCAGCGGGATCACCGCCCAGGAGGCGAGCGCCAGCGTCGCGAAGACGAGGGGCGCGAGCAGGAAGATGGCCTTGTTGGCGCCGGCCGGGATGACCGGCTCCTTGAGCACGAACTTCAGGAGGTCGGCGAAGGATTGCAGCAGGCCCCAGGGGCCGACGACGTTCGGGCCGCGGCGGAGCTGCACCGCCGCCCAGATCTTGCGGTCGGCGAGCAGCGCGTAGGCGATGAAGACGAGCAGCGCGGCGAGGAGCACGAAGCTCTTCAGCGCGATCAGGAGGACGGTGCCGAGCACTTCCCAGGAGGTCATCGCAGGCGGCCTTATTCCGCGGCCTCGAGCGCGCGCCCGCGGGCGAGGCTCGAGCACTCGGCGAGCACCCGCGAGGCGCGGGCGATCGGGTTGGTCAGGTAGAAGTCGAGGATCGGCGAGCGGAACGGGTCGCGGGCCGGGGTGCCGCCGAGGGCCGCCAGGGTTCCGGCCGCGGCGACCGCGTCGGCGGGCTCCACCGCGTCGACGCCCGCGAGGTGCGGGTGGGCGGCGTAGAGCGCGCGGCGCAGCGCGGTGAGCGAATCGTAGGGCAGGCGCTGGCCCAGCACGTCCGAGAGCGCGCGCAGGATCGCCCAGTCCTCGCGGGCGTCGCCCGGCGGGAAGGACGAGCGGTTCGCCCACTGCACGCGGCCCTCGAGGTTGACGTAGGTCGCGTTCTTCTCGGTGTAGGCGGCGCCCGGCAGGATCACGTCGGCGCGCGAGGCGCCGCGGTCGCCGTGGGTGCCCTGGTAGACCACGAAGGCGCCCGCGCCGATCTCGACCTCGTCGGCGCCGAGGTTGAACAGCACGTCGAGGGCGCCGGGCGCGACCATCCCGGCGACGTCGAGGCCGCCCTCGCCCGGCACGAAGCCGAGGTCGAGCGCGCCGACGCGGGCGGCGGCCGTGTGCAGCACGCCGAAGCCGTTCCACTCGGGCGTGACCGCGCCGACGTCGCGGGCGAGCGCCGCGGCCGCGGCGAGGATCGCCGCGCCGTCCGGCCGCGCCAGCGCGCCCATGCCGACGACGACGACGGGCCTGGAGGCCGCCTTCAGGGTCTCGGCGAAGCTGTGGCGGCCCGCGGCGAGCTCGGCCAGCGTCTCGGGGCCGGCGCCGAGCTGGATGTGGGGGTAGGTCAGGTCGGCCGGCTCGCCGATCATGCCGACCGGCAGCGGGCCCATGCGCCAGCGCTTGCGGATGCGCACGTTGAGGAGCGAGGCTTCGAGCCGCGGGTTGGCGCCCACGAGCAGGATCGCGTCCGCCTCCTCAATGCCGGGGATCGTCGGCCCGAACGTGTAGGCGGCCCGGCCCCAGGCCGGGTCGATCCGCTCGCCCGCCTGCCGGCAGTCGAGGTTCGTCACGCCGAGCGCGGTCATCAGGCCCTTCAGCGCGAACGTCTCCTCGACGCCCGCGAGGTCGCCGACGAGGGCGCCGACGCGCGCCTCGTCCGCGCCCTTCATGCGGGCCGCGATGGCGCCGAACGCCTCGTTCCAGGTGGCGGGGCGCAGGCGGCCGTTCTCGCGCAGGTAGGGCCGGTCGAGGCGCTGCAGGCGCAGGCCGTCGACGGCGTGGCGGGTCTTGTCGGAGATCCACTCCTCGTTGATCGCCTCGTTGACCCGCGGCTCGATCTGCATGACCTCGCGGCCGCGGGAATCGACCCGGATCGCCGAGCCGACCGCGTCCATCACGTCGACCGAGTCGGTCTTCGTCAGCTCCCAGGGGCGGACGTTGTAGCTCTGCGGCTTGTGCACGAGGGCGCCCACGGGGCAGAGGTCGGCGACGTTGCCCTGCAGCTCCGAGTGCATCGCCTGCTCGAGGTAGCTCGTGATCTCCATGTCCTCGCCGCGGCCGATGGCGCCGAGGTCCGGCACGCCGGCCACCTCCGCGAGGAAGCGCACGCAGCGGGTGCAGTGGATGCAGCGGTTCATGGCGGTCCGCACCAGCGGGCCGATGTACTTCTCCTCGACGGCGCGCTTGTTCTCGCCGTAGCGGGTCGAGTCGACCCCGTAGGCCATGGCCTGGTCCTGCAGGTCGCAATGGCCGCCCTGATCGCAGATCGGGCAGTCGAGCGGGTGGTTGATGAGGAGGAACTCCATCACCCCCTCGCGGGCCTTCTTGGTCTGGCCGGAGCGCGTCAGCACCTCCGGCGGCTCGCCGTTGGGGCCGGGCCGGCAATCCTTGACCGCGTAGGCGCAGGAGGCGACGGGCTTGGGCGCCCCCTTCAGCTCCACGAGGCACATGCGGCAATTGCCGGCGATCGACAGCCGCTCGTGGAAGCAGAAGCGCGGGATCTCCGCGCCCGCGACCTCGCAGGCCTGGAGCAGCGTGTACTCGGCCGGGACATCGACCTCGGTGCCGTCGACGACGATTCTTGTCATACGTGCTTCTCGGTCTCGAACTTCATCGCGGGCGGCAGGCTCACTCCGCCGCCATCGGCACGGGGTCGGGATGCGGGTTCGCGCTGTAGCGGTCGATCCGCTTCTCGATCTCGGGGCGGTAGTGCCGGATCAGGCCCTGGATCGGCCAGGCGGCGGCGTCGCCGAGGGCGCAGATCGTGTGGCCCTCGATCTGCTTCGTGACGTCGAACAGCATGTCGATCTCGCGCTTCTGGGCGCGGCCTTCCGCCATGCGCAGCATCACGCGCCACATCCAGCCCGTGCCCTCGCGGCAGGGCGTGCACTGGCCGCAGCTCTCGTGCTTGTAGAAGTAGGCGATGCGGGCGATCGCCTGGACGATGTCGGTGGAGCGGTCGAGGACGATCACCGCCGCGGTGCCGAGGCCGGAGCCGAGGTTGCGCAGGGTGTCGAAGTCCATCTTGGCGTCGATGATCTGCTCGGCCGGCACGAGCGGCACCGAGGAGCCGCCGGGAATCGAGCAGAGCAGGTTGTCCCAGCCGCCGCGCATGCCGCCGCAATGCTTGTCGATGAGCTCGCGGAAGGTGATCCCGAGCTCCTCCTCGACGTTGCAGGGCTTGTTGACGTGGCCCGACACGCAGAACAGCTTGGTGCCGGTGTTGTTCTTGCCGCCGATCCCGGCGAACCACGCGCCGCCGCGCCGCAGGATGGTGCCGGCCACCGCGATCGACTCGACGTTGTTGACCGTCGTCGGGCAGCCGTAGAGGCCCATATTGGCGGGGAACGGGGGCTTCAGGCGCGGCATGCCCTTCTTGCCCTCGAGGCTCTCGATGAGGGCCGTCTCCTCACCGCAGATGTAGGCGCCCGCGCCGTGGTGGACGTAGATGTCGAAGGGGTAGCCGTGGACGTTGTCCTGGCCGACGAGCCGGGCCTCGTAGGCCTCGTCGACGGCCTTCTGGAGGGCGTGCTTCTCGGCCACGTACTCGCCGCGGATGTAGACGTAGCAGGCATGCGCGTCCATCGCGAAGGAGGCGAGCATGCAGCCCTCGATCAGGAGGTGCGGGTCGTGCCGCATGATCTCCCGGTCCTTGCAGGTGCCCGGCTCCGACTCGTCGGCGTTGACGACGAGGTAGTGGGGGCGCCCGTCGGACTTCTTGGGCATGAAGGACCATTTGAGGCCGGTCGGGAAGCCGGCGCCGCCGCGCCCGCGCAGGCCCGAGGTCTTCATCTCCTCGATGATCCAGTCGCGGCCCATCTCGAGGAGGAACTTGGTTCCGTCCCAGGCGCCGCGCTTGCGGGCAGCCTCCAGGCCCGGCGAGTGCAGGCCGTAGAGGTTGGTGAAGATGCGATCCTGATCGGAGAGCATGTCGGTCGTCCCCTGCCCTAGCGGCTCAGCGCACGCGCCTGCCCCACCCAGTCCTCGCGGTCGATCCGGCCGGGGAAGGCGAGGTAGGTGCCGACCCAGGCGATCTCGTCCCGGGTCCAGGCGGCGATCTGGTCGAAGTGGTAGATGCCGAGATCGTGCAGCCGGCGCTCGTTGCCGGGGCCGATCCCCTTGATGCGGGTGAGCGCGTCGGGCGCGCCCGCCCGCGCCGCCGGGAGGGCCGCGGGCCGGGTGCCGACCGCGTCCGCCCGCTGCTCGGGGGTCGCGTCCCTGGGCAGGCCCGCGAGCTTCTCCGCGATGCGGCTCTCCTCGGCCTCGGCGGCGACCTCGCCCTCGCTGGCGCCGGACGCCTCGGGCTGCGGCGGGACCTCGTCGCGCCGCAGCGCCGACTGCGCGCCGGCCTCGGCGGCCGCCGGCTCGCCCGCGACGGCGCGCTCGGCCGGGGTGTCGAGGACGGGGGCGTCGGTGGGCCGGGCCTCGCCGTGCTTGGCGGTGGAGTGTCCGCGCTCGGCCGCGGCGGCCTGGTCCTCGGGCTTGACCGGCGCCTCGCCCGCGGCGGCGCGCTGGGCCGGCGCGTCGGCGACCGGCCGCTCGACGGTGCGGCCGGCGTCGGGGCGGGCCGGCTTCGGGTTCACCGCGGCCTGCCGCTCGCTCGCGGCGGCCTCGTCCTGCGCGCCCTCCTCCGTCCGCGTCTCCTCGAAGCGCTTGCGCCAGGCGCCGATGCGGGAGCCGTCGAACAGGCTCGGGTCCTGCAGCGTGGCGACCGCGCCCTCGGGCTCGGAGGAGTGGCGGCCGGTCTGCGAGCCGGTCTTGACCGGGCGGCCGGCGGCGAGGTCGTCCATGAGCCGGCCGAGGGATTCCGGCGTCAGGTCCTCGTAGTAATCGTGGTTGATCTGCGCCATCGGCGCGTTGCAGCAGGCGCCGAGGCACTCGACCTCGAGCCAGGAGAAGTTGCCGTCCGGGCTGACGTGGCCGGGGGGCCCGAGCCGCTCCTGCAGCATCGCCTTCAGTTCGCGCGCCCCGCAGGAATCGCACGGCACCGTGCCGCAGACCTGGATCCAGTAGCGGCCGACCGGCTCCAGCGCGAACATCGTGTAGAAGGTCGCGACCTCGAGCACGCGGATGTGGGGCATGCCGAGCTGGTCGGCCACCGCCTCGATGGCGGCGCGCGGCAGCCAGCCGCCGTTCTGCTCCTGCGCCTTCCACAGGAGCGGGATCACGGCCGAGGCCTGGCGCCCCTCCGGGTACTTGGCGATCTGCCCCTGCGCCCACTCGGCGTTCTCAGGGGTGAACGCGAAGCTCTCGGGTTGCTCGGCGGCGGGGGCGAGTCTGCGGTTTGCCATCTCTCACGTAGCCTTCAGCGGTCCACTTCGCCGAACACGATGTCGAGCGTGCCGAGCACGCAGGAGACGTCGGCCAGCATGTGGCCGCGGCACATCCAGTCCATCGCCTGCAGGTGGGCGAAGCCCGGCGCGCGGATCTTGCAGCGGTAGGGTTTGTTGGTGCCGTCCGAGACGAGGTAGACGCCGAACTCGCCCTTGGGCGCCTCGACGGCCGCGTAGACCTCGCCCGCCGGCACGTGGAAGCCCTCGGTGTAGAGCTTGAAGTGGTGGATGAGCGCCTCCATCGAGCGCTTCATCTCGCGCCGGGGCGGGGGCGCCACCTTGCCGTCGAGCGCCGCGATCGGGCCCTGGCCCGCCGGCTCGCGCAGCTTGGCGATGCACTGCTTCATGATGCGCACCGATTCGCGCATCTCCTCCATGCGGATCACCTGGCGATCGTAGGTGTCGCCGTTCTTCCCCACGGGGATGTCGAACTCCATCTCCTCGTAGGCCTCGTAGGGCTGCGACTTGCGCAGGTCCCACGGGATGCCCGAGCCGCGCACCATCACGCCCGAGAAGCCCCACTCCATCGCCTCGTCGACCGTGACGATGCCGATGTCGACGTTGCGCTGCTTGAAGATGCGGTTGGCCATGACGAGGTTGTCGAGGTCGTCGACCACCTGCGGGAAGGTCTCGCAGAACGCCTCGATGTCGTCGATGAGCTTGGGCGGCAGGTCCTGGTGGACGCCGCCGGGCCGGAAGTAGTTGGCGTGGAGCCGGGCGCCGGACGCCCGCTCGTAGAAGATCATCAGCTTCTCGCGCTCCTCGAAGCCCCACAGGGGCGGCGTCAGCGCGCCGACGTCCATCGCCTGCGTGGTGACGTTGAGGAGGTGGGAGAGGAGCCGCCCGATCTCGCAGAACAGCGTCCGGATGAGCTTGGCCCGCCGCGGCACCTCGAGCCCGAGGAGCTTCTCGATGGCGAGGCAGAAGGCGTGCTCCTGGTTCATCGGCGCGACGTAGTCGAGCCGGTCGAAGTAGGGCGTCGCCTGCAGGTAGGTCTTGTACTCGATCAGCTTCTCGGTGCCCCGGTGCAGGAGCCCGATATGCGGGTCGACCCGCTCGACGATCTCGCCGTCGAGCTCCAGCACGAGGCGCAGCACCCCGTGCGCCGCCGGGTGCTGCGGCCCGAAGTTGATCGCGAAGTTGCGGATGTTGTGCTCGGTCATTGGGATCTCCTCAGACCGACTTCTTCTCGTCGCCCGGAAGCACGTACTCGGTGCCCTCCCACGGCGACAGGAAGTCGAAGTTGCGGAATTCCTGGGTGAGCTTCACGGGCTCGTAGACGACGCGCGCCTCGTCCTGGTCGTAGCGGACCTCGACGAAGCCGGTGAGCGGGAAGTCCTTGCGCAGCGGGTGGCCCTCGAAGCCGTAATCGGTGAGGAGGCGCCGCAGGTCCGGGTGGCCCGAGAACAGGATGCCGTAGAGGTCGTAGGTCTCGCGCTCGTACCAGTTGGCGGCCGGGTAGACCTCGATCACGGAGGGGACCGGCGTCGTCTCGTCGGTCTGCACCTTCACCCGGATGCGCGCGTTATGGCGCAGCGAGAGCAGGTGGTAGACGACGTCGAAGCGCTTCTCGCGGCCCGGATAGTCGGCGCCGCAGATGTCGATGAAGCAGCGGAAGGCGCAGGCCGGGTCGTCGCGCAGGTAGGTCAGCGCGTAGACGATGTCGCTGGCCTGCACGATCAGGGTGAGTTCGCCGAAGGCGATGCGCCGCTCGACGATGGCCGGGCCGAGGGCCGCGGCGATGCGGTCGCCGAGCGCCCGCAGCGCGGCCTCGCCGCTCTCCGGCTGGGTGTGGGGAAGGATCGAGATGCCGTTCGTCATGGGCGGGGCTCAGCGCTCGATCGTGCCGGTGCGGCGGATCTTCCGCTGCAGCAGCAGCACGCCGTAGAGCAGGGCCTCCGCGGTCGGCGGGCAGCCCGGCACGTAGATGTCGACGGGCACGACGCGGTCGCAGCCGCGCACCACCGAGTAGGAGTAGTGGTAGTAGCCGCCGCCGTTGGCGCAGGAGCCCATCGAGATGACGTAGCGCGGCTCCGGCATCTGGTCGTAGACCTTGCGGAGCGCCGGGGCCATCTTGTTCGTGAGCGTGCCGGCCACGATCATCACGTCGGACTGGCGCGGGCTGCCGCGGGGGGCGAAGCCGAAGCGCTCGCAATCGTAGCGGGGCATCGACATCTGCATCATCTCGACGGCGCAGCATGCGAGCCCGAAGGTCATCCACATCAGCGAGCCGGTGCGGGCCCAGTTGATCAGCTCGTCCGCCGAGGTCACGAGGAAGCCGCGGTCGGCGAGCTCGCTGTTGATCGACAGGAAGGTCGGGTCGTTCTCGCCGATCGGCCGGCCGGTCGCGGGGTCGATGATGCCCTTGGGCTGGGGCGCGATGGTCGGGGCGCGGGAGAGTTCGGTGGTGAGGGCCATGGATGCCTCGGAGGGTGTGCGGCTCTTGTGCTGCGGGTCGGCGGGGCTCAATCCCACTCGAGGGCGCCCTTGCGCCACTCGTAGACGAACCCGACGGTGAGCACGCCGAGGAAGACCATCATCGACCAGAAGCCGTACCAGCCGAGCTCGCCGAAGGTGATGGCCCAGGGGAACAGGAAGGCCACCTCGAGGTCGAAGATGATGAACAGGATGGCGACCAGGTAGAAGCGCACGTCGAACTTCATGCGCGCGTCGTCGAAGGCGTTGAAGCCGCACTCGTAGGCGGAGAGCTTCTCCGGGTCCGGGCTGTTGTAGGCCACGAGGAACGGAGCCACGAGCAGCGCCACCGCGATGAACAGCGACACGCCGATGAAAACGATGAGCGGCAGGTAATCCGCCAGCAGGCCGGTCATGCGAGGCCTCTCTCGTGCTCGTGTGGGACCGCGGGCGCCCTCCTGAACCGTGGCATGTGGAATTCCTCCAATGCCAGAGAGCGCACGGCGCGAGGCTTAGACGAGCGGTTCGGGTGAAACAAGAGCGTTGCGCGTCGCACAAACAGCCCTGCGACAGTGAGGTGGGGGCGCGGGGCGCCCGGCGGCAGTGGGCAGACAAGGGGCAGATCGGCGCAGGGGCGGCCGGGGCCGGCATTCCCGGCACCGCGCGGTCGATCCGGGCGCGGCCGGACCCGGTCCCCTCGGTTCCGGGGCCGTCGTCACTGCGCTCGGCGCGCGCGCGGACGCGCTCCGCGATTCTGCGCGCGGCTGCTTGACAGCCCCCGGCCGCCCTCCTAAACCCCGGCCGTCGCCGCACGAGGCGGCCACGCCACGCGGGCGTAGCTCAGTTGGTTAGAGTGCCGGCCTGTCACGCCGGAGGTCGCGGGTTCGAGCCCCGTCGCCCGCGCCACGTTTCCCGATCCCCCACATCGCCCGGAACCGCACGCCCCGACGCACGTCGGCGCGCGGACACGCCATCCTGCCTCCGATCCCGCCGCTCGCGGGAGAGCCCGGCTGACGCCCGCCTCGTGAACGGAAGCGGGCGACGCGAGCCTGCGCGCGGAGAAAACCTCACCCCTCGCGGCGCCACGCCGAGGGCGACGCGCCCGTGTGGCGGCGGAAGGCCGAGGCGAACTGGCTCGGGTTGGCGTAGCCGCTGAGCGCCGCGATCTCGGTGATCGACAGGCTCGTCCCCGTCAGCAGCCGGGCGGCCTCATCGAGGCGCCGGCGCGTCAGGAAGGCGTAGGGCGGGAGGCCGGTGGTCGCGCGGAAGCACCGGCTGAAATGGTTGGGGCTGAGATCGAGCACCGCGGCGAGCTGCGCCACCGACAGGTCGGCCCCGGACGCCTCGATGAAGCCGGTCAGGCGCTCCATCTGCCGGCCCGTGAGACGATGCCGGGCGCCCGGCGGCACGCTCCGGACGCCGGCGGCGATCCGGTGCAGCACCACCGCCAGCGCGTGATCGACGAAGGCGCTCGAGAGCCCGTGCTCCCCGCCCTCCTGCCACATCGCCCGGAGCGATGCCGCGAGCAGGGGGTCGTCGTGGAAGGCCGAGGCCGCGGCCTCGAGATCGAGCCGCTGGCCGGGGAGTTCCGCGACGAGCGCGGACAGGCGGGCCGGCGCGATGCCGAGCGCCAGGAGATCCATGCGGGGGCCGTGCCCCTCGCCGCCGACGCCGACCGCACCGAGACCCACGCGCCCGGGCAGGAACGCCCCTTCGAGGTTCTGCGACGCGTTCCGCCTGACGAGCTGCCCGCCGCCCTCGAGGCACAGATAGACGCCGAGAAAGGGCAGCGCCGGGTAGGCGCCCACGTAGCCGTCGTAGCGTGCGCGCGCCATGATCACGTCGCCCCGCCGGCTCTCGCGCAGGGACTGCGCCTGAGGATGCGGACCGATGGTCTCCACACCCACCCCGTTCACGGCACTGCTCAAGCGGTCGCCCCATCCAGGTTCCATCCGGCCGGCGACTTGCCGGCGACAGATTTGAGAAGCTCCAAGTCAGTCAATCTGGCATTATTCTAATGTCAAAGTGCAAACGGGTGACAGCGAATTACTTTTCCTCATCCTAACACGGATCGTGACGGGTTTGGGGCATCCATCGTAGGAACTGGGTAGCGTGCGCGCCCGAAGCTCGCCATTCGCTTGCTGATCCCGGCTTCGCGGTAGGCTCGTTCGTCGCCATGCTTCCCTCCCCTCGCTTCCGAAGCCACGCGGACTGGCCGATGCGTCCGCTCGGCCTCGCCGCGGCGGTCTCCGCCGCCTTTTGCCTCCCCGCTCCGGGCGCGGCGCAGGACGGCCGCTCCCCCGCCCCCGCGGCCGTGACCCTGGGCGAGCTCAGCGTCGAGGGCGAGCGCCGGGTGCAGAGCCTTCTCGACACCGCCACGAGCGTCACGATCATCACGAAGCCGGAGCTGGAGCGGCGGATCACGCCGGGCCGGACGCTCTTCCAGGACATCGAGAACGTCCCCAACACGACGCCCCTCGGCGCGAGCGAGGTGCCGGCCATCCGCGGCATCCAGTCGAGCGGCGCGGGGGGCCTTCCCAGCAACATCCTGCAGGGCACGCTGCCGCGCGCGCCGCTCATCGTCGACGAGATCGTTCGGCCGACGACGCTCGCCGTCTCGAACTTCCTGACCACCTACGACGTGGAGCGCGTCGAGGTGCTGCGCGGGCCGCAATCGACCCTGCGGGGCCGCAACGCGATCGCCGGCGCGTTCATCGTCAACACGGGCGACCCGGTGCCGGTGGCCGAGGCCGGCGCCCGGGCGGGCTTCGCCTTCGACCGCTTCGGGCCGGCCTTCACCCTGGCGGGCCTCGCCAACGTCCCGCTCGTCCCGGACGTGCTGGCCGCGCGCCTCGTCGTCGAGCAGGAGGGCAGCCCGGACCCCCGGAGCATGATCGAGGTGCCGCAAGGCGTCGATCCGGGCCGCCTGCTCGAAGCCCGGGCCACGCGCGTGCGCGGCAAGCTGCTCTACACGCCGGACGGGCCGGGCTCGGACCTCTCCGTCAAGCTGCTGGCCGACTACCAGAGCGGCACCGTCCCGCAGACGCGCAACGTCGTGGCCGGCCCCGACGTCATCGGCCAGCCCTTCCGGGCGCGCCTGATCCCCTACGCCCGCGGCGGCTACCAGCGCGTGTTCGACGCGCAGGCCGGAGCGTTCGGCGCCGACACGATCTACCGGCTGCCCGGCGAGGCCGGGCAACTGCGCGCGATCACGAGCTACGTCTTCGATCACCTCGACAGCGCCCGGTTCCAGACCGACGCGACGCGGTTCCGGCTGCGCGAGGAGATCTTCAACCAGGACGTGCTCTACACGTTCGGCACCGTCGGGACCGGCCTCAGCGGCCTCGTCGGCCTGAACGTCAACGAGCGCTGGCAGGACGCCGCCGCGATCGGCCTGACGCGATCGATCGGCCGCACCTCGGCGCAGGCGCTGTTCGCCGACCTCCGCTACGCCCTCACCCCGGACCTCGACCTGCTGTTCGGCGGCCGCCTGAACCGGAACGACGACGCGCGGACGCAGACGCTCACGCCGCGCCGCCTCACGACCGCCGCCGGCACCGACGAGGTCGTCTTCCTCCCGAAGATCGGCGCGAGCTACCGCATCGACCCCGTGCAGACCGTGGCGGTGACCGCCCGCGAGGGCTACAATCCGGGCGGCGGCTCGATCAACCTCTTCACCGGCAATCCCTACACGTTCCGGTCGGAGACGGTCTGGACCTTCGAGACGACCTACCGGCGCGTGCTCCCGGACAACCGCTTCGTCCTTGGGGTGACGGGCTTCTACAACCTGCACGACAATCCGCAGCTCTACCTGCAGCGCGATCCCGCCAACCGGTTCTCGCTGGAGGTCGTCAACCTGCCCGCCGGCGTGTCCTACGGGGCCGAGTTCGAGGTGAGCGCGCGCGTCGCCGAGGATCTCGACCTCCGCGCCGGCCTCGGCCTGCTGCGCACCGAGATCACCGAGGGCCTGCCGACGAACCCGAACCTGCGCGGCAACCGCTTCGGGCGCGATCCCGCGGTCACGCCGTCGGCGGGCTTCGTCTGGCGCGTCTCGCCGACCCTCGCGTTCGATGCCAACGTCCTCTACGTGTCGAGCTACTTCAGCGACCTGACGAACCTCTTCGTCGAGAAGGCGGGCAACTACGCGCTCGTCGATCTCGGCGTCACCGCGACGCTCGCCGAGGGCGTGACCTGCCGCGCCTTCGTCCGCAACCTGACCGACGAGGTCGGCTTCACCCGCAGGATCGGCGCGGGGACGGCGGCCGATCTCACGCCGCCGCGCACGGTCGGCCTCCTGATGCAGGCGCGCTTCTGATGCCCCCCGCCGTGGCGACCTCCGCGGAACCGTCCACCTCCGCCGTGCCGCGCGGCCGGAGCCGGCTGCGCACCCTCTGGCGGCGCGTGCACCTGAGCCTCGGCCTCGTTGCCGGGCTGATCCTGGCCGTGGTCGGGGCCAGCGGCGCCGCCCTCGTCTTCGCCGAGCCGATCGTCCGCGCCGAGCACGGGCCCGCCCTGTTCCCGGACGGGGCGCCGCCCTCGCCCGCGTGGCCGCCCGTCGAGGCGTGGATGGCCCGGGCGAAGGCCCGGCACCCCGAGCTCGAGACGATCCTCGTCGTGGCGGCCCCCCACGCCGCGCCGCTGCCGGCCGCGGTCCCGCTCGTCGCCGGGCACCTGCGCCACGATCCCGGCGCGCCCGAGGAGCACGGGGTCGTCGCGGTGGACGTCGCCTCCGGCGACCCGCGCGGCTTCATCGTCATCGAACGCTCCTGGTGGGGCTTCCTCGTCCACCTCCACGCCGCGCTGATGGTGCCGCCCTACGGCCTGTTCGCGACCGCCGTCGCCGGGATCCTCTTCCTGATCTCCGCCGCCACCGGCGTCTACCTCTGGTGGCCGCGCAACGACCGCACCTGGCGCCAAGCCCTCACGGTCAAGAGCGGGGCAAGCGGCCGGCGCCTGCTCCTCGACTGGCACAACGTCCTCGCGGTCTGGCTGCTCGTGCCGCTCACGGCCGCGATCCTGTCGGGCGTGTACCTCCTGCGCCCGATGTGGTTCGACTGGGCGCTCGCCGGCGTCTCGACCCTCCGCGCGCCGGCGCCCGGCCTGCTCGCGCCCGCGCCGGAGGGCGCCTGCCCGGGCGGCGCCGGGCCCGACCGCGCGCTCGCGGTGGCGCGGGCCGCCTACCCGGACCTGAGCTTCCGCCTCCTGATCATGCCCGAGAAGGCGGGCGCCCCCTATCAGCTCTCGCTGGCGCCGCCGGACGCGCCTCACCGGGTCCAGTCCACGGAACTCTGGATCGCGCGGGATTGCCCGCGCCTGCTCTTCGCCCGGACCGGCAACGACCTGAGCGCTGCCGAGACCCTGAAATCCTGGATCTCGCCGATCCACGCCCGCTTCGCGCTCGGGCCTGCGGGCCAGGCGCTGATGGTGCTCGTCGGCCTCAGCCTGCCGGCGCTGTTCGTCACCGGCCTCTGGCTCTGGATCGCCAAGTTCCGCGCCCGGGCGCGGCGGGGATAGGCCGCCCCGCGCGTCCGGTCCCGGCGCTCGGCCCGAGCGGCGCGGCCCCCGGGCCGTCCGTGCGAGCCGCGCGGATGCCGGCCCGGGTCAACCGTCGAGGTCGCTCTCCGAGACCGCCCCGGCCTCGATCTCGGACGGGTCCGCGCCGTCCGCAAGATAGAAATGGACCGTGATCTCCTGGTCGTCGGAGGTCTCGTTGGTGACCGTCACGGCCTGCCGCCACGCCTCGCCCCCCGGAGCCGTCGGGGTCGGGCTCCACTGCAGCGAGAGGGCCGCGGAGACCCTCTTCGACGGATCGCGCGGCTTCTTCGCCGGGTTGCGGTGTTCGAGCCACAGGAGAACGGCCGGCCAGGGATTCGTCCTGCCTTCCAGGGTGAAGACGGCTTGGCGCCTCGCCCCGACAGTCAACGGTATATTTCCACTTGTCATTGTAGCGCTGCCACTAGACCGAGCATTGATGGAATCAGTCGAACCATTCGACGGATCGCATGCAATACTGCGTTTCATGGCTTGGATTCGTCAACGAAGACGCGCATCGGGTACCGGTGCAGGCCGGAACTCCCCTCCGGCCCGGGGCCGGATCCGCGCATCGGAGCGCCGACGTCGGAATCGGCGCGGGCCCGATCCGCCGGCGCCCCGCTTTCGCCGCATCGGCCGAGAATGAGGCTCGGGCGATTCCCCGCCAGATGCCGCGCCGATGCCCCTGCCCCTTCTCGCCCGCCCCCGGACGGCCGCCCTCGCCGCCCTCCTGCTCGCGCTTGCCGGATGCGGCTCGCCGGGGGTCCTGCCCGAGGCCGACGCCCCGGCGAGCCTCGTGATCCTCGACGAGCAGGCGGCCGCCGCCGCCATCTCCCGCTACCGCGCCCAGCACGGGCTCGGGCCGGTGAGCGTCGATGCCGGGCTGACGCGGGCGGCCTCCTACCAAGCCACCGCGAACGCGCGGGCCGGCCGCCTCAGCCACGATCTCGGCGGCACCTTCACCTCGCGGATGTCGCAGGCCGGGCTCGGGCGCGCCCACGCCGCCGAGAACCTGTCGGCGGGCTCCGAGACGTTCGAGCAGGTCTTCGCCCGCTGGAAAGCCTCGCCCGAGCACAACCGCAACATGCTGATCCCACAGCTCCGCCGGATCGGCATCGCCCGGGCCGATGCCCCGACGACCCGCTACCGGCGCTACTGGGCGCTGGTCCTGGGCGGCTGAGCCCTCAGATCCCGGAGCGGGGCGTCCGGCCCCGCGCCGCCCGCCCCTCGCCCCCCAGTGCCGCGGCGGCGCGGCGGAGGGCGTCTCGCGTCGAGGCCGGGAAGTCCGCGCGCTCCGCCGCCGCCTCGAGGCTCCGCATCACCTGCAGCGTCAGGACGGGAGGCCGGCCCGAGCGCGACGGCGCGACGTGCGCGGTCACCAGCGCGAGGGCCTGCTCCAGCGTGCGGCAGCGCGCCACCAGCGCCTCGGTCGAGTCGTTGTCGTTCACGCGGGATCGCTCCGGGACCGCCTGGGCGGCACGGTTAATTCTAGTCCAGGTTATCAATAGGTCGGCGCATACACGTCTTGGATGCGCACAGACTGCGTAAGCGCGCCTGAGCGCGGAACCGCGCCGGACGGTCCGCCGCCCCGTCAGGTCTCGCGGGCGGCGGGCTTCAGGGCGACGGTGCGCGCGGCGCCGCGCTCGAACCAGCCCCCGCTCCGGTTCACGATCCACGCCACCGTCAGCATGACCGGCACCTCGATGAGGATGCCGACGACCGTGGCGAGCGCCGCGCCCGAATCGAACCCGAACAGGCTGATGGCGGCCGCCACGGCGAGGCCGAAGACGTTCGAGGCGCCGATCAGCGCCGAGGGGCCGGCCACGTCGTGCTGCTGACCGGCCACGTCGTGCTGCTCGCCGGCCGCGCGGTTCAGGAGGTCGGCGAGGCCGGCGTTGCGGATCATCGCGAGCACGTTGCGCGAGGTGCCGCAGGCGGGGTTGTGGTAGATCACGACGTCGATCGTGAGCTCAGGCACGGGCGGTCTCCGTCCGGGTGCAGCAGGCATCGAGGGCGGCCATCGCGGGGGCGCAGACCTCCGGGCGGCCCTGGCAGCAATCCCTCGTCAGGAAGGCGATCAGCGCCGACAGCGTCGGGTAGACGGCGCTGTCGATGATCGAGCGGCCCTCGCGGCGGGACCGGACGAGGCCCGCATGCTCCAGCTCCTTCAGGTGGAAGGACAGGTTCGAGGTGGACGCGCCGACGCCCCCGGCCAGGATCCCCGCCGCCACACCGTCCGGACCGGCCGCGACGCGGTGCCGGACGATGCGCAGGCGGGTCTCCTGCGAGAGCCGCGAAGGCGGAGAGGGCGTGCCGCTCGTCCAACGATCTCGCTATTTCTACAGATGTTGAATTACAAGCCGTTCGGGCCTGCGGGGCAAGCCGGATCATCACCGGGGAGACGGATTTGAGACGATCCGGGGATCGCGGCGGCCTCGACGCCCTCGGGCCGCCCGCGCGGAGCGCCGCCGGCCTCGGCTCGCGGGCCATCGTGAAGACTCGAGAGCTTGCCCCGGGTCGCGGGCCGCACGCCGTGACGGCGTCCTCGCCGCCGCGGGCGGTTGCCCTGCCGGGCAGGGCTGCGTACAGCGCCGCGATGGCGGCTTCGGATTGGCGCGCGACGCGCAACAGGCAGGCATTGCTGCGGCTCGAACGGGCGCTGCCACCGATCTTCCCCGCCGCGGTTCTCCAGCACGCCCTGTCGCGCCCGCTCGTCCCGCCGACGCCCCGCCTCGCGGTCGAGAGCTTCTGGCGCAGCCACGTCCTGCGGGCCGACCGCCTCGCCCGCGCCCTCGCCGCCCGCTCGGGCGCCCCGGAGGGCTGGACCTGGCGCCCCGGCGCGGAGACCGGCGGCGGCGGAGCGGCCGGTTTCCGCGCGCCGCCCTCCCCCTACCGCGAGGCCGCCCACCTGCTCGGGCGCGGCCGTTGCTGCGTCTGCGGCCAGCCGGTCTACCGCTTCGGCTGGCACGTGGACCTCTGGGGCACCGGCATCCCGAACCGGAACGCGGGCTGGCACTCCGCCTGCGTGGCGGCCTGGAAGCTCTGGCTCGCGCCGAGCGACCAGATACCGGCGCTCAAGCGCCGCCAGGGGCATCGCTGCGCCGTCTCCGGCAAGCGCCTGCTGCGCACGGCCGAGATCGACCATCGCGTGCCGCTGTACCGGGTCTGGCGCGAGCACCGCGACGCGCCCTGGCCGAGCCTGCTGGCGTTCTGGGGCGCGCCGAACCTGCAGGTGGTCAACCGCGCCGTCCACGCCGCGAAATGCCGGGACGAGGCGGGTGAGCGGGCCCGCCTGCGGCGGGCGAGCGACCCTGACGCGGCGGCCGACGGCTGAGCATGGCCTCAGCGCGGACGCGCGCCCAGCGGGGGCGGCTCACCGCGCCCCGGCGCCGCCCGGCTCCTGAGGTGCCCGGTCCTGGGGCGCCGAGTCCTGGGGCGCCGAGTCCTGGGGGCGCCGAGTCCTGGGGCG
>NZ_BJZU01000033.1 GCF_007992195.1 Methylobacterium oxalidis | reverse complement strand
CTTAGATCCGGGCCGAGAGGGTACCGGGCCCAGTTAGATACAGCCGACGCAGATCCCTCTCATGATCGCGCTGTCCTCCTGCTGCTGCTTCGTGCGCTTCTCGATGCCGCGCGTGGTCGCAGGATCCAGCGTGCCTGGGCGCGGTACAACCCGGCCCGTAGACGCTGTGTACGGGATCGTGATCAGGGAGTTCGGCTTATCGATGTCGCTGGCGCGATTGGCAGGCTGCGCATAGGCAGCACCTGATACGCTCAAGGCAAGCAGTAGAGTGGTTGCAAGCAGAAGCTTTGGAAGCATGACTACCTCCGTCTTCCCTCCTCCTTCTGCCTAAGGACGTAGTTTCGTCTGCGTCTGATGCAAGAGCATGCTCAGCGTGGCGTCTGCTTCGCTGGACTGCCGAGACTGAGCTGGTGACGTGACGGTAAGCCGAGCCCGAGCTGCAACCTGCTTTGGGTCAGCAGCCAGCCCAACGTCTTGGACGACAGGGATTTCCAAGGTTTCCTGAGATCTTGGAAATCGGCCTGAAATCTCGTCGACTTGGCGCGAAAAACATAATCAGATCAGAGGTTTGTAGGTGGTCACCGGCTCACGTCGCCTGGGCCGCCTGCGAGCCCGGAATAAAATCCAGACAGAGGCGAAAGCCGCAGCGGCGACGCGGGCGGTCGGATACCTCCGGGTCTCCACCGACGAGCAGGCCGCCACCGGCCATGGGCTTGAGAGCCAGGAGAAGGCGGTCCGGGCCTTCGCCGAGAGCCAGGATTACGACCTGGTCGAGATGGTGTCGGACCCGGGCATCTCGGGCGCGACCCGCCCGGCCGATCGCCCCGGCTTCGGCCGGGCGCTCGAACTGGCAGCGGCCGGCGCCTTCGACGTGCTCCTCGTCGCGAAGATCGACCGCCTGTCGCGCGACATCCGCCACGCGATGACGACGGTCTCGGATCTCGCCGAGCAGCACGAGGTGGCGTTCCGGTCGGTCACGGAATCGGTGATCGACACCTCGAACCCGATGTGGCGGACCTTCTTCGCGATCTTCGCCGGCATGGCGGAGAACGAGCGCTTTGTGATCCGCGACCGCACCGCGGGCGGACGGATGGCCAAGGCGGGGAAGGGCGGCTTTGCCGGCGGGCAGGCGCCCTACGGCTACACCAAGGATCTCGAGGGCGGCCTCCGCATCGTGCCGGAGCAGGCCCGCATCGTCCGGCGCATCTTCCAGGAGCGGCGGCGCAAGCGGACGCTCCATGCAATCGCCGACAGCCTGAACGCCGAGGGCATCCCCTCCCCGCGCGGCGGCCGCTGGGCCGTCTCAACGGTCTCCTACGTCACGGACAACCCGAAGTACCGCGGCGCGATCGAGTACCTGTTCCGCTGGAACGGGTCCGAGACGCACGTGCTCCAGCCGGGCTCTCACGAGGCCATTGTTCCATGAACGAGCAGACGTGGACCGAGGCCGACGCGGCCCGCGCCCTGCGCGCGGCGAACCGCGACCCGGCCGCCCTCGCCTACTGGCATCAGGTGCGCCCGGAGTGGCGCATCGAGCTCGCCTCCTCGCCCGACACGGCGCCGCTGTACCTCGCCGAGGACGGCGACCGGATCGCGTGGGTGGCGGATCGCGACGAGGCCAAGACCTTCGCCTCCGACTTCCTTGCCTGGGACTTCGTCGCCGCCAACGTCCAGTCGCTGGTGCGCGTGAGGTGCTGAGCGCTGTCGGCCTCTCGCATGCGCTCGCGGGCCTCGCGCTCGATGTGCAGCGCGGCCGACCGACCGCGGAGCAGTGGGTCGAGGCGCTCGCCCTCGCCGCCCAGGCCGAACCGGTGCCGGGCCGCGCCCGCGAGATCGAGTTCACGCCGGGCGGTGCCGTCCGGATCCACCTTCGGGAGCTTCGCCCGTGAGCTACATCGCCCTCCTCCGCCGGCTGCTCGGCGGGCCGACGCCGCCGGCCCCGCCGGCAAAGCAGACCGGCCCACGCGTGATCCGCCCGGTGCGGGTGCTCTCCGCCGGGTGTGGGCGCTGATGCCAGCCGACGGCGCGATGGCGGCTGTCCAACCCCGCCCGACGCTGCACGTCTCCGTTCTCCCGCTCTCCGCGACGCCACGCTGATCCTGGCACCTCGCGATCGTGAGGCGCGTCACGGACACGCTTCGGGGCGCAGCGCCATCATCGCTTCATCGACGTCCCCAGTCCGGGACTGATGGGAGTGTCTCCAATGCAGCTTCTCGCCGTCATTCTGGTCTGCGCCGCTACCACGACGCCGCCCGATTGCTCACGGGATACCGCGCTCGATGTGATGATCGCACCCGCGTCGACTCCCTTCGCCTGCATGATGACGGGTCAGGTCACTCTGGCCCGCGATCCCGAGATGGTCGAAGGTCGGTACACGCGCGTCACCTGCGAGCGCCGGAAGGTCTAAGCGCAGCGCCGCTACAGGCAGAAGAGGACGCCAGCACGACGTCCTTCGCGCCAAACCATCTTGGCTGAGAAGCGGGCCTCGCTATTCGCGAGCGCGATCTCAAATTTCGGTGGCAGCATCACCACGCCGGTCTCGCCGAACTCCAGCATCGCTCCTGTATCGGAGACGTCGCAGATGGAGCAGGAGAACTTGGTGCCGTCGCCACCAACAGCGAAGGCTGTCAGAGCAACCGGCAACCGCTCAGATTCACGGCGGCTCACAACATCGATTTTTGGCCGCGACCCAGTCGGCATGCAGATCCCCAAGAAGTGCAGTTCAGCCACTCGAACTGTGATTACGATGACAGGGATCTATGACTCTTGACTTAATTATGCGTCCATTCTGACCTGTAGAGCCAGGATTTATGCATACGGAACCGTACGAAAGGCAGAGTTTCTGGCTACGTCAGGGTTACTCGAAGCTTTTCATGTCCTCGAAATCTTCCTGAGAACAAGGCTCGAGCAATGCCATTTCAGCCTGGGCAGTCGGGCAATCCTGGCGGCCGTCCGAAGGCGTCTGCGCGCGTCCGAGACGCTGCCCGAGAGCACACCGAGCGCGCGATTGAGGTCCTGGTCGCGATCATGACGAGCGAGGACGCAGCGACTGCGGCCCGCGTGGCGGCCGCCTCTGCGATCCTCGACCGCGGCTACGGCAAGCCGACCCAGCCCGTCGATGGCGACGGTGAGGGCGGCGTGATCCCCGTCGGCCTGACCGTGCAGTTCATCCGCCCCGCACCGCTGTCCGATGTCGATTGAGTTCCCGGAGCGGCTCGAGTTTCTGTTCGAGCCGGCCCGGTACAAGATCGCCTACGGTGGTCGCGGTGGCGCGAAGTCCTGGGGCTTCGGCCGTGCGCTCCTCATCATGGGCGCGCAGCGCAAGCTCCGGGTGCTCTGCGCCCGCGAGTTCCAGAACTCGATCGCGGAATCGGCCCACGCCCTGCTCGGGCAGCAGATCGACCTCCTCGGCCTCTCCGCCTTCTACGAGATACAGGAGAAGCGCATCCTCGGCGCCAACGGGACCGAGTTCATCTTCAAGGGGCTCCGGCACAACGTCGCCTCGGTGAAGTCGACCGAGGGCGTGGACGTGTGCTGGGTCGAGGAGGCCCGCACGGTCTCGAAGACGAGCTGGGACGTGCTGATCCCGACCATCCGGAAGGAGGGCTCGGAGATCTGGATCAGCTTCAACCCGGAGCTGGAGGAAGACGAGACCTATCGGCGGTTCGTGAAGAACCCTCCCACCGGCGCGAAGGTCGTGAAGATCGGCTGGCAGGACAATCCTTGGTTCCCGGATGTCCTGAAGCAGGAAGCGCTCGACCTGAAGGGGCGCGATCCAGCGGCCTACCTCACTGTCTGGGACGGCCACTGCAAGGTGGTGCTCGACGGCGCGATCTATGCGAACGAGGTCCTGTCCGCGACGGAGGCGAACCGCTTCACCCGCGTGCCCTACGACGGCACCAAGCCGGTGCACACGTTCTGGGATCTCGGCCGGGCCGACATGACGGCGATCTGGTTCGCCCAGGTGGTCGGCTTCGAGTTCCGGATCATCGACTACTACCAGAACCGCGGGCACGCGCTGGGCCACTACCTGAAGAAGCTCCAGGAGCGGCCCTATGTCTACGGCGAGCACTGGCTCCCGCACGACGCCACGAATGCCCTGCTCGGCTCCGAGCGCACGATCGAGCAGCAGATGACGGATTCGGGCTTCAAGGTCCGGATCACGCCGCGCATGTCGGTGGCCGAAGGCATCAACGCGGCGCGCACGCTGTTCTCTCGCTGCTGGTTTGACGCCGACGCCTGCGCCGACGGCCTGCAGTGCCTGCGGAACTACCGCTACGACGTGGACCCCAACACCGGGCAGTTCTCGAAGAACCCGCTGCACGACTGGGCGAGCCACGGCGCCGATGCCTTCCGCTACCTCGCGGTCGCCCTCCAAGAGCCGGCCGCGCCGCTCAAGCTGAGAACGACTGGTCGCCGCGGCGGCGGCTGGATGGGGGCCTGATGTTCGACTTCCTGAAGCCGAAGAAGAAGGCGCCGGCGGGCCGCGATCCGGTGATCGAGCTCGCCATGAAGCGCTGGCGGCGCGCCGACGAGGCCGACCGCGAGAACCGCGACGCGGCCTACGAGGACCTCCGCTTCGTCGAGGAGCCCGGCGCGCAGTGGACCGAGGAGGCCAAGCGCATCCGCGGCGACCGGCCCTGTCTTGAGTTCGATCGGCTCGGCACCACGGTGGCGCAGATCACCGGTGACATCCGGCAGATGCGGCCCTCGATCAAGGTCGTGCCGGTCGACGACCGCGGCGACGTGAAGACCGCCGAGGTGAACGCCGGCCTCGTCCGCTACGTGGAGAATCGCTCGGACGCGCCCGCGGCCTACTTCGCGGCGGCTGACCAGCAGGTCACGGCCGGCATCGGCCACTGGGAGGTGACGACCGAGTACGCCTCCGATTCCACGTTCGAGCAGGAGATCCGGATCACCGGCATCCCGGACGGGATCGGCGTGCGCTGGGATCCCGACGCGAAGGAGCCGACCCGCGAGGACGCGAAGTTCTGCTTCGTGCCGGTCGACATGAGCCGGGACGCCTACGAGGAGGCCTACCCGGACAAGCCCTCGGCCGAGATCGGCGACACCATGATCCCCGAGGGCTGGTCGACGTCGGACGCGGTGCGCGTCGCGGCCTACTGGACTAAGACGCCGGTCAAGAAGACCCTGGCGCTGCTGCCCGACGGCACCGTCTACGATCTCACCGACGGCGATCCCGAGAAGCGCGCCAAGGCCGAGGCGCGCGGCGCCCGGATCGAGCAGCGCGATGGGTTCAAGGTGGAGCGCTACCTGATCAGCGCGACCGAGGTGCTCGAAGGCCCGATGGCGTGGCCGGGCCGGTTCATCCCCGTCGTGCCGGCGATCGGCATCGAGACCCAGATCGGCAAGAAGCGGGTCCGGCGCGGCGTGGTGCGCAAGGCGAAGGACGCTCAGCGCGCCTACAACTATGCCCGCTCGACGCAAACCGAGGTGGTGGGTCTGCAGCCCAAGGCGCCGTTCACCGGCACCGAAACCATGTTCAAGGGCTACGAGGACGTCTGGGAGACGGCCAACACCGAGTACCACGCCTTCCTGCCCTACAACGTCGAGCCGAAGGCTCCGCAGCTGCGACCCGAGCGCGTCGCGCCGCCCGTGCCATCAACCGGCCTCGCCGAACTCACCCGGGAATCGGCCGAGGACATCAAGGCGGTGACGGGCGTCTACGACGCCTCCCTCGGCGCCCGCTCGAATGAGACCTCGGGCAAGGCGATCATGGCGCGTCAGCGCGAGGGCGACGTCGGCTCCTTCGTCTACATCGTGAACTTCAGCCGCGCGGTCCGGCACACCGGCGCGATCGTGCTCGACCTGATCCCGCACGTCTACGACACCGCCCGCACGCTCCGGATCGTGGGCGAGGACGGCAAGGTCGACCTCGTGAAGATCAACCAGCCGCAGGGCCTCGGCATCGACGGCAAGCCCGAGAGCGTGCTCCACGACGTCACGGTCGGCGCCTACGACGTCGCTATGGAGATGGGCCCGAGCTACACCACGAAGCGCGAGGCGGCCGCCGACGGCATGGTCGCGCTGATCCAGGCCGCGCCGGATCTCGCGCCGCTTGTGCTCGACCTCTTTGCCAAGGCCCAGGACTGGCCGATGGCGGACAAGATCGCGAAACGCATCCGCTCGCAGCTGCCGCCGCAGATCCAGGCCGAGGAGGCGCAGGAGGCCGGCGAGCCGCCGCCCGCACCGCCGCCGCCCTCGCCGGTGCAGCAGGCCATGCTCGCGAGCCAGGAGCGCCAACAGCAGCTCGAGGCTGGGCGCCAGCAACTCGACCTGGAGAAGCTCGACGTGGAGCGCGAGAAGCTCCGGGCCGAGGTGATCAAGATCCAGGGCGAGATCCAGGAGGCGCAGGCCGAGGCGCAGGCGCGCGTGGCTGCCACGCCGATGCCTGGCGCCGGCCCGGATCTGCGCCTCGACGAAATCGGGGCGGCCGTCTCGCACCTCTCCGAGATCGTGATGGCGATCCTGGAGGAGATGCCCGCCGCGCCGATGCCCGATCCCGCGGGCCAGGACGGGCCGCCAGCACCCGCACAGCCGATGCTGGGTCAGATGCCCGCGCCGATCGCCGAGCCGCCCCAGGGCGGCTTTTTTGTTGACCCGAGCGCGCTGGGCGAGCCCGCCGCTCCCGTGATGGTGCCGTGATGTCCGAAGTTCAGCCGTTCCGGCCCAACGCCGCCTCGCCCTCCCCGACTGTCTGACCGCCCGTCTCACAACCCCTCCGTCTCACAAACGAGGGGATCTGGGACGACGCCTGAGGGCGGGGAGCGGCAGAACGCAAAAGCGGCGGCCCTGCGAGAGGCCGCCGAAGTCAGGTCAAGTTGATGCTGCGGATTGCAGCGGGCACAGAGTTAGCCCCCGATGTGCGGCCGTCTGTGATGCGCTTCACAGACCTCAGCTTCCGGACGTGCATCCGCGCCGCTCAGGCCTTAGGCGCTTGGCCTGATGGCCCTTCCACGCCAAACGCTGGACGCGAATGCGCCGAGGGGCAGCAGCTGCGCGGCCGTCACAGTTTGCGGATCTTCTCCTCGATCCGCTTGGCCTCGTTCTCATCAACCTGGACCAGCTTGCCGCTGTCGTCCGGGATGCCCTCGCCCGTCTGGGCAATTGTGTCGTCGCGCGGGCGGGAATTTGGGCCGGTCGAATCAGGCCGCTCTTCGCGCTTCTCGTCGTGATCAGGGCTCATGTGCGCCTCCATTCTCCCTGCGCAGCCAACGTTCGGCCTAGGCGCATGTGTCCCGTAGGCAGGAGAAAGGCGGCGGCCGCGAGGAGGAGCGGCCGCCGAGTCGGCGTCGGTTGTGCTGGTTGAGGGGGTTCAAACCAGCGCCGCGGGTGTGCGCCTCCCGCATCGTCAGCGCCACTCACGCTGCCGTGATTATGGTTTCCCGCTGTTTCTGCTTGAGCGACAGCCCATGCGCACCCGCTGCACGCCCATCACGCTAGATCGGCGAGACCGGCCGAGCGTCCTCAGCGTTCCGACGGCCGCTTCGACTTCTGCGGCGCGATAGAGCCGGTGGTCGGTGGGTCCATCGCACGGACCGCAAGGGCATTCAGCCCACTGCGATCGATCTTCTCGGCGGAGTAGAGCGCCGAGCCGATGAGGGTAGCGAGGGCGAGCACTACCTTGGCGCCCTGCCACACGTATCGAACTGCGCTGGCCATGGCCGCCCCTCATCAGATGGGTCATCATCGTCGAGCGCGGTGACTGGGGATATAGCGCGGCAGTATCAGCGCCTGAACACGGCGACGATCTCGTAGCCCAACACGACGATGCCGAACGCGGTGAAGCCGCCGAGCAACAGTGTGGCGGCCAGGATAGCCGGGACCATCAAGTCGCTGTTCCGCTTCTGCACGGCAATTGGCCCGTTCTGGAACATCGGCGCACTCCCCACGCTGCTTTTGAGCGTCAGCCGCAACGTTGATGCCTGCTTGACCCGACGGGCAAATCCCGCGAAAGGACCAGCGTCGCCAGCGGTGTGAGCGAGGCTCCCGCCGGCATTCCCGAACCCTGACCGAAGCGCCGCCGCATCTCGCGGCCGATTCCGCGCGTCCGACCCTCTTCACGCAGGCCAGTGCACGAGGCGCAGGCCGCGATGATTCCCCCGACCCGCTCCTCCCTGAGGCGCGGGTTTTTTCATGGACGACACGATGGACGAGAACCTGATCGTACTGGGCGCGCCAGCGGAGACGCAGGCGGCAGGTGGCGAGACCTCGGTCGCGACGGAAGCCCCGGAGGCCGCCCCGGCCGATGGTGCCGCCGCCGCAACGCCAGGGACTGAGCCAGCCGATCCGGCCGCCGCTCCGAAGCCGGAGGCCCCCAAGGCCGACGACGAGGAGGGCGAGCCCGAGAAGCCGAAGAAGCGCTCCGGCATCCAGCGGATGCAGGACAGGATCCACCGACTCGAAGCGGAGCTTGCCGCGAGCCGCAGTCAGCCGACGGGCGACAGCGCCGACCGCAAGGCCGCCGTCGAGAAGGAGATCGGAGCGCCCCCGAAGGAGTCCGACTTCGAGGACTACGCCGCGTTCGAGGACGCCAAAGCGGATTACCGCATCTGCAAGGCGCTCGCCGAACAGCGGCACGCCGACCGCGAGACCAGCAACGCCACCCGCCAGGCCGAGGCCCGGCAGGAGGCGATGGAGGCCTTCCAGGATCGCCTCGACGACGTGCGGGAAGCCATTCCCGACGCCGACAAGGTGCTGAAGGCGGCGCAGGAGCGCGAGGTGAAGCCTCACGTCTCCGAGCTGGTCGTCGAGAGCGAGAAGGGTGGGCTGCTCGCCTACTACCTCGCCAAGAACCCCGGTGAGCTCGCGAAGCTCAACGGGATGAGCCCGCTCCAGGCCGCCAAGGCCGTAGGCGCGCTTGAGCACCGCCTGACCCTGGCGAAACCCAACCGCACCCCCTCTGCCCCCGCCCCTGCGAAGCCGCTCGCCGGCTCCGCCGCGCCCGGCCCCGACCCCTCGAAGATGTCGCTGGCCGAGTACGAGAAGTGGCGGTCCGGCGGCGGCGGACGCTGATCTCCACCCTCCCCCAGCATCATCAGACCTGAAGGACCATTCCCGTGGCCAATACCGCTTTGCTCACCCCCAGCGTCATCGCCAAAGAGGCGCTGATGCAGCTGAAGAACAACCTCGTCTTCGGCAAGCTGGCCCACCGCCAGTACAAGAAGGAGTTCGCCAAGGTCGGCGACACCGTCACCATCCGCAAGCCGGTCAAGTTCGTCACGACCGACGGCGCGACCCGCTCGAACCAGGACGTCGAGGAGGGCAGCACCTCGATCAAGCTCGACCAGCGCAAGCACGTCTCCTGGAACTTCAATACCCAGGACCTGACGCTCTCGGTCGACGAGTACTCCGAGCGCTACGTGAAGCCGGCGATGATCACGCTGGCCCAGACAGTCGATGCCTACGGGGCCGCCCTCTACAAGAAGGTCTGGAACCTCGTCGGCACGCCCGGCACCACCCCGGCGAACTACGCCGCGCTCGGCGCGGTCGCCCAGCGCATGACCGAGATGGCGGTGCCGAAGCAGGACCGCCGCGCCTGCCTGACCTCCGAGGCGTTCCACAAGATTGCCGGCACGCTGACCACGCTCAACATGCCGCAGGAGGCCGCGAAGGCCTGGGCGTCCGGTGAGATCGGCAACCTCGCGGGCTTCAACACCCACGAGTCGGTGAACCTGCGTAGCCACACGGTCGGCTCGAAGGCTGGCACCCCGCTCGTCAATGGCGCCAACCAGACCTCCGCCTACCGCGACGTGATGAAGACCGGCGTGCAGACGCTGAACCTGAAGGGCTTCACCGCCTCCCAGGCCGGCGTGCTGCGCGAGGGCGACGTCTTCACGATCGCGGGCGTGTTCGCGGTCAACCCGGTCCCGGGTGAGGGCTCCAGCGGCAAGACCGTGCTGCCCTACCTGCAGCAGTTCGTCGTCCGCCAGACGGTCGTGAACTCAGACGGCTCCGGCAACGCGGCGGTGACGATCTCCCCGGCGATCATCACCTCGGGCCCCTACCAGACCGTCTCGGCCGCCCCGGCCGACAGCGCGGCCATCACGGTGCTCGGCGCGGCCAACCAGGTGTTCTCGCAGAATCTCTGCTTCCACAAGAACGCCCTGGCCATGGTCACCGTGCCGCTGGAGATGCCCGACGGCGTGAACTGGAAGGCGCAGGAGAGCGCGGAAGGCCTCTCGATCCGCCTCGTGAAGGACTACGACATCAACAACGACGTCGAGATCGTCCGCGCCGACATCCTGTTCGGCTGGGAGGCGATCTACCCGGAGCTGGCCGTCCGCCTCGCCGGCTGAGCCTGACCCTCCACCGCTAAGACGAAAGGGCGCCCTCGTGGCGCCCTTCGTCGTTCTGGGGCCGTGAGCGCCCCGCCCCGACCCGACGAGGCGTTCATGGATACCAACACCGAGACTGTCGCGACCTGGGCGTATCAGCCCGACGGCGCGGCTCGCATCTTCGATCTCGCGCCCGGTGAGGGCCTGCCCGAGGGCTGGCATGCCTCCCCGGACTGCATCACCGATCCCGCGCTCGCCACGGCCGACGCGCTCAGCGCCCGCCTGCAGGGCCGCGAGTACGTGCCGACCCACGCCGAGGCCGATCCCGCCACCGACGCGCCGGCCGGCGCGCTGGAGGCTGCCGTCGCCGAGATCGAGCGCCTGAAGGCCATCATCGAGGCCGGCGCCGCGGAGAACGAGCGCCTCGTCGCCGAGATCGACGCGGCCGAGGTCGAGCTGGAGAAGGCGGCCGCCGCGCTCGTGGCGCTCAAGGCCGACCTCGACAAGGCCCAGGCCGACGGCGGCTTCGCGGTCTCCGAGCGCGACGATGCGAAGGCCGCGCTCGACGCCCTGAAGGCCGAGCTCGACCAGACCCGCGCCGACCTCGAGGCTGCCACGGCCCCGGCCGCGCCCGCGAAGCCCGCCAAGGCCCGCTGACGTGCGCACGCGCGATCAGCTCATCGCCCGGGTCCTGAAGGATCTCGGGGTGCTCGCGGCCGGCCAAGCGCCGTCCGACGAGGACCGGGCCGAGGTCGATGACCTGATCGAGCCGGTCTGCGCGAAGCTGCTCGACGACGAGGTGGCCAAGGTCAACGGCGACGAGATCGACGACGCAGTCTACCTGGCGCTCGCCGCGATCGTCGCCGAGGCCGCGTTGGTGCCGTTCGGGATTGCCGGCCAGAAGGCGACGGATCTCGCCGCGGCGGGCGAGCGCGCCCGCACCGACCTGAAGCTCGCCTACCGGGTCTACACGGCCCGGCGCCCACTGCGGACCGAGGCGTTCTGGGGGCGGCGTTGCCCTCGTGTCCTTGCGGGCGGCGGCTCCTCGTCCGTCCCCGCATCGCTCACCTCGAGCCTCACGCCGGAGGCGATCGAGGCGCTGCTGCCAACCCTGCCGACCACGCTGCCGTCCGTGCCGGGAAAGCTCTGGAACAACGGCGGCATCCTCGCCGTCTCGTGAGATCCTCGATGCGCCTGATCCTTGCGCTCCTCGCCGCGCTCCTTCCGGCCGCAGCGCTGGCGCAGAGCCTGCCGTCCGCAACGTTCAAGACGACGACTACCGAGCGGCTGGTAGTCACAGGCACTGGGTCCTCCGGCGACGCGAGCGGTCTCATAGTCACGAGTGACGGCACGACGCGCTCGCTCGCCTCGTGGTTTGCTTCCGTCCCGTCCAGTGTACTCCTCCCGGCGAACAACCTTTCCGACTTGGTCAGCGCGGCCGCCGCGCGCACAAACCTCGGGCTGGCTGCAGTCGCTACTACGGGCGCCTACGGTGACCTCTCCGGCCGGCCGGTCCTCGCCACAGTCGCCACGAGTGGGCAGTGGGCCGACCTCCTCGGCAAGCCGACGCTCTTCGATGGCACCTGGAACTCGCTGACCGGCAAGCCGACGCTCGCGACCGTCGCTACTTCGGGATCGGCGAGCGACCTCGGCGCGGGCACGCTCCAGGCGGCGCGTCTGCCGCTCCCGGCAGCGACGACGCTGGGCGGCGTGAAATCCCTCGCGGCGACGAGCAACACCTTCCTGACCGCCATCGGCACCGACGGCACGCCGACGGCGGCGCAGCCGTCATTCACGAACATCAGCGGCACCGTTGCGGCGACGCAACTGCCGAACCCGACGGCGTCGACCAAGGGCGGCGTCCAATCCGGGACTGCCGGCGCCGGGCAGTTCGTGACCGGCATCAGCACCGCCGGCGCCCTGACCTACGGCACGCCCGCGATCCCCTCGAGCACGAACGCTCTGAGCGAGGGGGCGAGCAACCTCTACTTCACACAGGCTCGAGCGCGCGCCAGCATCAGCGCCAGCGGCTCCCTCAGCTACAACAGCACCACCGGGGCGATCAGCTACACGGCGCCGACGCTGGCGGCCGTCGCCACGAGCGGGAGCGCCAGCGACCTCGGGACCGGGACGCTTCCTGCCGCGCGCCTTCCCGCTCCCACCGCCGGCGCCCTCGGCGGCGTGAAGAGCGCCACCGCGGCCGGCGGCTCCTTCGTCACGGGCATCGACACCACGGGCGCGCTGACGTTCGGCATGCCGACGGGCGGCGGCTCAGGTCCAGCCAACACGGACGCGCTGCCGGAGGGCACGAGCAACCTCTATTTCACGCAAGGACGGGCCCGATCCTCGATCAGCGCGACGGGCTCGCTGGCGTACAACGCGACCACCGGCGTCCTCTCCTACACCGCGCCCACCCTTGCCACGGTCGCCACCAGCGGCGCCTACACCGATCTCAGCAGCCGGCCGACGCTCGCCACCGTCGCGACGAGCGGCTCGGCGTCGGACCTTGGCACCGGCACCCTGCCGGCCGCCCGGCTCCCGCTACCCTCTGCCACCACTCTCGGCGGCGTCCAGTCGAAGGCGGCAACGGCGAGCCAGTTCCTAACGGCGATCGGCACCGATGGCGTCCCGGTCTCTGCGCAGCCCGCGTTCTCCAACATCAGCGGCACGGTCGCCGCCTCGCAACTGCCGGCGCCCACCGCCTCGACGCTTGGCGGCGTGCAGAGCAAGGCGGCCACCGCCTCGCAATTCCTGACCTCGATCAGCACCGCCGGCGTTCCGGCCGCGGCGCAACCGGCGTTCTCGGACCTCTCCGGCCAGGCCACCACCGCGCAGTTGCCGAGCGCGGCCCGCTGGATCACGGCGCAGAGCCTCGCCAATCCCGGCTACCGGAAGTGGAACGACGGCCTGATCGAACAGTGGGGCACGGTCGCCGGCGCTGCCGGCGGCAACCTCGCCGTAACCTTCCCGACGGCGTTCACGGCCAACGTCTTCTCGGTGCAGACCACGGTGCAGCAGGCTACCACGGCGTCGACCACGATGGAGAGCGCGAGCTCCAACGGGCTCTCGACCACCGGCTTCACCTGCGTTGTCCGGTACGTCTCGGGCGGCACCGTCGGCGCTGCCGGCGAGGGGTGCCACTGGTACGCCGTCGGCAACTGAGCGCGCTGAGATAAAGGGTCGGCCTTGGCCTCCATCGATTTCCCCCTCTCATCCCGGCCCGGGCTCTCCGACGCCGAGGGGGGCGGGCGGCTCATCAACGCCTTTGTCGAGAAGCTCGGCGACGGCGCCCGCGCGCCGGTCTCGCGCCGCCGCGTGCCGGGCCTCGCCCGCTTCGCCGACACGGGCCTGACGGGCCCGCGCGCGTTCCGGCATGTCGGCAGCCTCGTCTACGGCGCCTACCGCGACGCGCTGGTGCGCATCACCGAGGACGGGGCGGTCACGAACCTCGGGCCCCTACCCGGCTCGAAGCGGGTCACGATAGCGCGCAACAACCGGGCTCCGATCCCCGACGCCGTCGCGGTGACGGAGTACGGCGCCTACACGCTCTCCACGGGCGGCGCCCCGATGCCGCTCGCCCTGCCCGGCGACCTGCCCGCCCCGAACTCGGTGGCCGAGCTGTTCGGGTTCCTGTTCTTCACCGCCGGCAACGGCAAGTGCTTCGCCTCGAAGGTGAACCAGCTCACCTTCTCCACGCTCGACACCACGACGGAGCAGGCGCGGCCCGGCGGGCTCTTGCGGGCCATCGCGTTCCGCGACGAGCTCTTCCTGTTCGGCCCCTCCGGCATCGGCGTCTACGGCGGCCCGGCGCAGGAGACCGGCTTCCCGCTGGCCCGCGTGACGGGCATCCCGCGCGGCCTTGTCGGGCCTTGGGCTGTCTCCGGCCATGAGGAAGGCTGGTCGAACGAGCTGATCTGGGTCGGCGACGACAAGGTCGTGTACCGGCTCAACGGCTACTCCCCGGTCCGGATCTCGAACCACGATGTCGAGCGCGACCTCGCCGCCGCGGCGAAGGTCGACCCGGAGTCGATCGAGGCCTCGGCGCACCTTGTGGCGGGTCACGCCTGCTGGGTCGTCTCGATGCCGGGCCGGACCTGGGTGTTCGATCTCACGACGGAGCAATGGCACGAGCGGGCGAGCCATCAGGCCACGCGCTGGCGGGCCTCGCAGAGCGTGAACGCGTTCGGGCGCTGGCTCGTCGGCGACACGGCCAGCACCGGGCTCCTCGAGGTCCGGGAAGACGCCTTCGACGAGGACGGCGCGCCGCTGCGCCTGCGGATTGAGAGCCTGCCCTCCGCCGCCTTCCCGTCCCGCATCGCGATCCCGCGCGCTGACTTCGACTTCGTGCTCGGCACGGGCCGCCTCACGCCGAAGAGCACGATCCGCGACCCGCAGATCCTGATCTCCTGGTCGGACGACGGCGGCAGGACCTGGTCGAACCCGCTGCGCCGCGCGCTCGGGCGCCAGGGCGAGAGCCGGACGCGGGTGAACGTGCTGCGCACCGGCATGTCGGGCCCGCAGGGCCGGCAGTGGCGCATCGAGGTGTCCGACCCCGTCTACGTCGCGCTGCTCGGCGGCGCCCAGGCCGTGGATCTGAGGACCGAATGAGCGACAGCCCCGCCCCGAAGCCCGCGCCGCAGATGCCCGCCGCGCAGGCGCCGGCCGTCGATCCGAAGCTCGGGACGATGACGCCCGAGACCTTCCGCTTCCTCGCCGGGCTGCTCGCCTACGTGAAGGCGCTCGAAGCCCGCATCGCCGCCCTCGAAGCCTGAGGATCCACCATGAGCATCTTCGGGGGCCCGAGCCCGACCAAGTACGTCCAGGGGGCGCAGAAGACCGTGGCCATGGGCCAGGATTCCGCCAACAGCTACCTCGACGAGGGCTACGCCCGCGGCGCCGACGCCTACGGCAAGGCGGGCGGCATCTTCGGCAACCTCGCCACCGAGTACGGGAAGGGCTCCGCGCTCTACCAGGACGCGCTCGGCGTGAACGGCGCCGACGGCACCACGCGGGCCCGCTCCGCCTTCACGGCGAGCCCAGGCTACACGTTCAACCTCGACCAGGGCATGGAAGGCCTGCAGCGCATCCGCGCCGTGAACGGCACGCTGGCGTCCGGCAACGCCGACGCGGACGCGATGAAGTTCGCCTCCGGGCTTGCCTCCTCCGAGTACGGCAACTGGCTGAACGGCCTGAAGGGTCTCGACGCCGAGCGCTTCGCCGCGAGCACAGGGCAGGCCGGCACGTTCGGGCAGATGGGTAACCTCGCCGGCACGATCGGCGCGGCGAAGGGCAACATCGCCTACAACTCCGGCGTCACGAACGCCGGTCTCGTCATGGACGGCTACAAGGCGAAGCAGCAGCAGGCTCAGAACGAGCTCGGCGGTATCCTCGGCATCGCCAACATCTTCTCCGGTGGCCTCGGCGCGCTGGCGGGCAACGGCAACGCGATGGGCAACATCGGGAAGAACCTGTCCTCCGCCTTCAGCATCTTCGGGTGATCGCCGATGCCCAGCGTCTACGAGATGGTGAGCGGCATCGGGAAGAGCTTCGGCGATTCCTACACGGCCGCGCGTAAGCAGGCCCTCGAGGAAGAGGCGCCGGACCTGATCACCAACCTGATGAGCGCCTACCAGGGCGGCTCGACGGCTCCGGCTGCTGTCGCGTCCGCGCCGGCCGCCGCTGACGCCGCATCGCCGCGATCCACCCCGACCTTCGTGGGCCTGAGCGGCTCGGCCCCGTCCGTATCGCCGAAGCTCGCCGGGTCCAACGCCGACTTCATCTCCGCGATGATGCCGCACGCGATCGAGGCCTCGAAGGCGACCGGCGTCGACCCGCGCATCATCCTGGCGCAGTCGGCGATCGAGACAGGCTGGGGCAGGTCGGCCCCGGGCAACAACTATTTCGGGATCAAGTCGCACGGTTCCCCTGGCGGGAACACGCTGGCGACCACCGAGGTGATCGATGGCGTCCCGACCCGCGTGAACGACAGCTTCCGGGCGTTCCCCTCCATGGCGGCGAGCGCCGCGGGCTATGCCGACTTCATCAACGCCAATCCCCGCTATGCTGGCCTGAAGGGCGCGCAGGGACTGGAGGCGCAGGCCGACGCCCTGCAGCGCTCGGGCTACGCGACCGACCCGAAGTACGGCGCCAAGGTGCTCTCGATCGCCCGCGGGATCCCGCAGGCTGACATGCCGGCGCCCGACGCTCAGCCGGCCGGGTTCCAGATCCCGGGCCAGCCCGTGCCGGCGGCCGCCGCGCCCGCTGCGCAGGGCTTCGCCGGGTTCGGCTCGCCCGCGGCCCGGATCACGCCGCAGATGCAGACCGCCCTCACCGCGGCGTGGCGCAACCCGGAGACGCGCGCCTTCGCGACCCAGATCTACGGCAACCTGCTGAAGGGGAAGGAGAGCGCGTGGTCGCTGACCACGATGGGCGACCAGCCCGTGCTCTTCAACCAGTCGACGGCGCAGATCATCCCCATGGGCCAGGGCAAGCGGCAGACCGCGACGGTGGGCGACACCGTGGTCGACGTGACGAACGGGCAGCCGATCTACAAGGCCGAGAAGGACGACAAGTTCACCTATCAGAGCATGCCGGGCGTCGGCATGGTGGCGCTGCACCCAACCGACCCGGACAAGTCGCGGGTCATCATCGCCGGTCAGCAGCCGCGGCCGATGACGCCTGAGGAGCGGACCGCCTACGGTCTGACCGCGGATCAGCCGGCCGGGATGGGCGCCGACGGCAAGCCGTTCGGCATCGGCAGCGGCAAAACTACGGTCAACGTCGACACGAAGGGCGCCGGCAAGTTCTCCGAGAAGGCGAACGAGCTCGCGGCCAAGCGCTACGGCGAGATGGTGGAGGCGGCCGACCGGGCCGTGCCACTGCGCGCCGACATCGAGACGCTCTCGAACTTCGCCGCCCAGATCAACACGGGTCGCCTCGCCGAGGCCCGGCTCGGCCTCGCGCAGTACGCGAACGATGTCAGCCTCACCTCCATCGCCAACAGCCTGACCGGCGGCAAGATGGGCGAAATGGAGGCCTTCTCGGCGCTCGTCGACAAGCTCACCCCGCAGATGCGCGTGCCGGGCTCCGGCGCCACGTCGGACCGCGAGGGCGCGGCCTTCAAGAACTCTCTGCCGTCGCTCCTGAAGAGCCAGGGCGGCAACGCGATCATCGCCGACACTTTCCGCGGGCTGGCGGACTACCAGGCGGCCGCCGGCGAGATCGCGGGCAAGGCGCTGCGGAGCGAGATGAGCCAAGCTGAGGCCGATCAGGCGATCCGCGCCCTGCCGAGCCCCTACACCCGATTCCGGGAGTACCAGGGCGCGCAGAAGGGTAGCCAGCCGGGCGCGCCGACTGTCGCGAAAGACGCGGACCGCACGCCGCTGCCGGACGGCTACAGCGCCGGCCGCGCCATCTCCGAGGCCAAGGCCGCCGTGAAGGCGGGCAAGGACAAGGCGGTGGTCGCCGAGCGGCTGCGCGCCTATGGGATCGACCCGAAGAGGCTCGACGACTGATGGGGCTGTTCGACGACGTGCCCGACGCGCCGCAGGCGGCCTCGGGCGCTGCACCCGCGAAGAAGGGCGGGCTGTTCGACGACGTGCCGGAGGCTAAGGCCGCCGAGCCGTCAATACTCAGCCGTGCCGCCTCGACCGTGGGCGACGTCGTTCAAGCGGCGGGCGCGGGGCTGATCAAGGGGGCGGCCGGCGCGGTCGACTTGCCCCAGACGCTCTACGGGCTCGCCGATGCCGGAGCCGGCGCGGCGGCGCGTGGCGTGATCCGAGCCTTCGGCGGCACGCCGAACTCGGACCTCGGCGTCGACACCCGCTCGACCAGCAGCATCCCCTCGCCGTCCGACTTGCCGAAGCCGGGCGAGACCGCGATCCACGGCCTCGAGGCGGCGACCCAGCCGCTCTACAAGCCGCAGACCGTGGCCGGCGAGTACGCTGGGACGATCGCGGAGTTCCTGCCGGGCGCGGGCGTCGGCAAGGTCGCCCAGGAGGGCGCGAAGGCCGTGGCGAAGCAGTTTGCCAAGCACGTCTCCGCGCCGGCCGTCGCCAGCGAAACCGCTGGGCAGGCCACGAAAGGCACCGAGCTTGAGCCGTGGGCACGCGGTGCTGCGGGCCTCGCGACCGGCGTCGGCATTGCGGTGGCGGGCCGCCCGGGCGCGGCCGAGCGGATCTTCGACCGATCCGCGGGCAAGCTGGCCCCGGACGAGTTCGGGCAGGTCCAGCGGCTGATGACGGACGCGCAGGCGCGCGGTGTCGATCTCTCCTGGCCGCAGGCTCTCCAGAAGGTGGTCGGGCCGCGCCGCATGGGCGACGTGCTCCGCGTAGTCGAGGGCGAGGGCGGCCTCGCCGAGTTCTTCACGAAGCAGGCGCGGCAGATCGAGGACGCCGGTCGGGCCGGTCTCGACACGATCGCGCCCGCCGGCGCCACGCCCTCGCAGGTCGGCGAATCCGTGCAGGCCGCGGCGCGGGCCGGCGTCGCCGGCACGCCGGAGGGGCAGGCCGTGATCCGCGCGACCCAGGCGGCCGGCCCGCGCGTCACGCCGGACCAGGCCGGCCAGGTGATCCAGCGCGAGATGCGCGGCGTCGCCGACGCCCGCGAGGCTGCCCGGCAGGCGCAGGCGAATCCCGACTACGCCGCGGCCCGCGCCGTGCCGGAGGAAGTCGGCGTCGAGCGCACCGTCACGGTGGAGCGCCCGGGCGAGCCGGTCGTCACCCAGCCGCAGTACAGCCGCCCGCAGTTCACCGACGCGGCGCCCCGCCCACTCGACCCGCCGCCGACCGTCGAGGCCGGCGCCTCGGCCGGCCCGGAGAGCCTCGCCCGCTTCATCGCCCGCAACGGCGGCATCGATCTCGGCGGCGACGCGCGCGCCACCGACCTCCACCGCTTCAACATCCCGGGGCTCGGCAACGTCTCCCGGGAAGGCGGCAAGTCGATCGACAACTTCTGGCGCGAGCACCTGATTGAGCACGGCTACCTGAAGCCCGATGCGGACGGCGGCGCGGCGCGCGACATCACGAACGAGCTGCTGCGCAAGCTCCAGAACGAGCAGCGGGGCGTGCCGTCCTATCCGATCGGCGCCGAGCGGCAGGCCGCCTCCGCCCGCTCCCAGGCCGGGCAGGTCCTCGACGAGTACCGTGCCGCGCTGTCCCAGGCCGAGAGCCGCCTCGACGGCGATCTCGCTCGGGCCGGCGTCGATCCCGCCTCGGTGCATCCCGACATCCGCGAGCGGGTGCTCGGCGCCCTGATGCGGGGCGAGGAGATGGACGCGCTCGCCGCCTACGAGCGGACGGTCGGCGCGATGCGAGAGCCGCCGGCACCGCTTGTGAAGAGCACGACGGTCACCGAGGAGATCCCGGACGTCCGGTTCGGGCAGGTGAACCCGCAGAACGCCCTCGACGCGATCGACGAGCAGCTGCGCACCGCGAAGGGCGACGTCCGGCGCGCGCTCCAAGAGGCCCGCCGCGACCTGTTCGGACCCGGCGGCGAGACCGACCTCACCGTCGAGGGGCTGCTGCACGCGCGCGAGCGCCTCGACCAGCAGATCGACGCCGCCCGGGATCTCGGCGACAAGACCAAGGTTCGCGACCTGGAGATCGCGCGCCGGTCGCTCGACGGCGAGCTGAAGGCGGTGCCTGAGGTGGCAACGGCCGACCGGAACTTCGCGGCCAACTCGCGTCCGCTGGAGCCCTTCGCCGGCAACACCCCTCTCGGCCGCGTCGTCCAGCAGGATCCGCGCACGAGCCGCATGGCGAAGCCCGCCGAGCAGGTGCCGGGCGAGGTCCAGGGCGCTACGGCTGCCCGCGAGTTCTTGGCCAACGCGACGCCGGAGGCCCGCCGCGCTTTTGAGGGCCGCCAGGTGACCCGCATCCTCGACGAGGTGAGCGGGTCGGACGGCGGCGCCACCGAGGCGAAGATCCAGGCGGCGATCCGCCAGAACGAGGACCTCCTCAGCCAGATCCCGGAGGCGCGGGCGAAGCTCACCCGTCTCGCCAACGCCCATCAGGCCCGCGAGGCGATCGAGCGCTCGCCGCTCGGCCGTATCGCGAAAAGCCCGAAGGTGAAGGAGGCGATCGCGGCCCTCTTCCCGTCGAAGCCCGTCGAGGGATCGGCGCGCGAGGTGGACGCCGCGGTTTCTGCCGTCGCCCGCAGCAACCCGCTTGCGGCTCAGCAGCTCGTGCGCACCTACCTCGGCACCGAGTTCGCCGAGGCGACGCAGAAGGTCGGCGGCAAGCCGAACCAGACGGGCGGTGCCCGGTTCGCCACCGCGATCCGCGGCAACGGCCTCCAGCGCGAGAGCTTGGAGGCGGCGGTCCGTGCCCTGCCGAACGGCGAGGCGATCAACTCCGGCTTCTCCCGTCTCCTCGACATCATGGAGGCGACGGGCGAGCGTCAGGCGATCGGCTCGAAGACGACCTTCAACACCGCGTTGCGCGAGGAGCTGAAGGACGGTGGCCTCGTGAAGTCGGGCGCCGGTGCGGCGGCGACAGGCGGTTTGAAGCTGCCGAGCCGCATCATGGCTCGCCTCGACGAGTGGCAGGCCGGCAAGAATGTGGACCGGCTCGCCGAGCTGATGACCTCAGCGGAGGGCGGGCGGCGGCTGGCTCAACTCGCGAACGCCAAGCCGGGCGCGTCCACGATCGCCCTGCTCGACCGCCTGACTCGCATCACGGCGCGCGCGGCGCAGTCGGGCAACCGCGCGTCCGGCGCGGAAGGGGAGCCCCTGCAACTCACCGTGCACCCGTCGCAGTAGGCGGAAGCACCAGTCCCAGAGGTTGGTGAGCAGAGCCGTCGCGAACGCCACGATGCAGGTGGCGAAGAAAGCCATCACGAGCCACGCCAGCGGGCCCGAAAGGCGCGGATCGGGCCGCGGGTCTGCGTTGCCCATCATCAGCCACGTGAGGGCAAGGATGGCGGCGGCCTGAGCGATTATCCAGAGAGCGCGGGTCATCTGGCCCGCCCCGTCCGCGCCACTGCCGGATCGGTTACTGCCCTCGCCAGCACCGCGCTGATCCCGAGCGTCAGGGCGGCCAGTGCGAACACCTCCAGCTCTGCGGCGAAGATGCGCCCGCTGAGACGCGTCATCGGCCACACAGTCATGAGCAGACCGACGGTCGGTGCGGCGAAGACGACGGTGCAGAGTGGGGCGAGAAGCCAGCGGGACATGGCGGGACGGTACGCGAACCGCGGCTCGCATGCCATCTCTGGGCTATCCCACGTCCATGCACCGCGCGTGGTGACGACAATCGTAAGCACGGCGAACGCAGCCCGCTTCGACTGTCGTGCATATCATTTCAGAAGCGCAACCCTAAGTTCGTTGACGAACAACATACCGCTCCAGCAAAAGGCCAAGTGTGAGTGAAGTCAAAGAAAAAAGAATGACGTACATATAATCTACTTTAACGCCCAAGTTCGGATAGTAGCCCAGCCTGACCCACTCCACGATCTGAACGGCTGGGTTATACTTCATTATCTCATATAGCTCTTTTGGCAGATAGCTTGGCAGGAACATAGTGCCTGAAGCTATGTACATAACAATACTGAAAAGCTGGTAGCCCATGAGCCATGCTGGGAAAAATGAAATAATACCAATATTGACTGTACCAATCCCAATTCCCAATAAAATCGCTGCGCAGTAGCCAGAAATCGCTGTAATCGGATCCGCAGGAAATGGATTTACTCCAAACGCAGCGAGAATAGCCATTACCGTTAGTAATCCAAGGAATCCCGTGACTATTTCAACGATTATTCTGGCAAACACGACATCAATAAGCTTTACCTGAGGATAGTAGGTTAGCGGCCTGTTCATCATGACCGCTTTCATCACTTCTCTTGAGATGTACTGGAATATCAGAACGGTCACGCAGCCTGATGCGAAAAACAAGGCCCTGCTGTCCCCGATAGGCGCGGGCACCTTCCGGAACACATATACGCTGACAAGTATAAAGACGTGAACGACGGGCCACAGCACTACGACGGCGTAGCCCAGATGAGAGCCCCCGAATCTCGTTCGCATGTCGCGCAGCATAAGTGCATGCAACACCCGCAGGTAAGCTTCCGTTGGGCTTCTTTTTCCACTCTGGATGGCTTGGCCGGCGCTCATACGTTCCTCGCGAGGACTGCGAAGTCAGGGCCGTTGGATTCCCTACGATCAAGTCCAAAGTGTGAACTACCGGTCTTCGTCGATCGGACTTGACCCGACGGGCGAACCACCGCAAACCGCCACCGTCCCGAGACGTGCGCGAGCCGTTCGCCGCCTGACCCGAGCCCCGCCCCCGAGCGGGGCTTCGTCGTTTCCGGAGCCCTCCATGACGATCTCCTGGCCGCTGTCGCGCCAGCAGGTGCTCGACGCCGACGGGCGCCCGCACCTCGTGCCGCGCGCCTACTTCTACGCGGCCGGCACGACGGACCCGCTCACGGTCTACGCCGACCCCGAGCTGACCGACGCCCTGCCCTGGCCCGTCGTGGCAGACGGCTTCGGCCGCTTCCCGCGCGTCTATCTGCCGGCCGGACTCTACCGGGAGGAGGTCTGCGGCGCCTACGACGAGCCGCTCTGGAACGATGATGGGCTGGGTGAGGCCGTGGCCACCGATGGCGGCACCGATCCGGATACGATCGATCCGACGGCGATCAACACGACCGGCGACGTGGTCTGGCGGATGGACGCCTCGATCAAGCCCGGCTGGGTGCGGATGAACGGCCGCACTGTCGGCGGGGCGGGCTCGGGCGCGACGGAGCTCGCCAGCGTCAGCGCCCGGGCGCTCTACCTCTACCTCTGGAACACCTTCGGCGATGGAATCGCGCCGGTCACGGGCGGGCGCGGCCAGAACGCGGCGGACGATTTCACGGCCGGCAAGCCGATCGCCGTGCCGACCATGCAGGGCCTCGTCGCGGTCGGCCTCGACGACATGGGGTCCTCGGCCGCGAACAAGATCCAGACCTCGACGAACCTGACGCTCACGGCCGGGCAGGTCACGGCGACGGTGGCGGACGGCTCCCGCATCACCCGCTACATGATGATCACCGCGGCGGGGGTCCCGGCCGGCACCTACGTGTCGGACCGCAATGGCAACACGATCACGATGTCGGCGGCGGCGAACCCGGGCTCGACCGGCACGGTGGCGGCGCGCTTCTCGATCTTCGGCGACGCGCAGCTGCCGGGTCAGACCGGCGCCGATGACATCCAGGACCTCGCACTGGGGAACCTGCCGGCGGACTTGCCGGACGGCCAAGTCACGGTGAACTACCCGAACGTCACCGACACCTACTACCCGAACACCGTGCCGATCGGGTCCGGCGGCGGCACCGCGGTGACGGCCGTGGCGCCTGGAGTCGCGGTCAACACCCAGTCGACGCCGCCCACCCCCTACAACGTGCCGATCAGCAACCCCGGCGGCGGGGTGCCGATCTCGACCCTGCAGCCGGGAAGGCTCGGCACCTTCTACATGAAGATCTGAGCATGCCGGCCTTCCTGAACACGCTGCGCTCGGTCCCGCGCCGCGGGCAGTGGCGCTTCCGACAGATCCTCCGCGGGCGCCGCGCCGACGGCCGGGTCGATGTCACCGATGCCGGGCTGATCGACTTCTCGACGGTCTCGGCGGCCATGCTGACCGTGACGCCGCGGCGGCCGCGCTGGTGGGACCTCGGGCTCTGCGCGGGGCAGGCTTGCGAGCCGGCGCCGGTCCTGACCGCGTCCTATCCAAACGGCATCCTGGCGCTGGCCACGCTCGGCATCGTCGAGGCCGTGTTCCCGGACGGCTGGGCGCGCTGCATCCCGCCCGGCCTCTACGACGTGCGGATCGCCGTCACGATCGGTCCGGAGACGGCCGAGATCTTCGACGAGCCCGTTCGGCTCGTCTGAGCCGCCGTGCCCGCCCTGCCTGCACCGGCCCGCCCTCAACCGGCGGGCTTTTTCGTGCCCGGAGCCCGCATGTCCGCCCCCCCGCAGTCGCCCAACTTCCCAATCGACGTGCGCGGCGGGCGCCGCATCACAGTCAACCGCGTGGGCGGCACCGCCCTGCGCGTCGACCTCGAGGACGGGTCGTTCGACAACGACGCGCTGGCAGCGATGCCGGCGCTCACGCTGAAGGCGAACCCGGCCAATGGCGCGGGGCAGCCGCAGGACGTGACGCCCAACGTCGCCAAGCAGGTGCTGGGGCTGAACAAGGTCAGCAACACCACCGATGCCGAGAAGGCCACCGAGGGCAATCCGGTCGGCGACGCGATCAAGGGCGCGAAGGTCTACGCGCAAGCGGGCACGGGTGCGGTCAACAAGCTGATCGCCGAGAAGCTGCAGGGCATGTACGTCCTGCCCGAGGAGTTCGGCGTGGCTGCTCCCGATGGGGATGCAACAGCCGGTTTCAACGCGGCGGCCGCGACGGGTCGGAAGGTGCTGCTCCTCGAGCGGCCCTACAAGGGCACGCAGTTTGTCATGCCGTCCAACACCCAAGGGCTGGTCGGGCTCGGCGATAACTCGGCCCTCATCGGCGGCTACGGCGGCGACGCCGCCAATCACATCCTGGTCGTAGGCGACGGCACCAACGATCACTGGAACGGCGTGTTCGAGAACTTCAAGTTCGCGTCGCTGGTCAATCGCACCGGCGGCTCGGCCGTGCTGATGCAGCGGACCCGCAACGCCACGATGCGCAACGTGCGCCCAGGCGACCTGAAGGACCTCTACAGCGGCGCGGCGACCGGCAAATTCCTCTTCAACGGTGTGACCTGGATCGATTTCTACCATGCCCGCATGACCGGCTGCGACATGGCCGGCTTCAACAACGACGGGCTGACGATCGCAGGTCCGAATTTCGGGGCCGAGTTCACGTGGGACGGCGGGGCTGAGATCATTCAGTCCGCTCGTCACGCCGTCCACGTCGCGGGCGGGGCCGGCGGCGTAAAGTTCCTGTCGGGTGGCGCAGCGCTGGCGCGCAACGGCCTCGTCACCAGCACGGCTATGGCGCCCGGCAAGCCGAACCCGCAGGTGTTCTCGGGCTCGCAGTTCAACTGGGACACCTGCATCGACTATGCGGTGCTGATCAATTCGGCGAGCATCATCGATTTCCTGGCCGACACGCTCTGGATCTCGTCGAGCGGCAAAAACGCTCTCAATGCGCCGATCGCGGGCGCGGTCGGTTGCGGCCTCACCGTCGCGGACGGGCAGGTCGCGGGTGCGATCATCGACATCGGGCGTCTGGCCGCCAAGTTCTGCACTGGTACGGCTGCCGTGTTCAGCGGCGGCATCTGCCGTGTCGGCGGCGGCGAAGCCTCGTTCAACAGCGGCAACGGCGTCGCCGTGAACGGCACCGTCGTCAGCTTCAAGGCCAACGACATCAGCGCGATCTACAACACGGCCTACGGCTTCTATGCGGATCCTGCCCTTGTGACGGCAGCCAAGGCCGGTACGAAGCAGCTCACGCTGCGAGACATCGAGGCTTTCGGCAACACGGCCGGCAATAGCACCGGGCTCTCCGGCGCTCCGACGGGCGCCTACTCGGTGCAGGGCTGCATCGGCCTGCCTAATGCGTGAGGACGGACATGAAGCTGACCATCGAAGGCGACGCAGTGCAGATGGCCGGTGATGCGCGCACTCCGGACGATCCGTCCTGGCCGGCGTGGCTCGCCGCAGCCCATGAGCTGCCGCATTCCGAAGTCGGAGCGGTGCATCAGATCGGCGCGGCTTCCGCTTGGTTCCTGATGACCTCGGGCGGGCGCGTCGTGCTGCTCGAAGGGGATTGGCTCGTGCGAGATGCGGGAGGTGAGCTGCACCGCTTCAGCGATGCCGCGCACCAGCGGATGGCCGCTGGCTGAGAAGCCCTCAGAACGCTGACCACCCAAGCCGCCTTCGGGCGGCTTTTTCGTGTCCGGAGGCCGCCCGCCATGCCTTTCGCCGACGCCGAGGCCTGACCGGCCTCGCCTCCCGACGTGTCGCCCATCCTGGCCGCCCTGTGCGGCCCTTTCCTTGTCTGCGGGACCCCTACCATGGCGTTCGATCTCGATCGCGCCGCGTTCTTCGACGCGGTGCGCCGGCAGCCGTTCAGCGGTCACCTGACGCAGAGCCAGGTCAACGGCATGTCGGCGATCCTCGATGCCTGCCCGGCCGACCTCGGCGTCGAGAAGACCGCCTACTGCCTCGCCACCACCTTCCACGAAACGGCCCGCACGATGCAGCCGATCGAGGAGTTCGGTCGCGGCAAGGGCAGGAAGTATGGCCCGACCGGCTTCTGGGGCCGCGGGTACGTGCAGCTGACCTGGGAGGCGAACTACGCCAAGGCCACGAAGCGCCTGCGCGCGCTCGGCTTCCTCAAGGCCAGCGAGGATCTCGTGAAGACGCCAGCGCTGGCGATGCGGCCCGATGTGGCGGCCGCGATCATGTTCTACGGTATGGTCGAGGGCTGGTTCACCGGCAAGAAGCTCGCGGACTACTTCGGGCCGGGCCGGACCGACGCGGTAGGCGCACGGCGGATCATCAACGGCACCGACTGCGACAAGCTCATCGCTGGCTACCAGGTGCAGGTCCGAGCGGCACTCTTGGTCTCGGTCCGAGTCCCCGATCCGGCCCCGCCGCCGAAGGCGCCCGACCCGCTCACGCCCATGACGGGCAGCGTCGAGCCGGCGCCGAGCTCTCCTCCTAAGCTTCCCTCCCAGCCCGCCTTGGGTGGGCCTTCTTCTGCGCCCTCCCCGGCCGAGCCCGGCTTTTGGTCGCGGATCCACATCTTCCTCTCGCGCAAGGCGGCCTGACATGAACCTGATCCAGCGCCTCAACGCGCGCCTCGTCGGCTTCCGCGTCTACCTGCTCGCCGTCCTGTTCTCGCTGCCGGACGTCCTCAGCGCCCTGGTCGGCTTCGACTGGAATACCGTGCTGCCAGCTGGGTACGAGGGCTACGGCACCCGAATCGGCGGCTGCCTGATGCTAGCCCGCCTCGTCCTGGTGCCGATGCTCAAGAGCCTGCGCGACGCGGCGCGCGGGCCCGACGCGGGCGCCCGCTGATGTGGGCATTCGTCGCCAAGCTGCTGCTCGGCCTGCCGGGCATCGCGAACGGCGTCGTCGAGGTGCTGAAGAAGCGGTCCGACACCGAGCTCGCCAAGCACCAAGCCGACATCGGCGCCGACGTCGCGGTGAACAACGCTGCGATCTCGGCCTACGTCGAGGAGCGGCGGGTGATCGCGGGCGAGCGCGCCGCGCAGCGGGAATCCTGGGCCACGGCCTGGATGATCCCGACCGCGTTCGGGCTTTGCATGATCCACTTCGGCGCGATCGTCCTCGACTCGACCTGCCACTTCAACTGGGCCGTGGCGAAGCTGCCATCGCCCTACGACAAGATGGAGTGGTCGATCGTCATGGCGGTGATCGGCGTCTCGGGCGTGGCCGCGACCGTCCGCAAGGTCTTCTCCAAGTAGCACCTCTCCCGCCTCGAAGAGGTGGGCCACTCCGCGCGACCGGAACACCGGCGCGCCCATCCTGGCCTGTGGGGGCCTCACGACATGGACACCTCGTTCCTCGCGCCCGGCCCGATCACGTGGCCGGCCCTCGTCGCCTGCATCGCGGCGCTGTGGGGGCTCGCAAAGGCGGCCGACTGGGCGTTGGCCAAGCTGAAGACGGGCACGCGGGAAGCAGTCTCACCGCTGACCATCGACATGTCCGCGGCCAAGATCGAGATCCGGCGGCTTGAGGACACCCTCAACGCCTTCAAGGTCGAGGTGGCTCAGAAGTACGTGACGGGCGACGTCATCAGCCGTCTGGAGCACCGGATCGACGACATGGTATCCTCGGTGCGGAGCGAGATGAAGGAGACGCGCGACGCAATGCTGAAGGCCTTCATGCGCCGGCCGGAGTGACGCGCTGCCGTTGACATCTGTTAACAGCCCTCAGGCGCCCCCGGCTTCGGCTGGGGGCGCCTCTGCGTTTAGGCGCGCCTAGGCCAGCCGAAGCGTCCTTTGGCCTGCCTCATAGGCGCCGCTGAGACGGCCGGTTCAACCGGTGCCGGCTCTTCAGTCCACGTCGCTCCATCATTCCAGTCGATGTTGCCCCGTACGATCTTGCGGCCTGTGCCTTCATCAAGCAGGCCACCGGTTCGATTGCAGGATAGATCGTTGCCCGTGATGCGATACCGGTCCGTCGATCCGGCCTCGACTCTGATGCCGTAGTCCTGGCAGAAGCGTGGGAAGAGTTCCGTATCGCCAATAATGTTGTCGATAATCTTGAAGTGATCAGCACGCGAAACGACGCGGACCCCATCATGCTGCCCCGGCGACGGATGGCCGTTACCGGCTACTTTACAGGTTTGGATGGTCCAATAATCCGCGTGGTCGATGTGGAAGCCGTCCTCATGGTTCACGAAGCTATGGGCGTCGATGAAGTCGACACCAAGGATGCTTGCTCCATCAGGACCGATGAAGTCTGAGCCTTTAATACGAACGCCGCAGCCGAAGTTCGAAGCATACCAGTCGCCAAGGCTCCGAACCCGCCGCACCCGACCCTCGCCTACGGCCTCGATACGGAGACCATCTTCAAGGCAGGTGTCCCACGAACACGATCGAGTCCAGATGTGCTCAACCTGCGCGCGACCGGGCATCCGCGGCGCCTCGAACGAGTCGGAACGCAGTAGCAATCCAGTGCCGCACTGGTAGGCGTCGATCGAATCGATGGTGGAGAAACCACTGTTGCGGATCTCGACTCCAGCCCGGCTTTTGAGGCTTGGATTGCCGCGGATGATGCCGTGATGGATCCAATGATCGTTGCTGTCGGCATCCCCGTCGATAAGGATGCCGACGCCGTCGACCTGCGGTGAGCGGATGTCGAACTTGGAGAGATCCAGGATCGTCGTGTTGGACAGATGGAAGCCGATGAAGGGCTCGTTCATCACGATCCGCTCCATCGCCACCGTCTGCACGGTGTCGAGATGAACGTAGGCGCCCCCGGTGCGCGGGTGATTGGCGCTCTTGAAACAGACGTCGCGCAACGAGAAGCCATGGAGGTGGCGGCCGTCCTGTGACGCAACATGGATGGCATCGCGCATCGGGTCATGTGAAAGAAGGACCGTTGATTCTGGTCCATCGCCAAAGATACCGATCCCTGATTTTGAAACTCTCAGAGTTTCTTCAATGTTGTAGACGCCGGCAGGTATGTATACTGCCCCTCCGATTGAGGAGGCTTCGGCGGCATCTATGGCGGCTTGGATTGATGGATAGTCTGCTACGCTGAACATGCGATTCCCTTTGCGCCGAGGGAGAGCACGATTTCTTGGTACGGTGTCAACCTATGCGAGCAATCTGCCGCGGAGGAGCCGGAGCCGAGAGGTATCAAAGTGACCCGGATGCAACGGCAGGTTGAATGCGTGCATAGGGCATGATGAAGCGGCCCCGGCGAGGCCGCCCGCCGCCACCGCCTCACGGTCCCATGTTCAAACTCGTGCGGTGTCGATGTCGCTATTCGGTAGCCGCCGCCACTTCGGCTGCTGCTTCGACCCGCCTCGCTCGGCCAGCCCGCGCCGCTCCAGCGCCTCGCAGATCCGCTCGGCCGCGGAGGTGCGCTCCCGCCCCGGAAGGCACGCGTCTCGAGCGATGGCGGTCGGCGTGGCGAACTGGTCGGTCAGCACCTCGAGCACCTTCCTCGTCTGCACCGGTAGCGGACGCTGCATCGTCTCAGCCACCCTGCAGGCTCTCCGCGAAATCGTCCGGCACCTCACCGAACTGCGCCAGGATCGTCGCACTCTCCAGCTCGCCGGTCTCGTCGTCGGCCACGATCTTGAGCGCTGCGGTACCCGGCATGCGGCCTGCCATCGCTTCTGCCTTCTTCATAGCGCCACTCTCAGTTCCGGCCACTTGGCGATCGCCCGGCACGAGCCGCTTTCGCTTCAGCACGAAGGTCTGCACCACGTAGGTCGTTCTCATCGCCATCGTCGATCCGATCCGCACTCTGCAGCAGGCCCAACAGCCTTCGCTGCCTCATCTTTCTGACCGCCGTCCACAGGCGTGCACAGGCTCGAACAACGGCAGACGGACTTCGGATTGAACCGGAGCCTCCCATCCTGTTTGTTCCTCGTATGTTCCTATACGGGGAGACGGATGGGCGTCTATCGCGTGAGCGGTGGCAGCGCTGGCGGCCAGGGCCTCATACAGGTCCCAATCCTCGGTCAGTGCCTTTGCGCCGGCTTCCCATCCCCCGCTGACGACTTCCTGGAGGGAGCGCTCGAGCTGCCGCGCTGGCTCGCGCCGAACCCGCCGGCCACCTTCGCTTGGAACATCTCGGGCGACTCCATGAGAGGTGCGGGCATCTTCGATCGCGACCTCGCCGTCGTGGATCGCAGCCTCAAGGCCGGCCACGGCAGCGTCGTCGTGGCGGCCGTCGACGGCGAGATGTCGATCAAGCGCTTGGTCATCGACGGGAATGTGCCGCGGCTCTCCTTCGACAACCCGGATTTGCCGGCGTTCGCTGTCCAGGAGCTCGCGGAGGCCGAGATCTGGGGCGTCGTGCGCTTCTCGATCCGCTGGCACATCGCGCGCGCAGGCCTCGTGCGATGACGCGCTCCATCGCCCTGATCGACGGCAACAGCTTCTACTGCTCCTGCGAGCGGGTGTTCGACCCGAAGCTCGCGGGCGTACCCGTCATCGTGCTCTCGAACAACGACGGCTGCGCCATCGCCCGCACCGCCGAGGCCAAGGCCCTCGGCATCCGCATGGGCGAGCCGTACTTCAAGATCCGCGACATGTGCCGGGCCCAGGGCGTGCGGGTGTTCTCCTCGAACTACACGCTCTACGGCGACATGTCGGCGCGCACCAACGCGGTCTACCGCGACTTCGCGAAGGCCGTGGAGATCTACTCGATCGACGAGAGCTTCCTCGACCTCTCGGACGTGCGCGAGCGCGACCGGCCCGAGCTCGCCCGGGATCTCCGCGCCACGGTGAAGGCCTGGACCGGCATTCCCACCTGCGTCGGCATCGGTCCGACGAAGACGCTTGCCAAGCTCGCCAACCACATCGCCAAGAACATTCCTGACCTCGGCGGCGTCTGCGATCTCACCGACGAGGACGAGCGAGCGGCGTGGCTCTGCCGGGTGCACGTCGGCGAGGTCTGGGGTGTCGGGCGGGCCTCGCTCACCAAGCTCGAGGCGATGGGCGTCGACAGCGTTGCGGACCTGCGAGATCTCGACCCGCGGCCCGTGCGCAAGGCCATGACCGTGGTAGGCGAGCGCATCATCCACGAGCTGCGCGGCCTTTCCTGCCTGCCGCTCGAGCTGATGCCAGCACAGCGGAAAGGCTGCGCCGTGACTCGCTCCTTCTCGTCCCGGATCAGCGACCGCGAGACGATGGAGCAGGCGGTCTCCGCCCATGCCACACGGCTCGGAGAGAAGCTCCGGCGCGGTGGCCTCGGCACCTCGCACGTGACGGTCTTCTACCACACCAGCGAGCATGACTGTGGCGAACCGATGCGGTCGGTCTCGACCACCGTGACGCTGCCGGAAGCGACGAACGACACGTTGGCCTTGATCAAGGCCGCACGGCTGGGTGTCGCCAAGACGTGGCGTGAGCCGAGCGAGCGCGCGTGGCGCTACAGCAAGGCCGGCGTGGTCACGACGGACCTGATGCTGCTTGAGGCAAGCCCACGCGCTTTGATCGGCCGGCTCGATCGCGAGCGCTCTGAGCCGCTGATGGCAGCCATGGATGCCTGCAACGCGCGCTTCGGCCGCGGTACGGTCGTGCCGGCGCGCGCGGGCGTGGAGAAGAAGCGCGACTGGAGCACGAAGTTCGAGATGCGGACGCCGCGCTACACGACGCAGCTGTCCGAACTACCGACGGCAGTCGCGTGAGCGAGCCCGCCGCTCAACGCTTCTCAGGCCGCGCTAGCAGGATTGCCGTGCGCACCGCGGCCCGCTTCAGGTGCTCGGTGGCGTTGGGGTTGGCGGTCATGACCTTCGCCCACTCGTGCGCCTGCACGGCCTCGGCGAGATCCAGCCCGTAGCCCTCGCCCATGACGAACAGCGTCGTGGCTGGGTCCGCCATGTAGGTTTCGACCGCGGCGCGCACGTCATCGTCGGTGACGGCCTTCGCCTTGAAGAGGTCGCCGACTGTCCTGTCCTCAGGCACGGCGCGCCTGCTCCCGTGCTAGAGCCTTCAATGACTCGACGTACAGCGGCACCGACGCTGGCGGCACGATGAAGCCCTCGCTGCGCCGCCACTCCGCGCGCTCGGCGATCTCGCGCAGCTCCCGCGCGGTGTAGCTGTCGACGGGGCGGGGTTGGGTCTTCGCGGTCATGGCCCGAGGATAGGGCTCACCACCTAAATTCCCAGACCGGGATCCCAACCGGTCGGCCCGGCGTGTTCCGGTAGTAGGTGACGAGTCCCTTCTTCATCTCGTCGGCCGAGAGCCCGATCACCTTCTGGCCGCTCAGCATCAGGGAGCCGCAGTGGTCCGCTCGAATTGTGCCAGCGGTCGGGTGCACGCCGAAGAGGTCCGTGACGCTCCACCCGAGATCCAGCGCCTCGGCGCCGAACCGGTCGAGGAAGTCAAGGGCATTGTCGTACATCGGCAGCCAGGCTGTCTGCGACAGGCCGGGGCACGGTGGCGACGAGGGCTTGAGGCGCGAGAAGGCGTCGCGCCACGTCTGGACCTGGGACGGGACGAGCTGAAGGGCTGGCGAAGCGGTCATGGATCCTGGCGGCTGAGCGTGAGGCGCCGGGCATACGAGGAGGGGGGGGGCTGAGCCGCTATGTCCGCGAGAACACATTCGGCTTACGCCAATTGAGCGGGGTGACACGGTAGGGTTGTATAGCCAAGGCTATGACCACCTGGGGAGGTGGTTGATGAGCGCGCTCTTGATGACGGTCGGCGTGGGGATTGGTGCCTTCGCACTTATTCGCGAACCAGGGCGGGAGAACCTAGCCTACGTCGGGTTCGCTCTCGTCGGGATCGGCATCCTCTTGCTGAGGTGACGACGCAGTTTTGCAGCCGAATCCTCTGCTGCTACCTGGCGCAGCGTCGCTATGGCGGGGCAGTCACAGTTCGATCGGCGCACGCCGCAACCGAAAAAGCCTTTGGCAAATTGCCTCTAAGTCATTGATTTAGCATGGTTCAGTGATCGGCCTTTTTGCAGAATTATCGTTTGCTCTCAATGCTTGCGTCTAGCTTGAGGTGCTAGTCCCGCGAGGGGTGGAGGTTCGAGTCCTCTTGGCCGCACCAACCTGATCCGTATTCAGGATCAGGCAGACGTTTCTATCGCAAAACTGAGAAATTGCACTGGAAGTCCTGAGATGTCTTCGTCTCAGGCCGACAAATGTCGCCCTATAGTCCAGACAAGGCCTATCTCGGGTCAATCTGCATCGTCCTTCTGACCGGACGGAACGCATACGTCGTAGGACTAACCGAGCGCCCGAAAATCCTGATGTCGGCAGTGGCCCAGCCATGCCGTCGAGCGCGCCTAGAATCCCATTTCAATCTCGCGGTGTATCCGGTGCGGCGCTTCTTGCGTTGACCTGACATGACCTGCTAGCTACCACGCGCGCAGGTGCCCTCCACGTGTAGCTTGGAAGTCGCGATAATAAACGTTCACAGTTGTTGAGGTGAATATAATGCCCGGAAGCTCTAATTTTGGACGCCGGTTTGTTGCCGATGTGGCGCATCAATTCGCAAATAAACAAATGCTCAGCTCAGCGCTCGATATGGGCCGGGAATGGGCACATTCGCTAAATTATTGAGAGCGGCGGGCATCAACATATATATGACAGCAATTGAGGTCTGGGGCCCTTATATCAAGGAATATCAGCTCGAAGACATTTATGATCAAGTTATTTGCTCTGATGTGAGATTTGTGGACGGCAGACAATTTCGATCTCCGGATTTGATATTTTGTGGAGATGTTCTTGAGCATATGTCGCATTCAGAAGCGGAGATCTTGATTGATCGGATGTTGAACGCTCGTGCTGTGTTGCTGGCGTCGGTTCCCTTGTTTCATTGCGAACAAGGGGAAGCGTATGGAAATCCTTGGGAGCGTCACGTAGAAGAGGATTACACTGTTGAGAAGTTGCGATCACTTCATCAATCTTGTGTGCATGTAGAAGTCGATGCTCACATTGGAGTGGGTGTTTACGCTGGTTTGAACGTCAGCAGGTCGTTGATTCGAGATATCTGCGATCGTGCCTCGTTTGCGGCAAATAGAAATACGAATGCTTATCCGATCGCGGAGTACGCTCCTGAGGAGTTGATTACTGCAGTTGCGCACGCATACAAAAATTAACACTCGAAATTATGATGAATTCGGTGTTGTATAAGTAATAGATTGAAGCAATATACTGATCTTTGACTAATATCAGGTGAGAAAATGGACTGCTTTGATCGCTCAAATCCGCCAGATTACGTCGATTATTCTAATTTCACCGAATTGGCCGATGTCAGGTCGCTCGTTCAGTCTAAAGATTTTTTCCGTGGTGATCGAACAATAATCACTCAACCTTCATTAAAAGCGGAAAGTATAGAGCATTTTGGCCGAAAATCGACTGAATGCCTGCCCGCCTATCTCAGACCCATCAACATGCATTTTTCGGCCGCATTTTTAAGAAGTTCTGACGGCTATTTTATACCGCAATACGGATTTAACTACTATGAATATGATGGCGATCTTACGGTCGCTAAAGAATATTTATGGCTTTCTTATATTTTTTGGAGTCAGTATCTCCGCTGTGATTTGAGAACTAATTGGCGCTGCATGATGGCCAAGGACATAGATTACACTATTATAGATGAGCCTATTTGTGTTGCTTGGGGGCCTCACTCGGGCCACATATTTCATTGGCTTATAGACTGTCTTCCAAGGATTTGGCTATTAAAAAATAAATCGCCATATAACGACAGACGTTTTTATGTTGGAGATTTGAGTCGAAGCAGTATGCAGCATAAATTTCTCCGTTCGTACGGCATCGAATTGGAAGACTTAATTGATTTAAAGCCTGAAGTCTGTAAATTGTCGGATGCGGTTTTTTGCGGTTTTGAGTTCAGAGAAGATGTTGGACTCCGGCCGTCTCAAACAACAGGAGAACATGCCAAGGGATGGTCTCCGGAGTACTTGCAAGATTTGCGTGATAGGGGAATTTCCTTAGTAGATGTTCCTATTCGATCTGATTGTGAGCGCATTTATGTGACGCGGCGTGACGCTCAACATCGTAAGCTTATCAATGAGGATCAGCTCGTATCTCATCTAGAAGGTAAGGGTTTTGTTGTAATCTGCCCGGGAGATCACTCTATTGAAGAGCAAATTGAAATATTCAGTAAGGCAAGAATAATAATCGGTGCCCATGGCGGGGGACTCACGAATGTGATCTGGGCACCGGATGACTCGGTTGTTATCGAAATTGTTCCGGAAGGATTTTTTGATCCAGGTTACCGGGTCATCTATCATCTGCAGGGGCGAAAATTCATAAGTGTTTTCGGCAGAATGATGAGCGTGCCGGAAGGATCAACTGACGACTCCGTAATAAAGTTTGCCGATATCATCGTAGATTTGAAAGACGTAGATCTGGCTTTAGCTGCTGCCGCGTAGAATTAAGGCGAGGCGAGACGGATTTATCGACGTTCCCAGAACTGGGTTGCTAGGCGGTTGAAGGCGTATCAAAGCCAGTGCACTGACGCGGACGGAGGATTCGCGCGCGCGGTGAGGCATGCGAGTCTGGGGTATGGCTCAGCCGGTGTGCGTGCTCCTCGATGCGACCGGCGCGGCGCGGCCGGCTGCGATCGCCGGCGACCGCTCTCGCCCCCTCAAGCACATCCAGCGCGCTCGTGTCGTCCTGCTCTCAGCCGAGCGCCGGAGTGTCCAGGACGTCGCCCGGCGAGCGGGCGTCAGCCGCGCGGCCGTATGGCGCTGGCAGCGGCGCTACGGCGAGGCGGGAGTCGAGGGCCTGCTGCGCGACAAGACGCGTCCGCCTGGCACGCCGCCCCACCAGATCCTTCGTCCGGACCAAGCCCGCCGCCGACATCCTCGCCGCCGTCAGCAGATCCCCTAACCATCCGTCTGGGCCAGTGCACTAGGGTGTGCAGATAAGAGTCGAGATCTTTCGGTGTTCGACAGCAGGGAAGCAGGCTGTATTCCTGCAGGATGTCCTGTCTGGTAATCTTCCGCGCGACCTCTTGACCAAAAGAGAGGGCCGCCTGTTGAACGTGTGAGGTTTGTTCGCCACTCCAGGAGACCGCCCATGCCCCTCTCCCACAACCGCTTCGATGATCCGCACATCGATCGGGCGACCTCGGAGCACGTCCGCTTCTCGATGACCGACGGGCAGCGCATTGTTGCGGGCCGCGTGCCGGTCGCGGCCTTGCGCGAGCGGTTCGGCGACGACGCGAGCGACCCCCTCGCCCTGTACGGCCGTTGCCGGGAGGCGGTCGAGGCGGCGGCGAGCCGGAAGTTCGACCGGGTCGGCGCGCCCGACGCGATGGTCGATCTCGATCCCGAGGATCTGGCGGAGGATCCCGCCTGAGGGGCCCGCAGCGACAGATCGCGCCCGCTGTGACCGGCCAGCATTTGCTCTTAAACAAAGTGAAGGCAGCGCTCCTCCGCCGGGCGGAGGCTTCCCGTTTTCGGGCGTCGGGGCCCGCTCCCGGGTCCGGCTCAACGGGAGGCTTGCCATGGAACACAGGGCCGTCGATCAGTTGCAAGGGGTCGCGGAGGTCACCGCCGAGCCCCTGATCCTGTCCACGCGCCGGGCGCGCCTGGAGCGCTGGGCCGAGCTTCTGGAGCAGGAGCCGCGCCGCCTCTTCGCGACGCTGCCCGAGGTCGAGCTGGTGCCCTGGCCGCGCCGGGGAACCCTGCGCTCCGACAACTCGCCCCTCGCCCTCGCCTACGCCGACCCGCTGCTGCGCGCGAGCGGGCTCTCGGGCGACACCTATGGCGAGGCGCGTCGCTTCTTCGGCCTGCGCGAGGGGCAGGTCCACCGGCTCCTCTGCTCCTGCGTGAACGGCCGCCATCTCCGCGCCGACCTGACGGCGCGGCGGCTGCGCGGCTTCGCCAGCTATCGCTTGGAGCGCTGGACGCTCGGCCTCGCGGCAGGCGCGGCGACGATGCCCGGGCTGCTCTTCCTGTTCGGCTGAGGCGAGGCCGGGCTCGGCTGGCGGCGGGACGATCCGGCAGCGGGTCTCTCGCCCCTGGGCCGAGGCGTGAAGACGGGAGCGCGAGAACCCGATCCCCGCGCCCTTCGAAACCCACTGGTAACGGGCGGCGGGCCATGGTCCGCAGCACGACACGGGACACGAGATCAGGCACGGGACCCCGCATGCTGACGAAGGACCAGCTCGCCGCGGAGCTGAAGCGCATCGCCACGACCCAGATCAGCGACATCACGCGGGCGGTGAAGGAGGGCCAGAAATCCATCGCCCTCAACGAGGTGCGGGATATGGCCCAGCGCCTCAACCGGCTCGCTGACGCCTTCAGCCCCAGGCCCGCCGCCCCGCCCCCGCCGGGAGCCGACCCGGCCGCCGAGGCCGCCTGAGCGCGGCGCGCGACGACTCACCCAGCGACGATTTCGGGACGAACCGGGAGATCCCGCCATGCCCCGCTTCTTCTTCAACATCCGCCTCGACGACGCCTTCCTGCCGGAGCGCACGGGACAGTGCCTGCCGGACGTCGAGGCCGCGCGCGCGGCCGCCCGCACGATCGTGCGGGCCCTCGTGGCGCAGCACGGCGGCGAGCCGCGCCTCCTCAACGCGGCGATGGCCGTGACCGACGAGGCGGGCCTCGCGGTCTTCGAACTGTCCTTCTTCGAGGCGATCTACGTGCCCGTCCCGGCACCGGAGCCCGTGGGCGCGCGGGCGCGCGCCCTCCCCCGGGCCGATGCGATCCGGTCGTCCGCGCCGACGGATCTCCTGCGCGGGGCTCGATCCCGGCTGGCGCGGCGCCTGCGTGCCTGGAGTGCGATCTGCGCCGGGGCAATCCGGGCGACCCAGGCGCGGCCCCGCGTCGTTCTGGGCTTCGAGGGCGGTCGTTGATCGGCCGTCAGCCGAACAGGTCCACCACCGCGAAGCCGCGGGCCCCGAGCCGCTCGGCGAGAACCCGCCGGTGGCAGCGCTCGGGGTCACGCTCGAAGCAGAGCAGGCAGACCGCCTGCGTTCCGGCCATCTCGGCGAGCGCGTCGAGGGCGAGGCCCCCGTCCGCGGTGTCGAGAACCTCCTCGCAGTAGATCCGCCGCATCAGCGCCGCGTCGTGCGCGCGGGCGGCCTCCCGGCCGGCCTTCGGCGTGCCGAGGGCGCGCAGATGTGCGTAGCCGAGCCCCGCCTCCTCCAATCCTGCCCGCAGGGCGCCCTTCGAGAAGCCGCGCTTGCGCGAGTTCGCCACCGCGCGGACATCGGCCAGAACCGCCACGCCGGCATCGCGCAGCGCCGTCCGGAGCCGCTCCGGGTCGAGGCCTTCGTAGCCGATGGTAAACAGGGTCTTGCTCAACGGCGCGGTCCTTCGAAACGCGAGGCGTGCCTGCAACTTAAGGCGGGTGCCGAGCCGGGCCAGGCATAGATTCGGCCCCGCGCTGTCCCCGTATGTCACCGTGCTGCAACGGCTTCCGGAATTCCGCCGCAATGACCGCAAAGGTCTGTTAACCGCGCAGGGGGCATCGAATACCCGTGATTGTGGCGCATAGGACGATGGGCCGGGCATCGATGCGGAACGCAGCCTCCCTGACAGCGGATGCACCGGCGCGCGGCGCCCCTCTCAGCTTGCGCACCAACGTGAAGCGGCTCCTCGCCGCCTCGCTGCTCGCGGGGCTCGCGGCCTGCGCGGGCAACAGCGACTTCTATCCCACCAAGGGTGACGTGAAGCCCCATCCGGGCGTGGCACGGGCCAAGAGCCACCCGATCCAGGGCATCGACATCTCGCGCTGGCAGGGGCCAATCGACTGGGCCTCCGTACGCGGCGCCGGTACTCAATTCGCCTTCATCAAGGCGACGGAGGGCGGTGACCACGTCGACGAGCGCTTCCGTGAGAATTGGGAGGGAGCCGCCCGAGCCGGGGTGCCGCGCGGCGCCTACCACTTCGTCTACTGGTGCCGTTCCGCCCAGGACCAGATGGACTGGTTCAAGCGCAACGTCCCGAACGATCCGAGCGCCCTGCCCCCGGTCCTCGACGTGGAGTGGAACGGCCACTCGCAGACCTGCCCGCGCCGCCTGCCGAAGGCGCAGGCGCTCGCCATGATCCGCTACATGCTCAGTGAGATGGAGCGCTACACGGGCAAGCGGCCGATCATCTACACCGACATCACCTTCCACAAGGACGTGCTGGAGGACGAGCTGCCCGACTATCCGCACTGGGTCCGCTCGACCGCCGCCGAGCCGGAACAGCGCTTCGCCAACCGCAAGTGGATGCTGTGGCAGTTCACCTCGACCGGCCGGGTCCCGGGGGTGCGCGGCGACGTCGACCGCAACGCCTTCTACGGGACGCAGGCCGAGTGGGCCTCCTTCCTCGCCACCGACTGCGACCCGCGGGAGCACCGCTCCCTCTCGGCGCAGGGGCTCTGCTCCGGGAAATAGTGCAGAGCGGGCTCGCGCGGGAGCTTGAGGGTATCGTGCGCCGGCCACGGGGCGAGTCGATGAAATTGTTCAGTGGTTTGTCTACAAGTAGACAGACGAAGACTGAAGCGCTGCTGTAGGGAGCGTCCTGAAACACTCGTTCCTGCAGCGTAGCCATGTCGTCGGCGTCGGACTCTCTCCTCGAAGGCAATCTCCTTCTCAAGGCGCTCGACGACGATGATCGGGCGCTCGTCGCCCCTCACCTGGAGCGCTCCTACTACGCCCGGGGCGACACCCTGTTCTCGGCGGGCAGCGCGGTCTCCCTAATCTCCTTCCCCTGCGAGCAGACTGTCGCCACCCTGGTGATCGCGATGCAGGACGGGAGGAGCGCCGAGACCGCAACGATCGGTCGCGAGGGCGCTGTGGGCGGCGTCGTCAGCAACGGCTGCCTGCCCGCCTCCACCCACGCGATCGTCCAGATCGGCGGCCCGGTCCTGCGCATGGACGCGAGCCGGCTGCAGGAGGCCAAGCGCCGTTCGCCCACCCTGCGCAACCTGTTCACCCGCTACTCGGACTGCCTGCTGGCGCAGGTGCTGCAGTCGGTCGCCTGCAACGCCCTCCATCCCATCGAGGCGCGCTGCCTGCGCTGGCTCCTGACCCTGCAGGACCGGATCGGCGCCGACACGCTGCCCGTCACGCACGAGCTCCTCGCGGCGATGCTCGGCGTGCAGCGCACCTACCTCACCCGCATCCTGCGCACCCTGCAGCAGCAGGGGCTGATCGAGGTCGGACGCGGGCGCATCACCATCCTCAACCGGGCGAACCTGGAGAGCGCGGCCTGCGAGTGCCACGGCAACGTCAAGCGCCACTTCGAGACCGTGCTCGGCGCGGTCTACGGTGCGCGGGGGCACATGCTGCGGGTGGAGCCTCCGGGAGACCCGCGCGAGGCGCGCTCGCTCGCCGTGACGCCGGCCGCTGAGAAGCCCGGCCGATGAGGCGGCGAGGCGGCCCGCCGGCGGGATTCGACACCAATCGTGCACGATCGAACCGTAGGCAGCCCTGACGACGAAGGCGCCCGACTTCTGCTATGACGGATAGCCCCATCCCCGCGCCACCCTCCCTCACCCGCCCCGCTGCGCCGCCTGCCGCCGATGAGTGACGCCGACCGCAAAGCTGCCGGGTCAGGGACCGCCGAGGGGCGGCTCGCGGCGCTGGCGCGCTATCACATCCTCGACACGCCGCCGGAGGCCGGGTTCGACGACGCCGTGCTCGCGGCGAGCGAGCTCTGCGCGGCGCCGGTCGCCCTCGTCAGCCTCGTCGCGGCCGATCGGCAATGGTTCAAGGCGCGGGTCGGGTTCGAGGCCAGCGAGACCGACCTCGGCCGCTCGGTCTGCGTGCACGCCCTGGCCAAGCCAGGACTTCTCGTCATCCCGGACCTCACCGCCGATCCGAGGACCCGCGACAATCCCCTCGTCACCGGCCCGGACGCCCTGCGCTTCTACGCGGGCGTTCGCCTCGACACGCCGGAGGGCGAGGGCCTCGGCAGCCTCTGCGTGCTCGATACGGTGCCGCGACCGCAGGGCCTGACGGCGGGCCAAGCGGTGGGGCTGCAGGCCCTCGGCCGCCAGGTCATGGCTCTCCTGGAGCTGCGCCGGACCGTATCCCGGCAAGGAAGCGACCTCCTGCGCCGCCACGACGCGCAGGAGGTCATCAACGCGAGCGCCGTCCGCCTCGGCGAGAGCGCCCTCCTGATGCGCCTCGCCATCGAGGCCACCGGCATCGGCATCTTCGACTACGATCTCGTGCGCGACCAGCTCGAGTGGGATGTCCGCGTGCGCGCCCTGTTCGGAATCGGCCCGGACGAGCCGGTCAGCTACGCGGGCACCTTCCTGCCGGGTCTCCACCCCGACGACCGGGCCCCGGTGGACGCCGCCCTGCAGGCGGCCCTCGACCCGGCGGGCACCGGCATCTTCGACAGCGAGTACCGGGTCGTCGCCCCGGACGGGACGCTGCGCTGGCTCGCCGCCCGCGGGCGCCTTGTGGTGGCGGGCGGGCGGGCGACGCGCATCGTGGGCACCGTGCTCGACATCACCCGGCGCAAGCAGGCCGAGCTCGCCCTGCAGACGATCGGCGAGCGCTACCAGCTCGTCGCCCGCGCCACCAACGACGCGATCTGGGACTGGGACCTCGTCACCGACAGCGTGCTCTGGAACGAGGCGCTGCAGACCGCCTACGGCTGGGCGCCGGACCAGGTCGAGGCGACCGGCGCGTGGTGGATCGCCCATATCCATCCGGACGACCGGGCGCGCGTCCACGCCGACATCCGCGCCGTGATCGACGGGGCGGCGAGCGAGTGGAGCCACGAGTACCGCTTCCGGCGGGCCGACGGCGGATACGCCGATGTTCTCGACCGCGGCTACATGGTGCGCGGGGCCGGCGGCCGGCCGATCCGCATGATCGGCGCGATGCTCGACATGACCGGGCGCAACCGGGTCGAGGCGCAGTTCCGCGCGGTCTTCGAGGGGGCGAATGTCGGCATCGTCCAGCTCGATCCGCGCAGCCTCCGGGCGCTCCGGGTCAACGCCAAGCTCTGCGAGATCTGGGGGGCGACGCCCGAGGAGATCGTCGGCCACTCGGTCGCCAAATGGACGCCGGAGGAGGACGCCGCCGCCCGCGACGCCCTGCACCGGCGCCTCGCGGCGGGCGAGATCCTTCAGGAGACCCTGGAGAAGCGCTACCGCCGGGCGGACGGGCGCCTGATCTGGGGGCGGGTCAACCTCGTCTCGCAGGTCATCGGCGCGGAGCTCCAGACCACGGCGATGATCGAGGACATCACGCAGGAGCGCCTCGCCGAGGAGCGCCGGATCGCCCTGATCGCGCTCGGCGACGCCCTGCGCGACGCCGGCAGCCGCGAGGCTTTGCTGGGCGAGGCGGTCGCGATCTTCGGCCGGGTGCTCGGCGCCTCCGAGGCCGGCTACAGCGACATCGACCTGCCGGACGCCAGCTTCAGCGTGGCCGCCCGCTGGCCCGAGCCGGCCGAGGGCGGGCCCCGGCCCCTCGGGGGCTTCCCCGCCACGCTGCAGGCGCTGCGGCGGGGCGAGATCCTGGCGGTGGGAGACCTCGCCGGCGACCCGCGCCTCGCGCCGGAGGCGGAGGCCTACGCCGCCGCCGGCGCGCGCGCGATCGTCAAGGTGCCGCTCGTCCAGCGCGGCAGCCTCGCGGGCGTGCTCTACGCCTACGCGCCCGCGCCCAGGGCGTGGAGCCCGGCGGAGATCGCCTTCGCCCGCGAGGTGGCGGAGCGGACCTGGAGCGCCCTCGGGCGCATCCAGGCGGAGGACCAGCAGCGGCTCCTCAACCGGGAGCTCAGCCACCGGCTCAAGAACACGCTGGCGATGGTCCAGGCCATCGCCGCCCAGACCCTGCGCAACGCGCCCGACTTCGAGACCGCCAAGGACGCCCTCGCCGCCCGGCTGATCGCCCTCGGAAAGGCGCACGACCTCCTGCTCACCGGAGAGCGGGAGAGCGCGGGCATCGATGCGGTGATCGCGGGCGCCCTCTCCCTCCACGACGACCGGCAGCCCGGCCGCTTCGCGATCCGCGGGCCCGACGTCGAGGTCGGGCCGCGGGCGGCGCTCTCGCTCAGCCTGATGATGCACGAGCTCGCCACCAACGCCGCCAAGTACGGGGCGCTCTCCGTCCCCGAGGGCCGGATCGTGGTGGACTGGGAGGTCGCCGATGCGGAGACCGAGCCGCTCTTCCGGATGGCCTGGACGGAGCGGGGCGGCCCCCGGGTCGCGCCCCCGTCCCGGAAGGGCTTCGGCTCGCGCCTGATCGAGCGGGGGCTCGCGGGGGCGATCGGCGGCGAGGTCGTCCTCGCCTACGAGCCGACCGGGGTGGTGTGCCGCGTGATCGCGCCGCTCTCCGGCGTGCAGGCGCCGGAGTGATGGTCGCGTGCCATCGCAGGAAGCTCGCCGCGCCCTGGAAACCGGCCTGATCGGGCCCTTGCCGGGCGTGCGGAGCCGAGGGTGATGGTCGGGTGGCTTCGCGGGCGGGCGCGGATCCTGCTCCGCGGAGCCTACTCGGCGGGCTGGGGAGCGGGCGCCCCGCCCTCCTCCGGCTTGCCCATCCGATTGCCCGTTTCCTTGCCCGTCCCCTTGCCCGTCCCCTCGCCCGTTTCCCCGCCCTTGCCCGCCTCCCCGTCCGTCCGGCCCTTGCCCGACCGGCCGAGGAGCCGCTCGGCGGCGACGTAGAAGGTCGGCGTGATGAACAGGGTGATGAGGGTGGCCACGAGCAGGCCGCCGATCACCACCGTGCCCATGGACAGGCGCGCGTTGGCGCCCGCCCCGCTGGCGATGGCCAGCGGCACCGCGCCGAGGATGAAGGCGAAGGAGGTCATCAGGATCGGGCGCAGCCGCAGCCGCGCAGCGTCCTGGGCGGCCTTCAGCGGCTCCTCGCCCTGCCGGCGCAGATCCTCCGCGAAGGCCACGAGCAGGATCGCGTTCTTGGCCGCGAGCCCGACGAGGAGCAGGAGCCCGACCTGCCCGAAGATGTCGAGCGGCAGGCTGCGCAGGGCCAGGAAGCCGACCGCCCCGAAGATCGCCACCGGCGTCGCGAGCAGGATCACGAAGGGCAGGCGCAGCGACTCGTACTGCCCGGCGAGCAGGAGGAAGATCATCAGCGTGCCGAGGCCGAAGATCAGCGGCGCGTAGCCGCCCGCGATCTTCTCCTGGTAGGCGACCTCGGTCCAGGCGACCGCGTAGTCGGAGGGCAGCCTCTCGGTGGCCAGCCGCTCGATCTCGGCGATGACCGTGCCCGAGCTCGCGCCCGAAGCCGTGTCGACCGCCACCTCGATGGCCGGGTAGGTGTTGTAGGAGAGGACCGCCGTCGGCCCGCTGACGAAGCGGGCCTGGACGAGGGAGCCGAGCCGCACCGGCTCGCCCTGGCCGTTGAGCACGGTCAGGCGCTCGACGTCCTCGATGGTGCGCCGGCCGCTCGCCTCGCTCTGCACGTAGACCTGGTAGACGTAGCCGAACCGGTTGAAGAGGTTCACGAAGGACGAGCCCACATAGGTGCCGAGCGCGTCGAACACGCGCTGCAGGGGCACGCCGAGCTGCTCGGCCTGGGCCCGGTCGATCTCGAGATGGAGCTGGGGCACGCCGTAGCTCGTCGTGGGCAGGGCGCGCCCGACCGAGGGCAGCTTCGTGACCTCGGCGAGGAATCGGTCGGCGGCCTGCGCCAGCTTCAGGCCGCCCGCGCCGCTGCGGTCCTGAATCTCCAGCGTCAGGCCGCCGATCGAGCCGAGGCCCGGCAGCGGCGAGGGGTTGACGATGCGCAGCTGCCCGTCCGGGTCGTGCTGATAGCGCGCCTGCATCCGCGCGATGATGTCGTCGGCCGACATCTCGCGCTTGCCCCAGGGCTTCAGGGTCGGGATCTGGAAGCCGTAGAAGGGGGCGACCGTGTCCGAGAGGATGCCGCGGCCCGAGACCCCGATCGTGTGGTCGACCGCCTCGAGTTCCCGGAAGGCGGCGCCGACCCGCTCCACCATCTTCTGGGTCCGGTCGACGGAGGCGCCCTTCGGCATCGCCACGTCGGCGAAGAAGTAGCCCTGGTCCTCGTTCGGCACGAAGGCGGAGGGGCGCTGCATCGTCATCCAGACCGTGAGGACGGCGAAGGCCGCGAACACGATGCCGAGGGCGACGAGGTGGCGGCTGAGGACGCCGATCGCCGCGACGACCGCGCCCGTCGCCCGTTCGAGCCCAGCGTTGAACCAGCGCAGGGGGGCCCGCCACCACGCCCGCCGCGCCGCCTCCCCGGCCTCCCGCGGCTTCAGGATCAGCCCGCACAGCGCCGGCGTCAGGGTCAGCGAGACCACGGCCGAGATCAGGACCGAGATCGCGATGGTGAGGGCGAACTGGTTGTAGAGCTGCCCCGTCAGGCCGGGGATGAAGGCGACCGGCACGAACAGGGCGGCGAGCACCAGGGTGGTGGCGATGACGGGGCCCGCCACCTCGTCCACGGCCTCGCGCGACGCGCTCCTGGGGTCGGCCCCCTCCTCCATCAGGCGCTCGGTGTTCTCGACCACGATGATCGCGTCGTCGACCACGAGGCCCACCGCCAGCACGAGGCCGAGCAGGCTCAGGGTGTTGAAGGAGAAGCCGAGCAGCGCCATCGGCCCGAAGGTGCCCACCAGCGCCACCGGCACGGCGATGGCGGGGATGAGCGTCGCGCGCCAGTTCTGCAGGAAGATGTAGGTGACGACGACGACGAGGATCAGCGCCTCGAACAGGGTCCGCACCACCTCCCAGATCGCCTCGCGCACGAACTCGGTCCGGTCGAGGGCGATGCGGTAGGTCAGCCCCGGCGGGAAGCGCTTGGCGAGCTCCTTCATGGTGGCCCGCGCCCCGTCCATCACCTGCACGGCGTTGGCGTCGGGGTTCTGGTAGATGCCGAGCGTCGCCGCGGGGCGGCCGTCGAAGCTCGAGTTGACGCCGTACTGCTCGGAGCCGAGCTCGACGCGCGCGACGTCGCGCACCCGCACCACCGAGCCGTCGGGGTTGGCCCGCAGCAGGATGTTGGCGAATTCCTCGGGCTGGCGCAGGCGCCCCTGCGTGACGAGCTGCAGCTCGAAGGCCGTGGGCTGGCCCAGCGGCGGCTTGCCGAGCACGCCCGTCGTGATCTGCGCGTTCTGCTGCTCGATCGCCTGGGAGACGGTCTCGGGGCTGATCGCCAGCGCCTCCATCTTCACCGGGTCGAGCCAGACGCGCATGGCGTAGCGCATGTTCGAGAAGTTGACGATGCGCCCCATTCCCTCGACCCGGCGCAGGGGCTTGATCACCTGCGTCTCGGCCCAGTTCGAGAGGAACAGCTCGTCGTACCGCGCCCCGTCCTCGGCGTAGAGGACGATGTTGCCCAGGCGCTGGCGCGAGCTCTTGGTGATCTCGAGCCCCTGCGCCCGCACGGCCTCGGGCAGCTTCGCCTCGGCGCGGTTGGCGCGGGTGAGCACCTCGGCGGCGGCGGCGTTGAGGTCCGAGCCCACCGCGAAGGTGGCGTCGATGCTGACGCTGCCGTCGGTGCTGCTCACCGAGTTGATGTAGATGAGGTCCGGCGCGCCGTTGACCTCCTGCTCGATCGGGATCGCGATGGCCTCGTAGGCCTGCTGAGCGCTGGCGCCCGGGTAGGTCGCCTGGACGTTGATGACCGGCGGCGCGATCTCCGGGTACTGCGCGATCGGCAGGGTGAGGCCCGCCACGGTCCCGATCAGGGTGATCAGCACCGAGATCACGGCCGCGAGGATCGGGCGGTCGACGAAGCGCGCGAACATGCGGAAGAGCCGTCTCCCAGGCGCGCGACCGCGTGACGGCGGATCCGCCCCGGCGACGCTTCGACGTAGCTTGAGTTGCGCATGCAACGTCTCCGCCCTCGGCGTGTTCCCCCTCGCGATGCGACGCGGCCCGTGCGGCCCGGGCGAGACAGGCCCGGGCCGCTCGCGCGTGATGCGGGCACGGCGCGGACGGGCGGCCACAGAGGGAGAACGGCGGTGCGGACAGGGATGCGATACGGTCTCGGCGGTGTCCTCGTCCTCGCGCTCGCGGCGGTGGGCTGGTACGCCGCGGGCGCGCCGGTCCCGCCCGCCGTGACCGGATTCCTGCCCGGAACCCTGGCCGATCACCTCAATGTGAAGGCCGCCAAGGCGCCCGAGAAGCCGGCCGAGCCCGCGTTCGCCGTGAAGGTCGTGTCCGCCGAGACGCGGGAGGTGCCGATCGTCTTCACCTACACCGGCACCATCGTGGCGGAGGCCGACGCCCTGCTGCAGGCGCGGGTGACCGGCACGGTGATGGAGCGGCCCTTCGAGCCGGGCAGCCACGTCCGCACGGGGCAGCTCCTGTTCAGGATCGACCCGCGCCCCTTCGAGGTCGCCCTCCAGGCGGCCAAGGCCCAGCAGGAGCAGGCGAAGTCCCAGCTCGAATTCGCGCAGGCCGAGGTCGCCCGCACCGAGACGCTGGCCGACAAGGGCTACGCCACCGAGCAGCGCTTCCAGCAGCTCCAGGCCAACCGCGCCGCGGCCGCCGCCCGCCTGCAGGAGGCCGAGGCCGCCATCGCCCGCCAGCAGCTCAACCTCGACTACGCGTCGGTGAACGCGCCCTTCGAGGGCCGGGCGAGCCTGTCCCAGGTCAACGTGGGCGACCTCGTCACCGAGAACCAGACCGCCCTCGTCTCCGTGGTGCTCACCGACCCGATCGACGTGCAGATGGCCCTCTCGGCGGAGGATTCGGAGGCGCTGCGGGAGGCCCTGACGAAGGGCGCCGTCACCGTGAACGTCCTCGACGCGCAGGGCGAGCCGGTGCGCGAGGCCACGATCTACCAGCTCGACAACCGCTTCGACCCGCGCACGGCGCGTCGCCTCGTGCGGGCCCGGATCTCCAACGCCGACGAGCGCTACCTGCCCGGCCAGTTCGTGCGCGCCCAGATCCGGACCGGCACGCAGCGCAAGCTGCTCGTGCCGACGATCGCGCTCTCGGCCCAGCTCGCCCAGCAGATCGTCTACGCGGTGGGCGAGGACGGCACGGTCCAGCAGAAGCCCGTCACCACCGGCGACAGCTTCGGCGACAGCACCGCGATCCTGGCCGGCCTCTCGGGCGGCGAGCGGATCGTGGTCGACCATCTCCAAGAGATGCGCCAGGGCCTCAAGGTCGCCGTGCAGGGCGACGGCCGCCAGGCGCGCGCCGGCACGGACGGGCCCGGGCCGGAGCGGAACTGACGGAGCGGAACTGACGGGGCGGGACGACCGGGGAAGGCGGGCGCCGCGGCCGCAGGGCCCGCCCCCCGCGCGCCCCGTGGCCGCGACGCGGCCCCGGGGCGCTGCCTTCAGGCCGCCCGCACGGTGGCCAGGAAGCCGCCCACCGCGTGGCGCAGGTCGCTCGCCTGCGCGGCGAGGTCGCCCGCCGCCGAGAGCACCTGCGCCGAGCCGGCGCTCGCGGTGCCGGCCGCCTCGCTCACCCCCGCGATGTGGCCCGAGACCGCCTGGGTCCCGGCCGAGGTCTGCGCCGTGGTGCGGGCGATCTCGGCGGTCGCCGCGCCCTGCTCCTCCACCGCGGCCGCGATGTCGCCGCCGATGCGGGCGAGGCGCTGGATCACGCCGGTCATGCCGTCGATCGCCGCCACCGAGGCCGCCGTGGAGGCGGTGATCTCCGAGACCTTGGCGGCGATCTCGTCGGTGGCCCGCGCCGTCTGGCCGGCGAGGTTCTTCACCTCGGCGGCCACCACCGCGAAGCCGCGCCCCGCCTCGCCGGCGCGCGCCGCCTCGATCGTGGCGTTGAGCGCGAGGAGGTTGGTCTGGCCCGCGATGTCCGAGATCAGCCCGACGATCTGGCCGATGCTGCCGGCGGCCGCCGCGAGGCGGTGCACCTCGCCCGACATCGCGGCCGCGTCGCGCTCGGCCGCGCTCGCGAGGTCGGCCGAGGCGGTGACCTGGGTGCCGATCTCGCGGACCGAGGCCGTGAGTTCCTCCGTCGCCGCCGCCACCGTGTCGGCCGAGAGCGCCGCCTCGTGCGAGGCGCTGGCGACGCGGGCGCTCAGCGCGGCCGTGTCGCCCGCCGCCCGCGCCATGCCGCCGGCCGCGGATTCGAGGCGGGCCGCCGCCGCGGAGACCGCCTCGACGATGCCGCCGACCCGCGCCTCGAACCCGTCGGCGAGGCTGAGCGCCGCGGCGCGCTGGGCGGCCGCGCTCTCGACCGCCATGCGCTCCTGCTCGGCGCGGATGCGCCGGCGCTCGCGCACGCTGTCGCGGAACTCGGCGGCGGCCTCCGCGATGGCCCGGACCTCGCGCGGGCCGCCCTCGGGGATCGCCACCCCGTCCTCGCCGCGGCCGATCGCGCCGAGCGCCCCCGACATCCGCACGAGCGGCCGGGCGATGGCGGTGCCGAGGCCGAAGGCGAGCGCGCCGGACAGGAGGAAGGTGACGAGCCCCGCCCCCGCCCACAGGGCGAGGCTGCGGTCGGCGGCCGCGCGCACCGCCCCCGCCGCCGCCGACAGGTCGCCCGTGAGCCCGTCCTCGACGCGCTTGAGGCCGTCGACGCGCTGGGAGGCGAGCTTGAACCAGAGGGGGCCGTCGCGGAAGGCGAGGCCCTCGCCCGGCACCGTGTCGAGGACGAGCCGGCGCAGGCGCGCCACCTCGCGGGCCGCCTCCGATTCCTCGCTCGCCGCGAGGGCGGCGGCCTGGGCCGGCTCGGCGCGCTGGCGGAACAGCGCCTCCGCGCTCGCCTGGTTCGCCGAGAGCGTCGCCATCCGCTTCAGGCCCGCGAGGTCGAGGCTGCCCGCCGCGAGGATCGCGGAGGCGGCCGCCCGCTCCTGGCCGGCGAATTCCTTCAGCGACAGGAAGGCCGCGTAGGTGGCGATCCGGTTGGCGATGCCGGTGTGGGTCGCGACCTTCGCCATCTCGCCGACCATCCCGAGCCCCTGGCCGATCAGGCCGGAGAAGTACGCCATGGCCTGGGGCGGCGTCGGCTCCAGCGCGTCGATGGACCGGCGCTGCCCGTCGAGGCGCCCGAGCTCCTCGCGCAGCCGCGCCGCCCGCGCCCCGAAGGCGGGCCCGAACCCGGCCGTGCCGGCCTGCGCGACGGCGCCCTCGAGATCCGCCCGCGCCGCGTCCGTGCGGGCGCGCTGGGCGGTGAGCTCCGCCCGGAACTGCGTGCCCCTGGAGCCGAGGAACAGGCTGGAGGCGCCCCGCTCGCGCTGGGCCTCGTGCACGAAGGCGCTCACCCGCGAGGCGAGGCCGACGAGGTCCTGCACCGCCTCCATGCCGGCGCGCTGATCGAGCCGCTCCGAGACGGCGAGCCCCGCCACCACCCCGAAGGCGAGGCAGGGCGCGAGCGCCACGGCCAGGATGCGGCCCCGCAGGGACGCGACGAAACCACCCGTTCTCATGCCCACACCAATCCAGGATTGCGGTCCGGTTCGAGATGGGCCGATCGGTGTAAATTCAGGGTTTCTGCTGCCGGCTACTGCTCAACATTTGCTCAGAAGCAGCAAATTTGAGCATTGGTGCCCCGCGGATGTGCGGCGAACACTGTGCTCCTCCGCGCGGCCGGCCCCGAGTCTCCCGGCGGGGTTCGGGTTTGCTCCTGTACCGTGTTTGTTCTAAAGCAGGATTCGGAACGGTACCCTGCGGCTTTCCGACAAAATCCTGCGCTTCATCGAAACGCGGAGCCGGTGACGCGTTGCCCTGCCGGGGCGCGCCGGCGCCGCGCGGGCCGGCCCGCCGGCCGGGACGCGTCCGGCCCGCCGCCGACCGACAGACTGCGAAGAGACCTGCCCGCCCATGGCAAAAGCCAGCGCCAAAGCCGCCCCGAAGCCCGCCGCCAAGGCGGGAGCCGCCAATCCGGGCGGCGCCCAGACGGGAGGCGCCAAGACGGGAGGCACTAAGACGGGGGCCGCCAAGACGGGGGCCGCCAATCCGGCCGGCGGCCAGACGGGCGGCAAGACGGGCGACAGGACGGTGGCGGCGAAGGCCGCCGCGACCCGGGAGGCGGGTGCGGGCATCCCGGCCGGCGCGGGCCCGCGGGCCCTGACGCCGCCCGCCGACGCGGCGGTCAGGGCGGCCGCCAAGGCGGTGGCGCAGGAGGCCGCCCGGGAACGATCCGCCGACGCGCGGCTCGGGGCGCTGTTCGACGAGGCCCGCGACACCCGGGTGATCTCCGTGCGGGGCGCCCGCGAGCACAACCTGAAGAACGTCGACCTGACGATCCCGCGCGACAAGCTCGTGGTGTTCACCGGGCTGTCCGGCTCCGGCAAGTCCTCGCTCGCCTTCGACACGATCTACGCGGAGGGCCAGCGCCGCTACGTCGAGTCGCTCTCGGCCTACGCGCGCCAGTTCCTGGAGATGATGTCGAAGCCCGACGTCGACCAGATCGACGGGCTCTCGCCCGCCATCTCGATCGAGCAGAAGACCACCTCGAAGAACCCGCGCTCGACGGTGGGCACGGTGACCGAGATCTACGACTACATGCGCCTCCTCTGGGCGCGGGTCGGCATCCCCTACTCGCCGGCCACCGGCCTGCCCATCGAGAGCCAGACGGTGAGCCAGATGGTCGACCGGGTGCTGGCGCTGCCGGAGAAGACCCGCCTCTACCTGCTCGCCCCGGTGGTGCGGGGCCGCAAGGGCGAGTACCGCAAGGAGATCGCCGAGTTCCAGAAGAAGGGCTTCCAGCGCCTGCGCGTCGACGGCGAGATGGTGCCGATCGACGACGTGCCGAAGCTCGACAAGAAGCTCAAGCACGACATCGACGTGGTGGTGGACCGCATCGTGGTGCGCGAGGACATCGGCTCGCGGCTCGCCGAATCCTTCGAGACGGCGCTGGAGCTCGCCGACGGGGTCGCGCTCGTCGAGTTCGCCGACGCGCCGGAGGGCGAGGCCCCCGAGTCGATCACCTTCTCGTCGCGCTTCGCCTGCCCGGTCTCCGGCTTCACCATCGCCGAGATCGAGCCGCGCCTGTTCTCGTTCAACAACCCGTTCGGCGCCTGCCCGACCTGCGGCGGCATCGGCCACGAGATGCGGATCGACCCCGAGCTCGTGATCTCGGATTCCGGGCTCAGCCTGAAGCGCGGCGCGGTGGGCCCCTGGGCGAAATCGACCTCGCCCTATTACGGGCAGACCCTCGACGCCCTCGCCCGGCACTACGGGTTCAAGACGACCGTTCCCTGGGCCGACCTGCCCGAGGAGGCGCGCACCGTGATCCTGTACGGCTCGGGCCGGCAGTCGATCCGCTTCGACTACAATGACGGGATGCGCGCCTACGCGGTCAACAAGCCGTTCGAGGGCGTGATCCCGAACCTGGAGCGCCGCTACAAGGAGACGGAGAGCGACGCCTCCCGCGACGAGATCGGCCGCTTCATGGGCGAGACGCCGTGCGAATCCTGCGGCGGCAAGCGGCTCAAGCCCGAGGCGCTCGCCGTGAAGGTGGCGATGCAGGACATCGGCGAGGTCACCGCCCTCTCGGTGCGGGAGGCCCACCGCTGGTTCTCGGACCTGCCCGAGAGGCTCAACCCCAAGCAGAACGAGATCGCGGTGCGGATCCTCAAGGAGATCCGCGACCGGCTGACCTTCCTGGTCGATGTCGGGCTCGAGTACCTGACGCTCGCCCGCGGCTCCGGCTCGCTCTCGGGCGGCGAGAGCCAGCGCATCCGCCTCGCCTCGCAGATCGGCTCGGGGCTGACGGGCGTGCTCTACGTCCTCGACGAGCCCTCGATCGGCCTGCACCAGCGCGACAACGAGCGCCTGCTCGGCACGCTGAAGCGCCTGCGCGACCTCGGCAACTCGGTGATCGTCGTCGAGCACGACGAGGACGCGATCCTGCAGGCCGACTACGTGGTCGATGTCGGGCCCGGCGCCGGCATCCACGGCGGCGAGATCATCGCGCAGGGCACGCCCGCGGAGGTGCTGGCCCACCCCGCCTCGCTCACCGCCAAGTACCTCACGGGCGAGCTCACCGTGCGCACGCCCGCCGCCCGCCGCAAGGCGCGCAAGGGCAAGCTGAAGCTCGTCGGCGCGCGCGGCAACAACCTGAAGGACGTGTCCGTCGAGGTGCCGCTCGGCACCTTCACCTGCATCACCGGCGTCTCGGGCGGCGGCAAGTCGACCCTCGTGATCGACACGCTCTACAAGGCGGTGGCCAAGAAGCTGAACGGGGCGCTGGAGCACCCGGCCCCCTACGAGCGGCTGGAGGGGCTGGAGAACCTCGACAAGGTCATCGACATCGACCAGTCGCCGATCGGGCGCACGCCGCGCTCGAACCCCGCCACCTATATCGGCGCCTTCACGCCGATCCGCGACTGGTTCGCGGGCCTGCCCGAGGCCAAGGCCCGCGGCTACCAGGCGGGGCGCTTCTCCTTCAACGTGAAGGGCGGGCGCTGCGAGGCCTGCTCGGGCGACGGCGTCATCAAGATCGAGATGCACTTCCTGCCGGACGTCTACGTCACCTGCGACGTCTGCAAGGGCCGCCGCTACGACCGCGAGACGCTCGAGGTGAAGTACCGCGGCAAGTCGATCGCCGACGTGCTCGACATGACGGTCGAGGAGGCGGCCGACCTGTTCAAGGCGGTGCCCTCGATCCGCGAGAAGATGGAGACTCTGGCCCGGGTCGGCCTGCACTACGTCCATGTGGGCCAGCAGGCGACGACGCTGTCGGGCGGCGAGGCGCAGCGCGTGAAGCTCTCCAAGGAGCTCGCCAAGCGCGCCACGGGGCGCACCCTCTACATCCTCGACGAGCCGACCACGGGCCTGCACTTCCACGACGTGGCCAAGCTCATGGAGGTGCTTCACGAGCTCGTCGACCAGGGCAACACGGTGGTGGTGATCGAGCACAACCTCGAGGTCATCAAGACCGCCGACTGGGTGATCGACATGGGCCCCGAGGGCGGCGACGGCGGCGGCACCGTGGTGGCCGAGGGCACGCCCGAGCAGATCGCCAAGTCCACCGCGAGCCACACCGGCCGCTTCCTGCGCGACGTGCTGGCCCGGCGCCCCGCCACCGATCCGGCCCGGCGCGCCGCCGCGGAGTAGGCGCGGCCGAGGCGGCGGCGCGATTCGCGAGCCGCCGCCGGCTTCAAGGAGGCCGCCGCCGGCTTCGACGAGGCTGCCGCCGGCTTCGACAAGGCCGCCGCCGTCTCGAAAAAAGCCGCCGCCGGCTTCGATTCGGCGGCCCCGGGGCTTCCCGCGCGGGGCCGCCCCGTCCCCAGCCTGTCCCCAGCCCCGGGCCGGTCCGCCAGCGGACGCTTCGCATCCTGGGTTGAGCCTTACCCAATCCTCACGGCGCCCTTGCGCAATCGTCCCGGTTCCGGAACCCGGGGCAAGAGCTTGAGCATTCTGCGCTATTTTGCTGGCCGGCCGCCCCCGGAGGGGCCCGTTCCCGCAAGAGTAAGGCGAGGTGTCCCCACGACCAGGGGCTGTTGCAACGCGGCAAAAATGCGGCTTTTGCGCAACGGTCAGGTCCGATCTGCCCGGATGGCAGGCATTCCACTGTCAATCCGAGCGCGGCTGTAGAATAGTTCTCAGCGTTGAGACTTGAGGTGGGGCCGTAAGGGGGCGCTTGGCACCGTTGCGACGGGAGCCGACTTCGGTCGGCGGACCGGCAATGCTGTGCACAAGGCTACGGGGCGGACGCCTGAAATCCTTGGGAAGGAAAGATAAAATGATGAAGAACTGGCTCGCCGCGGGAGCGGTCGCGCTCTCGGTCGGCATGACCGGGACCGCCGCCTTCGCCCAGACCACGACGGTTCCGGGTGAGCAGGTCGGCCTCGCGGTCGGCGCTCCGCTGCCCGAGGGCGTGTACGCCCTGAACACCTTCACCTACCGCGCGCCCGACTCGGTCGGCCCGCTCGGCGGCGTCGACACCGCCGTGAACATCCCGATCCTGCTGTGGTCGACCCCGTGGAAGATCCTCGACGCCCGCGTCGAGCTCGCCGTCGCCCCGCCGACCGTCTTCACCTTCGGCCGCGGCGGCGTGAACCCGGGCCTGCGTGACAGCTCGATCAACGTCGGCACCTTCATCGGCGGCATCTTCGCCTGGGATCTCGGCAACAACGTCGGCGTCAGCTACCTCGCCGGTGTGTACCTGAACGAGCTGAACGGCGGCCGCGGCGCCGTCCTCGGCTACCCGGCCTTCCTGGCCTCGAACACCTACCGCCAGGGCTTCGCCATCAGCTACACCGGCGACGGCTGGAACCTGACCGCGAACCTGACCTACAACTTCTACGACACGCCGGCCTTCTTCGGTGGCCCGGGCCGCGTTCTCGGCCCGCAGTTCCCGTCGGACGGCCTCAACCTCGACCTGACGGCGACCAAGAAGTTCGGCAAGTTCGAGATCGGCGCCATCGGTTACGGCACCACCACCCTGCCGAACCAGTTCGCTCCGGGCCGCTCGGGCTACTTCGCCCTCGGCGGTCTCATCGGCTACGACTTCGGGCCCTTCACCGTGCAGGGCTACGTCGCCCGCCACGTCGCCACCACCGCCGTCGACTTCCGCGGCCGCGAGAACTACGTGACGGAAGGCTTCTTCCGCGTCATCGCCCCGCTCTACACCGTGGCCGCGGCCCCGCCGCCGCCCCCGGCCCCGCTGGTGCGCAAGTACTGAGATCACGCGCCAACCCGGCCCGAGGCGACTCGGGCCGGACCCGGCCGGATCACGAAGCCGTCCGCTCCCTCGGGATCGGGCGGTTTTTCGTGTTTCGGGGCTCGCGACCGCCCCGGGAGAGGGTCCGGCCTGGCCCCCCGCCGGCCCGAGGACGGCGCCTTGCCGGCGCAGCCGGGACGGGTTCGCGGAAACGCCTCCCGCGCAGTTCGATTGCGCGAAACCTTTCCTCTTTCCCCGCCGTAGGGGGCCGGGCCGCTTCCGCCGAGGAGCGGACCGAGAAGAGGAAACGCTCATGATCTCCACGCACGCCGCCCGGCTCGCCGCGGCCCTCGCCCTCGCCGCCGGCCTCGCCCTGCCCGGCGCCGCGCTCGCCAAGAACCCGATGGTGGGCGGCGCGCCGATGTACGCCTCGAAGACCATCGTCGAGAACGCGGTCAACTCGAAGGACCACACCACCCTCGTCGCCGCCGTGAAGGCCGCGGGCCTCGTGGAGACCCTGTCGGGTCCCGGTCCCTTCACGGTCTTCGCGCCGACCAACGCGGCCTTCGCGAAGCTGCCGCCGGGCACCGTCGAGACCCTGGTCCAGCCGCAGAACAAGGGCACCCTGACGGCGATCCTGACCTACCACGTGGTCCCCGGCACGCTGACGGGGAAGGACCTGGCGGCGATGGCCAGGGACGGCGGCGGCATGGCCCAGCTCAGGACCGTCCAGGGCACGCCGCTCACGGTCACCACGAAGGGCAAGACGGTCTACCTGACGGACGCGAAGGGCAACCGGGCGACCGTGACCGTCGCCAACGTGATGCAGTCGAACGGCGTCATCCACGTGATCGACGGCGTGCTCCAGCCCTGATGCGCGAACGGCCGGTCCCGCCGCGGCGGGGCCGGTCTCGGCCGTCCGGCCGGTCCGGTGGCGGGCAGCCGGCCGCCTCGCGCGGCGCCTCCCTCACTGCCGGATCAGCTTGCCCGTGTAGAGCACCGGGCCGGTCGGCAGGCCGGTCGGGGAGCCGCCCGGCGGCTCGACCGAGACGGCGAGGACGCCCTCGCCCGCCCCTGCCCCCGCCCTCGCGGCCTCGGGCAGGCTCACCCGCGCGGCGCCGGTGCCGACGAGGCCGAGCGGCCGCGGGGTCGCGTCTGTGCCGACGTACCAGAGCTGCAGGCTGTGCCCGGCCGGCGCCTCGGCCGCCACGGGGCGCACGGCGGTCTCGCCCGTCGCCGTGTCGATGCTGACCACGAGGGCGGGGGCAGCGCCCCCGCTCGTCACCACGGCGAGGTAGCGGGCGCCCTCCCGCCGCTCGGGCCGGGGCGTCAGGAGGAAGGCGGCGAGCCCCGCCGCCAGCACGGTCGCGGCGGCGGCGGTCCCCTGCCAGAAGCGCAGCCGCCGCACGAGCGGGCCGTCCGGGTTGTCGTTGGCGGCCGCGCCCCCGGGCAGCGCCCGGGCGATCCGCTCCCAGACCTCCGGGCCGGGCCGCACCTCGGCGGCGAGGAGGCCCAAGGGGGCGAGGCGCCGCTCCCAGTCCCGCACCGCCGCGGCCAGCGCCGGCTCCCGCGCGAGCGCGCGCTCGAAGGCGGCCCGCTCCGCGCCCCCCAGCGTGCCGAGCACGTACTCGCCGGCCGCGTCCCCGGCCGGCTCCGGCCCGGCGCTCACGCGGCCGCCTCCAGGCAGCCCTTCAGGCTGGCCAGCGCCCGGTGCAGCCAGGTCTTGATGGTGTTGACGGGCCGCCCGAAGCGCGCGCTGAGATCCTCGCGGGAGAAACCCTCGCAGTAGGCCAGCACCACGCAGTCCCGGTGCGTGGGGTCGAGCCGCGCGAGGCAGGCCCGCAGCGCGTCGCGGCCGAGGATCGCGCCCTCGCTGTCGTGGGGATCGGCGAGCCGCTCCAACCAATCCTCCCCGTCCTCCAGCACCGGACCCTGGAGCTCGCTCCGGCGGCGCACCGCGTCGATGGCCCGGTTGCGCGCGATCGCGCAGAGCCAGGTGAGCGGGCGCCCCGCCTCCGGCGCGTAGGAGCCCGCCGCCAGCCAGACCCGCAGGAAGACGTCCTGGAGGGTGTCCTCGGCGGCCGACCGGTCGCGCTGGATACGCAGGATCACGCCGAGAAGTTTCGGGGCGGTGAGGTCGTAGAGGCGGCGCAGGGCCGCCTCGTCCCGGGCCGCCACCGCGTCGAGGAGCCGCACAAGGGTCGCGTCGTCGCGCACGGGGCTGGCACCTTCTCGCTCGGTCACCCGGCGCCTCCCTCGAGCCCCGCCGGACGCGCGCCGGGCGTGCGGCGCGAGGCCCCGTCCCGGCGCGGGCCGATCCGGCGCGGATGGTAGTGCAGCGCCGCCGCCCGCGCCATACGGCGCCGCTTGGCCCGGGTGCCTGCCGCTCGGCCCCCGGGCCGGCCTTTTCCCGCCGGTGCGGGCCGCTCGTCCCGATGCCGGACGCTTCGCCGCGCGGAGGCTGTCGGGCCGGGGTCTCCGACCTATCTCTGACCCTCTCGAAATCCCTGCCGGCCCCGAAAGGACGCGACCGCCATGGCCTCGCACGGCGACTGGAAGATCCCCGCTTCCGTGCAGCCCAAGCCCGGCGACTACGGCTACGACCTCGACCGGGCGCTCAGCGCCGTCGTCGCCCTCTCGACGCGGGTTCCCCCGGAAGCCTTCACGGCCGAGACGCTCGGCACCGAGCGGGCGGGCAACGGCGTGCTGATCCGCGAGGACGGGCTCGTCCTCACGGTCGGCTACCTGATCATGGAGGCCGACACGGTCTGGCTCACCACCCATGACGGGCGCTCGGTGCCCGGCCACGTGGTCGGCTTCGACGCGGCCTCCGGCCTCGGCCTCGTCCAGGCGCTCGGCGACCTCGCCCTGCCGGCGCTGCGGATCGGACGCTCCGCCGGCCTCAGGCCCGGCGACCGGGCCGTGCTGGCCGGTGCCGGCGGGCGCGGCCACAGCGTCGCCGCGCAGGTGATCGGCCGCCAGGAATTCGCGGGCTACTGGGAGTACGTCCTCGACGAGGCCCTCTTCATCGCGCCCTCGCACCCGCACTGGGGCGGCACCGCCCTGATCGGCGCGGAGGGCGACCTCGTCGGCATCGGCTCCCTCCAGCTGCAGCAGGGCGGCGCGTCGGGCGGGCGCCCGATCAACCTCGTGGTCCCGATCGATCTCCTGCCGCCGATCCTCGACGACCTCGCCGCCCGCGGCCGCCCGAACCGGCCGCCCCGCCCCTGGCTCGGGCTCTACGCGACCGAGACCGACGAGGGCATCGCGGTGATGGGGCTCGCCGACAACGGCCCCGCCGAGGCGGGGGACCTGCGCGTCGGCGACCTCGTGGAGGCGGTGGCGGGCGAGCCGGTGGGGGACCTCGCGGACTTCTTCCGGCGGGTCTGGGCGCTCGGCGAGGCGGGTGTGCGGGTGCCGCTCACGGTCCTGCGCGAGGGGCGGACGGTCAAGCTCTCCCTGGTCTCGGGCGACCGCGAGCGCTTCCTCATCAGCCCGCCGCTGCACTGAGGCGCGGCCTCAGAACCGGACGCCGAGGCGCCGGTTGACCCGCGTCACGACCCAGACCGTGGCGATGGCCACGCACACGCCCCAGCCGACCTCGAACACCCGCGAGCCCAGCATCCGCTCGACGCTGCCGACATGGGGCACGAGCAGAAGGATGGTGGCCGTGATGGCGGCGAGCCGCCCGGCGCTCGCCACGTTGACGAGCCAGCAGGCCAGGATCGAGAGCAGCACGGCGAGCGCGTAGGCGGGCAGGCTCGGCCCCGCCGCCATGGCGGCGCCGAGCCCGATCAGACCCCCGATCGCCGCCCCCGTGAACTGGTCGCGGGCGGTGGAGCGGGTGGCGCCGAACTCGGTCTGCGCCACCGCGAGCGCCGTGATGGCGCTCCAGAACCCCTCGCGCAGGCCCAGCGCCTGCGTCGGCAGGTAGGCGACGAGGGCCGCGCAGGCCGACATCAGTCCGTGCGCCGTGCCGCGGGTGAGGCGCCGGTGCAGGGGCAGGCGCTTGGCGACCCGGCGGAGCTGGTCGCGCAGCCAGCCGATCCGGCTGACGTCGCGCGCCTCGCGGGCCCGCGCGGCCTCCGCCGAGAGCGCGGCCTCCGCCCCCTCTCCCGCCTGCGGGCCGCCTCTCTCCGCCGTCTCGCGCGCGCTCATGCCGGGCACCGACCGCGCGCTCGCGCGCGCTCATGCCGGGCACCAACCGCGCGGCCGGGGCCGCGGTTCAGCCCGGGCCGCCATCCGCCCCGCCGCCGTTGATCGGCCCCGCCGGCGGGTCTAGATCCTCCGGATGACGGCACGAGATCCCATCCATATCGTCGGCGGCGGGCTCGCCGGCTCCGAGGCGGCCTGGCAGATCGCGGGCGGCGGCCACAGGGTCGTGCTCCACGAGATGCGGCCGGTGCGCGGCACCGACGCCCACCAGACCGACAGCCTCGCCGAGCTCGTCTGCTCGAACTCCTTCCGCTCGGACGATGCGCAGGGCAACGCGGTCGGCCTCCTGCACCAGGAGATGCGCAGCCTCGGCTCGCTCATCATGCGCATGGGCGACGCCAACCAGGTCCCGGCGGGCGGGGCGCTCGCCGTCGACCGCGAGGGCTTCGCGCGGGCCGTGACGGACGCGCTCGAGGCGCACCCCCTCGTCACGATCGTGCGGGAGGAGGTGGCCGGGCTGCCGCCCGAATCCTGGGGGCCGACCATCGTGGCGACGGGCCCGCTGACCGCGCCCGCCCTCGCCGAGGCGATCGGCGCGCTGACGGGCGCGGACGCCCTCGCCTTCTTCGACGCCATCGCGCCGATCGTGCACCGCGACTCCATCGACATGGGGCGCGCGTGGTTCCAGTCGCGCTACGACAAGCCGGGGCCGGGCGGCACCGGGGCCGACTACCTGAACTGCCCGATGGACCGGGCGCAGTACGACGCCTTCGTGGCGGCGCTGATCGCGGGCGAGAAGACGGGCTTCAAGGCGTGGGAGGGCACGACCCCCTACTTCGACGGCTGCCTGCCGATCGAGGTCATGGCCGAGCGCGGCCCCGAGACCCTGCGCCACGGCCCGATGAAGCCCGTGGGGCTGACGAACCCGCACGACCCCACGGTCAAGCCCTGCGCCATCGTGCAGCTGCGCCAGGACAACGCGCTGGGCACCCTCTACAACATGGTGGGCTTCCAGACGAAGCTGCGCCACGCCGAGCAGGTGCGGATCTTCCGCACGATCCCCGGCCTCGAGAACGCCGAGTTCGCCCGGCTCGGGGGCCTGCACCGCAACACCTACCTCGATTCGCCCCGCCTCCTCGACGCGACGCTGCGGCTCCGGGCCCGGCCCTCGCTGCGCTTCGCCGGCCAGATCACGGGCTGCGAGGGCTACGTCGAGAGCGCGGCGGTGGGCCTGATGGCCGGCCGCTTCGCGCTCGCCGAGGCGCGGGGCGACACCCTGCCGCCGCTGCCGCAGACGACGGCGCTCGGCGCGCTGATCGCCCACATCACGGGCGGCCACCTCACCGGGGGGGCGGAGCGGGAGGCGAACGCGCCCCGCTCGTTCCAGCCGATGAACGTGAATTTCGGGCTGTTCCCGCCGCTGGAGCGCGCGCCCCGCAACGAGACCGGCCGCCGCCTGCGGGGCCCCGAGAAGGCGGCGCTGAAGAAGCGGGCGCTGACCGACCGGGCCCGGGCCGACCTCGCCGCCTGGATCGCCGGCGCGGGCGAGCCGCGGGCGGCGGCGGAGTAGGCCGGATCTCGACCCTTCGCCGTCAGCCCTCCTTCTTGGCGATCTGGGCCTCCATGTAGCGGCGCAGCACGGCGTTCATGCGGGTCTGGTAGCCCCGGCCGCCCTGCTTGAAGAAGGCCACCACGTCCTGGTCGAAGGTCGCGTGGATGGCGGTCTTGCGCGGCGGCAGGCCGACCGTGCCCCGCGCCCACTCCGCCTCGTCGACCGTGGCGGGGTTGTCCGCGTCCCCGGCCGCGATCCGCTCGATCTCGTCCTCCGACAGGGCCCGCAGAGCCGCCCAGTCGGTCCGGCCCCTGGCGGGCTTAGCCGTCTTGCCGTCGGGCATGGTAGAGTCTCCTCTCCTTTCGGCTGGCGACGCGGGCGGAGATGATCCGCTGCCTGTCCCCGCGCGGCGTGAACGTGACGTTGAGGACGATGCCCTGCACCTCGACCAGCATGTTGAAGCGTTGCTCGCCGTAGTCGCGTCGCTCGTCCTCGCGGGACAGGACGAAGCGTCCGTCGAACGCCTCGTCGAGATCGAGGAAATCGATCGCCCGCAGGCGGATGTTGGCCTCGTTCTTCAGATCGTCCCAGACGGTGCGCTCACCCTCGCCCATGCCCTCATGTACAGGATGATGGCCATGCGGGCGACGGGTGCGGGGCGGCGATCCGAGCCCGTCCACCCCGTGAGCATCCTCACGGGCGTGCGAGCATCAGCAGCCTGCGCCCCGGCCGGTGGCCCTCCTCGCCGGTGTCCCGGAAGCCGAGCTTGCGCAGCAGGCCCCAGGAGGCGACGTTGCCGGGGCGGCACTCGGCGACGACGCTGCGGTGGGGGAAGCGGCGGGCGAGGAGGTCGAGGATGCCCGCCACCGCCTCGGTGGCGATGCCCCGGCCGCGCGCCGCGCCGCCGACCCAGTAGCCGATCTCCACCGCCCCCTCCCCGCGCAGGTGCGTGCCGACCACGGCGACGAGGGCCCGGCCCTCCCGCTCCCAGACGCCGTTGAAGCGGTCGCTGCCGCGCCGGGCCGAGGCGATCAGCCCGCGCGCGTCCGCGAGCGTGAAGGGCTCGGGCAGGAAGTCGACGGCGCCCGTGATGGCCGGGTCGTCGGTGAGCCGGCGCAGGGCCTCGGCGTCCCGCGCGACGAGGGCGGCGACGCGCAGGCGCTCGGTCTCGAACCCGGGCAGGGTCGCGAGGCTGTCACGCGGGGCGGCGCGCCGGAACAGGAACATCCCCCTCAGGTGGGGCCGGCGGGGACGGCGGAAAGGCACGCGGGTCGGCGCGCCGGTAATCCCGCGCGGCGCGACAAAAAACCCGCCCCGGCCGGGGCCGGGGCGGGCTTGGGTCGGTCGAGGCTGCGCGCCGGCGCTACGGGTGGATGACCATCGCGCTGAACGGGTAGACGTAGGCCTGCAGCATCACGAGGCCGCCCACCATGCAGGCGAGCACGATGGAGTGCCAGAACACGAAGCGCAGGATCTTGCCCTCCTGGCCGAAATAGCCGGTGGCGGTGGAGGCCACGACGATCGACTGCGCGTCGATCATCTTGCCCATGACGCCGCCCGACGAGTTCGCCGAGGCCATCAGGATGCCCGACAGGCCGAGCTGCTCCGAGGTGATCTTCTGCAGGCCGCCGAAGAGCACGTTCGAGGCGGTGTCCGAGCCCGTCAGCGCCACGCCGAGCCAGCCGAGCAGCGTGCCGAAGAACGGGTAGAGGATGCCCGTGCCGGCGAAGGCGAGGCCGAGGGTGGCGTCGACGCCGCCGTAGCGGGTGAGCACGCCGAGCGCCAGCATCGCCGCGATGGTGATGAGCGAGTAGCGCAGGACCCAGATCGTCTCGAGATAGGCCGTGACGAGGCGCCAGGGCGAGAAGCGCATGATCAGGCCGGAGATGATCGCGGCGATGAGCACGCCCGTGCCCGTGTAGGACATGTAGGTGAAGGCGAAGACCGCCGCCTCCGGATGCGCCTTGGCGACCACCGGCGGCACCTTCATGATCACGTTGTGCAGGCCCGGCACCTCGTACTTGATCGTGAAGATCGGGTTCACGAGGCTCTTGAACCAGCCGGTGCCCCAGATCGCCACGACGACCGAGAGGATGATCCACGGCACCCAGGCCCAGGCGATCTCGCTCGAGGTCGCGGTGCGGGCGCCGGTGTGGACGCGGGGCATCTCGCCGGGCACGCCCGCGCCGAGGGCGACGGGCCGCGGCTCGGAGGTGTAGCCGATCGAGGGGTCGTTGCCGCGCAGCGCCGGCGAGGTCCAGACCTGGGCCGGGCGCCAGACCTTCAGGAACAGCACCAGCGCGCCCATCGAGATGAGCGAGGCGCCGATGTCGACGATCCAGGGGTTGATGTAGTTCGAGATCAGGAACTGCGCCAGCGCGAAGGAGACGCCGCAGACCGCGATCGGCGGCCAGACCGCGATCATGCCGCGGAAGCCCGCGAACACCCAGATCAGCCAGAACGGCACGATCACCGAGAAGAAGGGCAGCTGCCGCCCGATCATGGCGCCGAGGATGTAGGGGTCGTAGCCCGTGACCGAGGCGAGGCCCTGGATCGGGGCGCCGAGCGCGCCGTAGGCCACCGGCGCCGTGTTGGCGATGAGCGAGAGGCCGGAGGCGGCGAGCGGCGAGAAGCCGAGGCCGATCAGGATCGCGCCCGTCACCGCCACCGGGGTGCCGAAGCCGCCCGCGCCCTCGAAGAAGGCGCCGAAGGCGAAGGCCACCAGCAGGAGCTGGATGCGCCGGTCCGTGGTGATGCCCGCCACCGATTGCTGCAGGGTGGCGAACCAGCCCTTCTCCACCGTCAGCCGGTAGAGGAAGATGACGTTGAGGATGATCCAGCCGATCGGGAACAGGCCGAGGGCCACGCCGTAGGCGGAGGCGCGCAGAGCCAGGCCCGTCGGCATGCCGAAGGCGACGATCGCGACGAGGAGCGCGATCACCAGGGACAGGACGGCCGCGATATGGGCCTTGACCTTGCCGCTCGCGATCATCCCGAGCAGCGCGACGACCGGCAGGGCGGCCGCGAGCGTCGAGAGCCACGCGTTCCCGAACGGGTCGTAGACTTGATTCCAGGTTTCCACGGGCGTCGCGCTCCTCCGTTGCCCGATCTTCCCGCCGGGCCCTGGAGCTTTGCTAGCAGAGCCCCACAGCCGGCTCAACGCGGGGAATAATGAGTTCAGGGGCTTTGTAGCGCGGCCGTCGAATTTGCGCGTACCCGTTGCATATCCTGAGGGTTGCTACGCCTGATGATGAGGCGCCAAGGATCCCTTAAGCACCCCGCCAACCTCCCGCCGGATCCGGGGGCCGATCGTACGGATCCGTACCGGGCGCGCCCGCGCATTCACGCGCTCTTAAGCGCCCCGGCCGCTCCCTGGGCGCGTGCCCTCGGGGTGCGCGGCGAGGACGGGACCGATGGCGGAGAAGCGGCGCGGGAACTGGGGCGAGGGCGAGCTCTACGACGCGCTCTGCGTCCTCATGATCGGCGTCTGCGGCTGGATCATCGGCGTCCAGTTCCAGGTCTTCGCCGCCTTCAACGCCTTCATCCTCGCCCACGCGCTCTCGGACCACCTCATGCTGGGCTTCTTCATGGGGCTGGCGATGTTCGCCGTGAGCCTGCGCAAGTCGCTGCAGCTGCGCCGGGCGATGCGCGAGCGGGACGTCACCGCCGCGCGCGCCGAGGCCATCGCCCGCCACGACGCGCTGACCGGGCTCGCCAACCGCCGCCTGTTCCTCGAGGCGATCGAGGCGCACCGCGCCGAGGCCGGCCCGGTGCCGGCGGCCGCGGTCCTGCTCGTCGACCTCGACCGCTTCAAGCCGGTCAACGACCTCTACGGCCACGCGGCCGGCAACGCGGTGCTCTGCGCGGTCGCCGACCGGCTGAACGCCCTGCTGCCGCCGCGGGGCGTGGCCGCCCGCCTCGGGGGGGACGAGTTCGCGATGCTGGTCAGCCTCGACGGCAGCGACGCGCTGGCCCGCCTCGCCCAGGCGGTGATCGCCAGCATCTCGGGCCCGGTCCTGTGGAACGGCAACGAGCTGAAGGTCGGCGCGACGGTCGGCGTCGCCCTGGTGGCGCGCGAGGACGCGGATGCCGAGGTGGTGCTGCACGCCGCCGACCTCGCCATGTACCAGGGCAAGAAGGACGGGCGCGGCACCTTCCGGGTCTTCAAGAGCGCCATGGACGTGGAGTTGCGGGCCCGGGCCCAGCTCGAGGGAGCCCTGCGCGCGGCGATCCAGAGCGGGGAGATCGAGCCCTTCTACCAGCCCGTCGTCTCCCTGCCGGGGCGCGAGCTGATCGGCGTCGAGGTCCTCGCCCGCTGGCGGCACCCGGAGCGCGGGCTCCTGGCGCCGGCGCAGTTCATCCCCATCGCCGAGGAGACCGGCCTGATCGCCGACCTGAGCTACCGCCTCCTGCGCCAGGCCTGCCTCGACGCCCGCGACTGGCCGGCCCACCTGCAGATCGCCGTCAACATCGCCCCCCAGCAGTTCCAGGATGCCTGGCTCTGCGAGCGCATCCTGGCGATCCTCACCGAGACCGGGCTGCCGCCCCACCGCCTCGAGGTCGAGATCACCGAGACCGCCCTCGTGCAGGACCTGGAGGCGGCCCGCACCACCCTCACCTCCCTGCAGAACCTCGGCGTGCGCATCGCGCTCGACGATTTCGGCACGGGCTACTCGAGCCTGTACCACCTGCGCGAGCTGAAGTTCGACAAGCTGAAGATCGACCGCAGGTACGTCGACACGATCACCATGAGCGACGAGCGGGCCAAGCTCGTGGACGCCATCATCAAGCTGAGCGCGAGCCTCGGCCTCGTCACCACGGCCGAGGGGATCGAGTCCGACGCGAGCCTCGACTGGCTCGCCGGGCAGGGCTGCGACTTCGGGCAGGGCTACCTGTTCGGCGCGCCGATGCCCAAGGGCGAGATGGATTTCCTCCTGACCCGCTCGTCCGAGCCCGCGGAGCCCCGGAAGGTGGCCTGACGCCGCGTCCCGTGATCCGGGGATCGGGGGACGCGGCTCCCTCCGATCCGCAGGACGGCCATGGTCCGCGCGAAAGAACGATGCTTCAGCGGATCCGCCGCGCCGCCCGCCAGAGCCGCCAGAGCCGGCGCCAGCGCGGGATCTCGATCGCGCTGTTGAGCGGGTCGTAGCCCGGCCGGTCCATCGCCGCGAGGTAGGGCTCCGCCAGGGCGACGGGCAGGAAGGCTCCTTGCGCCGCGGGCGCGATGGTGGCGCGGGCCGCCTCGTAGGCCGCGAGGTGCCGGCGGGCGAGCGCCCGCAGGTCGCGGGTCGCGCCGAGGAGCCCGGGGCCGCCGCGGCCCGTGACGATGTCCTCGCGGGTGACCCCGTGCTCGCGCAGGATGTCGGCCGGCAGGTAGACCTGCCCGGCCCGCGCGTGCCAGGGCAGCGCCCGCAGGAGGCCGGTGATGCCGTAGGCGACGCCGGCATGGCCCGCCGCGGCCGCGCCCCCCGGCTCCGCCCCGTCGCTGAGGACGAGGCTGGCGAGGCGGAACAGCGAGGACGCCGTCTCGCCGCAATAGCCTTCGAGGTCGTTCACCCGGGGCATCGGGTCGTCGTAGAGGTCGAAGACGCGGGCGTCGATCAGGTCGACGAAGGGCTGGCGCCCGAGCCGGCGCCGGACGATGGCGTCCTCCAGCGCCGCCGCCACGGGGTTCGCCCGCACGTCCCCGCGGGCCTCGCCCTGGAGCGCGTCGCGCCACCATTGCAGGCGGATCTCCCCGGCCATCGGGTTCGAGGCCGCCTCGCGGGCCCGGGCGATCGTCAGGCTGAAGGCGTAGAGGGCGAACAGGTGCGGGCGCGCCTGGGGGGGCGCGAACAGGGTCGCGAAATAGCGGTCGGGGTCGCCCTCCCGCACCAGGGTCTCGCAGTGCTGGAGCGCGAAGGGGAGCCCGTTGCCGGTGCTCGCGCTGGTCTCGGTCTCGCTCAAGCGGGTGCGCTCACGCGACGGCGATGAGGGCGGCGGCGACCTTGCGGTTCTCCGCCACGAGGATGTTGTAGGTGCGGGCGGCCGCCCCCGTCTGCATCACGTCGAGGCCGATGCCGTTCTCCTTCAGCCAGGCGCGCAGGGGGGCCGGCAGCGGCACGATGTCGAGGCCGGTGCCGACGAGGAGGAGCTCGATCGCGCCCGCCTCCGCCTGGACCGGGCGGAGCGCGTCGCGGTCGATGGCGGAAGCCTCCGTCACGTCCCAGGCGCGCACGCCCGAGGGCAGCGCCAGGATCGAGCCGCGGTGGCTCATCTCCGCGAAGCGGAAGCCGCCGGCGCCGTAGGCGTCGATCAGGTGCCGCCCGGGTACGAAGCCGCCATGAGGTCCGTCTTCGCGCCCGTCTTGGATTCCTTCTTGGGATCCGTCCTGGGGACGGCGAGGCTCGCGCATCCGGCCCGCGCGCCCTACTCGGCCGCCTGGGCGAGGTCGCCCCGCTCGCGGGCCTGGGCGCGGGTGCCCGACAGCATCAGGCCGAGATAGATCAGCACCGGGGTCGAGATGAAGATCGCCGAGTAGGTGCAGATCACGACGCCGCACAGCATCACCACCGCGAAGCCCTTGATCGCCTCGCCGCCGAACAGGACCAGCGCCAGGAGCGACAGGGCGGTGGAGATCGAGGTCATCACCGTGCGCGACATGGTGGAGTTGATCGAGAGGTTGAGGAGCTCGACCGTCGGGATGGTCTTGTAGCGGCGCATCAGCTCGCGGGTCCGGTCGAACACCACCACGGTCTCGTTGAGCGAGTAGCCGACGATGGTGAGGATCGCCGCGATCGAGGTCATGTTGAACTCGATGCGCGTCAGGATGAAGATGCCGACGGTCAGCACGATGTCGTGCAGCGTGCCGACGATGGCGCCGAGCGCCAGCTCCCGCTCGAACCGGAACCAGAGGTAGAGCAGCACCGCCACGACGGACAGCACGACGCCGAGCGTGCCCGACTGCACGAGCTCGCCCGAGACGCGGGGGCCCACCGTCTCGGTGCGGCGGAACTCGTACTCGGCGTCGAAGGCGGCGTGCGCCTTCTGCATCACCTGGGTCTGGCCCTGCTCGCCGGCCTGGAGGGGGAAGCGCACCAGGATGTTGCCCTGGCCGCCGAGCTCCTGCACCTCCGATTCGCCGAAGCCGAAGCCGTTGGCCGTGTGGCGCACCGCCGCCACGTCCGCCGTGCCGGACTTCGCCTGCAGCTCGACCAGGGTGCCGCCCTTGAAGTCGATGCCGAAGTTCAGCCCGATCGTGAGGAACAGCACGACGGTCACCACCGACATCAGCGCCGAGAGCGGGAAGCTGAAGCGCCGGTAGCGCATGAAGTCGAAGTGCGACTCGTCGGGCCAGAGGCGGAGCAGGCGCATGATCGGTCTCGGGTTCTGGGCCGGATGCCGCCCTCGGGGAGGCGGCTCCTGGCCCGTCGATTCTGTTTGGCGGCCGGCCCCTCGCCCGAGGGCACGGCCGGGATTCCAGCGGCGGCGGCCCCGCCGTCAGAACGGCAGGGCTTTCGGGCGGAACGTATTGTACCACACGGCGATCATCATCCGGGTCAGGGTCACGGCCGTGATCACGGTGGTGAGGATGCCCAGGATGAAGACCACGGCGAAGCCCTTCACCGGGCCGGAGCCGAGGAAGAACAGGATCAGGGCCGCGATCGCCATGGTCGAGTTCGAGTCGATGATCGTGGCGAAGGCCCGGTCGAAGCCGGCCTGGAGCGCCGAGATCAGGGAGCGCCCGGCCCGGGCCTCCTCGCGCATGCGCTCGTAGATCAGCACGTTCGAGTCCACCGCCGTGCCGATGGTGAGCACGATGCCGGCGATGCCGGGCAGCGTCATCGTCGCCTCCAGCACCGACATCAGGCCGAGGATGAGGCCGACATGGACGATGAGCGCGATGTTGGCGATGAAGCCGAAGGTGCCGTAGGTCAGGAACATGAAGGCGACGACGAGGACGGCCGCCACGAGGGTCGCGAGCTTGCCGGCCTCGATCGAGTCGCGCCCGAGGCCGGGGCCGACCACGCGGCGCTCGACGACGCTGAGCTTGGCCGGCAGAGCGCCGGCCCGCAGCAGCACCGAGAGGTCGTTGGCCTGCTTCACCGTGAAGTTGCCAGTGATCTGGCCGTTGCCGCCGGTGATGGCGGAGCGGATGACGGGCGCCGAGACGACCTCGTTGTCGAGGACGATCGCCATGCGCCGGCCGACATTCTCCGAGGTCGCCTGACCGAAGCGCTGCGCGCCCTTCAGGTTGAACTTGAAGCTCACCATCGGCTCGTGGGTCTGCTGGTCGAAGGCGGGCTGGGCGTCGGTGAGGTCGCTGCCGTCGGCCATGACGCGGCGCTCGACCGGGACCTTGGCGTTGTTCTCGTCCTTCGAGGGCAGCAGGTCGACGTCGCCGGACGGGCTGTCGGCCAGCATCCGGAACTCGAGCTTGGCGGTCTTGCCGAGCTGCTCCTCAAGCTGCTGCGGATCCTGCAGGCCCGGCACCTGGACGAGGATGCGATCGGAGCCCTGCTGCTGGATCGACGGCTCCTTGGTGCCGCCGAAATCGATGCGGCGGCGGATCACCTCGATCGCCTGCGTCACGGCGCGGCGCGTGCGGTCGGTCAGCCCGGCATCGGTGAGCGTGAGCTGGATCGCTCCGTTCGGACGCTCCTCGATGTTGAGGGTCTGTCCGCCGCCCTGCCCGACCAGTGCGTTGCTGATCGGTTGCGAGAGCTCGCGCAGCTTCGGCAGCACCTTGGCACGCGCCGCCGGGTCGGCGATGCGGACCTGCACGCCGCGGGGCACGATCTGGATGCCGCCCTCCGGTGTCACGCCGGCCTCGCGCAGGACGCGGCGGACATCGTCGCGCAAGCCGGTGACTTGGCCGCGCAGGAGGTCGTTCTGATCGACTTCCAGCAGGATCTGCGAGCCGCCCTGCAGGTCGAGGCCGAGCACGATCGCCCGCTGCGGGATGATCCAGGTCGGGAACCAGCCCGGCAGCGAGGCGAGGAACGCCTTGCGGCTGTCGGCCGGGAAGAAGCTCGGCACGGCCAGGCTCAGGCCGATCAGGATGACGGCGAGCGTCGCGATGATCTTGGTACGGGAGAAGCGCAGCATCCGCCGGTCCTACGAGAACGTTGGGGTGCCGGGGATCGGAGGGAGCGCCGGCACCGGGAGCGGCGCTCAGGCCGCCTTGACCGGACCGCCCTTGACGCGGACCTCGGAGACCATCGACCGCACCACCCGCACGCGGACGTTCGGCGCGATCTCGACCTCCAGCTCGGCGGATTCGTCCATCACCTTGACGACGCGCCCGACGAGGCCGCCGTTCGTGACGATGGTGTCGTCGCGGCGCACGTTCTTGATCATGGCCTGGTGATCCCGGACCCGCCTCTGCTGCGGCCGCAGGATCAGGAAGTACATGATCACGAAGATGAGGACGAACGGCACCAGCTGCAAGGCGATGTCCGCCCCGCTGGCAGCGGTGCCGGCCCCTTGCGCGAAGGCGGGGGTGATCAAGCGCGTGACTCCTCGAATAGCGAGGCGGCCCGGAGGCCCGGACGGCCTCGCCGGGCCGGCCCGAAAAGCGCGCGGACTATAGCCACGGCCTAAGTGAAAGCAACGCCGGATGGGTGAGGCGAATCGGTCCGCGGGCGCGGGCGCCGGTCCAAGGCCGCCGTTTCGGGCCCGTGGGCGGTGATTTCGGCGCCCGATCCTCCTAGACAGCGGCCCACCGTTCCGGGAAGACCCGACCCGGACCCCCGCCCGCGAAGCCCGGCCAGAACCCATGACAAGCCCGACTCCGAGCCCGACCCCGAGCCCCGCCCTCGACACGCTGCTGCCGCTCCTGGAGCGGATCGCCGCCGCCCTGGAGCGCGCCGCTCCCGCCCTGCCCGCCCCGCCCGACCTCACCGCGGCCGACGCCTTCCTGTGGGGGCCGGAGCGCCGCCTGATCCCGGTGCCGCGGGTCAACCGCGTCGAGATGGGGCTCCTGACCGGCATCGACCGGGCCCGCGACACCCTGGCCGAGAACACCGGGCGCTTCGCCCGCGGCCTGCCCGCCAACAACGCGCTGCTCTGGGGCGCGCGCGGCATGGGCAAGTCCTCCCTCGTCAAGGCGGTGCACGCCGAGACGAACGCGCGGCGGCCCGAGGGCGCGCTGCCGATGAAGCTCGTCGAGATCCACCGGGAGGACATCGAGGCGCTGCCGGACCTGATGGCGCGGCTGCGCGCCGACCCGCACCGCTGGATCGTGTTCTGCGACGACCTCTCCTTCGACGCCGACGACACCTCCTACAAGTCGCTGAAGACGGCGCTCGATGGCGGCATCGAGGGCCGGCCGGAGAACGTCCTGTTCTACGCCACCTCGAATCGCCGCCACCTCCTCGCCCGCGAGATGGTCGAGAACGAGCGCTCGACGGCGATCAACCCGGGCGAGGCGGTGGAGGAGAAGGTCTCGCTGTCCGACCGGTTCGGCCTCTGGCTCGGCTTCCACAAGTGCAGCCAGGACGAGTACCTGGCCATGATCCGCGCCTACGTGGAGCGCTACGGCCTGCGGGCCGAGCCCGACCGGGTGCGGGCCGAGGCCCTCGAATGGGCCGCGACCCGCGGCTCGCGCTCGGGCCGCACCGCCTTCCAGTTCATCCAGGACCTCGCCGGGCGGCTCGGCCAGCGCCTCGGCTGAGGCCGGACGCACGCTGCGGGAACGGGAAAGGGGCGGCCCCGCCGGGGCCGCCCCTTCTCGCGTACCGTTCGTGCCCGAGGAGCTTCAGTTGCTCGCGAGCTGCGACATCGGGTCGATCGGCGAGCCGCCCTTGCGGATCTCGAAGTGGAGCTGGGGCGAGGTGACGTTGCCCGAGGCGCCGGACTTGGCGATCGTCTGGCCGCGCTTCACCTTCTCGCCGGGCTTCACGTCGATCTCGCCGTTGTGGGCGTAGGCCGAGACGTAGCCGTTGGTGTGGCGCACGAGAACCAGCTTGCCGTAGCCCTTCACGTCGGAGCCCGCGTAGGCGACCGTGCCGTCCTCGGCGGCCTTCACCGCCGTGCCCTCGGGCACCGCGATGTTGATGCCCTCGTTGCCGCTGGAGCCGTAGCCCGAGATCACCCGGCCCTTGGCCGGCCAGCGGAAGGACTGGTCGGGCGCGGCCGGCGCGGCCTGCGCGGCGACCGAGCCGGTCGCGGCCGGCTCCGGCTTCTCGGGCGCGGGCTTCGCCGCGGCGACCTTGGCGGCCTTCTCGGCCTCCTTCGCGTCCTTGGCCTCCTTGGCCGCGTCCTTGGCGGCCTTCTCGGAGGCTTCCCGGGCGGCCTTCGCCTCGGCGAGCTTCCTGGCCGCGTCGCGGGCGGCCTCGGCCTTCGCGCGGGCGGCGGCCTCCGCCTTCGGATCGGACTTGGCCTCGACCTTGGCCTCGACCTTGGCGTCGGCCTTCGTCTCCGCCTTGGCGGTCTGGCCCGGGCGCACGTGCTTCCGGGCGGCCTCCTTCTGGGCGGCCTCCTTGCGCGCCTTCTCCTCGGCGAGCTTGCGGGCCTCCGCCTCCTTGCGCGCCTCGGCCTCCTTGCGGTCGGCCTCGCGCTTGGTCTCGGCGAGCTTCTCGGCCCGGCGCTTCGCCTCCTTCTCGGCCTGGGCCTTGTCCGCCTGGGACTTCTCGGCCTGGGCCTTCTCGGCGTGGGACTTGACCTCCGCGGCCTTCTCGGCGGGCTTCGGGCCCTTCGAGAGCTGCAGGCGCTCCTGCGGGGCGGCCGGGACCGTGCGGGCGCTCATGGCGTCGGGGTTCAGGCCCGAGGCGTTGTAGACCGGGATCACGATCTGGCGGCCGGGCGTCACCTGGCTCGCGCTGGTCAGGCCGTTGGCCGAGAGGATGGCGGAGGCCGGCACGCCGTAGCGGGTCGACATCTGGTTGAGGCTGTCGCCCTGCGTGACGGTGATGCTGGTGCCGCCCTGCGCGCTCCAGCCGGCGGCGCCGGTCGAGGCCACGCGGGTGCTCTGGGCGGGAGGCTGGATCGGGCGCGCCAGGGCCGGGGCGGGGCGCGGCGCGGCCGGGCTGAGGGCCGGGCCGGCCGACGTGCCGCCGGGCGCGCCGAGCGCCTCGGACTGGATGCGCCCGGTGCGGATCGCCGGCGCCGGGGCGACGTCGCCCTCCGGCAGGCTGCCGGTGGCCGAGGGCTCGCTCGACAGGTTCGAGGCGAAGGGATTGACGAACGGATCCCCGAGCCGCGAAGCGTCCGAGGAACAGGCGGCGGCCCCGCCACCGATCACTCCGATGAGGGCGAAGCGCGACAGCGCCCGCATACCCCGACCAGCCCCGCGAACCCGCATCGACGCACCCGTTTGCCTGACGCAACTTGATGCCGTCATTCAAATCGGATTCAGGTTAAGCAACCGTTCCCGTTCACCCTGTTTCGCGCAGCGGCGGAACCTTTCCGAAGCCTGCGGTTGCAGGCCGGACACGGGGAGCCGGGCGCCGCCCGCCTCAGGCGGCCGCGGCGCGCCCGGGCTGGAGCGGCACCAGCCGGAGGGCGGCCCCGAGCGTCTCGGAGAGGCCGTCCGGCCCCCGCTCCACCGCGATGAGGCGGCCGATGCCCCGCTGGCCGGCGCCCGAGAGCCCGGCCACCAGCCGGCCCCCCGGCGCCAGAGCCGCGACCCAGGGCCCCGGCAGGCCCGTCACCGAGCCGTTGGCGAGGATGCGGTCGTAGGGGCCCTCCCCCGGCGCGGCGAGGCCGTCCGCCCGCAGGACGCGCAGGGCAGGCCCCGGCCCCAGCCGCTCGCGGGCGGCGGCCGCAAGCCCCGCGTAGAGCTCCAGGCTCGTCACCGCGGCGGCGCCGAGCTGCAGCAGCAGGGCCGTGACGTAGCCGGAGCCGGTGCCGATCTCCAGGACGCGCTGGCCCGGCGCGAGGTCGAGGGCGACGAGCATCGCCGCCACCGTCGTCGGCGCCGTCATGGTGGCCCCGCAGGGCAGCGGCAGGGCGAGGTCGCGCCGCGCGAGGTCCCGGTGGGCCGCCGGCGCGAAGCGCTCGCGGGGCACCCGCTCCATGGCGCGCAGAACCGCCCGGTCGCGCACGCCCCGCTCGCGCAGGGCCAGCACGAAGGCGGCGTTCTCGACGGCGCTGCCGGGCTCGTCGGCGGGGGATGCGGGGTCGGCGTTCGTCACCGGCCGAGGCTCGCACGGATGCGCCCGCAAGGGCCAGGGGCGGCGCGCGCGAAACCGCCCCTTCCCGGCCTCGTCCGCCCGCCTACTCGGCGAAAGCCTGCGCGAAGCGGGTCAGCGTCGGCTCGTCGGTGAGGTCGAGGCGCAGCGGCGTCACCGAGATGCGGTTCTCGGCGATGGCCTTGAGGTCGGTGCCGCGGCCGGGCTCGAAGCGCGCCTTGGCGAAGGCCAGCCAGAAGTACGGGTTGCCGCGCCCGTCCGTGCGGGCGTCGATGGCAAGGAGCGCCTGGTTGCGCTGGCCCTGGGCCGCCACCGCGATCCCCTCGACCGCCTCCGGCTCGCAATCGGGGAAGTTCACGTTGACGAGGATGCCGGGCTCGATGCCCGTCTCCAGGATCTTGGCGATCACCCGCGGCCCGTGATGGGCGGCGCAGTGCCACTTGATCGCCCCGCGCCCGCCCACGCCGTAGGCCTGGCTCAGCGCGATCGACCGCACGTTGAGGATCGTGCCCTCCATCGCCCCCGCGATGGTGCCCGAGTAGGTCACGTCCTCGGCCACGTTCTGGCCGCGGTTGACCCCCGACAGGACGAGGTCCGGCCCCCGCTCCCGCAGGATGTGGCGCACGCCCATGATCACGCAGTCGGAGGGCGTGCCCTTCACGGCGAAGCGCTTCTCGGCGACCTGGCGCAGGCGCAGGGGGTCGTTCAGCGAGAGGGAGTGCGAGACGCCGGACTGGTCGGTCTCGGGGGCCACCACCCAGACGTCGTCCGAGAGGTGGCGGGCGATTGCCTCCAGCGTCTCCAGCCCCGGCGCGTGGATGCCGTCGTCGTTCGTGACGAGAATGCGCATCAGCTCTTCGGTCCCTCGATCCGGTTGAGGCCGCCCATATAGGGCTGGAGCGCGGACGGGATCGTGACGCTGCCGTCCGGGTTCTGGTAGTTCTCCATCACGGCGATGAGGGCGCGGCCGACCGCCACGCCCGAGCCGTTGAGGGTGTGCACGAACTGAACGCCCTTGCCCTCCTTCGGGCGGTGGCGCGCGTTCATCCGCCGCGCCTGGAAGTCGCCGCAGACGGAGCAGGAGGAGATCTCGCGGTAGGTCTCCTGGCCGGGCATCCAGACCTCGATGTCGTAGGTCTTCTGCGAGGCGAAACCCATGTCGCCGGTGCAGAGCGTCATCACCCGGTAGGGCAGTTCGAGGGCCTTCAGCACGGCCTCGGCGCAGGCGAGCATGCGCTCGTGCTCCTCGGCCGACCTGTCCGGCGCCGTGATCGAGACGAGCTCGACCTTGTTGAACTGGTGCTGGCGCAGCATGCCGCGGGTGTCGCGCCCCGCCGCCCCGGCCTCCGCCCGGAAGCAGGGGGTGAGCGCGGTGAAGCGCAGCGGCAGCTCCTCCTCGGCCAGGATCGTCTCGCGCACGAGGTTGGTGAGGGGGACTTCCGCCGTCGGGATCAGCCAGTAGCCGTCGCCGGCCGCGAACTGGTCCTCGCGGAACTTCGGCAGTTGCGCCGTGCCGAACATCGCCTCGTCGCGCACGAGGATCGGGGGCGCCACCTCGGTGTAGCCGTGCTCCTCGGTGTGCAGGTTCAGCATGAACTGGCCGAGCGCCCGCTCCAGGCGCGCGAGCTGGCCCTTCAGCACCACGAAGCGGGAGCCCGACAGCCTGGCCGCCGCCTCGAAATCCATCAGGCCCGCGGCCTCGCCGAGCTCGAAGTGCTGACGGCCGGTCTCCAGCCAGGGATGGGTCGGCTCGAAGCGCCGGTACTCGACGTTGCCGTGCTCGTCCGCGCCCTGCGGCACGTCCGCCTTCGGCCGGTTCGGGATCGCGGCGAGCCGCGCGTCGAGGGTGCGGGCCGCCTCCCCCTGCGCCGCGTCGAGGGCCGGCCCCTCCTCCTTGAGGCGGGCGACCTCGGCCATCAAGCCTTGCGCCCGGTCCTCGTCCCGCGCCTTCTTGGCCGCGCCGATCTCCTTGGCGAGGGCGTTGCGCCGCTCCTGGTTCGCCTGCGCCGCCGAGACGGCGCCGCGGCGGGCGTCGTCGAGGGCGAGGAGCTCGGCGGACAGGGGCTCCAGCCCGCGCCGCTGCAGGTCGTGGTCGAACGCGGACGGGTTCTCGCGGATGGCGCGGATGTCGTGCATGGGACGGCTCTGATCCTGGGCGCAGACGCTTTGCAGCATCGCCTCCCGCGGGACAAGGGCGGACCTGTCGCTACGGCTCGAGCCCTTCCGCGACGCGGCGGGCGGCGCGCAGCTTCTCGATGCGGGCCACCGAGAACACCGAGGCCTCGTAGAGGAGCAGCATCGGGATCGCCAGCGAGAGCTGCGAGATCACGTCCGGCGGCGTCAGGATCGCCGCCGCCACGAAGACGAGCACGATGGCGTAGCGGCGCTTCTCCCGCAGGAAGGCCGCGTCGATCACGCCGATCTGGCCGAGCAGCGTCAGGATGACGGGCAGCTGGAAGGCGATGCCGAAGGCGAAGATCAGGGTCATGATCAGCGAGAGGTACTCGTCGACCTTGGGCAGGAGCGCGATGGTCGGCTCGCCCGCGACCCCCACCTGCTGCAGGCTCACCGAGAACTGGATGAGCAGGGGCATGGCGAGGAAGAACACCACCAGCGCGCCCAGCAGGAAGAAGACCGGCGTCGCGACGAGGTAGGGCAGGAAGGCCTTGCGCTCGTTGCGGTAGAGGCCCGGCGCCACGAAGGCGTAGATCTGCGTCGCGATGACCGGGAAGGCGAGGAAGGCCGCCCCGAAGACCGAGAGCTTGATGTTGGTGAAGACCTGCTCGAGGAAGTGCGTCGCGATCAGCTTCGCGTTCTCCGCGCCCACCACCGACACGTAGGGGTGGACGAGGATGTTGTAGATGTCCTTGGCGAAGAAGAAGCACCCGAAGAACATCACCACGAAGGCCGCGAGCGACTTGATCAGCCGCGAGCGCAGCTCGATCAGGTGCTCGATGAGCGGGGCCCGCGAGGCCTCGATCTCGGCCTCATCCGCCTCGTTGATCATGGCTCAGGCGCCCGACGGTCTGGCGGGTTGATCGGAGGCGAGCGGGTCGGCGGCGCCCGCGCTCGCGATCTGGGGCTCGGGCAGGATCCGGGGCTCGGGCGGCGGGCGCGGCACGTCGTAGCTGCCGCGCTCGCGGGCCCGGTAGCCGCCCTCCTGCGCGCTCTCCGCCCGCAGGCTGGCGGTCGCCTCGGCCAGAGCCTCGGGGCCGGGCTGGTCGGAGCCGGGCTGGTCGAAGCCGGGCTTGGCGCCGGCGCGCCCGTCGCGGGCCTCGATCGCGCCCTTCAGCTCGTCGCGGATGGTCTGGACCGGGTTGAAGCCCTGCGTGCCGGCGCCGACCGTGCGCTTGATACCGTCGACCTCGCGGCGCACCTCGTCGAGCTCCGCCTCGCGGATCGCCTCGTTGAACTGCATCTGGAACTCGCCGGCCATGCGGCGCAGCTTGCCCGTGATCTGCCCGACGGTGCGCAGCGCCTTCGGCAGGTCCTTCGGCCCGATCACGATGAGGGCGACGCCGCCGATCAGCATCACCTCGCCCCAGCTCATGTCCAGCATGTCGTCGACGTTCCCGGCGCCCGCCATCCGCTACAAGCGGGCGCTCCGCTCAGGCGGCTGCCCATACACCAACGCGCGCGCCCTGACAGCCGCTCCGGGCCGTCCCACGCCCCGCAAATCCCGGGCGGCGTCCGGTCTCAGACGGTCTTGTCGCCGGCCGGGAGGTGGCTCGCGGGGATCGCGGTGCCGGGGCTCGGCTGGCTCGCGGGCTGCCCGCCATGCGGGATCGTGCGCACGGGCTCGCTGCCCGCCACCGGCGGGGCCTGGGGCGGGGTCCCCTGGGCCGGCGCCTCGTCGTCCGCCATGCCCTTCTTGAACGCCTTGATGCCCTTGGCGACGTCGCCCATCAGGTCCGAGATCTTGCCGCGGCCGAACAGCAGCATCACGATCGCGGCGACGATGATCCAGTGCCAGATACTCATGCTGCCCATGGCAACCTCCTGCGCCGCGCGCACCTGCCGGGCGGCGCCGTCCTACGTGGTCGGATTGCCGCGAACCTAAGGATCGCTCCACGCGAACACAAGGCGTCCGCGGCCTTCCGTCCGGGCGGCTCCGTGCGCGGGCCCGAACCGGGGCCGGGGGCGGCCGGGAACGGGATGCCGGGTCGGGGCGGCGGGTCAGGCCGCGGCGGTGAGCCCCGCCTCGAAGCGGGCGCGGGCCTCGCCGACGTCGAACGCCTCGCCGGCGGGCGCGAGCCGGGCGAGGGCCGCCTCGGCCCGGCGCAGGGCCGGCCCGGCGAGCACCGGCGCGCCCTCGGCCACCGCCTCCATCTCGGCCCGGTCGCCGTTGCAGTGGAGCGCCACGTCGATGCCGGCCGCGAAGGCGGCCTCGGCCCGGGCCCGGAACGGACCGGTCAGCGCGTGCATCGAGAGGTCGTCGGTCATCAGGAGGCCGTCGAAGCCGATGGCGCCGCGGATGATCTCGCGCACCACGGTCGGCGACTGCGTCGCGGGGCGGTCCGGGTCGAGCGCCGTGAAGACGACGTGCGCGCTCATGGCGAGCGGCAGGTCCGCGAGGGCGCGGAAGGGCTGGAAGTCCTGGGCGGCGAGGCTGTCGCGGGAGGCGTCCACCACCGGCAGCCCGTGGTGGCTGTCGCAGGCGGCGCGGCCGTGGCCGGGGATGTGCTTCATCACCGGCAGGACGCCGCCGGCCATCAGCCCCTCGGCGACGGCCCGGCCGATCTCGGCGACCGAGGCCGGGCTCGTGGCGTAGGCGCGGTCGCCGATGATGTCGTGGCTGCCCTCGACGGGCACGTCGAGGACGGGGGCGCAATCGACGTTGATGCCGACCGCGGCGAGGTCGTGCGCCATCAGGCGAGCGCCGAGCCGGGCCATGGCGGCGGCCGAGCCGTTCAGGCGGCCGAAGCGGCGCCCGGCCGGGTAGGCCGGCCAGTGCGGCGGGCCCATGCGCTGCACCCGGCCGCCCTCCTGGTCGATCAGGATCGGCGCGTCCGCCCGGCCGGCCGCCTCGCGCAGCGCGCCGGTCAGGGCCCGCACCGCGTCGGGCGTGCCGATGTTGCGCTTGAACAGGATGAAGCCCCAGGGCCGCACCGCCCGGAAGAAGGCCGCCTCCTCCGCGGAGAGGGTCTGGCCGGCGCAACCGAGGATGAGAGCACGGGAGGTCATCGGGGATCGGGCTCGGGGTTCTGGCTCGGGGAACGGACTGAGGACGGCTCTTGCGGCGAATCGCCGGATCAGGGTCGGGCGGGCTCTCGGCCCGCGACAAGGCGAAATCGGGGAGGCCGGGCGGGTTCCCGCCGGACGGGGCGCCCCTGTTGCATCCGGGTATCAGGCGGGGCCCGGTCGGGCGATGGGCGGCCCGCAGAGGCCGGGTTCCGGGCCGCCGGGCCCGGTCGGGCCCCGGCGGTGCGGTCGCGGCTCAGTTCTTGGCCACGAAGCACTGGCCGCCGGCGGCCTGGAGCTGGGTGCAGAGGCTCGTCGCCTCGGTCTTGCCGAGGGGCCCGACGCGCACCCGCCAGATCGTCTTGCCGTTGACCTCGGCCTGGCGGATCAGCTCGGGCTGGCCGGCGAGCTGGGTGTACTTGCCCTGCATCTGCTTGAAGGCGGCCTGGGCCTCGGCGGCGCTGGTGCGCACGCCGAGCTGGACCGAGAAGCCGCCGACCGGCGCCGCGGGGGTGGTGGCCGCGGTGGTCGTCGGGGCCTCGACGGCGGCGGCGGGCTCCGGCGCCACGGCGGCGACGCGCTGCGGCGCCTTGGCGCGGGTCGCGGCCGGCGGCGGCACGACGGGGGTGCTCTCGGCCGCGGGCGCCGGCGCGACGGGCGTCGACGCCGGGGTCGGCAGCGCGGCGGCCTGCCGGGCGGGGCGCGCCTTCGGGGCCTCCTCGGCGCCGGGCAGGGTCATGGTGGGGATGACCGAGGGGGTCTGCGTCTCGGCCACGGCCTCGCGGGACGCGGGCGGCGGGGGCGTGTCGGGCTTGACCGAGACGGTCCGGACGCGGCGCGGCTCGCCGAAGGCGTCGGCGAGGCCGCCCGGCGTCGTGCCGGCCTCGGGCGAGCCCGACACGCCGCCCGCCTGCGCGGAGCCGGTCGCGCCCTGCGCCGAGCGCGCCGCCTGGGCCACGTCGAGGGGCTGCTCCTCGCGGTTGACGATGCGGATCTGCCCGTCCTTGGCCCGCGGCTCGTAGATCTGCTTGTTCTGGTCCGGGATCTCGACGCCGTCGGCGGTCTTGGGCGCGATCTTGAGGGGCGCGGTGTCGGCCTGGATCACCGGAACGCCGCCGCCGGAAGGGCCGGAATGGAGGCTGCGCCAGGTCAGCGCGCCGGTCACCGAGACGAGGAGGACGGCGACGCCGGCGCCGACCGAGAGGAGGCGGCGGCGCGGCACCCGCTTCAGGCCGCGCTCGGCGAAGGCCGCCTCGGCCTCCGCGGCCTCGTCGGCCTCCTGCTGCGCGGCGTAGCCGGGCCCGGCCGGGTAGTCGCGGTCGACCGAGGCGAGATACTGGTCGAAGGCGTCGGCCGGGCTCGTGCCCTGGGCCGCGGCCGAGTGGGCGGAGGCCTGGTGCGCGGGCACCTGCTCCGTGGTGAAGCTCGGCTCGACCCGGCGGGCCGGCGCGCTCTCGCCGCCGCGGCGGCCGTCGCGGGCCTCCAGCAGGGCGCGGAAGGGATCGTCCTGCCCGACGATGCGGGCGAGCTCGGCCAGCGGGTCGGCCTTCGGCTCGGCGCGGCTCTCGGCGCGGGGCTCGATCCTGGGCTCGACCCGGCCGCTGCCCGGCACGGCGGTGGGGCGCGGCGGGCTCGGCTGAGGGTGCTGCAGGTCGCGCGCGAAGGCCTCGAAATCGATCTGCGCCCGCGAAGCGTTGGTCATGGCAGCATCCTCAATCTAACGCCGACTCACCTCACCGCATCTCGCTCGGCGCGGTGACACCCAGGATGGCGAGACCGGAGGCGAGAACGCCTCGGACGGCCTCGACGAGGGCCAACCTCGCCCGTGTGGACTTTCGGTCGGTTGGATTAACAAACCGTAATTGCGGCAAGTCTTTGCCCTTGTTCCAGAAACTATGAAGCGAACTTGCGACGTCGTAGAGGTGGAAGGCGATCCGGTGCGGCTCGTGCGCCACGGCCGCCGATTCGAGCACGCGCGGCACCTGCGCGACGAGGCGCATCATCTCCGCCTCGCCGGCATCAGAGAGCGCGGAAAGATCAGCCTGAGCAAGGGCTTTCACCGACAGATCCTCGTCCGGCATCGCCTCCCGCGCCTGCCGGAAGACCGAGTGGCAGCGGGCATGGGCGTACTGCACGTAGAAAACGGGATTGTCCTTGGATTGCTCCACGACCTTGGCCAGATCGAAATCGAGCGTCGCGTCGTTCTTGCGGTAGAGCATCATGAAGCGAATCGCGTCGCGCCCGACCTCGTCGATCACCTCCCGCAGGGTGATGAACTCGCCCGCGCGCTTCGACATCTTCACGGGCTCGCCGCCGCGCAGGAGCCGCACGAGTTGGCAGAGCTTCACGTCGAGGCTCGCCTCGCCCCCGGAGACCGCCCGCACCGCCGCCTGCATGCGCTTGACGTAGCCGCCGTGGTCGGCCCCGAGCACGTCGATCAGGTCGGTGGCGCCGCGCAGGAACTTGTCCCGGTGGTAGGCGATGTCGGAGGCGAAGTAGGTGTAGGAGCCGTCGGACTTGAGGAGCGGCCGGTCGGTGTCGTCGCCGAACTCCTTCGTCCGGAACAGCGTCTGCTCCCGGTCCTCCCAATCCTCCGGCAGCTGCCCCTTGGGCGGGGGCAGGCGCCCCTCGTAGACGAGGCCGCGGGCGCGCAGGTCCGCGAGGAGCGCGCCCACCGAGCCGGGGCCCTCGCCGTGCAGCGTCCGCTCGGAGAAGAACACGTCGTGGCGGATGCCGAGCGCGGCGAGGTCGTCCCGGATCATCGCCATCATCATGGCGATGGCGGTCTCGCGGACCACGGGCAGCCACTCCGCCTCCGGCCTTTCCGCCAGGGCGCGGCCGTGCGTCCGCGCCAGCGCCTCGCCCACCGGCTTGAGGTAGTCGCCCGGGTAGAGCCCCTCCGGCACCGGGCCGACCGCCTCGCCGAGCGCCTCGCGGTAGCGCAGGTGGGCGGAGCGGGCGAGCACGTCGACCTGCGCGCCCGCGTCGTTGATGTAGTACTCGCGCGTCACGTCGCGCCCGGCCGCCACGAGGAGGTTGGCCAGCGCGTCGCCGAACACCGCCCCGCGCCCGTGGCCCACATGCATCGGGCCGGTGGGGTTGGCCGAGACGTACTCGATGTTGACCCTGCCGCCGGGAAGCGCCGCGCGGCCGTAGCCCTCGGGGTCGGCCAGCACGGCCCGCACCACGTCGTGGAACACGGCCGGGTCGAGGCGCAGGTTGATGAAGCCGGGACCCGCCACGCTGGCCTCGGTGACCCGCGGGTCCGCCCTGAGCTCGGCCGCCAGCGCCTCGCCGAGCGCCTTCGGGTTCGTGCGCGCCTCCTTGGCCAGCACCAGGGCGGCGTTGGTGGCGAGGTCGCCGTGGCTCGGGTCCCGCGGCGGCTCGACGACGACGCGCGCGAGGTCGAGCCCGGCCGGGAGCTGCCCCTTGCGGGTGAGGCTCTCCAGGGCCTCGCGCACCCGCGCCTCGAAGATCGCAAAGATGTTCATGACTGGAAAACGTCCGCTCGCGCGGCCGCCGGTGTCGGGGACGCCGGGGCCGAAGGTTCAGGCCGGCCGCATAGCAAGGGGGGGCGGTGGTGTCACGGACGAGGCTCACATCCATCCGGCGAGCACCGCCCGCAGGCGCTCGGGCAGGGGCACCGGCCGGCGGCTCCGCCGGTCCACGTAGACGTGGACGAAGTGCCCCTGCGCGGCGGCCCGCGCCTCGTCCTCGCGGAACAGGCCGATCTCGTAGCGCACGCTGGAGCGGCCGAGACGGGCGACCCGCAAACCCGCGGCGACCCGGTCCGGGAAGGCGAGCGGCGCGAAGAAGCGGCAGCCCGTCTCGACCACGAGGCCGATCACGGGGCTACCCGCGACGTCGAGCACCCCTGCCTCGATCAGGCAGCCGTTCACCGCCGTGTCGAAGAAGGCGTCGTAGACGACGTTGTTCACGTGCCCGTAGACGTCGTTGTCGCCCCAGCGGGTGCCGAGCGCGACGTGGCGGGGATAGGCCGCGAGGGTCTCGGGGCCGGGCCGGGGATCGCCGCCCACCCTCACGGCTCCGCCAGCGGCAGGCCCCGGCTCTCCGGGCTCCAGTGGAGGTCGGGCGTCCGCGGGAAGAGCCGCCGGTGCGCGAGCACCGCGTAGGTGTCGGTCATGCCCGCGATGTAGTCGGCGATGCGGCGGCGCACCCGCCCCTCCCCGGCCCCGGCGAGGCCCGCGCTCCACTCCTCGGGCATGCGGGCGGGATCCTCGCAGAAGGCGGAGAACAGGTCGGCCACGATCTGCGCGGCCCGCGCCCGCACCGCCATCACGCCGGGGTGGCGGTACATCCGGGCGTAGAGGAAGCGCTTGATGTCGGCGTCGGCCTCCGCGATCCCCTCGGAGAAGGCGATCACCGGGGCGTCGGCGGCGCGGATCCCGGCGACGTCGCGGGGCGCGAGCCCGGCGAGGCGCCGTCCGCTCTCGGCGATCACGTCCTCGACGAAGCGGGTGATGACGCGGCGGGCGACCTCGTGCACCCGCCGCGAGGTCTCGAGCCCGGGATGCAGCGCCTCGATCTCGTCGAGGAGACCCTTCAGGAAGGGCACCTCGGCGAGGTCGGCGAGGTCGAACAGGCCGGCCCGCAGGCCGTCGTCGAGGTCGTGGCTGTCGTAGGCGATGTCGTCGGCGAGCGCGGCCGCCTGCGCCTCGGGCCCGGCGAAGCGCGCCAGCTCCAGGTCGTTGACGGCGTTGTATTCCAGGATCGCGGCCGGGATGCCGGCGGCGGCGTAGCGCGGGGTGGGGCGGCCTTCCGGCGTCAGCAGCGGGCCGTTGTGCTTGACGAGGCCCTCCAGCGTCTCCCAGGCGAGGTTGAGCCCGTCGAAGCCCGCGTAGCGCCGCTCCAGCCGCGTCACGATGCGCAGGGCCTGGGCGTTGTGGTCGAAGCCGCCGTGGCCGGCCATGCAGGCGTCGAGCGCGTCCTCGCCGGTATGGCCGAAGCAGGTGTGGCCGAGGTCGTGCGAGAGGGCGAGCGCCTCCGCCAGATCCTCGTCGAGGCCGAGCGACCGGGCGAGCGCCCGCGCGATCTGGCTCACCTCCAGCGTGTGGGTCAGGCGGGTGCGGTAATGGTCGCCCTCGTGGTGCACGAAGACCTGGGTCTTGTGCTTGAGGCGCCGGAAGGCGGTGGAGTGGACGATCCGGTCCCGGTCGCGCTGGAAGTCGCTGCGGGTCGGCGAGGGGGCCTCCGCGATCAGCCGGCCGCGGGATGCGGCCGGGTCCGTGGCGTAGGGCGCGCGCCACCGCTCTCCGTTCTGCCGCAAGGGCGCTCCTCTCGGGTCCGAGCCTCCGGCCGCGTTGCGGCGGCGGGGCCGTGCCCATATCTTGTGGCCGGGCACCCGTCTGGCAATCCGCGCCCGCCTGGATCCCCAGGCGATCGCGGCGGGCGGGCGCCCGGACCGAGCTTCGCCAGCAAGAGCCGCGAGCAATGATGGCCGACATCACCCTGACGCCCCGCGCCGCCAAGCGCATCAACGAGATCATGGGGACCGAGCCGCCCGGCTCGTCGCTGCGCATCAGCGTGAACGGCGGCGGCTGCTCCGGCTTCTCCTACGCCTTCGACGTGGCGCAGGCCCGCGAGGCCGACGACATCGTGATCGAGCGCGACGGCGCGACGGTGCTCGTCGACGCGGTGTCGCTGGAGTACATGGCGGGCTCGACGATCGATTTCGTCAACGACCTGATCGGCCAGTCCTTCAAGATCGAGAACCCGCAGGCCACCGCCTCCTGCGGCTGCGGCACCTCCTTCTCGCTCTGAGGTCCCGGCCCGGGCCGCCGCGCCGGGCCCGATCGCCGCGCCCCGATTGCCTCGCCCGGGATTCTGCGGCACGGATGCGGGCCGCGACCTTATCCACAAGCCCCCGAGCCCCGCGCCTCCCAGCGATCCGGACCAGCCCATGACCCATCCGACAGGCCGCGCCCGCCTCGCCCGGGCCGCCCGCGCCTCCGTCTGCGCCCTCGCCCTGCTCGGGGCGGGCCCGCTCGCCGCGGCCTCCGGCGCGCTGGCGCAGGAGGCGGCCTCCGCCGTCCAGGACGTGACGCTGCAGGACGTGACGCTGCCCTTCGGCTCCACGGTGCTGACGATGCCGCGCGTCACGGTGAGCGGCACGAGGCTCTCGAAGGACGATCTGCTGGCCATCCTGAAGGCCGATTCGCCCGAGCCCTGGGCGTCCCGCCTCGCCCGCCTCGACGCGGCGAGCCTGACGATCCCCGAACTGCGCTCGGTCCATGCGGGGCCCGGCGCCTCGCGCCAGACCGTCGTCTACCGCGACGTGGCGGCCCGCGACGTGCGGGCCGGCCGGGCGGCCGAGCTCTCGGCGGCGGGCGCCGCCGTCACCGTGGCGGGCGGCCCCGAGACGGGCTCGGGCACCTACGGCCGCATCGGCGCCACCGACATCGACCTCGCGGCGCTCGCCCGCCTCTACGCGGTGGCGGGCGACGGCAAGGGGCCGGTGCAGCGGGTCTACGCCACCGTCTCGGTCGCCGACGTGGTCTACACCGACGACCGCGGCACCACCGTCAAGCTCGCCCGCGTCGAGGGGCGCGAGCTCGGCGGGCGCCAGATCCCCGGCGGCTGGACCGGGGCGCTCGACGCCTTCGCGGGGCTCGACCTCGACAAGGCGAGCCCGGCCGAGCGCGCCCGGGTCACCGCGGCGGCGGCCGACCTCATCGAGGCCGTCTCCGTGGGCGGTTTCGAGACCCGCGGCCTGAGCATCAGCGAGACCAAGTCGGCCGACCCGCTCCTCCTCGAGGTCGGCCGCATGGCCTACGCGGGCCAGGGCCCGGAGGCGGGCATGAGCCTCGAGGATCTCGCCTTCGCCCAGAAGGGCGTGCGCTCGCGGGTGGGCAAGGTCACGCTCACCGGCTTCTCGCTGGCGCCGACGGTGGAGGCCCTGCGCCGCCTCTCGAACCCGCAGGCCGAGGCCACGGACGACGCCCTGCGCCGCCTCACCCCGGTGATCGGCACGCTGGCCATGCAGGACATCAGCCTCGACCTGCCCTCTGAGCCGGCCAAGGACTCGGCCAAGGACGCTGCCAAACCGGCGCCCGGCCCCGCCCGCAGGCCGGAGCCGCGGGAGCCGGCCCGCGACTCGGCGGGCGACCCGTTCGAGAGCGCGGCGCGCCAGGCGCTGGGCGTCGGCCCGACCCCGGGCCGGACCGGGCCGGCCGAGGCGGCGCCGCGGAGCCCGCTCCATGTCGGCCTGCGCAACGCCGCCATCACCTTCGGGCCGCCGCGGGACGGCGTGCCGACCGCGAGCCGCCTCAGCCTGACCGGCCTGACGCTGCCGGCCGCCACCGTCTCGGGCGTGCCCGGGCTCGGCTCGCTGACGGCCTACGGCTACCAGGACCTCGACCTCAACGTGGTCGCCGACACCGCCTGGGACGAGGGCCGGCGCGAGCTCTCGGTGCGCGAGGTCTCGATCTCCGGCAAGGACATGGGCACCGTGCGGCTCACCGGCACGCTCGGCGGCATCGGGCCCGAGATCTTCGACCCGGACGCGGGCGTCTCGGGCCTCGCCATGCTCTCGGCCACCGCCAAGGCGCTCGACCTCACGATCGAGAACACCGGCCTGTTCGAGCGCTTCATCGCCGCCCAGTCCAAGGTGCTGAGCCTGAAGCCCGACGAGCTGCGCCAGGAATACGTGACGGCGAGCGTGCTCGGCGTGCCCGTCATCCTCGGCAATTCCCCGGCCGCCAAGGCGATCGGCGCCGCCATGGGCCAGTTCGTGACGAAGCCCGGCCGGCTCTCGGTGACCGCCAAGGCGAAGGACGGGACGGGCCTCGGCGTCGCCGATTTCAGCACCGCCGGCTCGCCCGGCGCGGTCCTCGACAAGCTCGACGTGGACGCCAAGGCGAACTGAGACGCCGAGGCGGACCGGGACATCAAGGCGAACGGGCCGCGCCCTCAGTCCGCGATGACGCCGGGATAGAGCCGCGCGAGGTCCCGCCGCGTCGCCTCCGCGAAGGCGCGGCCGCGCTCCCGGCGCGGCAGAGCGAGCGGCACCGTGGCGACGAGGCTCGCGGGGCGCGGCGAGAGCAGGAGCAGCCGGTCGGCGATCTCCAGCGCCTCGGCCACGTTGTGGGTCACCATCAGCACGCTCATGCCGAGCCGGTCGACGGTGTCGACGACGAGCCCGCGCAAGGAGGCGGCGGCCGCGTCGTCCAGCGAGACGAAGGGCTCGTCGAGGATGAGCAGGCGCGGGTCGTCGGCGAGCGCCCGGGCCAGCGCCACCCGCCGCTGCATGCCGAGGGACAGCGCGCCGGGGAAGCGCCCGCGCCAGGGCGTGAGGGCGAGGTGCTCGAACAGGGCGTCGAGGTCGCGGCCCCGCCGCTCCCGCGGCAGGGCGAGGCGCACGTTCTGCTCGACCGTGCGCCAGGGCAGCAGCCGGGGATCCTGGAACACCATGCCGATGCCCGCGCCCCCGCGCGGGTCGGGCTCGACGCTGCCCTCGTAGTCCCGGTCGAGGCCGAGCAGGATGCGCAGGGTCGTGGTCTTGCCCGCCCCCGAGGGGCCGATCAGGCAGACCACCTCGCCCGGCGCGATGGCGAAGGCGAGGTCGCGCACGGCCTCCACCGGCTCGCTGCGGGCCGATCGGTAGACCTTGCGGGCGATCCGCGCGGTGAGGACGGCGGCCGGATCAGCGCCAGCGTCGGACATGCGCATCGAGGGGCTGCAGGACGAGGGTGTCGATGGCGAGCATCACCGTCATGAAGACGAGGCTGTAGCCGATGACCGCGGTGACGTCGAAGAGCTGGAAATAGTAGTTGATCGCGAAGCCGACCCCGTTCGGGCGCCCGATCAGCTCGACCACCAGCACGATCTTCCAGGCGAGCGAGATCCCCGAGCGCGCCGCCGCCACCGCGAAGGGCTGGAGCTGGGGCACCAGCACGTGGGCGATCCAGGTGCGCCGGTCGAACCGGTAGGTCCGGGCCATCTCCTCCAGCCCCGGGTCGAGGCTGCGGGCGCCCTCGCGCATGATCACCGCGACGTTCGGCAGCTTGTTGAGCGCCACCGCGACGATCGCCGCCGTCTCGGTCAGGCCGAGCCAGACGTAGGCGAGCACGGTGATGACGAGGGCGGGCGTGTTCAGCACCACGAGGAGCGGCGTGTCGAGGGCGCGGTCGGCGACCCGCGAGCGCCCGAGCAGCACGCCGAGCACCAGCCCGAGGCTCATGGCGATGACGAAGGAGACGGCGACGCGCGCCAGCGTCACGCCGACGTTGAACAGCATGCCGCCGGTCTGGATCTCCCGCAGCACGAAGGCGGCGACCGCGCTCGGCGAGGGCAGCGTGCGGGTGTCCGCGAGCGTCGCCGCGAGCTGCCAGAGGGCGAGCAGGATCAGCAGGGATGCGAGGCGCGCGGCGACGGCCATGGGGCCTAGCGGTCCGGGCCGGGGCGCGCGGGCGGGACGGCCGCCCTCCCCTCAGCCATTGCGGGCGCCGTCGAGGTAGAGGTCCGGCGGCAGGGCCTTGGCGTCGCCGACGAGGCGCTCGCCGCCGAGCCGCGCCAGCGTCGCGTAGATCGTCTCCGCGTCGTCGCGCTCGGTGGCGATCGGCCGGCGCGGGGTGCCGGCGAGGAAGTTGCGCTTGAGCGCCTCGAAGGTGGCGTCGTCCTCCGCCGCCATCAGCGGGCGCACCAGCGTCCAGGCGGAGGGGTCGCTCGCCAGAACCTCCTTGGCGGCGGCCGAGGCCCGGGCGAAGCCCTCCACGGCCGCCGCCTTGTCCCGCACCGTGTCGCCCTCGAACAGGTAGCCGATCAGCGCCACCGGGCCCTTGGCGCCGAAGGCGCGCATGATGTCGTCGGCGCTGATCAGGCGGCGGTAGCCCTTGGCCTCCAGCCGCGCGCAGTAGGTCCAGTAGAGGAGCGCCGCGTCGAGCTCGCCCGCCTCGAGCTTCTGCATCAGCAGCGGCGGCGCGCCGTAGGCGATCCGGGCCGCGCTCTCGAGATCGAGGCGCGCCGCCTCGCGGGCCTGGGCGCGCAGCAGCACCCAGTTCTTGTCGAGCGCGCCGCCCGCCACGCCGAGGCGCTTGCCGGCGAGGTCGGGCAGGCCCTTGATCGGGCTGTCGGCGGGCACCATCAGCGCGCCCTCCGTGGTGGAGTAGGGCACGAACTTCACCCCCCGCCCCTCGGTGCGCAGGCGCGCGGCCCAGATCAGGTCGCCCACGATGGTGTCGAGCTGGCGGCCCTGGAAGGCGATGCGGGCGGCGTCGTTGCCGGCGAGCTTCACCGTCTCCAGCGTGAAGCCGTTCGCCGCGTCGAGCCCGCGCGCCCTGATGATCGCCGCCTCCCAGGAGGCGGTCCCGAAGGGCAGCACGCCGATGCGGATGGTCTCGCCCGCCGCGGCGCGGGCGGGCGGGGCGAGGCGCGGGCCGAGGGTCGCGGGCAGGGACGAGAGCGCCGCCGTCGCGAGCAATGCGCGCCGTGACAGCATGGCGCTGGTCTCCCCGTGTCTTGCCGGAACTGCCTGCCCCCGCGGCGCGGATCGGGCAATCCCGTTTCCGAAGTCCTTACGGCGTCGCGCCCCGCCCGTCCACAGGGGGCGCCTGTGTGCTTTTGACCGAGAGGCGGCGGCGCGGGGCCGCGCCCCTCCCTTGCGCGGGGCGCGGCGCGGGCGCAGGGTCGTGGCCTTGCGAGGGTCGCGGGGACGCGGCGAGGGAGGCGGCGATGACCGAGCGGCGCGAAGGTGTTCTTGACGATGACGTGATCGTCGAGCGGCTGAAGGCCGAGCTGCCGCACTGGCGCTACGAGGACGGCTGGATCCGCCGGACCTACAAGACCGCGGGCTGGAAGAGCACGCTCATGGTCATCAACACGGTGGGCCACCTCGCCGAGGCCGCCTGGCACCACCCGGACCTCACCGCCTCCTACGCCTGGGTCGAGGTGCGGCTCGTCAACCACGCCGCCAAGGGCGTGACCGAGAAGGACTTCGCCCTCGCCCGCAAGATCGAGGATGTGGTGGGCTGGCAGCCCGGCACGGAGGGCGGGGCGCTCGAGGGCACGCCGACCGACCAGCGCTTCGCCTACATCAAGTACGACCGCTGAGGGCGCCCTAGCCCGGCTCCCTCACCCGGCGGCACTCGGTCTTGAGGTAGGTCGTCCTGCCGACCTCCTCGCTGAGGTCGGTGCGGGCGATGATCTCCTGCCAGCCGCTGGCGCAGCCGAGCTCGTTGGCGACCCGGACCTTGCGCACCTCGATCGCCCGCTCGTCCGTGCAGGCTTCCTGGGGCAGTCCGCTGGCGCAGACCAGGACGACGGCGATGAAGGTGTTCATGCGGGGGCTCTCGCGTGTGCCGGACCGGGGATGGGGCGCGCCCGCCCTCAGCCCACCTCTACGATCCGAAGGGGGTCGAAGTTTCTGCCCTCCACCGGGTTCGCCACCCAGCGGCAGCGGCCGAGCCGCAGGTCGTGGCCGGCGTGGAAATGGCCCGAGACCCAGATCTCCGGCCGCTCGGCGTCGGGGAGGTCGTCGAGCACGGTCGTCGCGTAGAAGGCCGGCACCCACCAGGGCACGCCGGGCGCGTCGCGGAAGGCGTCGGCCGCCAGCGGGCTCGCCGGGTGGTGGGTCACCGCGACCGTCGGGCCGTCGTGGGGGACGCGGAGCGCGGCGAGGAGCGCGGCCCGCTCGGAGGCGTGCGCGGCCATCGCGTCGGCGGGCTGCCAGGGCGTGCCGTCCGCCTTGCGGATCGAGCCGCGGTACTCCCGCGAGCCGGTGACGGGATCGGTCATGCGGGCGGCCGCGTAGGCGACCGGGTCGTCCGGCCGGTCGGGCGTCTCCGCGGTGAGCCAGCGCCCGGCGAGCGACCAGTCGCTCCACAGGGTCGCCCCGACGAAGCGCACGCCCCCGATCACCGTGGCGGCGCCCGCCCGCAGCAGGCGGATGTCGGCGCCCGCCGCGTTCAGGCGGGCGATCTCGCTCTCGAGGGCGGCGAGGAGCTCGGGCGCGGTGCGCCCGTCGCCGGTCGGCGCGTAGTGCTCGTGGTTGCCCGGCACGAGCACGATCGGCCGACCCTCCGCGAGAGCGCCGAGCGCGGCGAGGCCGCGCTCCGGATGCCCCTCGTGGAGGTCGCCCGCGCAGACGAGCACGTCGAAGGGCGCGCCGGGCCGCGGGATCACCTCCGCCCGGCGGCGCTCCAGGTGCAGGTCGGAGATGGGGAACAGGCGCATCGTCGCTCTCACGGTCCCGCCGCCTGCGCGGCGCGCCGCTCGGCCCGGGCGGCCTTGAGGATGTCGTGGGCGGAATCCGCGTTGAGGATCGCGATGCCGGCCGCCGCCGCGAGGTCCGGCCAGGGCGAGGCCCAGAGGGCGGTGACGAGCCCCGCCGCGATGATCGCGAGGTTGGCCGCCGCGTCGTTGCGGGCCGAGAGGTAGGCCGCCCGCGTCAGGCTGCCCGCCCCGTGCCGGTGCCGAGCGAGCATCATGGCGCAGGTCAGGTTGACGGCGAGCGCCCCGAGGCCGGTCAGCGCCAGCGGCAGGGGCGCGGGGGCCGCGAGGTCCGAGAACTTCTCGTAGGCCGCGTAGGCGGTGGCGAGGGCCGGCACGAGCAGGATGCCCGCCATCACGGTGCCGAGGCGGGCCCGGTTGCGCAGGCTCCAGCCGAGGCCGGCGAAGATCAGGAGGTTGATCGCCGCGTCCTCCAGGAAGTCGAGGCTGTCGGCGATGAGCGCCACCGAGCCGATGGCGAGGGCGACGGCGATCTCGACCCCGAAATAGGCGAGGTTCAGCCCCGCCACGCGGGCGACGACGGGACGCAGGGCGGGCGCGGGCGGAGCGGTCACGGGCAGGTCGGCGTCCGGCGCTTCGGGAGAAGCCTCGGCCTGCACATGGCTCAGCCGCGGGCTCCCTGTCGAGGCGGAAATTTTCAGCCCCCCGATACTGGATTCCGCCGCCCGCCTGTGCGAGGCGACAACACGACCTGCGCCGTATCGCGGCGACGACGAGAGAAGCGGGAGGCCGAGGATGTTGCCCGAGCTGCGCGTTCTGTACTTCGAGGATCTGGAAGTCGGGCTGTCCGAGACGCTGACCAAGGTGATCGCCTCCTCCGACGTGGTGGGCTTCGCCGAGATCACCGGCGACCGCAACCCGATCCACCTCTCCGAGCACTTCGCGGCCCGCACGCCCTTCGGCACCCGCATCGCCCACGGCCTCTACACGGCGGGCCTGATCTCGGCGGTGCTCGGCACCCGCCTGCCCGGCCCGGGCGCGGTCTACATCAGCCAGACCCTCAACTTCCGCGCCCCCGTGCGCATCGGCGACACCGTGGACGTCACCGTGACGGTGGCCGAGCTGGTGCCCGAGCGCCGCCGGGCGCGCCTCACCTGCACCTGCTCGGTGGCGGGCGAGGTCGTCCTCGACGGCGAGGCGCTGGTGAAGGTGCCCAAGAAGGAGGAGGCCGACCCCCTCGCCGTGCGCATGGGCGGCAGCCCGACGGCCTGAGGCGCCGCCGCGGCCGGAGCGCCGGCCGACCGCCCCGCCATGGTCTCGACCATCCCCCTCGACGATCCCGGCGACCCGCGCCTCGCCCCCTACGCGGCGATGCGCGAGCGCGACCTCGTGGGCCGCGCCGGGCGCTTCATCGTCGAGGGCGAGGTGACCCTGCGCCTGATGCTCTCGGGGCGGGCCCGCTTCGCCGTCGAGTCCGTGCTGCTCGCGCCCGAGCGCCTGCCGGGCCTCGCCGCCGCGCTCGAGGCCCACGCCGCGCGCCACCCCGCCCCGCCGCCGGTCTACCTCGCCTCCCGCGCCGTGATGGGCGCGGTGACGGGCTTCCCCATCCACCGCGGCGTCCTCGCGGTGGGGGTCCGGGGCGCGGAGGCGCCTCCCGACGCCCTGGTGCCGCCCGCGCCCGCCCCCGCCCTGGTGCTCGGCCTCGCCGGGCTGACCAACCACGACAACGTCGGCGGCCTGTTCCGCAACGCCGCCGCCTTCGGGGCCGACGCGGTGCTCCTCGACGCCGCGACCTGCGACCCGCTCTACCGCAAGGCGATCCGCGTCTCGGCGGGCGCGGCGCTCGCCGTGCCCTTCGCGCGCTTGGCCGCGGGCGCCGACTGGCTCGCGCTCGCCGCGTCCCTCGGCCTCGCCCCCGTCGCCCTCTCGCCCGGCGGGGCGGAGACCCTGGCCGACCTGCCCGCCCTGCCCCGGGCGCTCCTGCTGCTCGGGACCGAGGGGCCGGGCCTGCCGGCGGGCGTGATCGCGCGGGCGCGCGGCGTGCGCATCCCGATGGCGCCGGGCTTCGATTCCCTCAACGTGGCGACCGCGGGCGCCATCGCGCTCCACCACCTGCGCGCGGCCAAGGCCGCGCCTGCACGCGACCCGAGCGCGGCCCAGGCCGCGCCTGCACGCGACCCGAGCGCGGCCCAGGCCGCGCCTGCACGCGACAAAGAGTGACAATTGCCGATGACGCCGCGGCTCCTAGCTTCCACGGTCTAGCTTGACCGGACACCGCGCGCCGCGCCCCTCGCGGGCTTCGGCGCTCCGGTCGGGCTCGGGATCCGCACCGGCGGGGAGGTTCGAGCGTTGCTGCAGTCACGGGACGGCCTCCGGGCGCTCTCCGGACGCCGGGTGGTCATCGTCGGCGCCGGCCCCGGCGGGCTGGCGACCGCCCTTCTCCTGGCGCGCGCCGGCATCCACGTCACCCTGTTCGAGAAGGACGAGGCCGTGGGCGGCCGCACCCGGACCGTCTCGGCGCCGGGCGGCTACCGCTTCGACATCGGCCCGACCTTCTTCCTCTACCCCCAGATCCTGGCCGACATCTTCGCCTCCTGCGGCGAGCGCCTGGAGGACCACGTCCGCCTGGAGCGGCTCGACCCGCAGTACCACCTCGTCTTCGAGGGCGAGGGCGGCATCTCCGGCGAGATCCGCGCCACCGCCGACATGGATCGGCTGGAGGCCGAGATCGCCCGCATCGCGCCCGCCGACGCGCGGAACGTCCGCCGCTTCTTCGCCGACAACCGGACCAAGCTGAAATTCTTCAAGCCCGTGCTGGAGCAGGCCTTCCACCGCTTCCGCAGCATGGTCTCCCCCGCCATGCTCGCCGCCCTGCCCTACCTGCATCCCGGCCGCAGCGTCGACCGCGACCTCCAGCGCTACTTCGCCGACCCGCGGGTGCGCCTCGCCTTCTCGTTCCAGACCAAGTACCTCGGGATGTCGCCCTTCCGCTGCCCGAGCCTGTTCACGATCCTCTCGTTCCTCGAGTACGAGCACGGGGTCTACCACCCGGTCGGCGGCTGCGGCGCCGTCTCGGAGGCGATGGCGGGGCTCGCCCGCCGCATGGGCGTCGACATCCGCCTCGGCACCGGGGTCGACCGGGTCCTGTTCGAGGGCAAGCGCGCCTGCGGCGTGGTGGCGGGCGGCGAGACGATGCGGGCCGACGCGGTCGTCATCAACGGCGACTTCGCCCGCGTCGTGCCGGCCCTGGTGCCGGAGGCGCGGCGGCCGCGCTGGCGCGACCCGAAGGTGGCCAAGGCCCGCCTCTCCTGCTCGACCTTCATGCTCTATCTCGGCCTCGAGGGGCCGATGCCCGCCGCCCTCGGGCACCACACGATCCTGCTCGCCCGGGACTACGCCCGCAACATCCGCGAGGTCTCGGACGGCATCCTGCCGATGGAGCCCTCGGTCTACGTCCAGCACGCGGGCTTCACGGACGGGGGCATGGCGCCGCCCGGCCACACCGCCCTCTACGTGCTGGTGCCGGTGCCGAACCTGAAGGCGGGCATCGACTGGGAGGCGGTGCGCCCGCGCTACCGCGCGCTGGTGCTGGAGCGGCTGAAGCTCCTCGGCCTCCACGACCTCGAATCGCGCATCCGCTACGAGCGCATCGTCGACCCGACCGGCTGGCGCGACGACTTCGCGGTCCACGAGGGCGCCACCTTCAACCTCGCCCACGACCTGATGCAGATGCTCTACTTCCGGCCCCACAACCGCTTCGGGCCCGGCCTCTACATCGTCGGCGGCGGCACGCATCCGGGCTCGGGCCTGCCCGTGATCTACGAGGGCGCCCGCATCTCGGCCCGCCTGCTGATCGAGGAACTGGCCGGCGCCCGCCTCGGCGCCGGCGAGGCCGGCCTGCCCGAGACGGCCCCGCTCGCCGCCGGGGGCGAGGCCACGTGAGGGGGGCGGGAGCCCTCGGCGCCGCCGCCCTGCTGCTGGCGGCCGGCCTCGCCCCGGGAGGCGCCCGCGCCGCCACGATCGAGGTCGAGATCGACGGGATCGAGCCGGGCGGCGGCCGGGTCTTCGTGGCCCTGTGCCAGGGCGGCCTCTCGGAGGCCGCCTGCCGCGACGGGGACAGCGCCCGCGCGGCCGGCTCCCGACAGCGCTTCGTCCTGCAGGACGTGAGCCCCGGCACCTACGCGCTCGCGGCCTTCCAGGACCTCGACGGCGACGGCCGCCTCGACCGGACCCCGCTCGGCCTCCCGCTGGAGCCCTACGCCTTCTCGGGCGAGGGCGGGCGCGGCGCGCGGCCCGATTTCGCCCGCGCCGCCTTCGCGGTGCGCGAGCCCGGCCTCGCGATCCGGGTGCGCCTCTCGCGCGCCCTGCCGCCCCGCTGAGACCCGCGATGCCGCCCGGGCAGAGGCCGGAGCCGTCCGCACCCCTCGCGCAGGTGGCGGGCGCGACGCTCTCCCTCGGCGGGCGCCGGATCCTCGAGGGGGTCGACCTCGCGCTGGCGCCCGGCGAGATCCTGGCGCTGCTCGGGCCGAACGGGGCCGGCAAGTCCTCGCTGATGCGCCTCGTGGCGGGCCGCCTCGCGCCGGATTCCGGGACCGTGCGCGTCGCGGGGGCCGACCCGTTCCGCCGCGGCGCGGCCCGGCGCGCCATCGGCTGGGTGCCGCAGGAGATCGCCCTCTACCCGCGGCTGACGGTGGCCGAGAACCTCGGCGTCTTCGCCGCGCTCGCCGGCCTGCGCCGGAGCGCGCGCGCCGCCGCGCTCGCCCGCGCTCTCGACCGGACGGGCATCGCCGCGGTGGCCCGGACCCCGGTGGGCCAGCTCTCCGGCGGCTACCAGCGCCGGGTCAACATCGCCGCGAGCCTGCTCGGCGAGCCGCGCCTCCTCCTCCTCGACGAGCCGAGCGCGGGGGTCGACCTCGCCGCCCGGACCGCGATCCACGCGCTGCTCGCCCGGCTGCGGGACGAGGGCGCGGCGATCCTCATCGCCACCCACGACTTCGCGGAGGCCGAGCGGCTCGCCGACCGCGTCGCCTTCGTCGGGCACGGCCGCATCGTCCGCGAGGGCCCGCTCGGGGGCCTCCTGGCGCGGATCCGCTCCGGCCCGCCCGAGCACGAGGTGGTGCTGACCGAGGCGCCCGACCGGGCGGCGGAGGCGGCGCTTCGGCGCTTCGGCTTCGCGCCGGGCGGCGAGGCGGGGCCCGCCCTCGCCTGGCGGGCGGCCGGACGGGTCGGCCACGGGCTCGACGGGGCGGCGCTCCTCGGCACCCTGCGGGCGCAGGGCGTGCCGGCGGGCGAGGTGCGGGTGCGGACGCCCGGCCTCGAGGCGCTCTACCGCCAGGCGCTCGAGCCCGCCGGCCCCGTGCAGGCGGCGAGCCTGCCGCGCGTCGCGAGGGCGGCCCGGTGATCGGCGCCGCCTTCCGCGTCATGGCCCTCAGCCTGCTGCGCGACCGCGCCGCCCTGGTCATGGCCTTCGTGCTGCCGACCGTGATCTTCTCGATCTTCGCGGCGATCTTCTCCGGCGCCATCGGCGACCGCATCCGCATCCATGTCGGCCTCGCCGACCTCGCGCGCACGCCGACGACCGAGCGCCTCGCGGCCGCGCTCTCGGCCGAGCCGAGCCTGCGCGTCGAGCGCTTGGGCCCGGCCGGCATTCCGGAGGCCGTGGCCGCGGTGCGCCGGGGCGCCGTCGACGTCGCCCTCGTCCTGCGCGGCGACCTCGCCGCCCCGCCGGCCGGCGCCGATCCCGGCCAGCCGGTGGTGCTCGTCGAGAACCCCTCGAAGGCGCTCGCCACCCCGATCGCGCTCGGGCAGCTCCAGCGCGTCCTCAACGACGCCCTGCCCGACGTCGTGCTCTCCCGCGTGGTCGCGGACGTGGAGCGCACCGGCAAGATCGGGCCGGACGAGCGCGCCTTCCTCGACCAGGCCTTCGCCGAGCAGCGCGCCCGCAAGGAGCCGTTCTCCTTCGCCTCCCTCGTCGAGCGGCGGAGCACCGCCTCGGGGCTCGCCAACGAGCGCGTGGCCTACTACGCGGGCGCCATCACCGCCGTGTTCCTGCTGTTCGCCGCCATGCAGGGGGCCATGACCCTGGTGGAGGAGCGCCAGTCCGGCCTCGCCGACCGGCTGACCGCCGCGCCGGGCGGGCTGCCGGTGATCGTGCTCGGCAAGTTCGGCTTCCTGACGCTGCAGGGCCTCGTCCAGGCGGGGCTGATCTTCGCCGCCGCCGCCCTCCTCTACGGGGTCGAGATCGGCCCGCGCTGGCCGGCCTGGCTCGCCACCTCGCTCCTCGTCTCGGCGATGGCGGCGGGGCTCGCCCTGGCCGCCTGCGCGGCCGCCGCCACCCGCCAGCAGGCCCACCTCGCCGCGACCTTCGGCGTCCTCCTGCTCTCGGCCGTCGGCGGCAGCATGGTGCCCCGCTTCCTGATGCCGCCCTGGCTGCAGGAGCTCGGCTGGTTCACGCCGAACGCCTGGGCGATCGAGGCCTACCAGGGCGCCCTCGGCGAGGGCGCCCGCGCGGCCCTGGCGGCCTGGGGCGTCCTCGGCGCGACGGCGGCGGCGGGGCTGGGGCTGGCGCTCCTGCTCGTGGCGCGGAAGCCGGCCTGATGGCCGCCCGCGCGACCCGCCACCGCGTTGACCGGGCTCGGTCCCGGACTAGCTTTGCAACGGGGGCGCAGCCCGCGCCGCGCCCCGGGGAGTGACACCGACATGCATTCCGGATCCTCGGTCGCCGTCATCGGCTCCGGTCTCGGCGGGCTCGCCGCCGCCTGCGTGAGCGCCGCCCGCGGGCACCGCGTCACCCTCTACGACAAGAACGACTGGCTCGGCGGCAAGGCCGCGGTGCTGCACGAGGGCGGCTTCCGGTTCGACATGGGGCCGACCATCCTCACCGTTCCGCGCGTGCTGGAGCGGATCTTCGCCGAGGCCGGCCGCGACGTGCACGACTACCTCGACCTGCGCCGCCTCGACCCGCAATGGCGCTGCTTCTTCGACGACGGCAGCCGCATCGACCTGATGCAGGACGTCGAGCGGATGGCCGCCGACATGGACCGCTTCGTGCCCGGCGCCGGCGCCGGCGAGGGCTACCGGCGCTTCATCGGCATCTCCGAGCACCTGCACGACGTCTCGAACCGGTTCTTCTTCTGGAAGCCCGTCGAGGACCTGTTCGACACGATCAACATCCGCGCCAACATGAACCCGGGCACGCTGCGCGACGTGCTCTCCCTGCGCATGCACGCCTCCGTGGCGAGCACCATCCGCGGCAAGGTGAAGGACGCCCGCCTCGCCCAGATGCTCGACCACTTCGTGCAGTATGTCGGCTCCTCGCCCTACGGGGCGCCGGCCGTGCTCTGCGCCATCGCCCACATGCAGACCGCCGAGGGCGTCTGGTACCCGATGGGCGGCACGCGGGCGGTGGCCGAGGCGCTGGCCAGGCTCGCGGGCGAGCTCGGCGCGACGCTCAAGCCGGCCTCCGAGGTGAGCGGGCTCTCCGTGGAGAACGGCGCCGTCACGGGGCTGACCACGCGCGAGGGTTTCGCCCCCTACGACGCGGTGATCTCGAACATGGACTCGGTGCGCACCTACCGGGAGCTCGTCGGCGGCGAGGTCGGCCGCTCCTACGAGAAGAAGAGCTTCGAGCCCGCCTGCTCGGGCGTGGTCCTCTATCTCGGGTTGAACAAGCGCTACGAGCACCTGAACCACCACGACTTCGTCTTCTCCCGCGACCCGGAGGAGGAGTTCGACTTCATCTACAACAAGGGCGAGCCCGCCCCGGACCCGACCGCCTACCTCGCGGCCCCCTCCTCCACCGACCCCTCGGTGGCGCCGGAGGGCGGCGAGGCGCTCTACGTGCTCGTGCACACGCCCTACCTGCGGCCGCACCACGACTGGTCGACGATGTTCCCGGCCTACCGCCGCACCATCCTCGACAAGCTCAAGCGCACCGCGCACATGCCCGACCTCGAGGAGCGGATCGTGGTGGAGCGCCACCTCACGCCGCAGGACATCCACGAGCGCTACAAGGTCCTCAACGGCGCCATCTACGGGCTGGCGAGCCACGGCCGGGTGATGGGCGCCTTCAAGCCCGGCAACCGCTCCCGGCAGGTGCGCGGCCTCTACCTCGCGGGCGGGGCCGCCCATCCGGGCCCCGGCATGCCGATGGTGATGATGTCGGGCTGGATCGCCGCCGACGCGCACGACGCGGATGCCCGCGGCGAGGTCCGCAAGACCGCCTGACCCGCCGGTCGCGGCTGCCATGAACCCGCCCGCGCCCGGTCCGTTGAACCGGAGGGCGCGGGCAAGCCCGAGGGCGAGAGCGTGCCGGACGCGTCGATGGAAGCCAGGATGCCGAGGCGGCGCGGGGTGGCCGGGCCGGGGCCGGTCTCGCCGCTCCTGTGGCGCTTCATGGTCGCCTATTTCGACCGCTTCCTGAGGCGCCACCTCAACGCGCTGCGCCTCGCGCGCTGGGGCCGGCCCGACCGGACGGCCCATCCCGGCCCCATCGTGGTCTACTGCAACCACCCGGCCTGGTGGGACGCCGCGACCCTGATCCTGCTCGCCGCCCGCCTCTACCCCGGCCGCACGCACCACGCGCCCTTCGACGCGCGGGCGCTCGAGCGCTACGCCGTGTTCCGCCGCATGGGCGCCTTCGGGGTCGACCTCGAGACGCCGCGCGGCGCGGCCCAGTTCCTGGCCGCCTCCCGGGCGATCCTGAGCCGGCCCGGGCGCATGCTGTGGATCACCGCGCAGGGGCGCTTCTCCGACGTGCGCGCCCGGCCGCTCGCCCTGCGCCCCGGCGTGGCGCGGCTGCCCGAACTCGCCCCCGACGCCCTCGTCGTGCCGCTCGCCCTCGACTACGCCTTCTGGGAGGAGCGCGGGGCCGAGGCCTTCGCCGCCTTCGGGACGCCGATCCCGGCCGCCGACCTCCTCGCCCTGCCCCGGCCCGAGCGCCTCGCCCGGCTCGAGGCCGCGCTCGCCGCCACCCTCGACCGGCTGAGCGCCGACGTGATCGCCCGCGAGCCCGCCCGCTTCGTCTCCCTCGTCTCCGGCGCCAAGGGGGTCGGCGGCGTCTACGACCTCTGGCGCCGGCTGCGGGCGCTGACCGCCGGGCGCCGCTTCGACCCGGCCCACCGCCCCGGCAGCGGGGCCGGACAGCCATGATGCTCGCCCTCGCCCTCCTCGCCCTCGCCCTCGCGCTGCTGCCGGCCCTGCTGGCCGCCTCGAACCTCACCCTCCTGCGCACGCCGGAGCCCGAGGCGGGCCGCACCCTCGTCTCGATCCTGATCCCGGCCCGCAACGAGGCGGCCAACATCGCCGCGACCGTGCGGGCGGCGCTCGCGAGCGCGGGCGTGCCCGTCGAGGTGCTGGTCGGCGACGACCACTCCACCGACGGCACGGCCGCCCTGGTGCGGGAGATCGCCGCCGGCGACCCGCGCCTGCGCCTCGTGCCCGTGCCGAGCCTGCCGGAGGGCTGGACCGGCAAGAACCACGCCTGCGCGCACCTCGCCGCCAAGGCCCGGGGCGAGCACCTCCTCTTCATCGACGCCGACGTGCGGCTCGAGCCCGATGCCGCGGCGGCGCTCGCCGCGCACGCCCGCCGCACGGGCTCGGCGCTGGTGAGCGGGGTGCCGCGCCAGCGCATGGAGACCCTGGGCGAGCGCCTCACCGTGCCGATGATCAACTTCCTCCTGGCCGGCTACCTGCCGGTGGCGCTGATGCGCGCCTCCCTGCGCCCCGCCCTCGGCGCGGCCTGCGGCCAGCTCGTCCTCGTCGCCCGCGACGCCTACGCGGCCGCGGGCGGGCACGGCGCCATCCGCTGGAGCCTGCACGACGGCGTCCACCTGCCCCGCCTGCTGCGGCGCTCCGGCCACCGCACCGACCTCGTGGCGGGCTACGCGCTCGCCACCTGCCGGATGTACGCGGGCTTCGCCGAGGCCTGGGCCGGCTTCTCGAAGAACGCGCACGAGGGCATGGCGACGCCCCGCGCCCTGCCGGTCTGGACCCTGCTCCTGTTCGGCGGGCAGGTGCTGCCCTGGCTCCTCGTCCTGGCCGGCCTGTTCGGGCTCGTGCCCGGCACGGCGCTGGCCGTGGCGCTGGCCGCGCTGATCGTCTCGCTCGCCACCCGGGCCGCGATCACGCTGATCGCCCACGAGCCGATGGCGACGATCCCGCTCCACCCCGCCGCCGTGCTGGTGGCGCTGGCCATCCAGTGGAACGTGCTCCTGCGGCGCGAGCGCGCCGGGGCGGCGGCCTGGAAGGGGCGCCGCTACACGATCGGCGCGCCTTGAGGCTCAGGCGCCGCAACCGGCCCTTGAAGCCCTGCCTGCCCGCGATAGCTCAAGGTCCGCGTCACGCGCCCGGAGGCCCCGCATGCCGATCGACCGCCGCACGATGCTCGGGGCCGCGCCCCTCCTCCTCGCCGGCTCGGGCGCCGGCGCCGCGGCGCCCGCGGGCGAGGCCGCCGGCCCGATGCCGGGCGTCTACCGCTACAGGCTCGGCGATGCGACCGTGACCGCCCTGCACGAGGGTACGCTCGGGCGCCCGCTCGACGCGGCCTTCATCCCCAACGCGCCGATCGAGGCGGTGCGGGAGGCGCTGGCCCGGGCCTTCCTGCCGCAGGACCGCCTCGACATCACCTTCACGACGCTGCTGATCGAGGCGCGCGGCCACCGCATCCTCGTCGACACGGGCTTCGCCGACAACGGGCCGCCCGGCACCGGGGGCACGCTGCGGGGCCTCGCTGCGGCGGGCATCGACCGGTCCGCGATCGACACCGTGGTGCTGAGCCACTTCCACCTCGACCACGTGCTCGGCCTGCGCCTCAAGGACGGCAGCCTCGCCTACCCGAACGCCGAGGTGCTGGTGCCGGCCGCCGAGTGGGCCTTCTGGATGGACGAGGGATTGGCCGCCCGCGCCCCCGAGCGCCTGCGCCCGAACGTCCAGGCGGTGGCCCGCATCTTCGGGCCCGGCGGCCCGAAGGCGACGCAGTACGCCTGGGACACGGAGATCCGGCCCGGCCTGACGGCGCTGGCCGCCCCCGGCCACACGCCGGGCCACACGGTCTTCCTGCTGGAGGCCGGCGCCGGCCGGCTCATGCTGATGTCGGACGTGACGAACCACCCGGCCCTGTTCGTGCGCAACCCCGACTGGTCGGCCGTGTTCGACATGGACGCGGACGCCGCCCGCGCCACCCGCCGCCGCCTGCTCGACCGGGCGGCCGCGGACCGGGTGCAGGTCGCCTTCTACCACGCACCCTTCCCCGCCACCGGGCACGTCGCGCGCGGCGGCGAGGGCTACGAGCTCGTGCCCGTGCAGTGGGGCGCCCCGACCTGACGGTCTCCTCCCGGCGCCCCGACCTGACGGGCTCCGCCCGGCGCCTCGGCCCGACGGGCTCAGCCGGGGGCCGCCCCGGTCTCGGCGAGGATCCAGGCCAGCGTGCCGGGATCGGCCTCCGCCACGTCGAGATGCAGGATGATCGGCGTTTCGTAGGGGTGGCGCTGCTTGAGGGCATCGGCGAGCGCCGCCCTCAGGCCGCTGCGGCTCTTGAGGATGGCGACGACCTCCTCGCCCCGCTCCACCGCGCCCTTCCAGGCGTAGACCGAGGCCATCCCCGGGATCACGTTCACGCAGGCCGCGAGGCGGGCGCGCACCAGCGCCTCGCCCACGGCGAGGGCGGTCTCGGCATCGGGGAAGGTGGAGTAGACGAGGTGCGCACGCTCCATGCTATGGCTCTCCCGCATTGGTGCCGCGATGAGGCGCGCGCCGGGCTCCTGCGTCAACCGCGCGGATGGTGATCGGCATGTCGCAGCGTTTCCACCGGATCGCCTTCGTCGCGAGCCCCACGCCCGATGCGCGGGCGGCCGCGGCGGCGCTGATGCGGCGCTACGACCACGTCACGCCCGAGGATGCCGACGTGGTGGTGGCGCTCGGCGGCGACGGCCTGACCCTGCAGGTGCTGCACCGCTTCATGGACCAGGCCAAGCCGATCTACGGCATGAACCGCGGCACGGTCGGCTTCCTGATGAACGAGTTCCGGGAGGACGGGCTCCTGGAGCGGCTGGAGCGGGCCGAGCGCAGCGTGATCCACCCGCTCTTCATGGAGACGCACGACACGGAGGGGCGGCGCCACGAGGCCCGGGCGATCAACGAGGTCTCGATGCTGCGCCAGACGCACCAGACGGCCAAGCTCAAGATCGCCGTCGACGGGCAGGTGCGCCTGCCGGAGCTGATCGCCGACGGGCTCCTGGTGGCGACCCCCGCGGGCTCGACCGCCTACAACCTCTCGGTCGGCGGCCCGATCCTGCCCCTCGACGCGCAGCTCCTGGCGCTGACCCCGATCTCCGCCTTCCGGCCACGGCGCTGGCGCGGCGCGCTCCTGCCGAACTTCGCGCGGATCCGCATCGAGGTCCTGGACGCCGAGCACCGCCCGGTCGCGGCGGTGGCCGACCACACCGAGTTCCGCCGGGTCTGCACGGTGGAAACCTGGCTCGACCAGGCGACCGACCTCGTCCTCCTCCACGATCCCGGCCACAGCCTCGACGAGCGCATCCTGCGCGAGCAGTTCGGCTGAGGGCGGTCCCGTCTCAGGCGGCGAGCTTCAGCCGCTGCCGGTCCGCGCGGTAGCTCGCCACGAGGGCGGCGGGGATCGTCTCCAGCACGGCTTCCGCGGCGAGGCGGGCCTCGTCCGCACGGGCTTCTTCGAAGACGTCTTCCGCGCGGGTCTCTTCCACGCGGGTCTCTTCCGCGAAGATCTTTTCCTGGCGCGACGCGGCCAGACGGGCCTGCTCCTCGCGAAAACTCGACAGGATCGCCTCGGGCAGGGCGTCGAGGACGGCGCTGACGGATTCGGGCAGCGTGGCGGCGGCCTCTCCTTCCGCGGCGAACCGGATCGCCTCAGCCTCCACGACGGCGACGGGCTCCGCCACGGTCGCGCAGTCCCGGATCTCGATCGGCTCGGGGGCGGCCGGCAGGCCCTCCGCCGGCACCGCGAGGGCCCATGTCGCTGCGTCCCGGCCGGCCGCCTCGCGGGCCTGGGCCTGCCGCCACTCGGCGGCGACGCGCTCGGCCTCCAGGCGGGCCGCCTCGCGGGCCTCGGCCTGCTCGGCGATGGCGCGGGCGACCGCGCGGGCCTCGTCGCGGGCGGCCTCGGCCTCGTAGCGGGCGAGCAGCGCCGTGACGGCCTGCATCTCGGAGAAGGGCATGTCCTCGCAGGCGGTGAGCGCCCGCTCGATCATGCGGCGGGACAGCCCGGCCCCGCTCGGGGCCGCGGCGCCGGTCCCGGCCTCGCGCCAGGCCGAGAGGGCGGCGGCGAAGGCGGGCAGCAGGGCCTGCGGCAGCCCGGCCCGGGCATGGAGGCCCGGATAGCCCCGGGCGCTGCGCACGAGGCCCGCCACCCGGGCCCGGTCGAGGCCGCTGAGATCGGACAGGGCGGCCTCGGCGAAGACCATCTCGCCCGACAGGATCGCCCGCAGCACCAGGCCGGCGTTGAGCTGGCCGCTGGTGCGCAGGTGCTGGACGACGCGGATGAGCGCCGCCGCGCCGGCCCGGGCGCAGAGGTCGAGCACCGCGCGCTCGCGCGTCTCCCGGCTCATCCGCTCGCTCCGCTCCGGCGTGAGCCAGCCGCAGGCCGTGACGAAGCCCGCGAGCGTCTCGGCGAGGCGGGCGGCCACGGCGTGGCGGACCTCCAGCGGCAGGTCGGCCCGGGCGAGCAGCGCCTCGCGCAGGGCGGCGTCGTCGCCGTGGCGCTCCACCATCCGCAACAGGCGCCCGGTGGTGATCTGGGCGGTCGGGTTCGCGGCGAGCCGGCGCAGGGTCTCCGGGCCGCCGATCTCGGCGAGCGCCCCGGCGACCGCGTGGGTCAGGTGGTGCCGGCCCGCGATGACGTGGCGGATCGCCTCGCCGCCCATGGCGGCGGCGTCGACGAGGTCGGCGTCGTTCAGGATCGGCGAGCGGGCGAGGACGAGGCCGGCGATCTCGGGCTGGTCGGCGGCGAGCGTCACCACGAGCGGGCGCGGCGCCCGGGCCGAGGCGGCGCAGGCCTCGGCGAGCGCCCGCCGCACCAGCGGCGAGGGGTCGTCGAGGAGGGCCAGGATCGCGGTCTTGGCCTCCCAGGCGGCCTCGGGGCCGAGATTGCCGTAGAGGTAGGCCCGGGCGAGCGCGGAGGCGGCCTCGGCCCGGCGGCCGGCGGAATCGTGCTGCGTCCAGGCCAGGAACTGGCGGATCATCATGGGCCGCTCCGGATCATGAACAGGGAGAGGTCGAGGGGGGCGCCCGCCCGGGGCCTGGCCGGCGCGGCGCCCGCCTGCTGGCCGGAGAACTCGGGCGGGCGGCGCGGCGGCAGCGGCACCGTGACCGGGGCGGCCGCCGGGATCGCGCCGGTCTCCGCGGGCGCGCTCGGCTCGGTGGCGGCGATCATCGCGTCGCCCGAGGAATCCGAGCGGGGGAAGTAGGTCGGGGCGGCGCGCTCGGGCCGGCCGCCGGCCCGGTCCTGCCAGAGCCGGGCGACGCCCTCCGAGACCGCGCCCTGGCGCCGGTCGGTCTGGAACAGGCTGCGCAGGCCGCCGTCGAGGGCGGCGTAGGCGGTCGCGGCCTGCGGCACGGCCGTCAGGTCGGTGGCGGCCGGGGCCCTGCCGGCGGCGGGGGCGGAGAGGAGCGCGTAGAGCTCGGAGGAGGACCGCGCCCGCCCCGAGCGCTCGTAGAACAGGCTCCGGTTGGCGGCGGCCGCCTCCGGCAGGTCGAGGGCGGCGCTGCGGGCCGGGAAGGCCTGGGCGTTGCCGATCAGGGTCGCGGCGCCCCGCGCCCCGAGGACGTGGGCGGCGTAGAGGTCGCCCGAGGTCGGCTCGCGCCCGAGGGCGGAGCCGAGCGCCTCGCGGTTCTTCTGGGTGAGCGCGCCCGCGAGCGTCGCGGCGACCTTGGGGTCGCGCCTCAGATCGAGGATCGCCTGCCGCGCCTGCCCGTCGGCCACCGTGTAGGTCCCGTCCGGGCGCGCCGTGATCGCGTCCGCGTAGGCGCCGAGGCCGAGCTTGGGCCCAGCATTCTTCATCACGCCGAGCCAGGTCTGCTCGATGAACTGGAACAGGCCGGTGGCCGTCGAGGTGCCGGCCTTGGCGGAGGGGTCGAGGGCGGATTCGCGCTGCGCGGTGGCGAGGAGATAGTCGAAGCCGACGCCGGTGCTCTGCGCCCCGTCGCGGATCGCCTCGACGACCTCCGCCGCGGCCGCGCCGCGCGCGCCCGCCGCGGCGGCCGGGGCGGTCTCGCGGGTGCTGGCGGGAGGCGTCGTGAACAGGAACATGCGGGGCCCGGTGCGGGGCGCGCCGGGGAGGATGCGGGCGCGGCGCGGGAGCCGGAACGCGCTCCCTAGGAGCCTGATCCTGTTATCGTTATGGTAAAGGAAGATTGAACGCGGGCGGCGGATCCCGGTCCCGGCGGGGGAGCGGATCCTGATCCTGCCGCATGACGTCGGCGCCGCCTTGACCCAGCCATTCCGAACAGCTATCTACGAAGTGTAGCGTTGGGCGGAGATTACGCACGTCACGCGCAACTGTACTGAAGGGCGCCCGCGGGCGCCCTTTTCATTTCGAGCTACTCTATGCAACGCGCGGCTGTATTTGTCGATGCGGGCTATCTGTTCGCGCAAGGGTCCGTCCTCCTGACGGGCACGCGACAGGGGCGGGAACACTTCTCCCTGAACATTCCGAGGGTCGTCGAGGCGTTCAAGACGACGGCAAGGGCGTCTTGCGACCTGCCGCTCCTCCGCATCTACTGGTACGATGCGATGCGCGCGGGGCGCCCCACGCCTGAGCAGGCGGCGCTGGCGGACGCCAACGATATCAAGGTCCGCCTCGGGCAGCTGAACTCCGCTGGCGAGCAGAAGGGCGTGGATGCCCTGATCATCACGGACCTCGCCGAACTCGCCCGCAATCACGCCATCACGGACGCCGTCCTGCTGTCCGGCGACGAGGACGTGCGCGTCGGCGTCGTTCTTGCCCAGCAGTTCGGGGTGCGCGTCCATCTGGTCGGCATCCACCCCGCACGGTCGAACCAGAGTCGTTCCTTGATGCAGGAGGCGGATACGACCACGGCGTGGGATGCCGCGACGGTGAGCGCATTTCTCGCCTATTCGCCACCCCTGACACCCGCGGCGGCCAGCGCGGCCTCGAGCCATTCCGGATTGGATGCGCTGATCGAACCGATCATCGCATCCCTCGAAATGGCGGAGCTGTCCGCCCTCAAGGCCCTGTTTGCGTCCTCCGGCCAAGTTCCCGCCGATCACGACAGAGCACTTCTGCGCGTCGGCCGGTCACATTACGGCCAAGCGACGCTCACGAACCCGGAGCGATCCACGCTTCGCAGCACATTCGTCCGGCTCGTTCTCGCCCGCTGATCGCCGCGGCATAGGGACGGATCCCGGTGGCGCTTGGCCGGCGACCCCCTACCCCCCGCCCTTCGGCCGGCGCATCTCGAAGCGGGCCTCCGGCGTCGCCGTGAAGTAGTCGAAATAGCCCCCGCGCATGATCGGGCGCATGGCGCCCGTGTCGACCCGGCCGTCCGCCACGAAGCGGTCGTCGATGTAGACCGAGACCACTTGCCCGATCACCAGGAAGTTTCCCGGCTCGCCCCCGCCGAGGGGCACCAGCGGCACGGTCTGCAGCCAGCGGCACTCGATCGCGGCCGGCGCCGCGGCGACGCGGGGCGGCCGCACCTTCCGCGACGGCGCGGTCGCCAGCCCCGCGAAGTCGAACTCGCTGTCGCCGCGGGGAAGCGGCGCCGAGGTGGCGTTGACCGCCTCGCGCAGGTCGAAGGTCGCGAGGTTGCAGACGAACTCGCCCCCCTCCTCCGCGAAGGTCATGGCGTCCTTCCGCCCCGAGGAGGAGAAGGCCACCATGTCGTCGGCCACCGCGTTGAAGAACGAGTAGGGCGCGAGGTTGAGCGCGCCGTCCCGGTTCATGGCGCTGATCCAGCCGATCGGCCGCGGCGCCACGAGGGCCTTGAGCGGGTTGTGCGGCAGCGTCCGGTTCTCGGGATCGTAGTGCATGGCTCGGCGCGGGCGTGGGGGCTTGAGCCCTCAGATAGGCCGGGAGCCGGCCTCCGTCAGCCCGCGGCGGCCTCCGGTCAGCCCGCGACCGCTTCCCGGCCGGGCCCGGGCGCCTCGCCGTGGATCCGCACGGCGTTGCGGCCCGCCGCCTTCGCCGCGTAGAGGGCGGCGTCCGCCTCGGCGAACAGGCTCGGGCCGGTGCCCTCCCCCGGGCCGAGGAGCCGCGCGCCGATCGAGGCGCTGACCTCAAGGAACGCGCCGTCGAGGAAAACGGGCCGGCTGAGGGCGGCGGAGGCGCGCGCCAGCAGCCGCAGGGCCTCGGCCCGTCCGAGCGGCGCGCGCAGGATGACGGCGAACTCGTCCCCGCCGATGCGCGCCACGAGCGCCGCCCCGGCGAAGGCGCGCCGCAGCCGGTCGGCCGCCGCGCACAGGCAGGCATCCCCGGCGGCGTGGCCGCGGCTGTCGTTGATCGCCTTGAAGCGGTCGAGATCGACGAGGACGAGCCCGGCGATGCCGGATGGCCCGGGATCGGCGCGGCAGCGCGCGTCGAACACGGCGCGGTTGTAGAGGCCGGTCAGCGTGTCCCGCTCGGCGAGATGACGCAGCCGATCCAGCGCCTCGCGCTCGGCGGTCACGTCCTGCTTGTAGCCGAACAGGCGGGCCGGCCGCCCGTCCGGGCCGAGGGCGAGGTCGGCGCCGATCCGGATCCAGCGCTCCTCGCCGCGCGGCGTCCGGATGCGGCTGTCGAGCGTGAAGCCGCGCCCGGTCCGGATCGCGTGCGCCCGCACCTGCTCCAGCTCGGCCCGCGACGCGCCGACGTAGCGTCCGACGATCTCGTGCCGCCGCAGCGGGGCGCCGGGCGTCAGCCCGAACAGGGCGTAGACGCCCTCGGTCCAGGTCAGCCGCTCGGAGGAGAGGTCGCATTCCCACGCGCCCATCCGGGCGAGCCGCGCCGCCTGCGCGTGCAGCCGCAGCGCGAATCCGTCATCGCCGGAAGACCCCGCCTCGTTCACCATTCCGGCCCCCGTACGGTCGCGAGCGACGGCATCGGATCCTAAGCGCGGCCGATTAAGCGCCGGTTGCCGGCGTCCGCCGGAATCCGGCGCGGGTCCCCTCTCCCGAA
>NZ_BJZU01000032.1 GCF_007992195.1 Methylobacterium oxalidis | reverse complement strand
GCGGCCCGGCTCGACGATGGTCCGGCTCAGAGGCGCGTGACGATCTCCGCGAGGTCGGGCCGCGGCCGGTCGGAGGGGCGCTCGGCGGCCCGGCCGATATGGACGAAGCCCGCGAGGCGCTCGCGCGGGTCGAGGCCGAGCGCGTCGAGGACGCGGCGGTCGTAGGCGTACCACTCGGTGAGCCACGCGCTCGCGAAGCCCGAGGCGTTCGCCGCCACGCAGAGGTTCATGGTGGCCGCGCCCGCCGAGAGCACCTGCTCCCATTCCGGGATCTTGGCGTGGGGCCCCGCCCGCGACACCACCGCGACGACGAGGGGCGCCTGGGCGAGGCGCCCGCGCTCCAGCGCGAGGCGGGCCGCGTCGGCCTCCGGATGGTCGGTCCGGTAGGCCGCCTCGATCACCGCGCCGATCCGCTCGCGGCTCTCGCCCTCGATCAAGATGAAGCGCCAGGGGGCGAGCTTGCCGTGGTCCGGCACGCGCGAGGCGATCCGCAGGATCGCGTCGAGGGCCTCCGGGCCGGGGCCCGGCCCGTCGAGCTTCAGGGGCGCCACCGAGCGGCGGGCGGCGAGGAAGGCGAGGGTCTCGGGGAAGGCGTCGGCCTGGGCGTCGGGCATCATCGCGGGCAGGGTCTCGGGAACCGGCGGGCAAGGGCGGAGCGGCGGGCCCGTCGACGGCAGGCCCTCCGCCGTGCGAGAGTCCGGCCGGCGGCCATCACGCCGCCACGGTCCGCGTCCAGATCCAGCGCTAACTGGCGCCTGCGCGGCCGTTTGGCAATCGGCGCGGGCGCGCGTGCGGCCTCGGCGGCGGCGGAGACGGGTTGCGATGGCGGGCGGGATGAGGCGTCGGACGGTGTGGCTCGCGGGCGCGGCGTCGCTTCCCGCCGCGTGCCTCCTCGTCGCCCCGGCCGGCGCGCAGAACCCCTTCGGCAACGGCCTCGGCCCGAACCTGCCCGCGCCCTCGATCACGGGGCCCGGGCTGCCCGGCCCGTCGCTGTCCGGGGAGGAGGCGGCGCTCGCGGTCTCCGCCGTGCTCGGCGCGGGCGAGCGCAGGCTCGCCTCCGGCCTCGCCTGGCGCGTCTACGAGGACCGCAGCGACGGGGGGCGGCCCGCCATCGTCGCCCGCTCGAACGAGGCCGAGCCGAGCTTCCGCCTGCCCGCCGGCGCCTACGTCGTCACCGTCACCTACGGCTACGCCAGCGCCTCGAAGAAGGTCGTGATGTCCGGCCAGCCGCAATCCGAGCGGCTCAAGGTCAATGCCGGGGCCCTCAAGCTCTCCGGCGCCATCGGCGACACCCGGATCGCGCCCGGCCAGCTCTCGTTCTCGGTCTTCGTGCCGATCGGGACGAATTCCGAGGGGCGGCTCGTGCGCAGCGGCGTCAAGGCCGGCGAGCTCCTGCGCCTGCCCGAGGGCACCTACCACGTGGTCTCGACCTACGGCGAGTCGAACGCCATCCAGCGCGCCGACCTGAAGGTCGAGAACGGGCGCGTCACCGACGCGACCCTCAACCACCGGGCCGCCACCGTCACCCTGAAGCTCGTGGCGAGCGCGGGCGCCGAGGCCTTCGCCGGCACCGCCTTCAGCGTGCTGACGCCGGGCGGCGACACCATCCGCGAGGCGATCGGCGCCTTCCCGCAGGTGACGCTGGCCGAGGGCGACTACGTGCTGATCGCCCGCCACGACGGGCAGGTCTACACCCGCGAGTTCAAGGTCGAGAGCGGGCTCGATCGGGACGTCGAGGTGCTCGCCAAGTCCTGAGGGGCCGGCGGAGACCGGCGCGGCGCGGCGAGGCGCCGGGCTCCCGCCACGCAGGCCGCGACGGCGAGCGCCGCCACCAGCATCCGCCCCTCGATCACCTCCCCGAGGACGAGGGCCGAGACGAGGAGCCCGAGGAAGGGCTGCAGCAGCTGCAGCTGGCTCACGGCCGCGATGCCGCCCCGCGCGAGCGCCCGGTACCAGAACACGAAGCCGATCAGCATGCTGAACAGGGACACGTAGGCGAGGCCCGCCAGCGCGGCGGGCGGGCTCGCGAGCGGCGCCGCCGGCAGGGAGGCGAGCGCCAGGGGCAGGCTCAGCGGCAGCGCCAGCACGTTCGCCCAGGCGATCACCTGCCAGCCGCCGAGGCGGCGCGCCAGGACGCCGCCCTCCGCGTAGCCGAGCCCGCAGGCCAGGATCGCGGCGAGCATCAGGCCGTCGCCGGGCCCCGACAGGCTCCCGAACCCGGGAGCCGCGAAGGCGGCGATGACCGCGGCGCCGAGCGCGGACAGCGCCCAGAAGGCGCGCGGGGGCCGCTCGCCGCTGCGCAGCGCCCCGAACAGGGCCGTGGCGAGCGGCAGGATGCCGACGAACACGACGGCGTGGGCCGCCCCGACATGGCGCAGCGCGAGCGCGGTGAGGAGCGGGAACCCGACCACGACGCCGCCCGCGACGACGGCGAGCGGGACGAGATCCGCACGGCCCGGCAGGCGCTGGCGCAGCAGCAGCAGGGCCGCGCCCGCGACGCAGCCGGCGATGGCGGCCCGCGCGGCGGTGAGGAAGATCGGATCGAAGCCCGTGAGCGCGAGGCGCGTCGCGGGCAGCGAGGCGCTGAAGATCAGGACGCCGAGGAAGCCGTCGATCCAGGCGCGGGACCCGGCCGCAAGCGGACTCGCGGTCCGCGCGGCGGTCCGGGAGGAGGTGCGGGTGGGTGCGAGCGTCATCGGTAGGGTCACCCGTGCGGACTGATCAGCATGAGCGCCACCAGGAAGCCGGTCACGAAGACGATCGCGTCACGGATGCCGTACGCGGTCCATTCCGGGTCGGCGGCGTAGCCACTCGCGCGGCGACAGGCCTCATCGCCCGCTTCGCGCAGCGGGCGATCGTGGGGGGGCCGCATCTCGGTGGGCATCCCGGTCAGGCCCCGACGACGATCAGGATCAGCGCGAGGCCGAGCGCGCTTCCCACGAGCGCCAGGTCGCCGGCGAGGCCGCGCAGCCCGCGGGCGAGGCGGCCCGCCGCCCCGTCCGCGAACGGCCGGCGCCCGCCCCGTCCCGCCTCGCAACATCCATTCGCCATCGCGGCCTCCCGAATCACGGGCGGACGATGCGTCCGGCCGGGCTTCCGCGACAGGGACGGAACCGGTACAATTCGTCAGAACTGTCCTGGATGGGGAGCAGTACGGATGGCGGACGGAGCGGCGACCCTGCCCGAGACCCGCGTCGGCGCGGTGATGTCGGCGATCGAGGCGCGCATCGCCGGCCGGATCCTCGGCCCCGGCGCGCGCCTGCCCTCGATCCGCGCCTTCGCGGAGACGATGGGCGTCTCGAAGTCGACGGTGGTGGAAGCCTACGAGCGTCTCGGCGCGGAGGGCGCCATCGTCTCGCGGCCGGGCTCCGGCTTCTACGTGGCGGGACGGCCCGAGCCCCTGAGCCTCGCCGCGATCGGGCCGCGCCTCGACCGGGCGGTGGACCCGCTCTGGATCGCGCGGCAATCCCTGGAGCCGGGCCAGGACCTGCTCAAGCCCGGCTGCGGCTGGCTGCCGCCGGACTGGATGCCGGACGGGAGCCTGCGCCGGGCCCTGCGCCAGCTCGCCCGCGACCCGCACCAGAGCCTCGCCTGCTACGACGCGCCGCTCGGGCATCCGGGCCTGCGCCAGCTCGTCGCCCGGCGCCTCTCCGACCGCGGCATCCCGGCCCACCCGGACGCCCTCGTGCTCACGGATTCGGCGACCCAGGCCCTGGACCTGATCTGCCGCTTCCTGCTGGAGCCGGGCGACGCCGTGCTGGTGGACGACCCCTGCTACTTCAACTTCCACGCCCTGCTGCGGGCGCACCGGGTCCGCATCGTCGGCGTGCCCTTCGGGACGGCCGGGCCCGACCTCGCCGCCCTCGCGGCGGCGCTCGCCGAGCACCGGCCGCGCTTCTACCTGACGAATTCCGGCCTCCACAATCCGACCGGCGCCACGGTGAGCCCGGCCACCGTGCACCGGGTGCTCAAGCTCGCCGAGGCCCACGACACCCTGATCGTCGAGGACGACATCTACGCCGATTTCGAGCCGGAGCCGGGCCCCCGGCTCGCCGGCTTCGACGGGCTGGAGCGGGTGATCCACATCGGCGGCTTCTCGAAGGCCCTGTCGGCGGCCGCCCGCACCGGGGTGATCGCGCTGCGGCCGGACTGGGTCGAGCGCCTCGTCGACCTGAAGCTCGCGGTGAGCCTCGGCAACGGCAGCCTCGCGGCCGGCCTCGTGCACCGCACGCTCAGCGACGGCTCGTACCGGCGCTACCTCGACGGCATGCGCGCGCGCCTCGCCGAGGCGCGGGGCAGCGTGGTCAAGCGGCTCACGGGCCTGGGGCTGTCGGTGCCGCACGTGCCGGCGGCCGGCATGTTCCTGTGGGCGCGCCTGCCCGGCGGCCTCGACGCGGCGGCGGTGGCGCGGCGCGCGCTCGCCGGGGGCGTGGTGCTGGCCCCCGGCCCGGTCTTCAGCGTCGGCCAGGACGCCGCCGACCGCCTGCGCTTCAACGTCGCCCAGTGCGGCGAGCGGCGGATGTTCGAGGTGCTGGCCCGGGCGATGGGCTGAGGCAGGCCCCTTACCCGTGCGGGAGCGGTGGATGCCGGCTCCGTCGCTCTGCCCCGAAACGATC
>NZ_BJZU01000031.1 GCF_007992195.1 Methylobacterium oxalidis | reverse complement strand
CTAGGCTTCGCCTGCCCAGACGAGGATCGGGCCGGAAGCAGTTTGCCGCACCGCGGAGGCAATCGCCTCATTGCGGAAGGTGGGGCGGGCGCGCCACATCATGCCCATGGGCGCGAATCTGCGGCACCTCTACACGCTCGAGATCAAGGCCAGCCGGAATCTGGCCGGCCATTACACCTGGGCGATACGCGACCGCGGCAAGCTCTACCGCCGCTCGGACAAGCCGCACCCGTCCGAGGCCGAGGCCCGAGCCGCGGCGGAGGCCGAGATCGAGCGCCTGCTCGACGCGCCGGACCGCCGCTAGAGAAGGCCCGGTCCGGGCGAACCGTCCCGGCGCATCGTGCATTGATCCTGGCGCGCCGGGGTGAGCCCGGCGCGGGCCCCTGCTCGAGAACCGGAGGATGCCGTGAGCCTCGTCTTCGCGCTGTTTCTGATCGGAGTGCCGCTGGCGCTCGCCGTCTTCGAGCTGATGCGGATGCGGGGTACCCGCCCGCTCTGACCGGAGCCGACCGCTTCCGGACACGACGCCTTTGGCGGACTTGGCCTCTCGCGGACTTGGCCTCTCGCGGACCTGCCGCCGCGCCGGTGCGTGCCGACGCACCGGCGCCCTAACCCGGGATGAGGTGGCTCTCCTCGAGGCGCCGGCCCTCCCGCTCCAAGTGCAGGTAGTTCACGTTGAAGAGCGCGACACGCTGCAGCGCCTCGAGATCCGGGATCGACAGGCGCTTGCCACGCAGCACGATCAGCTCCCTGCTCCGCAACTCCTGCAGCACCCGGTTGACGTGCACGTTCGACAGGCCCGTCGCATCGCCGAGCTCCACCTGGGTGACCGGCAGCAGGCAGCTGTCGCCCTCCGTCAGCCCGACCCCGCGCAGCCGGATGAACAGCTCGCACAGGAGGTGCCCGATCCGCTCCAGGCCGGTGCGCTGGCCGAGGTTGACCGTCCACTCCCGCTGGATCGCCGCCGTCACCAGTGTCTCCCACCAGAGCGCCTGCGTGATGCGCGGGTGCTCGTCGGTCAGACGGAGCATCTGGTCGCGGTGGATCTCGGCCAGCCGCACGGGCGTGATGGTGCCGATCGCGTGGTCCATCTCGCGCAGGACGAAGACGTGCGGGTCGCACAGGTCGCCGGGCAGGAAGAACGAGATGATCTGCCGGCGCCCGTCCTCCAGCTGCTTGTAGCGGCAGGCCCAGCCCTCCAGGATCAGGTTGACGTGCTCGGGCGCGTCGCCCTCTCGGATCACGTCTTGGTGTGCGCCGAAGATGCGCACCTTCCGGCTCGCGGCGTCCTCGAGAGCCCGCCCGTCCTCCTCGGAGAGGGGCGCGAACTGCTGGAGCTTGCGGATGAGGTGCTGCGGCATGACCATCTCCCCGCCACGCCGGCAGCACTCTAGGCGGGCGTCCGGCGGGCGAATTTCACCTGTGTGAATTCAGGCGCCGGGAAGATGGTGGAGTCTCGACGTCTGTCCGCCGGCGCATCGTCCGGCCGCGTTGGCGCGAGGCTCCATGAAACGCACGGGCGAGCCGCGCGCGCGCGATGCGGAAGGGCCGCCCGGCGGTCGCAGGAGCGCCTTCGCCACGGTCGTGCTCGGCGCATCGCTCGGCGGCATCGACGCCCTGCGGGAGATCGTCGGCGCCCTGTCGCCGCCGGTTCCCGCGGCCTACCTCGTCGTCCAGCATATCGGGCGCCATCGCAGCCTGCTTCCGTCGCTCCTCGCCGCGTGGTCCGAGCTTCCCGCCGCCCACGCACAGGACGGCGAGGCGATCCGGCCGGGCCGCATCTACGTCGCCCCGCCCGATCACCATCTCTGCGTCGCGCCGAGCCGGATCCGGCTGGTCCGCGGCCCGCGCGAGAACTACACCCGCCCGGCCATCGACCCCCTGTTCCGGTCGGCGGCGCAGAGCCACGGCGACACGGTGATCGGCGTGCTGCTGACCGGGAGCCTCAGCGACGGCGTCGCCGGCCTCCTCGAGGTCCGGCGGCGCGGCGGCGTGGCGATCGTGCAGGATCCGGCGGAGGCCATCTGTCCGGACATGCCCCTGAACGCGCTCCGCAACGCCGGAGCCGACCATGTGATGCCGCTCGCGGCCATGCCGGACCTGATCGCGCGATTGGCGGAGTCGATCGTCCAGCGGAGCGCGGCGGCGCGGCGGATCGAGGGAGAGCGAGATGGGTGACGGGTACAGGCTCGACCGGCCGTCGTCGCTGAGCTGCCCGGAATGCAGCGGCGCGATGGCGCGAACCGCGGTCGGGGACCTGCCGCAGTGGCGCTGCCATATCGGCCACGTGCTCGGCGGGGACGCGATGCTGGAGGCGCAGGCCGCGGCCCTCGAGGCGCGCCTGGGCTCGGTGATGTCCCTGCTGAACGAGCGCGCGGAACTGTGTCGCATCCTGATCGAGGAGGGGTCGGTCGCGGGGCTCGATCCGGCGATGCTCGAGGCCGCGCGCGCGGAGGCGTTGCGGCGGGCCGAGACGATCCGGGATCTGCTGGAGAGCCCTTGGGTTCAGGTCTGAGACCGCGCGGCGGGCGCCGGAGCGCGCTCCTCGATGAAGGCGCGGGTCTCGGCCAGCACCTCGTCGGATAGGTCGGGATCGTCGCTGAGCCGTGCGAGGATCATGGCGCCGACCATGGCGGCCCAGCTCCCGATGGCGGCGCGGCGGCTCTCCTCGGGAGCGGCGCCCGGGGTGCCGGCGGAGAGCCGCGCGATCTGCCGGCGCAGGCCCTCGGTCATGGCGGCCCGCGCCTTCGGCGACTGCCGGATCGTCTCCGCGCCGAGGTCCGCGACGGGACAGCCGCCGGCGCAATCCTGCCGGTGCACGGTCGACAGGTAGCGCGCGGCGTAGGGCGCGAGCGCGACGGGCTCGACACCGGGCGCGACCACCATCTCCGCCAGCGCGGCGGCGATCAGGTCGTCCTTGGACGCGAAGTGGCCGTAGAAGCCCCCGTGGGTGAGACCCGCGGCCTTCATCACCTCGGCGACGGTCACGGCCTCGAAGCCGTGCTCGCGGAACAGGTGCCCGGCGGCCTCCAGGATCCTGCGGCGGTTCTCCGCCACCTGCTCGCGGCTGACCTTCATGTGCGCGACCTCACTTCGGACCCGGCCTGATCGGCTTGACGCCAAACATGATCATCATCATGTTTATGATACATGATGATGATCATGTTTGAGAGATAGGAAGTTCGACCATGAGCAGCAAGCCCGCCGTTCTCGTCACCGGCGCCTCCTCGGGCATCGGAGCCGCCTACGCCGATCGCTTCGCCCGGCGCGGCCATGACCTCGTCCTCGTCGCCCGGGACGCGGACCGCCTGGAGTCGCTGGCCGCCCGCCTGCGGGCCGAGGCGGGCGTCGCCGTCGACATCCTCCGGGCCGACCTCACCGAGCGGGCCGACCTCGCCCGCGTCGAGGCGCGCCTGCGCGAGGACGAGCGGATCGGCGTGCTCGTGAACAATGCCGGGGCGGCCGGCCACGGCGGCTTCCTCGATCAGGATCCCGAGCAGGTGGGCCGGCTGATCGAGCTCAACGTCACGGCGCTGGCGCGGCTCGCGAGCGCGGTCGCGCCGCGCTTTGCCGCCTCCGGCGGGGGCGCGATCGTCAATATCGGCTCGGTGGTCGGCCTCGCGCCGGAATTCGGCATGGCGGTCTACGGCGCGACCAAGGCGTTCGTCCTGTTCCTCAGCCAGGGGCTCCACGGCGAGCTCGGCCCCAGGGGCGTCTACGTGCAGGCCGTTCTCCCGGCCGCGACCCGCACCGAGATCTGGGAGCGCTCCGGCCGCGACGTGGACGCGCTGCCGGCCGTGATGGAGGTCGGCGAGCTGGTGGACGCGGCCCTCGTCGGGTTCGACCGGCGCGAGACCGTGACCATCCCGCCCCTGCCCGACGCCGCCCAGTGGAGCGCCTACGACGCGGCCCGGGCCGCGATGTTGCCGAATTTCGGGCAGGTCCACGCCGCCGCGCGCTATCGCAGCGCCGCCTGAGCCGGCGACGGGCCGGGGCGCGGCGCTCCGGCCCGTCAGCCGCGCAGGCCGGGCGCCTCGCGGCCGGTGCGGGCCACGTACTCGGTGTAGCCGCCCCCGTACTGGTGGATGCCGTCCGGGGTGAGTTCGAGCAGGCGGTTCGACAGGGCGGCCAGGAAGTGCCGGTCGTGGCTCACGAACAGCATGGTGCCCTCGTACTGCGCGAGAGCCTGGATCAGCATCTCCTTCGTGGCGATGTCGAGGTGGTTGGTGGGCTCGTCGAGCACCAGGAAGTTCGGCGGGTCGAACAGCATCTTGGCCATGGCCAGCCGGGCCTTCTCGCCGCCCGAGAGCACCCGGCAGCGCTTCTCCACGTCGTCGCCGGAGAAGCCGAAGCAGCCGGCGAGCGCCCGCAGCGAGCCCTGTCCGGCCTGCGGGAAGGAACTCTCCAGATCCTCGAAGACGGTGAGGTCGCCGTCGAGCATCTCCATGGCGTGCTGGGCGAAGTAGCCGAGCTTCACGCTGCTGCCGAGCGCCACCGTGCCGTCGTCCGGCCGGGCCGTGCCCGTCACCAGCTTCAGGAGGGTCGACTTGCCGGCGCCGTTGACGCCCATCACGCACCAGCGCTCCCGGCGGCGCACGGAGAAATCGAGCCCGGCATAGATGCTGCGGCTGCCGTAGCGCTTGTGCACGTTCTTGAGCATGGCGACGTCGTCGCCGGAGCGGGGGGCGGGCTGGAAATCGAACGCCACCGTCTGGCGCCGCCGCGGCGGCTCCACCCGCTCGATCTTGTCGAGCTTCTTCACCCGGCTCTGCACCTGCGCGGCGTGGCTGGCGCGGGCCTTGAAGCGCTCGATGAACCTGATCTCCTTGGCGAGCATCGCCTGCTGGCGCTCGAACTGCGCCTGCTGCTGCGATTCGTTCACCGCCCGCTGCTGCTCGTAGAAGGCGTAATCGCCCGAGTAGGTCCGGAGCTCGCCACCGTCGATCTCGACGATCTTGGTGACGATGCGGTTCATGAACTCGCGATCGTGCGAGGTCATCAGCAGGGCGCCATCGTAGCCCTTGAGGAAGTCCTCGAGCCAGATCAGGCTCTCAAGGTCGAGGTGGTTGCTCGGCTCGTCGAGGAGCATCACGTCGGGGCGCATCAGCAGGATGCGGGCGAGCGCCACCCGCATCTTCCAGCCGCCCGACAGCCGGCCGACGTCACCGTCCATCATCTCCTGGCTGAAGCCGAGGCCGGCCAGCACCTCGTAGGCCCGGCCCTCGAGGGCGTAGCCGCCGAGCTCCTCGAAGCGGGCCTGCACCTCGCCGTAGCGCTCGATCAGGGCCTCCATCTCGTCCGCCCGGTCCGGGTCGGCGAGCGCCACCTCCACCTCCCGCAGCTCGGCCGCCACCGTGCTGACCGGCCCGGCCCCGTCCATGACCTCCGAGACGACACTGCGCCCGGCCATCTCGCCGACATCCTGGCTGAAATAGCCGATCGTGATGCCGCGGTCGGTGGAGACCTGCCCCTCGTCCGGCTGCTCCTCGCCGGTCATCATGCGGAAGAGGGTGGTCTTGCCGGCGCCGTTCGGCCCCACCAGCCCGACCTTCTCGCCGCGCTGGAGCGCGGCGGACGCCTCGATGAAGACGATCTGACGGCCGTTCTGCTTGCCGATCTTCTCGAGGCGTATCATGCGTCCGCGGGTCCGGGGATTGGAGCCGCGGCCATACGGCAAGGATCGCGGGAGGGGAAGGCGGGCGGGCGCCGCACCTGCCGCTAGAGCGCTCCGGGCTCCGGCCGCTCGGCACCGAACCAGCTCCGCTCCAGGTTCGCCCGCGCCTCGGCGGCGCCCTCGGCGTCGCCGCGGGCCTCGGCCGCGCGCAGGAGGCCGGCGGCCGCCCAGCCGTTGTTGGGGGAACGCTTCAGCGCCTCCCGGAAGGCCGCGGCCGCCTCCTCGGCGCGTCCCTCGCCGAGCAGCACCGCGCCGAGGGACTGGCGCACCGGGTAGTACCAGTACGGCGGCTCCATGTAGGGGAGCCGGTCCTGGATCTCGGCGGCCGCGGTCAGGAGCGCGACGGCGCCGCCCGGATCCCCGGCCGCGCGCGCCACCCGCGCCCGCACCACCCGGGCCGCGATGGCGAGGATGTCGGGCGCCGGCACGCCCGCCTCGGGCATGGCGCGGATCGCGGGGTCCACCGCGAGGGCGTCGATCGCGTCGGCCTCCGCCAGGGCCTCATTCCTGCGCCCGAGCCCGGCCAGCGCCTCGCCGCGGGCGTAGTGCCAGTGGGCCCGCACCAGCGGAACGTCCGGCCGGGGCAGGGCGAGGACGGTCTCGGGGGCCGAGAACCGGGCATGGGCGACGAAGGGCGCGGCCGCGATCGGCTGAGTCCAGGGGATCTCGGCCTGCGCCCGCTCGGTCACGAGGCCGGCGAGCTTCTCCGCCGCCTGCACGGCGGTGCCGCCGTCCCCGCCCATCAGGGCCGAGACCAGCACGAAGTGGACGTTGTGGGCGTGATAGGCCTGGGCGTAGAGCAGGCTCGCCCCGCCGCCCGCGATGAAGGCCTCGTCGGCCGCCACCGCCTGCCGGTTCGCCTCCAGGCTCTCGCGCCAGCGCCCGAGCCGGTACCAGATGTGGCTCGGCATGTGCACGATGTGGCCCGTGCCGGGCATCAGCGCGGCGAGGCGCGCGGCGTGGGGCGCGGCGCGCTCGGGCCGGTCGGACGCCTCGACCATGTGGATGTAGAGGTGGATGGCTCCCGGATGGTCGGGGTTCGGCCGCACGGCCGCGCCCTCGCGCAGGGCGAGCACGCCCTCGATCAGGGCGAGGATCCGCCCGGTGGCCCCCTTCGGCTCCCGCCCGCCCTCCGCCCAGTAGTCCCAGGGCGACAGGTTCATCAGGGCGTCGGCCGTGAGCAGCGCGATCTCGGTATCCTGCGGGAAGCGCGCCTGGACTTCCTCCATCGCGCTCGCGAAGGCGAGGTCGAGGGCCTTGCGGTCGGCCTGCCCGGCACCGTAGCGGCGCGAGAGGGCCTCGATCAGCGCCGCCTGCTCCGGCGTCGCCCGCGCCGAGAGCTCGCGGGCCCGGGCGAGGACCGCGAGCGCCCGCGGGACGGCGTCGGCGTCCATCGGGTAGTTGATGTGGGGGCCGAGCACCCACGCCTCGCCCCAGAGGCACAGGGCGCAGTCCGGATCGAGCGCCTGGGCCGCCCGGAATGCGCGCGCCGCCTCGGCGTGGTTGAAGCCCCAAGCGAGGCGGTAGCCCTGGTCGAAATAAGCCTGCGCCTCGGCGCTCGCCGTGCCGGCCGACCAGGTCAGCGCGCCGAGGTCGCCGTAGAGGGGAGGGCGCACGTCGCTCGTCGGCGCGGCGGCACCGCGCGGCAGGTCGCGGGCGTAGGGGCCGACCTCGGTGCGGCCCGGGGAGGACGCGGCGCCCGGATGCACATGGGCCGGGCCGGCGGCACCCGCCTCGCCGGCCGGGGCCGGCATCGCCGCCGACGGTGCGGCGAGGGCGAGAGCGAGAGTGAGCAGGGTGATCGGGCGCATCGGCTCCTCCTGCCGGCCTGCGAACGCCGTTCGGCGACAGCCCTGCACCGGGCGGCCGCACCGCGAGAGCGTGCACCGATGCTGGCCCCGAGGCGAGGCGCCGGGCGCCAACGAATGCTGGTCACGATCCGCACGCGCCGGAGCCGTGTCCCCTCGCTCCGCCTTCCGGCGAACGCCTCCCGATAGGGAGCGCGGGTTTCCTCCCCCGTCCGGGAGAGGGGCAGGGAGAGGGAAGCGATCTTTCCGGGTGCGGCGAACCCCTCACCCGGTGCGCTCACGCGCACTCGACCTCTCCAGAA
>NZ_BJZU01000030.1 GCF_007992195.1 Methylobacterium oxalidis | reverse complement strand
TGAGGGGTGCGACCTCTCCGGATAACCCGCACCCCTCACCCGGTGCGCTGGCACGCACTCGACCTCTCCCGGACGGGAGAGGTGGGCGGCTCCGAGTCAGCTGCCCGCCGCGGGGTGGGGCAGGGATGTGCCGTCCGGCTCGTCGCGGGCGCCGACGAAGCGGCCGAGGAGCCGCCCGAGGAGGCGCGAGAGGCCGTCCATCAGCAGGAACACGGCCGGGACGAAGACCAGCGAGAGCAGGGTCGAGACGATGAGCCCCGCGATCACCGCCACCGCCATCGGCGCGCGGAACTCGCCGCCGACGCCGAGGGCCATGGCGGAGGGCACCATGCCTGCGGCCATGGCGATGGTCGTCATCACGATCGGCCGCGCCCGCTTGCGGCCGGCATCGACGATCGCGGTGACCGGATCGACGCCGCGGGCCATCTCCTCGACGGCGAAATCGACCAGCATGATCGCGTTCTTCGTCACGAGCCCCATCAGCATCAGGATGCCGATCACCACCGGCATCGAGATCGGCATGTTGAGGAGGAGCAGGCCGAGGATCGCGCCGCCGATCGACAGCGGCAGCGAGAACAGGATGGTGAGCGGCTGCAGGAACGAGCCGAACAGCAGCACCAGCACGGCGTAGACCATCATGATGCCGGCGCCCATCGCCATCAGGAATCCGGAGAAGACCTCGGCCATGATCTCGGCGTCACCCGTCTGCCGGATGGTGACGCCCGGCGGCAGGCTGCGGGCGGTCGGCGTCTGGAGCGCCTGGGCGATCAGGGAGCCCAGCGCGTCCGAGCCCTCCATGTTGGCCTCCACCGCCACGCGCACCGCGCGGTCGTAGCGGTCGATGGCGCCGGGCCCCTGGTCGAGCTCGATCTCGGCGACCGCGGCGAGCGGCACCGCCGCCCCGTTCTTGGCTGGCACCTTGAGGTTCTCGAGCCGCGAGACCGCGCCGCGGGCGCTCTCCGGGAGTTGGACCCGGATCGGCACCTGACGGTCCTTCGCGTTGAACTTGGCGAGGTTCAGGCCGATGTCGCCGATCGTGCCGACCCGCACCGTCTCGGCGATGGCGTCGGTCGTCACGCCGAGGTCGGCGGCCGCGCCCTCTTTCGGGCGGATGCGCACCTCGGTCCGGTCGAGGGGCGCCGTCGACATCACGGCGACGAGGTGGGGGATCGCCGCCATGTCGCGCTGCAGCCGCGCGGCCACCTCGCTCACCACCGCGACGTCGAGGCCGCTCACCACCAGGGCGAGATCGCGCTGGCCGCTGTCGCGCAGGGTCCAGGAGCGGATGTCGGGCTCCTCGGCGAGGAGGGCGGCGATCTCCGTCTCGATCGCCGCCTGCTTCTTCGCGCGCCGGTTCTTCGGCGTCAGGTTCACCGTGAGCGTCGCGAGCCGCGTCTCCTTCTTGCCGCCGGCCTGCCGGCCGCCGTCCACGAAGACCGACGTCACCTCGGGGAGCGCGCGGATGCGCGCGACGACGCGGTCGGATACCGCCACGGTGTCGGCGAGCTTGGCGCCGGGCGCGAGCTCGACCATGACGAGCGTGCGGGCATTGTCCTGCTTCGGCACGAATCCGGAGGGCAGGAGCGCCGTCGAGGCGAGGGAGCCCGCGAACAGCGTGAGGCCGACGATCAGGGTGATCACCCGATGGCGCACCGACCAGCCGACGAGGCGGCCGTAGGCGCGCATCACCCGCCCCTCCCGCTCCTCGGCGTGGCCGTGGTCGCGCAGGAAGTAGGCCGCGAGCATCGGGGTGATCAGCCGCGCCACGAGGAGCGACATGAACACCGACACCGCGATGGTCAGGCCGAACTGGATGAAGTAGCGGCCCGCGATGCCGCCCATGAACGAGACGGGGGCGAAGACCGCGATCAGGGTCGCCGTGATGGCGATGACCGCGAGGCCGATCTCGTCCGCGCCCTCGATCGCCGCCCGGTAGGGCGATTTGCCGAGGCGGATGTGGCGGACGATGTTCTCGATCTCGACGATGGCGTCGTCGACCAGGATGCCGGTCACCAGCGTGATCGCGAGAAGGCTGATGCCGTTGAGGGTGAAGCCCAGCGCGTCCATCGCCCAGAAGGTCGGAAAGACCGAGAGCGGCAGCGCGACCGCCGCGATCAGCGTCGCCCGCCAGTCGCGCAGGAACAGGAAGACCACGACGACCGCGAGGAGCGCGCCCTCGATCAGCGTGTGCATGGCCGAATCGTAGCTGCCGAGCGTCGCCGAGACCGAGGAATCGATCTTCTCGAACGCGACGTCCGGGTAGGCCGCCGTGAACTCGCGGATGCGCGCCTCGACGCCGGCGGCGACCTCGGCGTCGCTCGCGCCCGAGCCGCGGGAGACCGCGAAGGCGACGACCGGCTCGCCGTTGAAGCGGGCGAAGGTGCGCGGTTCCTCGATCGCGTCCTCCACCGTCGCGAGATCGTCGAGCCGCACCTTCCGGCCGCCGGGCAGCACGATCGAGGTGGCCTTGAGGTCGCGCACGCTGCGGGAGGCGGCGAGCGTCCGGATCGACTGCTCGCGCCCGCCGACCTCGCCGCGCCCGCCCGCCATGTCGGCGGAGGTGAGGCGCAGCTGACGGTTCACGTCCGCCGCCGTGATGCCGAGCGCCAGGAGCCGGTCGGGGATCAGGGTGACGCGGACCTCGCGGGCGACGCCGCCGACGCGCTCGACGCCGCCGACGCCCTTCACGCCCTGAAGGGAGCGGGCGACCGTGTCCTCGACGAACCAGGACAGCTCGGCGGGCGTCATCGCGGGCGCGGTCACGCCGTAGACGAGGATCGGCAGGCCCGCGATCTCGACGCGGCTGATCACCGGCTCGTCGATGGTGCGGGGCAGGTTGATGCGGATCTTCGAGATCGCGTCCTTGACGTCGTTCACCGCCCGGTCGGTGTTCGCCTCGAGACGGAACTCCACCGTGGTGATGGAGGAGCCCTCGGTGATCGACGAGGTGATGTGCTTGACGCCGCGCACGCCCGCGATCGAGTCCTCGACCCACTTCGTCACCTGGGTCTGGAGCTCGGACGGCGCGGCGCCTCCTTGCGTGATCGCCACCGAGACGATCGGCACGTCGACGTTCGGCATGCGCGTGACCGCGAGCCCCCGGAAGCTGACGAGGCCGAGCACCACGAGCACGAGGAACAGGACGAGGGGCGCGACCGGCTTGCGGATCGCCCAGGCGGAGACGTTTAGGCGCATCGGGGCGACCCGTCTTTCACGGAGGTGGGACGAGGAGGTCGGCCGCCCGCTCAGGGCAGGCCGGCCTCCGCGGTGTCGCGCGGCGAGGGTGCGCCGGCGACGCTCGGCCCCTCGCTCGCGACGAGGACGGGGCGGACGCGGTCGCCGTCGCGCAGGAAGCTGCCGGCACGGGCCACGACGCGCTCGCCCGCGCCGAGGCCGGAGCGGATCTCGACATCGTCGTCGTTGGAGAGCCCGGTGCGGACCTCCCGCGCCTCGACGGTGTCGCCCGCCACGACGAGGACGCTGCTGCGCTTGCCGCCCCCGTACAGGATGGCGGCCTGCGGCACGGTCACGCCGCGGGTTCGGGCGATCTCGACCGCACCGCGCACGAAGGTGCCGATGCGAAGGCGCCGGTCGGGATCGAGGCGGACGCGGACCTTGCCGAGACGGGTGGCCTTGTCGACCTCCGGATAGACCGCGCGGACGCTGCCCGCGACCCGTTCGCCGTCGCCGATCTCGATCCAGGCGGGCCTGCCTTCGCTGACGAGCGGCAGCTTCGTCTCGATGACCTCGCCCTCGAGCTCGATCTCGCCGCGGGCGATCAGTCGGAACAGCGGCTCCGCGGAGGCCGAGGCCGCGAGGCCGACGCGGGCCGTGCGGCGGCTGACGATGCCGCCCTCCGGCGCCCGGATCTCGGTGCGGGCGAGGCGCAGCTGCAGCTCGTCGCGCACCGCCTCGGCCTGCGCGAGATCGGCCCGGGCGATGACGAGCCCGTTGCGGGCGAAGGCGAGCTTGCCTTCGGCCTGGCGCAGGGCCGCCGTGCGGGTCTCCATCACGGCGGCCGTGGCATTGCCGGTCTGCAGGAGCTGGCGGGCGCGGTCGTGGGACAGGCGCGCCTCGATCTCGGCCGCCTCGGCCTGCTCGATGGTGCTCCGAGCCTGGGGAATCGCGGCGCGCGCCTTGTCCACCAGAGCGTTCTGCTGGGCGAGCTGCCGGTCGATCAGGTCGCGCGAGAGGCGCGCCAGCACCTGCCCGCCCTCGACGCGCATGCCCTCCTCGACCAGCACCTCAGTCACGCGGTAGCCCTCGATCTCGGGAGTGACGAGGATCTCGTCGCGCGGCACCAGCGTGCCGGTGACGACGATCGTCTCGGCGATCTCGCGGCGCACCGCCTCGACCACGCTGACGGCGGGGCCCGGCCTCTCGGCGGCAGGCTTGGCCGGGCCCGGCTCCGCCAGGGACGGCGCGCCGGAGAGGGCGAGCGCCAGGAACGCCGGTGCGACGCGGGCGAGGATGGCTTTCATCGATCAGGTGTCCCGTCAGCGTCGGGTCGGCTTCCGTGGAGGCCGGACTCGATCAGAGCGAGGAGGTGTGCGACGGCCGGCGCGGGGTCGTAGTCCGGGGTGAGCGCCCGGCCGACCACGATGCCCTTCATCAGGGGATGCATCGCCTCGTACAGGGCGACAGGATCGCAGCCCGGCGCGGTGGCGAGGGCGGCCAGCGTCTCGACGAACCAGGCGCGCGCCTCCGCCTCGCCCCGGGCCACCATCGCGGCGATGTCCGGGTTGCGGGTGGCCTCCGACCAGATGTCCAGGCGCAGGATCGCGGTCTCGCAGGAGAGCGCCAGGAAGTAGCGCTCGATGATCCCGATAAGCGCGCCGCGCCGGTCGCCGGCCTGCTCCAGCTCCTCGACCAGCGCCATGCCGCGCTGCCGCTCGCGCTCCGCGAGGCCGAGGACCAGGGCCTCCTTCGACTGGAAGTAGCGGTAGAAGTTGCCCGGGCTCATGGCGGCCTCGCGGGCGAGGTCCTGCATGGTGGTGCGGTGGAAGCCGTTGCGCACGAAGCAGGTCTCGGCGGCGTCGAGGATGTGCTCGCGCCGGGCGGCCGGATTGCCGCGGGCGTCGAGGACCGTGCCGACGGCGGCGCTCACGACAGGGCTTCCCCGAGCGGCCGGGCCGCCTCGTCCGCGGGCCGCACCGTCCCGCAGGATCGTGGCGGCAGATCGAGCCCGGCGCAGACGCGCGACTGCCAGCCCGCCGGCCCCGCGCCGGTCCAGCCGACGAGCGCCAGCCAGCCGAGCAGCAGGAGGCCGGCCGGGAGGAGGGCCATCGGCGAGAACGCGGCGCGCAGCGGCTCCGGGATGCGGAACCGGACCGCGACGCCGTCCGCCTGAGGCGCGGAGCGTCCGGATACGCGCACGATCAGGCTCGCGTCGAATGCGGATCGGCTCGGGATGGTCCGGCTTGTCGGGTGCATGCGATATCCTCTGCCACCGAACATAATGAACGTTCATTCTCAGGTCAATGAACGTTCATTCTCATGGTCTGAACGAGGATCTGGGCCGAGGCCGCATCGGGATGGATCCTGCTCCTCCGGGCTGGCGAAACGGGCATCCGGAAGCCGGGGCCGCCATCACGGGCCCACGTGCTGCGGCGGACGGTTCCGGCTTCCGGGCTCGCGTGCGGCGGCCTGGAAGACGCCGGAAATGCCGGCGCCTCGGCCCGCGATCTGCCCTATTCGTTCACCATCAAGGGCTTGAGTCGTTGCCGCGCGGACCCGGCCGTAGGGTCTTGCATAGACGTCCGGGAATCCGCATGGCAGGGCTGAGCGGCTAAGGTCGCGCGCCGTGGGCCGCGGTTTCCGGACCCGTCGCACACAGGAGTTCTGGATGATCACGAGTGGGTACAGGAGATCCCTGGCGGCGGCCGGGCTCGCGGCCCTCGTCGGCCTGACCGGCCGGGTCGAGGCCGCCCAGTGCGGGAATTCGGCCGCGGGCTTCGAGGCCTGGAAGCGGGAATTCGCCGAGGAGGCGAGGGGACGCGCCAGCGCGTCGAGCCTCGCAGCCCTGATGCAGACCTCCTACTCCGCACCCACCATCTCGGCCGACCGCGGCCAGAAGAGCTTCAAGCTCTCCCTCGACCAGTTCCTGGCCAAGCGCGGCGGGCCCGCCATCGTCTCGCGCGGCCGCGCGCTCAAGCAGTCGAACGCCGCCCTGTTCTCCTCGATCGAGCAGCGCTACGGCGTGCCGCCGGGGCCGCTCCTGGCCATCTGGGGCATGGAGACGGGCTTCGGCGCCGTGAAGGGCAACATCAACACGCTCTCGGCCGTGGCGACCCTCGCCTACGATTGCCGGCGCTCCGCCTTCTTCACGGACCAGCTCTACGCCGCCCTGACGCTCGTCGACCGCGGCATCCTCTCGCCGAGCACCCGGGGCGCGGCCCACGGCGAGGTCGGCCACACGCAGTTCCTGCCGAAGAGCGTGCTCAACTACGGCACGGGCGGCAACCTCGACAGCGCCCCGAACGCCCTGAACGCCACCGCCAATTTCCTCAAGGCGCATGGCTGGCGGGCAGGCGCCGGCTACCAGCCGGGCGAGCCGAACTTTGCGGCCATCCAGGGCTGGAACGCCGCCTCGGTCTATCAGCGCGCCATCGCGCTCCTCGGCCGGCGCATCGACGGCGGCGAGTAAGCGCCGTCGCACCGCGCGGGCGGCCTCAGCCGCCCGTCCGGCCGGTCATGCGGTCCCACAGGCCGATGCGGCTGCCGCCCGGCAGCGGGCCATCCCCCTTGCTCCCGGCCACCACGACGAGCCGCCGGACCTCGCCGCGCAGGAACGCCTGCAGGAAGCGGTCGTAGTTCCGGAAGACGACGCAGCCGTTCGAGGCACCGCTCGGGCCCAGCATGTAGGTGTGGGCGAGGATGCCGTCGCGCCCGTGGATGGCGGCGCTCCCGCCGATCGGGTTGAGGCGGATGGCCCGCACCCCGTGGAAGAGCCGCTCGCGCTCGGTCAGGTCGTAGGTGCCGGGGGGCGTCGCGCCGCGCATGCGCAGGTGCACGTGGCGGGGATTGTCCTGGGCGTGGCCGAGGCCGGAATGGGCCTCCAGCACCTCGCCGCTCGGCAGGGTCACGCGCGCGGCGCTGATGTCGTAGATGGCGGTGCCGCCGCTCGGCGTCGGAGCCGGGCTGAGGCGGGCTCGCGGCGAGTCGTCGATGCCGTCCCGCTGCGGGGCGGCGTAGGCGAGGGCCGGGGTTGCCCGCTCCTCCGAGCCGCCGAAAAGCCGCTCGACCAGGGAGCGCTCCGCGGGCGCCCGTTCCGACAGGGGGCGCTCGGCCGTCGCGGCACTGAAGACGCTGCGAGTCGAGAGCATGGGCTGGCGGCTCGCGAGGCGCGGCGTCATCGCGGCCAGCGCGGGGCGCAGCTCCGGCGGTCGCGGCACCGGAAGGGGCACGAAAGGCGGCCGCGCGGCCGGGAGCGGAGCGGGCGCCTCGGCGACCACCTGCACCGGGCGCGTCTCGGCGCGGGCGAGGTTTTCCAGGCGGGGAGGGGCTTCAGCGCGGGCAGGGGCTTCGGCGCGTGCGGAGGGTGCCGACGGGGCGATCCCGGCGGGTCGCGGGCGCGCGAAGGTCGCGGAGTCGCGTCCGAGCAGAGGGTTCGGGTCGAGCATCCAGGCGGCCGCGCCGGCAACCGTCGTCCGGACCGCGGCCTCGGCCGGCCGCGACGTGGCCGGCGCTGCCACGGCAGCCGCGTCCTGGGTCGGCTCGTCCCGCCGCGCGGGCTCCGGAAGCACGGATGCGAGGGTGGCGGCGACACCGACGCCGATGAAGGCGAGGCTCAGGCCCCGGCTGAGACGACGGCGTCGGCGGAGATCCGCGGAGGGGCCGGACGGGTACGCGACGTGGACCATGCGGGCTCGACTCGGGGTACGCGTGCCGCTCGGGCCGCCCGCGCGGGCGCGCGCCGGCCGCATCCGCGCAGCGCGCGCATGCCCTCCGGTCCGCCGTCACCGATGCGGGAAGATTCGGCCTTGAGCCTCCCGCATTGAGCGCCGGTTTGGTTAATTTTGGCTCAATCGCGTGCAGCCCGATCGTTCCGGAAGGGGGCGCCGGGAGCGATGTGCTATGAGGCTGCCGCAGGATCGGCCCGCCGGGGTCGGACGAGGGTGGGGCGCAACACGACATGACGGAACCGGCCCGCACCGAGATCGCGGTGGAACTCGGGCTCGGCGGCGTGATCCGCCTCGGCTCCCGGCGCGTCGCCGTCGCCGACGCGCTGGCGCTCCTCGCCGCCATCGAGAGAACCGGATCGGTCCAGGGCGTGGCGACCGCGCTCGACCTGTCGTACCGCGCCGCCTGGGACCGCCTGCGCAGCCTGGAGGCGGCGATCGGCCAGCAGCTCGTGCGCAAGACCCGCGGCCACGGCACCGCCCTGACGCCGGTAGGCCACGGCTTGGCGCGCGCCCTGTCCGACGCCGCGGCCGGGCTCGCGGCGCCGCTGGCGCGGGAGGCGCGCGCCGTCGAGACGCGCCTCGCGAGCCTGATCGACGGCGCGCCGCGCCCGCTCGCGATCGCGGCGAGCCACGACCTCGTGCTGATGGACGCTCTTGCGGCCCTCGGAGACTGCGACGTCGCCGTGGTTGGAAGCCGGGAGGCTGTGCAGCACCTGCTCGACGGGCGCGCGGACGTGGCTGGCTTCCACTGCGGCTCCCGCACCGTCGCGGAGGCGGGCGCGCCTTTCGCCGACCTCGTCGACAATCCGGGATTGCGGGTGCAGCCGCTGTTCGCGCGCGAGCAGGGCCTGCTGCTGGCGCCCGGCAACCCGCTCGGGATCCGGTCCTTCGGAGATCTCGCTGGGGGACGCGTGCGCTACGTCAACCGCCAGCGCGGCTCGGGCACCCGGGTCTGGTTCGATCAGATGCTGGCCGAGCAGGGTCTGGCACCCGCCGCCATCGCGGGCTACGGCGTCGAGGAATTCACCCACCAGGCAGTCGCCGCCGTGATCGCGACCGGGGCCGCCGACGCGGGCCTCGGCGCCCGCTCGGCGGCCGAGCGCTTCGGCCTCGACTTCCTCAGCATCGGCTGGGAGACCTATCACCTCGCCGCGAGCGCGGCGCTGCCCGAGGAGCGCCTGGAGCGGATCGTTGCCGCGGTCGCGGCGCGGGCCTGGCGCTCCGCCGGCTACCGGAGCCCCGAGGCTCCGTGAGCCGGCGCCGTAGTGCCTCCCGGATCAGTAGGGATAGCCGTAATAGGGGCCCGGCACCGGCGCGCGGCGGTAGCGGACCGGCCGGTCGTAGCCGTCGCCGTAGGCCCGAATGTAGGGATCGAGGCGAGGATTGCGGTAATTGCCGTTGTTCACGCCCGCAGAGCGGTCGTTGCCGGACAGGGCCGCGTAGGGCGACAGGCCGCTGCCCGCGTCCCCGCCGCCGCGCGCGAGGGCCGTGCCCCCGAGGCCGAGGAGAAGGGTGGCCGCCAGGGTCGTGCGGATCGTCGTTCTGCCGGTAATGGTGCCCATGATGCTCTCCCGTGTCGGTCCCGGGCCAACGGGCGGACGATGGGCGCGGTTCCGGGGCCTGCGACGGAGCTTTGCCGCTCGAAAACATCGAGCCGCCGCAGGGGCATACGGCGTGCATCGGCGGACGATCAGAAATCCGTGCGCCGCTTCGCGTCCGTCTTCCCGGCCCTCTCCTCGGCCTCGGTGCCGGGGCGCTCCAGGGGCCCGTCCTGCCGCTTCACGCGGCCGGTCGCGGTGTCCTGGGGGGCGTTGGCGAGCCCCTCGCTCTCGGGCTTGCCGTGCGGCATGCGCTGCGCCTGCGTGTCGGTGCGGTCGTCCATCCTGGCGGCCTCCTCGTCGTGCGCCGGTTCTCCCAGCGCCAACGCCGCAGGCGGGCCGCGGTGCCCGAGGCCGAAGCCTCGGGCGGGCCGTTCAGGCCGCGAGCCGGGCAGGGCCGAGGAACTGCACCCAGATCTCCGCGCCGTTCGCGCCCTGCTTGCGGCAGGTCACCCGCGCGAGCCGCTCGTCGCCATCGCCGACGGCGAGGACGAAATGCTCGGGGATGCCGGCGGCGCTGATCATCTCCAGGCGGGCGTCGTCGCCGCCCTCCTCACGCAGGTGGCAGCCGACGATCTCGTTGCCGAGCAGGATCTTGGCGGTCTTGGGTGCGCTCAGGCGCGCATCGAGGGCGCTCGGGCGCGCGGCGTGGGACTTCTGCAAAGGCAGGCTCCTCTCCGGTCCGGGTGGGCGAGGCGCGACTTTCGCCACAAAGCGTGACGAAAGCTTGGCGGTTCTCGGGCCCGTCACATTCCGTACGCTCGGCCTCCGGCCCAGTCTCGGCATTCCGGGCTCCCGATCCTGCACGGGATCGTGACGTCGGGATGGCCCGCGCGTTCGTGTTCCCTGCCCCTCGGAACGGAGCGCGGATCGCGGGATTGCGGGACAGGGGCCGGAGAATCGGCCTCGCAGGCGCGGCAGAGGGAGGAGTCAGGCCATGTCCGATACGGCTTGCACGGCGGAGGGCAAGCGGGCCGAGATCGCCGCCCGCGTCGCGCAGGAATTCGGGCTGTCCGATCCGGCCGGCCTCTCGGACGAAGACCGGGCGCGGGTCGAAGCCGCGACCGCGGCGGCCCTCGAGGCCGAAGCCGTGCCGCCGGCGAGCCCGGAGTTGCGCAGGCTGATCGCGGAGTACCGGGCGCTCAAGGAATTGCGGGCGGACGAGGGCAACGCCCGGCTCGCCGAAGAGGGCGAGGTGTTCGCCCCCGAGGACGATGCCTGATCCCGGATCCGGGCCGAGCAGCGGACCACGATGCGTGCGCACGCGCCCATCCACGCGCCCTTGGCATACCAGCCCAGCGTGCATCGGAATTGCCACGGTTGTGAATCGGCCTACCTTCCGTTCATCGCTGTTTCGACGGCGTTCCTCCCAAGGCTTCGCCCGCCCGGTCGCCCGACCGCGGCGGGCTCTTTCTTGCGGTGTGCCGCCCTGCGCCGTTCGTGCGCGGTCGCGCCCCGCTTGCGCCCGCCCGCTCCGATCTTAGCTTTCGATCAGGCCGGCAGATCCTCCGTCCGCCCCGAGGCCGCGGCAACATTCGCCGCGGCGGCCCCAGACCTGTGGAAATCCCGATGACGCGCGCCCTTCTCGCCGGCCTCGCCCTCCTGAATGCGGGCCCGGCCCTGGCTCAGATCCTGCCGGGCACCCTGCCCCCCGGCCGGCCCGGCGTAGTGGTTCAGACCCAGCCGAACACGACCGGCAACAGCCGGGACATCGTCATCGCCCCGGGCGCCACCGGCGCCGAGACGATCACCACGAACTCCGCCGCGGGCGGCAACGCGAGCTTCCCCGAGCGGGCGATCCCGAACGGCAGCGCCAACGGCGGCGGCGGCGGGAGCCGCTGAGGGCGGCTCTGGCCGGACCGGTCAGAAGTTGTAGCGAAGCCCGCCCCGAACCGCCTGGATCGAGTCGGTCGAGGCCACCTCGGCGTCGTAGTTGACGAAGCCGGTGAGGCCCGGGGCGAGCAGCGTGCCGATACCGAGCCCGATCAGGGCGCGGTCCCGGTCGAGGCGCCGTCCCGCGACGGCGAAGGGCACTGCCGGGGCGAGCGCGAAGGCCGAGGTGATCGTCCGGCCGACATCCGCGAAGTCGTGCACGTAGGCGGCCTTGAAGGCGACTGTGAACACCCGCCCGCCGAGCGTGGCGGAGGATTCGAGGCGCCCGCCGACCAGCGTGCGCGCCGAGAGGTAGTCGCGTCCGGCCACGTTCAGGTTGAACAGGCCGCCGCCGACCTCGCGCACGCGGTCCTGGTCGAAGGTCGTGACCTGGAAGCCGACGAAGGGCGCGAGGACCTGCCCCGGCGCGTAGGCGATGCGGTACCCCGCCTCGCCCGCCGACAGGAACTGGTTGCCGCTGATCGTGCCGCGGGCACCCGTGCCCCCGAGCGCGGCGAAGACGGGCGGACACTCGAGGCGCCCCTCCGCCCGGGCATAGCCGAGAGCGGCATTGGCGTAGAGCGCCCCGTCCGTGAGGCCGCCATAGACGCCGACCTGGCCGTTATCCGTGTGCGCCCGCTCGCCGGTGCGCCCGAGGCTGACGTCGACCGAGCCGTAGCCCGCCGAGATGCCGAGCACGGTGCCGACCTGCGGGTGCATGTCGATGCCCCCCGCGAAGCCCGCGATGGTCTCGCTGCGGCCGGCGGCGTTCAGGGTGCCGTCGACCCGGCCGAACTGCCCGTAGCCGGTCGCCCAGACTCCGTAGCCGCGGCTCGTCTCGATCACCCGCGGCTCCGGCACCGGTGCCCGCTGCGGCAGGTCCGCGGCGTAGACGGCCGGCGGCAGGGTGAACTGCGTCGGGCCGGGCTCGAAGCTGGCCGTGTAGGCGCGGGAGACGAGCTGGTCGGTGAAGGCGCGGCCGGCGCGCAGCTGCGGGTCGGCCACGGAGGCGTAGCCCTGGCCCGCGGCGCGGTCGAGCACGCCGGCGAGCGCCGCGTTGCTCTGGCTGTCGAGGGCGGCGAGCGCCGCCGGGTTGTTGGCGAGCGCCGCGTCGAGCCCGCGGGCGGCGCCGGCCTGGTTCGGCGTCAGCGCCACCAGAGTGAAGCTCTGCTGCGCGAGCGTGATGTAGGCGTTGTTGGCGTCCGTCGAGGCGGCGGGCCGGATCAGGAAGGGCAGGGTGCCGTTGTCCGTCACCGCCGCGAAGGCGCCGCGCACGCCGCCCTGCGCCGTGAGCACCGTGTAGCGGGTCCCCGGCAGGTAGGTGCCCGGCGTCGGGCTGACGCGCGCCGTGCCCGCGAGGGTCGCGCCGCCCGTCACCGCGAGGCGCGCGGCCTGTCCCTCCGGGGTGATCGTGCTCTGCAGGGTGCCGCCGGCCTGCTGGACGTAGGCGCCGGCCACCGCGAGCGTGCCCGTCGGCGCGGCGGCGCTGCCCGGCGCGACGGTTCCGCCGTTCGTCAGGGTGCCGCCGACCGTGCCCGTGCCCGCGAGCGTGCCGGCGCTGCCGACCGCCGTGTTGGCGTTGAGCGCGGAGTTCACGGTCAGCGTGCCGCCGGTGACGGAGGCGCCGCCCGAGAAGCCCTGCGTCGTGCCGGCCGCCAGCGTGTAGGCGCCGCCCGCCTGCGACAGCGTGGTGAAGCCCACGACGTTGCTGGCGAGCGTGCCCGTGCCCGACAGGGCGAGGGCGTTCGTGCCCCGGCCCTGCGCCGTGATGGCACCGCCGATGACCGAGCCGGTGCCGAGATTGACCGTGTTCACGCTGGCGGCGACGTCGTTGAAGGTGATGCCGCCCGTGACGGTGCCGGTGTTGGTCAGCGTGTGGCTGGCCGCGCCGTAGACGATGTTGCCCGCGATGCGGCCGGCGTTGGTCGTCGTGCTGTTGCGCCGGTTGTTGGTGGGGTTGGCCGAATCGGCATCGACGAGGCGGACGTCGCCCGTGATCGTACCGGAAGCCGCGTTGGTGAGGGTGGCGGTGCCGGCGCCGTAGATGACGACGGCCTGCCCGCCCGCAGGGCCCGTGATGGTGCCCTCGTTGACGAGGGTGTAGCTGCGTGCCCGGCCCTGGACGGCGCGCACCCCCGTGCCGGTGCCGGTGATCTGGCCGCCCGCGCGGTTGGTCACCGTGAGCGCCGTCACGTCGTCGTCCGAGTCCACGGCCGCCACCGCGGCGGTGCCGTTGCCGACCCGCGTCGCCGAGATGCGACCCGTGTTGGTGAGGGTCATCGCGTCGATTCGTTCGCCCGCGTAGACGCCTCGCGAGATGCCGACGCCGTTCTCGGTGACGCTGATCGAGCCGTTGTTGACGACGGTGATATTCGCGATGCTTCCGGTGGAGGGCGAATCGGCGAGCACTCCGTAGACGCGAGTGCCGGCGTTGTTCGCGCGGCCTGCGGCCCCGGTCCCGGTCAGCGTGCCGTTGTTGACGACGGTGGTGTTCGAGCCCGCCAGCAGAACGGCCTTGTCGGTGATCGCGTTGTTGACGGTGAGCTGCGCGCCTGAGCCCGTCACCTGGATCCGGCCGCCGATGTTCTGCGTCGAGCCCGCGGCGAGGGTCAGGTTGCCGCCGGCCACCGTCAGGTTGCCCGACAGGTTCTGCACCGAGCCGGCGCCGAGGGTCCAGGCGCCGGCGGTCTGGGTGAGGCTGGTGAACCCGGTCACGGTGCCGGTGAGCGTGCCGGTGCCCGCGAGATTGATGGCGTTGGCGCCGAGGCCGCGGGCGGTGATGTTGCCACCGATCGACGAGCCGGTGCCGAGATTGATCGTGTTGACGCTGCCGGCGACAGCACCGGCCGTGGCCACGTCGAGGAACGTGATGCTGCCGGAGATGCGGCCGGTGTTGTTGATGGTCTGGTCGCCGTTGCCGAAGATGAGGTTGCCGTTGATTGTTCCGGCATTGGTGATCGTGCCGGAGCGGCGGCTGGCGACGGCGCTCGCCGCGGTCTGGTTGTCGACGTCGGTGTTGCGCACGTCGCCGGTGATCACGCCGGTCGCCGTGTTGGTGATGGTGCTGTTGTAGGGCTGCGGATCGTCCGCATAGAGCGCGATCGCGGCTGAACCGGCGGTCGCGTCCGTGTTGGTGATCGCACCGCTGTTGTTGATGACGAAGGACGAGGCGCGGCCTCTGATGGCCTGCGTGTTGGCGCCCGTCGCCGTGATCCGGCCACCAGCGGCGTTGTTCACCGTGACGGATTGCACGTTGTCGTCCGAATCGATGGCGGCGACAGCGTTGGCGGAGGCGGTGGCAGTGCCGCCGCGCGCGGCGGAGATCAGGCCCGTCGCGGTGTTGGTGATGGTCAACGTCCCGATCCGCTCCCCGGCATAGATGCCGCGGGCGATCCCGTTGCCGTTCTGCGTGACGTTGATCGTGCCGCTGTTGACGATGCTGAGGTTGTCGAAGGTCGTGCCGGCCGGCTGCCCCTGAACGCTCGTGAAGGCGCCGTAGACCCGGAGCGCCGCGTTGCCTGCTGGCGCCGTGAGCGAGATCGTGCCGGAATTGTTCAGGGTGATGCCGCTGCCGTAGAGGTTGACCCCGAAACTGTCGCGGTTCACCGGCGCCGCGTTGCTGATCGTGCCGGCGTTGTTCACGGTGCTCGCGCCGTTGACCCGCACGGTCGAGTTACCCGGGTTATTTCCCGCGCTGGTCTGCTGCGAGCCGCTGACGGTGGCGCCGGACTGGATGTTCACGGTGAGGCCCGTGACGTTCGCAGGAGCGACGAAGCCGCCGGTCTGCGTGCCGGTGCAGGTCACGGTCTGGCCGCCGGTCGGCACGGCCGGCTGGCAATCGGCACGGCCTTCGGCCACCAAGACTGCCCAGACCGGCACGCTCAGCAATAGAGACCGACGCAGAGACGATCCGACCGTCGACATAAGCCCACCATACTTTCAGTTGCATAATCGATAATGAGGTTCTGGACGAGTCAGACCCCAGGACGATCAGTTAATGAAGATCGAGTGGAGTCAATTCTAATCCATGTTCGGGCGATTATGGATCATATCTTCAGAGTTACTGATGCAGATTTAGCACGTTTATGAGATGTACTTGCTAAAGTGCCCGACAATGCCATGATATATAGGAAACCGCATCGGGATTTTCCGGCAACCATGCGCGGGAATGAATGGCAATCGGCGGCCGCGATGGTCCCTGCCTGCTCGGGACGTGGCGACGGAGCTCATCGGACAGGTTGCACCCGTCGGGTTGCCCCGTCGGCGACGTTCGACCGATCGACGCTGCGTCAGCGCCGTCAGTGGCGGCGCAGCCCCCTCCACAAACGTCTCGCGCTCTCGATCCGCGCGCGGTGGTACCAGCGCGGGCCGGGCCGCTCGGGGGCAGGGGCCTCGCGAGCCGCCGGCGGAATCGCATCCGCGGCCATCGAGCCGTCGGCCGCTCCCATGGCTGCAGTCCGGTTGGCCTCGGCCATCGCTGCCAGCGGGCGCGTGGCGAGGCGGGGCTCGTCCTCGTGCGTGACGAGGTGCGGACTCTGATAGGCGAAGCCCGCGAACGAGCCCCGCCGCTGCGCCCGCGTGCAGTCAGCCTCTCGGGCGAACCGCTCCGCGTCCTGAGGCGAGGCGTCGAACAGGCGCGTCGCTCCCTCGTGGTGGAGAAGCCCGGCGTGCGGCGTCCAGAGGACGCGCAGGCCCGCCTCGCGGGCGCGCAGGCAGAAATCGACGTCGCTCCAAGCCACGCGGAGGGTCTCGTCGATCCCGCCGAGCGCCTCGAAGACGGACCGCCGGAACGCCATGCAGGCGCCCGTCACCGCCGAGACGTTGCGAACGATCTCGATCTGGTCGAGGTAGCCGGAGGCGTTGCGTGAGGCGTAGCGCCAGACGTGGCGGGCTTCTCCGGAGGCATCGAACTCGATCCCGGCATGCTGCACCCGACCGTCGGGATAGAGGAGCTTGGCTCCGACCACGCCGACCTCCGGCCGCAGGGCGTGCGACACGAGCTCGTCGAGCCAGTGCGGTTCGAGCACCGCGGTATCATTGTTGAGGAGGACGAGGATGGCGCCCTCGGACCGGGCCACGCCGAGGTTGTTGAGCCGCGCCCAGTTGAAGATTCCGGCACAGGACACCGATCTGAATCGGGGATCGGCCGCCCGCTCCGCGAGGTAGGCCTGTGTCTCGGGGCCTGCACTCTCGTTGTCCAGGACGAGAATCTCGAAGTCGGGATACCGGGTTCCGGACAGGATGCTCTCGACGCAGGGGGCCAGGAGATCGAGCCGGTCCCGCGTCGGCACGATGATCGTGACCTTCGGCGTCTCCGGGCGGGCGTAACGCAGGCGCAGGATGCCGTTTCCTGGCTCGACGGCGGCGATCTCCGACCGCCTGCCACTCTCGTGGAGGAAGCGCTCGACGACGCCGGCCAGGTCTGCGGTGTCCGGGGCGGGTGTCTCGCGCCGGTGCGCGAGGAGCCGATGCGCGGCGCGGATCCGCTCCGGCGCGAGATGGTGCCCGGCTCTCAGCAGCAGGCTCCACTGGATGAGGCTGGGATCCGCCAGCCCCCCGGCGGCACCGGACCAGCCGCCGAGGCGCCCGATCAGGTCCGAGCGGAACAGGACGAGGCTCGACGGGGGACGGGCGAGGCAGGCATCCGGGTCCCAACGGCCGTTGAAGGCCGGATCGCTGCGGCGGCCTCCGGACGAGTGGATGTCCTGGTCGGTGAGCAGCACATCGGCCCCGTCGAGGAGCGGCTGGAGAGCGGCGACGACGTCGAGGGCGATCAGGTCACCGGGCCGGAGCAGCGCCGTGAAGGGGCCGCGGCACCGAGCCTGCGCCCGGTCGAGGACCAGGCCGGCGGCCGAACCGGCGTCCGCGTCGGATCGTGAAGCTTCCGTCGGATCCCCCGGCGCGCAGGCAAATCGACTCTGCCCGGCGCAGAGCGCGCGGGTTGCCGCGTCGCTCGCGGCATCGAGAGGAGCGAGCACGATCTGACAGGCCGCCCCCGCCGCCATCCGCCGCAGCAGCGCCACCTCCGCCCGGTCGGGCGGGCGGTCGATCAGGACGATCAAGGACAGGAGGAGCCCGCTCCCCGAAACGCTTGCCGAGGTGTCCGCGGGTCGGCGCGGTCCGCGCCGAAGGACTTCCGCCTCCTCGACCCACCACGCGTAGAGGTGAGGGGCGCCGAGCGGCAGCCCGTCCGGGTAGAGGCCGGGCAGGACCGCGTGCCGAGCCCGCACCTCGGGCGAGCGGACGAGCGTGACCGCGAGTTCGTCCGGCGCGAGGTCGCGCTCCGACTCGGACGGCGCCCGCCCGGCCGCCTGCCTGCAGAGGACGACCGCCGCAGTGTCTTCGCCGCGGAGAACCGCGAACTCGTGCGATGCGACGAAACCCTCAGCGATCCTGCGGAGGTCGCGGCCTTGGCGCAGCGCCCCGAGGTGATGCCGCAACCCGCCGTCGTCCGGGTCGCGCGCGAGCACGATCCGGTAGAGCAGGGCGATGTCGGTGAGGCGGCGGCACTCCGCGGCGTCGTGCGGATAGGCGAAGCCGCGCCCCGGCTGCCGGTGGAGATCGGCGATGATGCGGTCGCGCGCGGTCACGGCCTGCAGGCCGAACGCGTCGATCGTCCCGGCCTCGGCGCGCAATCGGTGGAAGTCCTCCGTCCGCGCAGCGGCCTCGTAGAAGACCTCCAGGGCGAAGTGCTGGTACTCGACGCGCGGGCTGCGCCGGGCGAGCTCGGCCACGCAGAGCGCCACAGGTCGATCCGCGGGGAAGGTATCGCCGGAGCCGTCAGGGCCGGGGCCGAACACGGCGTCGAAGCTCGCCCGGTCGAGATCGGCGAAGTGGCGCAGGATCTTCGTCTTCTCGAAGGCCGAGCGCAGGTGCGTGTCGGGCCGGGGCGCGCTCATGTTGGCGTCGCCCGCGCGGATGCGGAAGGCCGTCAGTTCCTCGTCCAGCACGTGGAAGGCTTGGCCCGCCACCAGCATCCGGATCCACATGTCGAGATCCTGGTAGTTCGTCAGGCGCGGGTCGTAGGCGCCGACCGCCTCGTAGGCGGAGCGCCGGATCATCGCGGTCGGCGCGCACAGGCAGTTGCCGTGGAAGAAGAACTGCCGCAGCCAGGAGCGGCGCGAGAAGTCGGGCAGGCGCAAGGGCGCGCGGAAGTCGTTGAAGGGCACGGTCGGCACGCCGCCCTCGTCGACCGCCCGCGGCATCCCGAACACCGCCGCGACGCCCGGGTTCGCCTCCAGGAAGGCGACCTGCCGGGCGAGCCGGCCGGGCAGGGCCCAATCGTCGGAGTTCAAAATCGCCAGGTAGCGTCCGCGGGCCCGGGCGATCGTCGCGTTCATGGCGCCCGAGATGCCGCGGTTTTCTGGGAGCACCTCCAGGCGGATGCGGGGATCCGCGAAACCGCGCACGATGTCCGCGGTGGCGTCAACCGAGGCGTCGTCCGTGACGACGATCTCGAAGTCCTGGAAGGTTTGGTCGAGGAGGCTCCGGATCGTCTGCGCCACGTAGGGTGCGTGGTTGTAGCTCTTGACGAGCACCGACACGAGCGGCGCCGGCTCATGGCGGCCAGCCTGTGCGGATGGAGGGTGCTCGGCCGGCGCGCGGACGATGTCGGAGCGCTCTTCCCACCAGAGGGGGCGGATCGCCGCGACGGCCGGGTCGAACCGCTTGGCCGAGAGATCGCGCGCCTCGCGCTCCATCTCGTCCCAGAAGGTGCGCAGCCTCGTCTCGCCCCAGAGATAGTGCCGGCCGTAGCCCTGCACCCGGTCGACCCGGCCGAGGCGCTCCGCCTGTGCGGCCTCGCGCGCGGCGTTCCGCGCGAAGCCGAGGTGCTTGTAGTGCCAGAGCATCAGCTCGTCGCGGGCCGGCAGGCGCAGGTCACCCTGCGGCTCGGCGGCGTGGCGCCCCGGGCCGAACCCGCTCTTGCGCAGAGCCTCGGGCTTGAAGACGCTGAGCTTGTTGAAGGCGATCCGCGGCCGGCCGCGGGTCACCCGGTCGACGAGCAGGCCGTGATCGTCGGGCATCTCCGGATGGTTCATGTCGAAGCCGAGGGCGGGGACCAGGGTGACGCCGAGCGACGCCTGCTCGGCGAGATATCCGGCCATCGCCCGGCCGCGAACATGAAGGTGCTCGTCGATCGCCGTGACGACCACCCAGTCGGCCACGTCCCGGCTCTCCTTCCAAGCCTCGTCCTGCATGGCCTTGTGGGAGAGCACGAAGGATTCCGCCTCGACCCGGGTGAACGCGCGCAGTTCGACCTTCGGGTGCGCCGCCAGGATCTCGCGGGAGCCGTCCGTCGAGCCGTCGTCGTAGACGACGTAGCGGTCGACGAAGCTGTCGTAGTGGCGGAAGAAGAAGCCGAGCATGTCGGCCTCGTCCCAGCAGACCGTGTAGAGGTGGACGACGGGCTTCGTCATGTCACGGGCAGACCCTGGTAGCCGCCGATGTCGCGGCGAACGATGCGGGCCGGATTGCCGAGGACGAGGCACCCATCCGGCACGTCCCGCGTCACCACGGCCCCGCCGCCCACGACGGCGTTCGCGCCGATCGTCCGCTCCGGCAGGATGGTGGCGCCGGCACCGGCGACGCTGCCGCGGCCCATCGTGACGTGGCCCGCCAGGACGACGCCCGGCCCGATCGAGACGAAGTCGCCGAGGTCCGCGTGGTGGCCGATGCTCGCCCCGCGGTTGACGAAGACGAAAGCGCCGAACCGGCTTGCCGCGCCGAGGCTGCAGCCGGCATTGACGTAGCAGCCCGACCCGAGGTCGATCCGGCGCGGAGCCGCGACGCTCGGGTCGATCAGGGTGAAAGGGTGCGCGAGGCCGCGCGCGGCCGCCTCACCCGCGGCCAATCGGCGGTGCGCGGGGGTGAACAGGGGCACGAGGAAGGGCAGGGCGAGGAGATCGGGCGAGAGCGCCTCGGGCGCCAGGATCGTCGCCGCTTCGGAGAGGTGGCTCTCGCACGGCCGGTTGCGGATGCCCGCAGCGAGGGCGAGCCCCGCCCGGTGCAGGCTCTCCTCCACGTCGGCCACCACGGGGGAACCGACGCCATACAGGAGCACGCGGGTCGTCACAGGGAAAAACCCCGAAGTGCCTGCGCGACCCGGGCCGGCGCCTCGTCCGCGACCTCGGGCTGGATCGGCAGGCTGAGAAGGGTCGCGGCGAGCGCGTCCGTGACGGGCAGCGGGCCGGTCGCGCCCTCGCGGAAGGCGGGGTGCCGGTGGAGGCCCGGAGCGTAGTGCACGGCGGTGCCGATGCCGGCCTCGGCGAGGTGGCGCATCAGGCGGTCGCGCTCTGGGTGGGTCACGGCGAACTGGTGATAGACGTGGCCCGGCGCCTCTGGGGGCAGGCCGAGGCCGGACAGGCTCAGGCAGGCCCGGTAGCGGGCCGCGATGGCGCGGCGCTCGGCGTTGCCGGCCTCGAGATGCGGCAGCAGCACGAGGAGGATCGCGGCCTGGATCTCGTCGAGGCGCGCGTTGAAGCCGAGGCCGCGGCTCACACGCTCGGGCCCCGCGAAGCCGTAGTGGCGCAGGGCCCGCAGCCGGTCCGCGAGGGCCGCGTCGCGGGTGAGGATCGCGCCGCCGTCGCCGACGCATCCGAGGTTCTTCGTCGGGTAGAAGGAGTAGGCGGCGGCGTGACCGAAGCTGCCGAGCGGCCGCCCCGCGAGGCTGGCGCCGTGGCACTGCGCGCAATCCTCGATCACCGCGAGGCCGTGATGCTCGGCGATCTTCATCAGCGCGGGCATGTCGGCGGGATGGCCGAACAGGTGCACGGGCAGGATCGCGGCCGTGCGCGCTCCCACCGCCTCCGCCACCCGGGCAGGATCGAGGCAGCGCGTGACCGGGTCGACGTCGACGAGCCGGGGCAGCGCGCCGCACTGGAGGACCGCCTGGGCCGTCCCCGCGAAGGTGAGGGCCGGCGCGATGACCTCGTCGCCGGGGCCGATCCCGAGGGCGCGCAGGGCCAGCGCCAGCGCCTCCGTGCCGGAGGCGACGCCGACGCCGTGCGGCTGCCCGGCACTGGCCGCGAAGGCCGCCTCGAAATCCGCCACCGCCTGCCCGAGGATGTAGGTGCTGCCGCCGAGGACGGAGGCGACCGCGCGGTCGATCTCCTCCCGGAAGCGGGCGATGCGCCGCGGAGGCGCCGCCTGCGGGATGGTCATGCGTGGCAATCCGCCAGGAACAGGTCCGGCCGCGCGCGGTCGTAGTGCCGGGTATCCTCGTAGAGTTCAGAGGCGCAGACGAGGAGGATCGTGCCGGCCTCGAACTCGCGCAGGTGGATCAGGATACCCGCGCGGATCCAGAGGCCCTGGTCGTACCGCTCCAGGCGAATGCCCGCGCGCTCGCCCCCGTTGTCGACCTCGACGAGAACCGATCCCTTCAGAACGACGAGGAACTCGTCGCAGGAATTGGCGTGGCCGCCGCGGATGGTCCCCGGCTTCTCCACCGCCATGAAGAACACGCGACGCGGTGCGAACGGAAGGTTCTCATGCGGCTCGAGCGCGACGAGCGCGCCGCGCGGGTCGGCGTGCACACGCTGATCGATGAGCTCGACGCCACGAACGACCTTCACAACCTGAGGATCCGCCATCATCAACTACGGAGATGAAAGATAGTACAGGCCGATCGAACCGAGGACAAATACCTATATACCCCTGATTACGTCGGGATAAATCGGCAATTTTGATTGCCGCACGACATACAATCTTGAGGTGTATGTCGTGCGGCATACATCCGGGTGTAACCGGCCTCCGTCTGCCAATGGTGCGGTGCCGCAAGCATTTCTGCGAACGCGTTTCGAATTTCAGGCTTGACCGTTGCGAGATTGCATCATGCAATGCGCACGCGATTCGCTGGGAACGCGATAATCGGGAGGCAGGCATGATGCTCGCTGAGATAGCCCGGATCATCGAGGCCAACGGCGCCGAGTTCGCGGACCGGGTCTTCGCATCGCTCGGCAAGGCTCATCCGGCGGAACTGTTCGAGGCGAGCCCTGCGGCACAGGATGCCATCGAGATGCTCCGGCGGCGCCGGGATCTGATGATCGCCCTCGACATGTGGCGGACCCCGCCCGTCCACGGTCAACTCTGAGGCGCGCCGCCGCGGCTCAACGCACGTAGCTCGGATAGACGACGCGAATGCGGCGACGGCCTTCGAGGGCCGTCTCGGCCGAGACGTGCGCGGCCGGGATCACCGCGGCATCGGCGGCCGGGGGCAGGGGCGCCGGCCCGTTCCGCACGGAAGCGGCCGGCTCCGCGACCGAGGGGATCGGCAGCGACAGGGTGAGCGCGCAGGCCGCCAGGAACGAGACGGCCACCACCGCCCAGATGTCGCGCGTGTTCATATCAGCTCCCCGATGTCCGAAATCTGCACTGCGCCGTTCCCGATAGGGAACGGATCGTCTTCGCGGAGACGGAGTCTGCAGGATCCGGACCCGGGAGCCGGGATGCGGGCCCGATCGACAGTATTGGTTAAATCCGCATCGCCCGAGATCTCGCGCCTTTCGCGAACCGGCTCCGAGCCCTAATCAGGACTGGGAGGAGCGGGACCCCATGCGCATCATCCACGACGCGCGCTCGGTAAAGCACGACCCCGAGCTGTTCTTCCGGCGCGGAAGCCTGATCCCGCATCCGGAGCGGGCGGACCGCTACCGCGTCCTGCGCGACGCCGCAGCGGCGGCCGGGCACCGGATCACGGAGGCGGCGGACCAGGGGCTCGGTCCCATCCGCGCCGTGCACGATGCCGGCTACCTCGACCTGCTCAGCACCGTGTGGGAGCGGCGTGCCGAGATCCCCGGCGTCGGCGACGAGATCCTCACCGGGCACTTCGCGCGGCCGCACATGCACCGCGCGCCGACGGGCCTTCTCGGGCGCCTCGGCCTGCATCTCGCCGACACCTCGACGCCGATCCGGGCCGGGACCTGGGAGGCGGTCTACGGCTCGGCGCAGGCGGCGATCGGGGGCGCCGACTGCGCGCTCGACGAGGGCCACGCCTACGCGCTGTGCCGGCCGCCGGGACACCACGCCTACGCCGACTCGGCGGGCGGATTCTGCTTTCTCAACAACGCCGCCATCGCCGCCGAACGGATGGTCGCCGCGACCGGCGGCCGGGTCGCGATCCTCGACATCGACGTGCACCACGGCAACGGCACGCAGGGCATCTTCTACGCCCGCGCGGACGTGCTCACGGTCTCGGTCCACGCCGACCCGGCCGACTACTTCCCGTTCTTCGCCGGCTACGCCGACGAGACCGGGTCCGGAGAAGGGACGGGCCACAACCGCAATCGGCCGCTGCCGCACGGCTCGGGCGACGGACCCTGGCTCGACGCGATCGGGGAGGCGCTCGCCGAGATCGCGGTCGCGCGGCCGGCCGCCCTCGTGGTGGCGCTCGGGCTCGACGCCTCGGAGCACGACCCGATCGGGGTGCTGCGGGTGACCGGGGCAGGCTTCGGGCAGGCCGCCCGGATGATCGCGGGCGCCGGACTGACGACGCTCCTCGTGCAGGAAGGCGGCTATCTCTGCGACGCCCTGCCGCGAAACTTGGTGACGTTCCTCGGCGCATTCGACGCGGCCCGGAACGGCGCCTGAGGAGTCTTCGAGGGAGAAAAGACGAACCTTCTCCTCATTGAGCGGCAGAAGAGAAGATCCATCTCGCCGAGACCTGAAATTTGCAAAACGCGACCATTGCTTCGGCGCCTTGATCCACGACATGAATCCGCGTGTTTGCTAGTCGGTGCCGCGGATCCCATGCGCCAGATTCAGTTTGATCCTTTCGGCGAGCCGGTGGCGCAGGATCTGCGCGCCGTCGGCCGCGGCGAGTCCCGCCAAGGTCCGGTCTCCCGGGCCGTGATGCGGTCGGGCGTCGGCCTGTTCTGGGTGCTGGTGATCGGCATCGTGGCCGCGCGCGTGGCCTATTTCGACCCGGACTTCGCCGAGAAGTTCGGCTCCGTCGCGGCCGTGACGACCTACATCCAGGCGCTGTTCAGCGCCTGACCGGCCGCGGGCGGGGCGATGCCGCCCCGCCGCCCCGCACGTTCCTTTCCCGAAGCGGCCCGCTCACGCGTGCAGCGGCACGGCCTGCGCGGCGTCCCGCGGGGCGCCGAGGGCCGACCGCAGCAGGTGCGGGATCTCGCCCGGCGTGTCGGCGACCGCGACGCCCGCGGCCTCCAGCGCCCGGCGCTTGCCCGCGTAGCTTCCGAAGGCGCCCGAGACGATGGCGCCGGCATGGCCCATCTTCTTGCCGGGTGGCGAGGCGCGGCCCGCGATGAAGGACACGACGGGCTTGCTCATGCCGGCCGCGTAGGCGGCGGCCTCCTCCTCCATCGCACCGCCGATCTCTCCGACCATCACGACCGCCCGGGTCGCTTCGTCCCGGTCGAGCGCCTCCAGCGCGTCGCGGGTCGTGGTGCCGATCATCGGGTCGCCGCCGATGCCGAGGAAGGCGGACTGGCCGATCCCGGCGCGGGTCAGGTTGAGGCAAATCAGGGTGCCGAGGCTGCCGCTGCGCGAGATCACGCCGACCTCGCCCGGCTGGAAGATGTTGCCGTTGTGCCCCGGCATGATGCCGACGAAGCCGTCGCCGGGCGTCACGATCCCGGCCGTATTCGGCCCGATGATGCGAGTGCCGTGGCCCGCGGCGGCGTGGTGGATCGCGATCACGTCGCGGGCGGGGATGTGCTCGGTGAGGATGACCACGGTCCGCGCGCCCGCCTCGATCGCGTCGAGGGCGGCGTCCCGCGCCGCCGCGGGCGGGATGAACATCACGGCCCAGTCGAAGGGCGTCCCGGCCATGGCCTCGCGCGCGGTTGCGTAGACGGGCAGGCCGAGGTGCCGCTCGCCCGCGCGCTTCGGGTTGACGCCGGCGACGACGTTGGTGCCGCAGGCGAGCATCTTCTCGGTCCAGAAGCTGCCCTGCTTGCCCGTCATGCCCTGGACGAGGACGCGGGCGTGCTGGCGATAGACGATCATCGGGCTGCCTCCACCGCGGCCTGCACCGCGTCTTCCATCATGTCGTAGGGCTCGACGCCGAGGCCGTCGCGCACGAGGCGCACGGCCTCGTCCTCGCCGGTCCCGTGGATCGAGAAGAACACCGGCACCGTGGGCGAGAGCCGCTTCCAGGCGGTCACGACGCCCTCGGCCATCACGTCGGTGCGGGCAAACGCCCCGCAGAAGTTGACGACGAGGCTCTTCACGCCGGGATTGGCGAGGACGAGGCGGAGCGCCGCCTCCGACTTGGTGTAGGCCTCGCCGCCGATCTCCAGGAAGTTCGCGGGCCGGCCTCCGCAATGGCTGATCACGTCCATCGTGGTCATGGTGAGCCCGGCCCCGTTCGCCAGCACGCCGACATTGCCGTCGAGCTGGATGAACTTGAGCCCCTGCTCCAGCCCCTCGCGCTCGAGCGCCGTCATCGGCTCGGGCGCGGCCGCGGCGGCGAGGTCCGCCTGCCGGAAGGCCGCGGAATCGTCGAGGGTGAGCTTGCAGTCGAGGGCGACGACGCGCCCGTCCGCGAGCAGCGCCAGCGGATTGACCTCGATCAGCTCCGCGTCGACTTGGCCGGAGATCCGGTAGAGGGCCGCGAGGATGCCGGGGATCGCCTCGGCCGCCGGCCCGAGGTCGAGGCCCGAGACGAGGGCGCGGGCCTCGGCCTCGGTGAAGCCCCGGTCGAGGTCGACCGGGTGGCGGCGCAGGGCCTCGGGGCGGCTCTCCGCCACCTCCTCGATGTCCATGCCGCCCTCGGTCGAGAACAGGACGAGGGGCCTGCGGCTCGCCGTGTCGTTGAGGATCGCCGCGTAGAACTCGCGGGCGATCTCGGCCCGCTCCTCCAGCAGGACCGATTCGACGGCGTGGCCGTCGATCGTCATGCCGAGGATGGCGCGCGCGACCTCAACCGCCTCCTCGGGCGAACGGGCGGCCCGGATGCCGCCGGCCTTGCCGCGCTTGCCGGTCGGCACCTGCGCCTTGACCATGCAGGGGCCGAACTCGGCGAAGGCGCTCCCGGCCTCCTCCGGCGTGCGGCAGTGCACGGCGCGGGGGACGGGGATGCCGGCGGGGGCGAGCACCCGCGCCTTGGCGACGTGTTCCAGGAAGTTCATCGGCCGGCCTCCGCTGAAGTCTCCTCGACGTAGCCGATCTTCTCCCAGTGCGGCCCGAACAGGTCGCGCGGGCTCGGCCGGTCCTCGGGGATCGGGGTGACGAGGTGGGTGATGTTGAGGAAGTGGCGGTAGCTCAGGTTCTCGGAGATGCTGTTCTTCTGCCAGGAGCCACAGCCCATGCTCAGCGTGAAGCCGAGGCCGGAGTTGAATCCGCCGCCGTTGCCGAAGGTGTGGGCGAAGTTCACGAGCACCCGCACCACGTCGAGATCGGCGGCGAGCTCCCGCGCGCGGGCCATGTCGGTGGTGTGGATGCCGCAGGAATGGCCCTTGCCCTGGTGCTCCAGGATCTCGGCGACCCGCGCCTTGGCCGCCGCAAAGTCCTTCGCCCGGTAGACGGTGAGGACGAGGGCGAGCTTCTCGCCGGAGAACGGGTGGGCGCGGCCGACCCCCTCCTCCTCCACGAGGAAGAACCTGCTGCCGCGCGCCTCCGGCGGCAGCTCGAACGCCTCGGCCAGCACCGCGGCGTCGCGGGCGATGAGGTCGCGGTTGAGCTTGCCCTTGACCCAGAGCCGCTCGGCCACGCGGCCCTTCTCCTCCGGCGTGCAGAGATAGGCGCCGGCCCGCTCGAGCGCCGCGATCGCCTGATCGTAGACCGCGTCGACGATGACGACGGAATTCTCCGACGAGCAGGAGGTGGAATTGTCGAAGATCTTCGAGTCGCGGATCTTCTCGGCCGCCGCGTCGAGATCGGCGGTCTCGTCGATCATCACCGGCACGTTGCCCGCGCCGACGCCGATCGCGGGCGTGCCGCTGGAATAGGCGCGCCGGACGTTGTCCTGCGAGCCCGTCACCACGATCAGGTCGCAGGCCCGCATCAGGGCCTCGGTCGAGTCCTTCGTCACGGGCTCGGGCAGGATCTGGACGAGGTCGGCGGGCAGCCCGATCCGCTCCAGCTCCTCGCGCATCAGCGCGACGATGCGGGCCGTCGTCCGGTAGCCCAAGGGCGAGGGGGCGATGACGATGGCGTTGCGGCCCTTGACCGCCATCATCGCCTTGTTGACGGGCGTGGCGCCCGGGTTCGTCGAGGGCGTCACTGCGCCGATCACGCCCATGGGCTTGGCGTACTTCACGAGCCCCTTGGCGTGGTCCTGCTCGATGATGCCGACGGAGCGCCCGCGCAGCAGATCGCGGAGCGTGCCGAAGGTCTTGCGCTGCTTCTTGACGATCTTGTCCGCCACGTTGCCGAGGCCGGTATCGGCCACCGCGAGCTCGGCGAGCTCGCGGGCGTTCTCGGGCTTGTAGAGCGACCAGGCGAGCGCCCGGACGGCGGCGTCGGCCCCTTCCTGGTCGGCCTCGGCGAAGATCTTCTGGGCGGCGCGGGCCCGGCGCATCACCGCCTCGACGGGCGCGGGGTCGACGGTCCGATCGACGGGCTTCGGGGTGATCGGCAGCGGCTCGGACCGGCCGATCGGCTGGGCGACGGCGACGGACATGGGCGACTCCTTGGCGCTTGTGAGGGTTCGGGGTCCGTGATCGGGCCTGCGCGGCCCGCCATCTCCGGTCAGGCGGTGGGCCTGACCGGCACGGGCGAGGTGAGGGCGGCGGCCTGCGGCTCCTCGTCGTCGAGGAAGGGCTCGTCGGGCCGCATCCGCAGCGCCAGCACGGCGCCGAGGAGCAGGAGGCCCAGGGAGGCGACGAAGGGCAGGTCCCAGCGGCCGGTGGCGTCGATGACGGCGCCGAAGACGACCGGCGAGATCATGCCGGCGAGCCCGAAGCCGAAGTTCATGAAGCCGCTGGCGGTGCCCGAGTGCTGGGGCGCGATGTCCATCGGCACCGCCCAGATCGGGGCGACGATCAGCTCGGCGAAGAAGAACGCGCCGCTGAGGCAGAGGGCGATGGTGACGAGGTCCGTCACGAACAGCACCGGCAGCATGAACAGGAAGGCTCCGAGGAAGCCCACCACGATGACGCTGACGCGGGCCTTCGAGACGCTGCCCGTCCGGCGCAGGATGCGGTCGCTGACGACGCCGCCCACCGTGTCGCCGACGACGCCGGCGAAGAACACGCCCGAGGCGAAGATGGCCGACTTCTTGATGTCGAGATTGTGCTGGTGGAGGAAGTACGACGGGATCCAGTTGAGGAACAGCCACAGGGTCCAGCCGTAGCAGAAGTCGGTCAGCGTCACCGGCAGCATCCGCTTCAGGAGGCGCCGCCACGGCACCGCCCGGCGCTCGGAGGCGATCCTCATCTTCGGCAGCACGTCGAGCTCGGCCTGGGTGACGTGCTTGTGCTCGCGCGGATCGTCCCGGAAGTAGAACCACCACAGCGCCACCCAGGCGAAGCTGATCAGGCCGACGATGACGAACGAGTCGCGCCAGGACAGGGCCACGATCAGGAGGGCGATCAGCGGCGGCGTCACCGCGTTGCCGAGCCGGGCGAAGGCGTGGGTGATCCCCTGCGCGAAGCCGCGCCGGTCGGCCGCCATCCAGTTGGAGAGGGCGCGGGTCGCGGTCGGGAAGGCCGAGCCCTCGCCGATGCCGAGGATGAAGCGGGCGAGGATCAGCGAGACCGCCCCCTCGACGAAGCCGATCATCACGGTGGCGGCCGACCAGATGGCGCCGCAGATGAGCAGCGTCAGGCGCGGGCCGAGCCTGTCGCCGAGCCAGCCGCCGGCGATCTGGAAGAACGCGTAGGGGTAGGCGAAGGCCGAGAAGGCGAGGCCGAGCTCGGTGTTGCTGAGGCCGAGCTCCTTCTGCATGGCGGGCGCGGCGGTGCCGATGTTCACCCGGTCGATGTAGGTGACCAGGTACATCAGGCAGATGATGAACAGGACGCGGTCCGTGGCCTTGAAACGACTGAGCCCAAGCATGCTGCTGCCCTCTTGACGGAGGCCGCGAAGTCGAGCCGGGGCGGCGCGCAAGTTCAGGCGCGGCCCGAGACTGTCCTCGACGGCCGATTGGCGTTCCTCAACCTTCGCGGTGCGGCCTCCATCAGGTCTTGAGTGCCTGACATTCGAGGCGGGACCGCGCCACAGGGTCACACGCTAACCATTGCCAACGGTCACGGGAAATTTATTGTCTGCATCGCGATCATTCAGGAAATTGATCGGAATGATTCCGGATCTTGAGATTCCGCTGCTGCGCACCTTCGTGGCGGTGAACGACACCGGGAGCATCACCCTGGCGGGCCGGCAGGTCGGGCGCACGCAGCCGGCGGTGACCCACCAGATGCACCGCCTGGAGAAGGCCCTGGGCAAGCCGCTCTTCGCGGGCGACCGCCGCCACCTCACCCTCACCCGCGAGGGCGAGATGCTGCTCGGCTACGCCCGGACCCTGCTCGGCCTCAACGACGAGATCCGCGACCGCTTCCAGGCCCCGGACATCTCCGGCCACGTCCGCCTCGGCGTGCCGGACCTCTACGCCGCCTTCCTGCTCCCGGCCGTGCTCGGCGGCTTCGCCCGCGCCTACCCGCAGATCGAGATCGAGTTGCGATGCTCGCGCAGCGTCCATCTCCACGCGGCCCTGGAGCGGGAGGAGATCGACATCGCCCTGATGACACGCCAGCCCGAGTTCGAGGGCGGCACGACCGTGCGCGAGGAGCCGCTGATCTGGGTCGCCGCCCGCGACTATCCGGTCGGTGCGAGCGGCCCGCTGCCCCTGGCGCTCCTGCCCGCGGGCAGCCTCTACCGGCAGCGCGCCCTCGACGCGCTCGGCCACGTCGGGCGCTCCTGGACGGTGACGGCGGTGAGCGACAGCATCGCCGGGCTGCAGGCGGCGGTCTATGCCGGGCTCGCGATCTCGATCTTCCCCCTCTGCGCGCTGAGCCACCACGTGCGCCGCCTGGGACCGGCGGACGGATTGCCGGTCCTGCCGGCGCTGGAGATCGTGCTGCAGCGCAAACCGAGCGAGATCTCCGCGGCCGCCGAGCATCTCGCCCAGTACATCGTCAGCGAGCTCGGCAACGCGTCTCGCTGACATTGCTGCCATGCAGCGTGGCAGGCCGAAGATTTTTGCAGTGCACAAAGAGCTGTGATAGCTCGGGCCTCGATCGAAGCCACCGAATCCCATCGCCGCGATGAACGACCTCGACCGCCTCCACCAGATCCTGCCCTTCGCCGCGGCCCTCTTCCTGCTGACCGGCACGGCGCAGATCCAGGCGACGCAGCCCCCCGCCCGGCACGCCGGCTCCGGTTTCTCGGTCGAGCGGGTGGTCGCGGGCGCGAAGTGGCACATGCTCCAGATCGCCAAGAACGAGCGGAACGAGGCGCTGGCCTTCTCTCCGAGCAACTGAGGTCGGCGACGCCCGGTCCGATCGCGCCGGGCACCCTGAGCCGTCCTCCTCGCTCCCAGCCCTGCAGCAGCCTCGGAAGGCACGATGTCCGGCGCGCCGCGCCCGGCCGCGCGCATTGACACATGCGCCATTTCCTCATCTAATCGAACATAACGTACCGTTTTTCGAGATTTTTCGGGGAAACGGGCGGAACGGGGAAACGCAGCGGGGCGAGGGAGTCGGCGATGGAGCGCGACCACTTCGACTACGTCGTTGTCGGTGGCGGCACGGCCGGGTGCGTCCTCGCCAACCGGCTCTCCGCGGACGGCCGGCACCGCGTGCTGCTCCTCGAGGCGGGTCCGCGCGACCGCTCCCCCTGGATCCATCTTCCCATCGGCTACGGGAAGACGATGTTCCACAAGACCCTGAACTGGGGCTTCTACACCGAGCCCGAGCCGAACATGCACGACCGGCGGATCTACTGGCCGCGCGGGCGCACGCTCGGGGGCTCGTCCTCGATCAACGGCCTGATCTACATCCGCGGCCAGGCAGAGGATTACGACCGCTGGGCGGCGCAGGGAAATCCCGGCTGGTCCTGGCGCGAGGTGCTGCCCGACTTCATCCGCTCCGAGCACAACAGCCGCGGGCGCGGCCCCGCCCACGGGGCTGACGGGCCGCTCTGGTGCTCGGATATCGGGGTGCCCCACCCGCTGATCGAAGCGATCATCGCGGGCGCCGCGGAACTCGGCGTGCCCCGCACCGAGGATTTCAACGGCGGCGACCAGGATGGCGCCGGCTACTACCAGCTCTTCACCCGCAACGGCCGGCGCTGCAGCACCGCGGTCGCCTACCTGCGCCCTGCCGCCGGGCGCGCCAACCTGCGCGTCGAGGTGAACGCCCACGCGACCGGCCTCGTTCTCGACGGGCGCCGCGCGGTCGGCGTCCGCTACCGCCAGGGCGGATCGATGCGCGAGGCGCGCGCCGGCCGGGAGGTGATCCTGGCGGCCGGCGCCCTCCAGAGCCCGCAGCTCCTCCTCCTGTCGGGGATCGGGCCGGCCGCCGAACTCGGCCGCCACGGCATCGGCGTGGTCCACGACCTGCCCGGCGTCGGCGAGAACCTGCAGGACCATCTCCAGATCCGGCTGATGTACCGGGTCGCGAAGCCCATCACCACGAACGACGATCTCGCCTCGCTGCGGGGCAAGGCGAAGATCGGCCTGCAATGGCTCCTGCACCGGAGCGGGCCGCTCGCCGTCGGCATCAACCAGGGCGGCCTGTTCACCCGCGTGATGCCGGGCGCCGGCACCCCCGATGTCCAGTTCCATTTCGCGACGCTCTCCGCGGACCTCGCCGGCGCCAAGCCCCATCCCTGGTCGGGCTGCACCTTCTCGGTCTGCCAGCTCCGGCCGGAATCGCGCGGCAGCGTCACCCTGCGCAGCGCCGACCCGTTCGCGGCGCCGGTGATGCGGGCGAACTACCTCGCCACGGAGACCGACCGGCGCTGCACGGTCGAGGGCATCAAGTTCGCGCGCCGCCTCGCCGGCACCCGGGCGCTGAGCCACCTGCTGGTGGAGGAATACAGGCCGGGCGCGGCCGTGCGGGACGACGCGGCGCTCCTCGCGTTCGCCCGCGCGTCGGGAGCGACCATCTTCCATCCCGCCGGCACCTGCCGCATGGGGGACGACCCGATGGCCGTGGTGGACGCGCGCCTGCAGGTGCGCGGCGTGGCCGGGCTCAGGGTGGTCGACTGCTCGATCATGCCGACGCTGGTTTCCGGCAACACCAGCGCGCCCGTGGTCATGATCGCCGAGAAGGCCTCCCGCATGATCCTGGCGGACGCGCGGGACGCGGCGGCGGACCGGGCTGCGTCGGCCCGGCTGCCCGCGGAGGATCCGGCGCGCCGTCCCGCGCCGGAAGCGGCGGAGGCGATCCACCGGCGCGGACCGGGCCCGGGCGGCGCGGCACCCATCTGAACCGGGCCTTGGAACAGGGGCCGGCATGGCAGGAGGCGGGCATGGCGGAGATCGGGAGAGACGCGCGGCGTGACGGGGCCCCGGCCGGCCTCAGGCGGGTGGTCGCGGCCGCGCTGATCGGAGCGACGATCGAGTGGTACGACTTCTTCCTCTACGGGGTCGTGGCCGGCATCGTCCTGAACAAGCTCTACTTCCCGGCGAGCGATCCCCTCGTCTCGACGCTGCTGGCCTACGCCACCTTCGCGGTCGGCTTCGTGGCGCGCCCCCTCGGCGGCGTCGTGTTCGGGCATTTCGGCGACCGCATCGGCCGCAAGAGCATGCTCGTCATCACCCTGATGCTGATGGGCGTGGCGACCTTCCTGATCGGGCTCGTGCCCACCTACGCGCAGATCGGCGTCGCCGCGCCGGTCCTGCTCCTCCTCCTGCGCGTCGTCCAGGGCATCGGCCTCGGCGGCGAGTGGGGCGGGGCGGTGCTGATGGCCTTCGAGTACGCGCCGCCCGAGCGGCGGGGGCTCTACGCCAGCATCCCGCAGATCGGCCTCGCGCTCGGCCTCTGCCTCGCCTCCGGCGTCGTGGCGGCCCTCTCCTACACCCTGAACGAGGAGCAGTTCCTCTCCTACGGCTGGCGGCTCGCCTTCCTCTTGAGCGTCGCCCTCGTCGCGGTCGGCGCCTACATCCGCCTGAACGTCATGGAGACGCCGGAATTCGCGGCCGTGAAGGAGGAGAACCGCGAGGCCGCCATCCCCTTCGTGGCGATGATCCGCGGCTATCCGAGGAACGTCCTCGCCGGCATGGGCGCGCGGATGGTCGACGGCGTCATCTTCAACATCTTCGCGGTGTTCTCGATCGGCTACCTCACCCAGACGCTCCACGTGCCGCGCACGCAGGCGCTCCTCGGGGTCGCGGTGGCGGCGATCGTGCTGTGCGGCACGATCCCGCTGTTCGGCTGGCTCTCCGACCGTCTCGGGCGCACGCGCGTCTACGCCTGGGGCTCGCTGGTCACGGGCCTGTCCGCCTTCCCGGCCTTCTGGATCTTCCTCGCCCACCCGGAGAGCACCACGGCGATCTGGCTCGCCCTGATCGTGCCCTTCGGCATCCTCTATGCTTCCGTCTACGGGCCGGAGGCGGCCCTGTTCTCGGAGCTGTTCCCGGCGCGGGTTCGGTACACGGGGATCTCGTTCGTCTATCAATTCTCGGGCATCTTCGCGAGCGGGCTGACGCCGATCATCGCGACCGCGCTGCTCCAGGTTTCGGGCGCCGACAGGCCGTGGCTCGTCTGCGCCTACTGCGCCCTCGCCGGGCTGATCAGCGCGGCCTCCGCGATCTGGATCGGCCGGGCCGGGCAGCGCGAGGTCGCGCGGGCGGAGGCCGAAGCGCCGCGCCCGGCCGGCCGGACGCTGCCGGCCTGACGGGGCAGGGGAGCGCGCAAGAAGAGGGGAGCGGATCGTTGCTGCAGGACAATAGGCCGGTGCGGGCACCTTCCGGCGTGCGGCGCTGGCGCGGACGCCTCGCGGAGCTGCTGCCCGGGGTCGGGCTCTGCCTCGCCGTGACCGGGATCTCGCTGGCGCTGCAGGCGGGCGAGGAGCACGCCTTCGGCCACCCCTACGTCGAGGCCCTCGTCATCGCGATCCTGCTCGGCATGGCGCTGCGCACGCTCTGGGAGCCGAGCCCGCGCTGGCGGCCCGGCATCGCCTTCAGCGCGAAGCAGCTCCTCGAGGTCGCCGTGATGCTGCTCGGCGCCTCGATCAGCCTCGCGGCCATCGTCGCCTCCGGCCCGGTCCTGCTCGGCGCCATCGTCGCCGCGGTCTTCGTCACGATCGCGGCGAGCTACGGCATCAGCCGCCTGCTCGGGCTGCCGCCGCGCATCTCCATCCTGATCGCCTGCGGCAACTCGATCTGCGGCAATTCCGCGATCGCCGCGGTGGCGCCGGTGATCGGGGCGGACAGCGACGACGTCGCCTCCTCGATCTCGTTCACGGCGATCCTCGGCGTGGTGATGGTGCTGGGCCTGCCGCTGCTGATCCCGCTGCTCGGCCTCAGCGCCACGCAGTACGGCATCCTGGCGGGGCTGACCGTCTACGCCGTGCCGCAGGTGCTCGCCGCGACCGTGCCGGCGGGGCTCGTCAGCACGCAGATCGGGACGCTCGTGAAGCTCGTGCGCGTGCTGATGCTCGGCCCCGTCGTCGTGTCGCTGTCGCTGATGGCCTCCCGCTTCCGGAGCGACGCGGCGGAGGGGCGGGGCCGGCGCTTCGACCTCCTCAAGCTGGTGCCCTGGTTCATCCTGGGCTTCCTCGGCCTCGCCGCCCTGCGCTCGCTCGGCCTCGTGCCGGACATCGCGATCTGGCCGATCACCAAGACGGCGGGCCTCCTCACCGTGGTCTCGATGGCGGCCCTCGGCCTCGGCGTCGACGTCCGGGTGATCGGCCGCGTCGGCGGCCGGGTGACGGCGGCGGTGACCCTCTCCCTGTTCCTGCTCCTGCTCGTCAGCCTCGGGCTGATCCACCTGTTGCGGCTCGGATAGCGGCTGGGAAGGGCAGGCGCCGTCGCGCAGGCACGGCCCTTCCCATCGAGCACCCACCTCTCCCGTCCGGGAGGTCTGAGTCGGCGACAGCCGACCGGGTGAGGGATGCGACATCTCCGGAAAACGCGCACCCCTCACCCCAGCCCTCTCCCGAACGGGAGAGGGAGCGCGTCGCGCCCGTTCCGTTCCGTTCGGGGCAGGAGGCTTCGGCGCGCCAACGTCGATCCGCCAAACGGGTCGGGCCCCCTTCCGGTCGGAAGGGGGCCCGTCGCCCGCGCCTCAAGGTCAGGCAGACTCACATCGGCGGGCGCTGCGGGCGCATGTCGGAGCGCTCGATGCCCGCCACCCGGACCGGCTTCTTCATCGCGTCCCGGCGGAAGGGTTCGCCGAGTTCCTGGTTGAGCAGAACCTCGATGAAGGTCGTCACGCCCCGCGCCTGCGCCTCGCCGGCCTGCCGCAGGGCGTGGGTGAGCTCGCTCGTCGTCTCGACCTTCACGCCCTTGAAGCCGCAGCCCTCCGCGATCTTGGCGTAGCTCAGCTTCGGGTCGAGCTCGGTGCCGACGAAGTTGTTGTCGTACCAGAGCGTGGTGTTGCGCTTCTCCGCACCCCATTGGTAGTTGCGGAAGATCACCATCGTGACGGCCGGCCAGCCCTCCCGGCCGATCGAGGTCATCTCGTTCATCGAGATGCCGAAGGCGCCGTCTCCCGCGAAGCCGAAGACCGGCGTGTCGGGGCAGCCGATCTTGGCGCCGACGATCGACGGGAAGCCGTAGCCGCAGGGGCCGAACATGCCCGGCGCGAGATACTTCCGGCTGTTCTCGAAGGTCGGGTAGGCGTTGCCGATCGCGCAGTTGTTGCCGATGTCGGTGGAGATGATCGCGTCCCTCGGCAGCCCGGCCTGGATCGCCCGCCACGCCTGGCGCGGGGACATCCGCTCGGAATCGCGCTCGCGCGCCTCCACGTTCCAGCGCGTGCCGGGATCGTCGTCCTCGTGATCCATCGAGGAGAGGGTCTGGAGCCACGCGGACTTCGTCTGGTGGACGAGCGCCCTGCGCTCGGTCCGCCCCGCATCGCCCGCGCTGCCCGAGAGCTGCTCCAGGAGCTGGCGGGCCACCTGCTTGGCGTCGCCGCAGATGCCGACCGTGATCGGCTTCGTCAGCCCGATCCGGTCGGGGTTGATGTCGACCTGGATGATCCTCGCGTTCCGCGGCCAGTAGTCGATGCCGTAGCCCGGCAGGGTCGAGAACGGGTTGAGGCGGGTGCCCAGCGCCAGCACGACGTCGGCCTTCGCGATCAGCTCCATCGCGGCCTTCGAGCCGTTGTAGCCGAGGGGGCCGACCGCGAGCGGGTGGCTGCCGGGAAAGGCGTCGTTGTGCTGGTAGCCGGAGCAGACGGGGGCGTCGAGGCGCTCGGCGAGGGCCGCCGACTCGGCGACCGCGTCGCCGATCACGACGCCCGCCCCGTTCAGGATCACCGGGAACTTGGCCTCGGAGAGGAGCTCGGCCGCCTCGGCGATGGCCGTGCGGCCCCCGCCCGGCCGCTCGAGCCGCACGATCTGCGGCAGCGCGATGTCGATCTCGTGGGTCCAGAAATCGCGCGGCACGTTGATCTGCGCGGGCGCGCAGCCCCGCCACGCCTTCTCGATCACCCGGTTCAGCACCTCGGCGACGCGGGACGGATCGCGCACCTCCTCCTGGTAGCAGACCATGTCCTCGAACAGGGCCATCTGCTCCACCTCCTGGAAGCCGCCCTGGCCGATCGTCCGGTTGGCGGCCTGGGGCGTCACGAGGAGCATCGGCGTGTGGTTCCAGTAGGCCGTCTTCATCGCCGTGACGAAGCCGGTCACGCCGGGCCCGTTCTGGGCGATCGCCATCGCCATCCGTCCGGTCGCGCGAGTGTAGCCGTCGCAGATGAGGCCCGCGTTGGTCTCGTGGGCGCAATCCCAGAAGGTGATGCCCGCCTTGGGGAACAGGTCCGAGACCGGCATCATGGCCGACCCGATGATCCCGAACGCCTGATCGATCCCGTGCATCTGGAGGACTTTGATGAAGGCCTCTTCGGTCGTCATTCTCATGGCTGTGCCCTCTGGCTGTGTCCCTCTGGCTGCTTCCTCGGGCACCCGTCGCCGGCGCCGCGGCGCGGGTGCGTCCGGGTGGCGTCCCGCCCGCCCGGCGGCGCCGCTTCGGCCCTCCGGCCGTGCGGGGCTCGGTTCTCGCCGCACCCCCGGATCCTAGCGCCGGGTTTCGGCCGAACGCAAGCTTCATCTCATTTTTTTGCTTCTCACATTCTGAAAAATGGAATAGGACTCGATCGACCGATGGATGACAGCACCGAATCCTCGCCGGCCCTGAAGGCCTTCTCGCTCTTGGAGACCATCGCGGCGATGGACCACGCGCCGACGCTCGCCGAACTGACCGAGACCGCCAACCTCCCCAAGCCCACGCTTCACCGATGGCTGACGATGCTCGAAGGCGCCGAACTGGTGAGACGCATGCCCGACGGGCGCCGCTACGAGCTCGCCGCGCGCTCGACGGCGCTCGCCTTCGCGATCCTGTCGAACAACCCGGGCTCGACGCAGCGCCACCAGATCCTGCAGCGGGTCGCGCGGGATCTCGGCGAATCCTGCAACCTCACGGTGCTGCAGGGGAGCGAGGTGATGTATCTCGACCGCGTGGAGGCCGCCGCCCCCCTGCGTGTCGCCTTCCAGAAGGGCTCGCGGGTGCCGGCCCACTGCTCGGCGAGCGGCAAGATCTTCCTGGCGATGATGCCGCCGGGCAAGCGGTCCCGCCTCCTCGGCACGCTCAACCTCGAGCGGCACACGGCGAACACCCTCACGGACCCGGAGGCGCTCGACGCGGAGCTCGGCCGGATCCGCCGCCAGGGCTACGCCTTCGACGACGAGGAGTACCTCTCCGGCCTGTTCTGCATCGCGGTGCCGATCCTCGACCGGACCGGCCGCGACTGCCTCGCCGCCCTGGCCCTGCAGGCCCCCGTGGTGCGGCTGTCGCGGGACAACGCGGCCGAGCGCCTGCCCGCCCTGCGCTCCGCCGCCGAGGCGCTGGCCGCGACCCTCACCTGAACCCTCCCGAGGCAACAGCGAGAGCTGCGCGATGACCGAGATGCCGACCTCGATCCTGCAGGCGCCGGCGAGCTATCCGAAGCTCGGCGCCCTGACGGCCCTGGCGCTCGGCTGCGGGAGCCTGCGCGTCGGCGTGGTCTATCCGTGCGAGGCGGGCGCCCTCGGGGCGGCCCTGGAGGCCGGCGAGCAGGGCCTCATCGAACCGGTGCTGATCGGCCCCGCGGCACGGATCCGGCAGATCGCGCAGGACCAGGGCCTCGACCTCGGGAGCCTGCGGATCGTCGAGGCGTCCGATCCGCACGCGGCGGCGCGACGGGCCGTGGAGCTCGCGGCGCAGGGCGAGATCGGCGCCCTGATGAAGGGCTCGCTGCACACGGACGAGCTGCTCGGCGCGGTGGTCGGGCGGGACTCGCCGCTGCGCACCGGCCGCCGGGCGAGCCACGTCTTCTGGTTCGACTGCCCGGCCTACCACAAGCCGCTGATGCTGACGGACGCCGTCGTCAACATCGCCCCCGGCCTCCTGGAGAAGGCCGACATCGTGCGCAACGCCGTCTCCCTCGCCCACGGCCTCGGCATCCCCGACCCCAAGGTCGCGATCCTCGCCGCGGTGGAGACGGTGAACCCCTCGCTGCCCTCGACGATCGACGCGGCCGCCCTCTGCAAGATGGCCGACCGCGGGCAGATCACCGGCGCCACCCTCGACGGCCCGCTCGGCTTCGACAACGCGGTCTCGACCGCCTCCGCGAGCACGAAGGGCATCGTCTCGCTGGTGGCGGGCGAGCCCGACATCCTGGTGGTGCCGAACCTCGATGCCGGCAACAGCCTCTACAAGTCCCTGGTCTATCTCGGAGGCGCCGCCTGCGCGGGCCTCGTGCTCGGCGCGCGGGTGCCCGTCATCCTGACGAGCCGCGCCGATTCCCGACAGGCCCGGGTCGCCTCCTGCGCGCTCGCGGCGCTGGCCGCCGGGGGCATGGCCGGGGCAGTGCCGGCGCTCCGGAACTGAAGGGGGCTCCCTCGCCCGGGCCGCTCCCGCGCGGCGTTCGTCCCGCGAACCGTGATCGGCCGGCCGCGCCGACGACCCACAGCGAACCTCGGACAGGCCGGTTGACGCCTCGTCGTGCCGGATGCTCTCCTGCCATCCGGCCGATGCAGCCTGCCGCTCGCGCTCCGAGGAGTGTGGTGAATGCATCCGGGTACGGATCGTCGATCCCGCGCACAGGGTCGGCCGGTCAGCAACGCGAGCACTGACACAGGGGTCGACCCGGTTCGGGGATCCGCATGCCCACCATCACCGACGCAAAGGCCATGGCCAAGGCCCTGGAGGCCGCACTGCGCGCCAGGAACGTCGCCGTCTCACACGGAGAATGCCTGGACATCGTGTCCCGGCAGTTTGGTTTGAAGGATTGGAACGTCCTGTCCGCACGGGCGAAGCGGGACGAGGCCGCCGCGCGTCGCCGAGCGGCGGAGCTGAGGGGCTGGGGGTTCCAGGCGGAGCACCCGGCGGCCTACGATCACGGAGCCGACGACGTCGACCGGGATCCGGATCGCGGCACGGCGCTGATCCGTCTCGATCCCGAGGCGGCGCTACGCCTCTATCCGAACCTGGCCCGGGCATTCGGCACCTACCTGCAGACGGTCTCCGCGGTGCCGTTCCGTGCCAGGAGGCTGGAGATCCGGGCCCGTCTCCGCTGTGAGGGCGTGACCCACGGCGCCACGATCTGGGCGCGGGTGGACGGCATGCCGGGCCACACCTTCGCCTTCGACAACCTGAAGGGTGCGCGGAGCGGCTGGCTCTTCGGGGACGTTCCCTGGACCGCACGCAGGATCGTCATCGACGTTCCCTGCGATGCGATCACCCTCCACTTCGGCTTCTTCCTGAAGGGGTCGGGTTCCCTCTGGGCCGCCGAATTCTCGGTCGGGGACGCCGATGCGTCCGCGCAGATCACCGCTCCGGCGGTCGCGCGGACATCCGTCGAACCGGCGTGGATCACCCCCGTGAACCTGGACTTCTCGGACGTGATCAGCCCGCCCGCGATCGGGACGTGACCCACCGGCCGCAGCGTCCGTCGTCCCGAGAGACGGCCTGGGTCTCGTAGGTCGACGTCCGCCTTCCGGAGCGGTCTCCTGCATGCGCGGCGAGAGTGGCAGGCCGGTCGCGCCCAGCCTGCCACCATCAGACGTCGCGCCAGCGCGAGAAGGTCGCGGCCTGGCCCCGCACCGTGCCGTCCGCGTCGACGAGCTGCCAGACGGTGCCGTCCTCGATGAGGAACCGGCGGCCGGAGGCCGCGATCCGCACGCCCCGGTAGCCCGTGGCGAAGCCGTCGCGGGCGACCCGGTCGAGGAGTTCCTGGCGCGCCGCGCGCTCCGGCGCTTCCGCCGATAGCCGCGAGGGCAGGGCGGTGAAGGCTGCCCAGTCGTAGCCGAAGCAGGACTGGGCCGTCCGGTTCGCGTAGACGAAGCGAGGGTCCGCCGACCCGTCATGGGCGAGCACCGCGAAGGGCGCCTCGGCGTAGAGCCAGTCGGCGCCACGCCCTTCGGGCGCCAGCGGCCGGCCGAGGAGCCGGGCGTGGCTGCCGTCGAGCAGCGTGAAGAAGCCGGGATCTTGGGAGAGGTCGCTCACGCGGAGAGATAGGCCGCGATGCTGCGCCGGATCCGGTCGAGCGGAGCCTCGTCCCGGTCGGGCAGGGGGAAGGATTGGCCCGTGATCGTCTCGAAGGCGCGGATGTAGACGGCCGCCGTCTCCATCACGACGTCCTGCGGGATCTCGGGGATGGCGTCCCGGTAGGGATCGCAGCGCGCCGCCACCCAGTTGCGCACGAAATCCTTGTCGAAGCTCTCCGGCGCCGCGCCGTCGGCGAAGCGCTGGGGGTAGCTCCCGGCGAACCAGTAGCGGCTGCTGTCCGGCGTGTGGATCTCGTCGGCGAGCACGATGCGGCCCTGCGCGTCGGTGCCGAACTCGTACTTCGTGTCGGCGAGGATCAGCCCCCGCGCGGCCGCCATCTCCTGCCCGCGGGCGAACAGGGCGAGGGCGGCCCGCGAGACCGTGCGCCACTGCTCGGGGCTCAGAAGGCCCTTGGCGAGGATCTCCGCCTCGGTCAGCGGCTCGTCGTGTCCTCCGGCCTCGGCCTTGGTGGTGGGCGTGATGATGGGGGCCGGCAGGCGCTCGTTCGGGCGCATGCCGTCCGGCAGGCTGTGGCCGTAGAGGGTGCGCGCCCCGGCCCGGTACTGCGTGAGGATCGAGGTCGCGGTGGTGCCGGCGAGATAGCCGCGCACCACGATCTCGACCGGCAGGATGGTCAGGCGCCGGCCCACCACCACGTTCGGGTCCGGATAGGCGAGGACGTGGTTCGGGCAGATGTCGGCGGTGGCATCGAACCAGTAGCGGGCGGTCTGGGTGAGGACCTGTCCCTTGAACGGGATCGCGGCGAGGATCCGGTCGAAGGCGCTGAGCCGGTCGCTGCTGATCAGGATGCGGCGCCCGTCCGGCAGGTCGTAATTGTCCCGGACCTTGCCGCGATAGTGGTTCGGCAGGTCGGGCAGGCTCGCCTCCCGCAGCACCAGATGGGCGTAAGGGATCAGGTCTGCCGCTGTCATCGCGCCGCCTCCGTCGGATCGAGCGGAGGCTTATGCGCGATCAAGGCCCGGAGCGCGAGCCCGCCGGAGTTCAGGGCGCCACCGCCCGCCGGTAGAGGTGCCAGGTCGCGTGGCCGAGCACCGGCAGGACGACCGCGAGGCCGATGAAGAGCGGCAGCATCCCGACGAGGAGAAGGCCCGCGACGATGAAGCCCCAGAGCAGCATCGGGCCGGGGTTCCGCCGCACCACCGCGATCGAGGTCTCGATCGCCGCCAGCGCATCGACGTCCCGGTCGACGAGCAGGGGGATCGAGACGACGCTCACCGAGAGGGCGGCCAGCGAGAAGGCGAATCCGACGAGGTTGCCGAGAAGGATGAGGATCCAGCCGCGGCCCGTCGTCAGGACCTCCTCCACGAAGGCGGGCACGGAGGGGTGGGTCGTGCCGTCGTAGAGCGCCCAGTACAGCCCCATCGCCGCGACGAGCCAGGCGAGGAAGATCGTCATCAGGAGGAAGCCGACCGCGAAGATCGAGCCGGCCGAGCGCGCCCTCAGGGGCTCGTAGGCGCTCGACCAGGTCGCCTCCAGGCCCTGCTCCCGTCGCCGGCTCATCTCGTAGAGGCCGATCGCCGCGAAGGGCCCGACCAGGGCGAAGCCGGAGGCGAGCGGGAAGAGCAGGGGGACCAGGCTCTCCTCAAAGGTCAGGGTGGCGATGACGATTCCGGCGATCGGATAGATGGCGATGGCGAACAGGACGTGGGTGGGCATGGCAAGGAAATCCTCGACGCCCTTGGACAAAGCGACCTTGAGGTCGTGGACGCCGAGCCTGCGCACGTCGAGGCGCTGCGCGGACGGATGCTGGTGGAAGACGGCGTGAAGCGTCGTCATGGCAGGGCCCTCCGTGGGACGACATGCACATGGCAGGCTGCCCGCTCGGCACCCGCCGCTGACGGTCTGGAAACACGAACCGACCGTCTTATAGCGGGCCCGACAAGCTTTGTCTCAGTTCCAAACGCCGAAATCGTACGTTCCCGAGCCTGGATCGAGTAAATGCAAAGTACAGGTTAAGACAATCATGCATTCAATGCCGTGCTCGCCGGCAAGACATGCCGGACGAGCATGGCCGACGGCGCGCGCCGAACACGGCATTGTGAGAGAATCGCCGCGGCACGTCTCTCGCTTTCGGAGGCCTGTCGTGACCACCTACATCATGCTCGGACACTGGACGGACCAGGGCGCCCGCTCGGCCGTCGATTCGCCGCGCCGCCTCGACGCGGCCAAGGCGCTGCTCGCCGGGATGGGCGGCGAGTTCAAGCACTTCTACCTGACGCTGGGCGTCTACGACGTGATCGCGATCTACGAGGCGCCGGACGACGCGGTGGCCGCCCGGTTCAGCCTGCAGCTCGGGATGCTCGGCAACGTCCGGGCCGAGACCCTGAAGGCGTTCCCGGAGGCCGCCTACAGGGCGATCGTTAGCTCCCTCAGCTACGAGGAGCCGCCGCGCTGGCGGTCTTGAGCGCGGCTCCATGATGGTGGGCGGCCGGGTCAGGCCGCGCGCTGGGGCTTGCGCATCGGCTCGAACACGATCGCGTAGTGCTGCGGGCACCAGCGCTTGCCGGTGACCACGCGGCAGCCGCAGACGCGCTTCGTCTCGATGGAGCCGCCCTCGTGGTCGGACCACAGCGGGAAGACGCAGTCGAACAGGCCGGCCTTCATGAAGGGCACGCCCTCGCCGCCGTCCGCCGCCGCGAGAGGGCTGCGCCCGGCCGTGGCAGGAAGGGCAGGGGCCGAAGCAGGTGCTGGTGCCGGCGCAGGAGACGGCGCCGGCTGCGGCACTGCCGGAGCGAGGACCTCCCGCACGGGAGCGGGCGCGGCGGCGACCGCTTGGCGCGGCGGCGCGGCAGGCGCGGACCGGACCGGAGCGGGCACCTCGGCCTGGGCCGCGGGTGCCTTGCGGGACAGGTCCCGCGCCGCCTCGCGCGGCGCCTCGGCCGTCGGCACGGCGCGCGGCAGGATGCGGGCTTTCGCGGCGGCTTCGACCGGCCGCGCTGCCGGAATCGGCCGGGCCGCGACGGCGGGCGCCGGCCGCGGCGGGGCAGCGGGCTTCTTCGGCTTCGAGCCCAGGGTCTGCGCGGCCTGCGCGACCCGGCGGATCACGTCCTCGGGGGTGGTGCCGAGATCGGCGGCGATCTCCGCCGCGTCACGACCCTCGACCCACTGGAAGACCGCCTTCCGTGTCGTCTCTTCCGTCCACAGCGCGTCGTTCATCCGGTTGGGAGCCTTGTGCCTCGGTGACAGGGGACGCGCCGTATAGGCGAAACCGCGGCCCGAAGTCTCGCCCGATCGCGCCCGCGGCCATGCATTCCGCTCAAGTCGGCCGTGACCCGGCGCGGCCCCGCTTTCGCCGCGATGACCGGCACGAATCGGTGCGGGCGCAGCCTTCCGCTCGAAACAGCAGCCTCCCGCGCGAAACCGTCGAGGCGCCTGATTTTCGCCAAACAGAATGCAGACACGGCAGGACCGTATCTGCACGCTCCGCACGCATGACGTGAGGTTCATTCAGGCAGCGTTGAACTTTCCTGGTTAAAGAGGATGCACGCCCTGACCTTCATGCGGGGCGAGTCGGAGTTCGCACCGCTTGAGAGACCCTCGCGCAACCCGCCTGCGCCAGCCCTCGCGGATGGGGCGCCCAGGCGCCTGAGCCGCCACAACCCGCCCCGGATACAGCCCCGCTCCCGAGCCCGACGACGCGCATGCCGACGAGCCCCGAATCCCTGCCCCTGCAAGAGGACGCAGCCCGCGTGGTCGCGACCTCCCAGATCCGCCGGCTGCTGCCGTCGATCGCGGGGCTCTGCATCGCCGCACTCGCCCTGGCTGTGCTGCACCACACGCTCGGCAGCGTGACGCTTTCGGCGGTCTCCGACGCGCTCGATCAGATCCCGCGCGCCGCGCTCGCGCTCGCCTGCCTGTTCACCGGAATCAGCTTCGCGGCGATCGGCGTCTACGACCTCGTCGCCGTCGAGACGGTGGCGCCCGGCCGGATCCCGCGCCTCCTCGCCGCCGCGACGGGAGCAGGGGGCTACGCCGCCTCGAACGCCCTGGGCTTCCCGCTCCTCACGCAGGGCGCCCTGCGCTACCGGGCCTACGGTCCGCACGCGGTGGCCCTCGGCGACGTCGGGCGCATTCTCGGTGCCTCGTGGTTCGCCCTCCTCGTCTCCCTCGTCACCATGGCGGCGGTGGCGCTGGTGCTCGGCCCGGCCAACCTGCCGGGGTTCCACGGCGGCGCAGCCCCGGCCGGCATGCCGCGGGCGGAGGTCACCGCGGGGCTCGCCATCCTCGGGCTCGTCGCCGGCCTCGTCCTCTGGCTCGGCCGCAGAGAGCGCGTTCTGCGCCTCGCCAGGTTCTCGATGCGCCTGCCCACCACCCGCGCGGCCCTGGTGCAGATCGGGGCCGGCATCGTCGACCTCACCGCCGCGGCGGCGACCCTCTACGTGCTCCTGCCCGCCGACGCGGTCGGCAGCTTTCCCGCCTTCGCCCTGATCTACGTCGCGGCGACCGTGGTCGGCATCGCGAGCCACGCGCCGGGCGGCCTCGGCGCCTTCGAGGCGACGCTCGTCGCGAGCCTCGGCGCGGGCGGCCGGGCGGACGTGCTCGGCGGCCTCCTCGCCTACCGGATCGTCTACACGCTGCTGCCCTTCCTCGTCGCCATGCTCGGCCTCGCCGGGACGGAGATCGTCCGCCGCCGCGCCGCATTCGCCGGGCCGGCCCGGGCGGCGGCGCGCCTCATGGAGCCGATGGTGCCGCGCGCCGCCGCCGGCATCGCGCTTGCCGGGGGCGTCATGCTGCTGGCCTCGGGGGCGACGCGGGATCTCGCCGCCCGCATCGAGATCCTGTCGCAGGTGGTGCCGCTGCCCTTCGTCGAGGCTTCGCACTTCGCCGCGAGCCTCGTCGGCCTCGCCCTGCTCGTCCTGGCGCGGGGCCTCAACCGGCGCCTCGCCCGGGCTTGGCGCTTCGCCCTGATGCTGCTCGTGCTCGGCGCAGCCTTCTCGCTCGGCAAGGGTCTCGACTGGGAGGAGGCGTGCCTGCTCGGCACGCTGGCCGCCCTGCTCGCGGCCTTCCGCGCCTCGTTCTATCGCTGCCCGCCACCGGCGGCGCAGGCGACCCCCTTTACCTGGAGCCGGCCCGCGCTGGCCGGCGTCGCGGCCCTCGTCACGGGCGCGAGCGGCCTCGGCTTCGTCGCGTGGCGCCACTGCGCGGACGCGGACGCCCTGTGGTGGCAGGTCAACTGGGACGGGGACGCCCCGAGCCTGATCCGAGCCTCCTTCGCGCTGATGGCGGGCATGGCCGCGATCGGCTTCGACAACGCGGTGAACCGGCGCGGCGAGCCGCGCGCCGAGCCCGAGATCCCGCAGGCCGTGGTGGAGGCCGTGGCCCGCGCGCCCGGCGCCTCGGCGGCCCTCGCGCTCCTCGGCGACAAGGCGTTCCTCACCTCCGCGGACGGGCAGGGCTTCGTGATGTATGCCCGCGCCGGCCGCAGCCTCGTGGCGCTCGGCGAGCCGGTGGGGCCTGCCGGGACCGCACCGGAGCTCGCCTGGGCCTTCCGCGAGCTCGCCGACCGGACGGCCGCCCGGCCCGTCTTCTACGGAGTCGGACCCGAGAACCTGCCGCTCTTCCTCGACATGGGGCTCGCCGCCCTCAAGCTCGGCGAGGTCGCCCGGGTGCCGCTCGCCGACTTCTCCCTCAAGGGGCCGGCCCGGCACGATCTGCGCTACGGCGCCCGGCGCGCCGAGAAGGAGGGGCTGACCTTCGCGATCCTGCCCCGGGCCGAGGTGCCGGCCGCGATGGAGGAGCTGCGCGCGGTCTCGGACGCGTGGCTCGCCATGAAGTCGGGCAGCGAGAAGCGCTTCTCGCTCGGCTACTTCGATCCCGCCTATCTCGCCCGCTTCGACATCGCGGTGATGCGCAAGGAAGGCCGCATCGTCGCCTTCGCCAACCTCTGGCGGGGGGCCGACCGGAACGAGGTGGCGATCGACCTGATCCGCTACACGCCCGACGCCTCGCGGGTGATCATGGACGCGCTGTTCGCCAACCTCCTCCTGGCGGCCAAGGACGAGGGCTACCGCTGGTTCAATCTCGGCGCGGCCCCGCTCTCGGGCCTCGTCGACCGGCGCCTCGCCTCCCGCTGGAACCGGTTCGGCGCCTTCCTCTACCGGCGCGGCGCCGACCTCTACAGCTTCGACGGTCTGCGCACCTTCAAGCAGAAGTTCGATCCGGTCTGGACGCCCTACTACCTGATCTGCCCCGGCGGCCTCGGCACGCCGCGCGCGCTCCTCGACGTGGCGACGCTCGTCAACGGCTCGCCCTTCGGGCTGATCCGGCGATGAGCGGGCCGGGCGGGGCACCGAGCCACAAGGGCCTGACCCGCCTCGCCCTCGCGATCGGGGCAGCCCTGCTCCTCGCCGCCGCCGGCGCGGGGTTGCTGCTCGTCTGGCGCCCGCCCGCTCCGGCCCTGATCGCGTCCGCGACGCCGGTTCGGGTCTCGTCCGCCCACTTCAAGGACGTGCCCGTCGAGATGCCGGGCGGCAATCCGGCCGGCCTCGCCCTGCTGATCTCGGGCGCGGGCGGCCCCGGCCCCACCGAGCAGGCCCTGTCCGAGCGCCTGCGCCGCCGCGGCCTGATGGTGCTGAGCCTCGACCTCGAGACCTGGCGGGCCGGACTCGCGCGCGACGCGGGGCCCTGCATCCGGCCGATGTCCGACGTGGAGGACCTCTCCAAGAATCTTCAGCGCGCCCTCAAGGCCAAGCGCTACGTCCACCCCGTCCTGGTGGGCGTGGGCGAGGGGGGGGCGCTCGCCCACGCCATCCTCGGCCAAGCGCTCTCCGCGACGGTGGCAGGGGGCGTCGCCCTCGATCCGACGGAGATCGTAGGGATGGACCGTCCGGCCTGCGACGGCCTCCCGGCGGAGCCCGCCCCCGGCGGCGTCCGTTATCCCCGGGCGACCACGCTTCAGGAGCCCTTCGTCCTCGTGCGGGAGAGCGCAGCCGCGGAAGCCGAACCTGGGGCCGCGCGCGGTCCGCACCGGCCCGAGACGCGGGTTCGGGCGGAGGCGCAGGCGCGCATCGACGCGGCGGTCGACGCCGCCGTCTCGCTCGCCGTGCGGGACGCCGGCACGGGGCAGATGCCTCTCGTCGAGCACGTCCCGGCCGGCCCGGCCAAGGCTTTGGCGATCTTCTTCTCCGGGGACGGGGGCTGGCGCGACATCGACAAGACGATCGGCGACCGGCTGGCGCGGGAGGGCGTCCACGTGCTCGGCATCGACGCGCTGCGCTACTTCTGGTCCGACAAGAATCCGCAGACCGTCGCGGCCGACACCGCCTCGGCGCTCAAGGCCGCCGACCCGGACGGGCGTCTGCCGATCCTCGTGCTCGGATACTCCTTCGGGGCGGACGTCTTTCCCTTCGCCTGGCCTCACCTTCCGGCGGCCCTGACCGACCGGATCGGCCTCATCGCCCTGCTGGGACCCGGCCGCAGCACCGGGTTCAGCGTCTCCGTGAAGGGATTCCTCGGCCTCGGCGGCGCGCACGCCGTGGTGCCGCAGATCGCCGCCCTGCCTCCGGCCAAGGTTCTCTGCATCTACGGTTCCGCCGAGAAGGAGCCCGCTTGCACCGATCCGAGCCTCAAGGGCGTCCGCGCGATCCGCTTGGAGGGCGGGCACCACTTCGACGGCGACTATCCGGGCATCGCCCGCCGGATCCTGGACGCGGCCCGGGTGTCGGGCTGAGGCCGGTCCGGAGACGGGGAACGGGCGCCGGGCGGACCGGAGGCGGCAGCAGGCTCGGCGGATGAATCCCAGGATCGGGCGGGCGATTCCAGGGTGAGAGATCGATAAAACGAGCCCACGACTGAAAAACGCATCGCGATATGATCACTGAGCTGTGAAAAACGCTCGAATACCGATTGCCTTTCAGCGGCCGATGCCCGCTTGAGCGTTGAGCTGTCACGAAAAGGGAACGGGATCATGGCGGACAATGCTGACGCTGTTCAGGTCGATTACACGGAGCTCACAGCCGACATCGTATCGGCTTTCGTCTCGAACAATTCTCTCCCCGTATCCGAGTTGCCCGCTCTGATCAGCAGCGTCTTCGCCACTGTGACGAGCCTCGGGTCGGCGCGCCCGGAGGCCGAGGCCGAGACCGGCACGCGGCCGACGGCCTCGCAGGTGCGCAAGTCGATCACGCCGGACGCGCTGGTCTCGTTCATCGACGGCAAGCCCTACAAGACGCTCAAGCGTCATCTGTCGACGCACGGGCTCGACATCCACGCCTACCGCCAGCGCTTCGGCCTGCCGAGCGACTACCCGTCGACCGCTGCGAACTACTCCGCCCAGCGCTCGCAGCTCGCCAAGAGCCTCGGACTCGGCCAGCAGCGCCGCCCGGCGGCCGCCGAACAGCCCGAGCCGGAGGCGCCGAAGGCGCGCGGCCGGCGCAAGTCCGCGGCGGCCTGAGCCCGCCGGAGCGGGCGGCGAGCACCGGCGCCGGAGACATCCGGTACCGCGGCTCTCGCCGCCCGTGCGGCGGATCTGCGTCTTCTGATGGTTTGCCCCGTGCAAGTCGACCTATCCGTCGTACAAGCCGTTACCCATAAGGCTTTTGTTGTGTCGGACTTAGGAACGCCTGTGCATCATTCGGCTACTTACGCTTGCATTCGCGTGAGTTTGCGGCGAAGTACGTAGGCGATCAAGGAGTAGCCGATGGAACCAGAAGAAACGTCTTCACTTGCGCACGATCAGTTCATCGAACTATCGGCACAAGTCGTTTCGGCATACGTTGCGCGCAATCATGTGGCTGCCGCCGACATCCCGGCCCTGATCCACGCGGTTCACGCCTCGCTCTCCGGCCTCGCCCAGCCGGCCGCCCCGCCCGCCGACACTGTCGAGAAGCCGACGCCGGCCCAGGTGC
>NZ_BJZU01000029.1 GCF_007992195.1 Methylobacterium oxalidis | reverse complement strand
GGCCGGGCGCGAACGCGCCCGGCCGCCGTTCGCGTTCAAGGTGGGAGCCGAGCGCGGGTCGGGCCGACGCCGATGAGCAATCAGGAACATCCGCGTCGCGCACTTTGAACAGAAAATGTCTGCAAGACTCGTATTCGAGGGACGCGCTTAACGGCGCGGCAAGCAGCATCTGGAACCTTCGGGATCTCGAAGCCGGGATTTCTCGGATGCAGTACGATTCAGCGGCAGGATACCCGATCGGCGCGGCGCCGGGCCTTCGGGATGTCGTGGCCGAGGCGGCGGGCTTCCCGCGCCTGATCCGCACGGTCGTGCGGAACCTGATCGAGGCGTGGCCCGCGGAGGTCTACCGCGACGGGATCGTCGAGGCGCGCTTCATCGGCCGCCGGACCGTCTTCGTGAGCGATCCCGCGCTGATCCGCTCGCTGCTGGTCGATCAGGCGGCCGCGCTCGGACGGGAGGAGTTCCTGACCCGATCCCTGTCGCAGGCTCTCGGCCGGGGCATCCTCACCTCGGACGGCGAGCGCTGGCGCCATCAGCGCCGGATCGCGGCGCCCGTGTTCCGGCACGACCGCCTCCGCGCCTTCGTTCCGGCCATGAGCGCGGCCGGCGCCGAGACCAGGGCACGCTGGCTGGCGCGCGGCCCGGCCTCCGTCGACATGCTGGCGGAGATGATGCGCACGACCTTCGACATCATCGTCGCGACCATGATGGCCGGCGATCACGGCGTCGACGTCGCGCGCTTCGGACGGGCGATGAACGCCTATCTCGACCAGACCACCTGGAAGATGGCCCTGAGCCTTCTCGGCGCGCCCGCCTGGGCGCCGCATCCGGGCTGCGTGCGCGGGGCCGCCGCCGCCCGCTACCTGCGCGGCACGATCGCGCGGGGGATCGCCGACCGGCGCCGGAGCGGGCGGTGCGGGGACGATCTCCTCGGGCTGATGCTGCAGGCCCGCGACCCCGAGACCGGGGAAGGGATGCCGGACGACAGCCTCGTCGACAACCTCCTGACCTTCATCGCGGCGGGTCACGAGACCACCGCGATCGTGCTGGCCTGGACCTTCTGGCTGCTCGCGGAGCACCCCGAGATCGAGGCGCGGGTGCTCGCCGAGATGGCGGGCGCTCCCGTGGCCCCCGGCGGGGGTCCGAACCTCGAGGCTCTCGCCTACACGCGGCAGGTCGTGATGGAGGTGATGCGCCTCTATCCCCCCGCCCCCCTGATCGTGCGCAAGACGCTCTCCGAGATCCGCCTCGGCGGGGCCCGCATCCCCGCGGGCCGCTCGGTGCACGTTCCGGTCTACGCCGTGCATCGCCATGCCCGCCTCTGGTCGCAGCCCGAGCGCTTCGACCCGGACCGTTTCGGCCCGGCCGAGAGCGGGGCCCGCGACCGCTACGCCTACATCCCGTTCGGCGCCGGTCCCCGGGTCTGTATCGGCATGGGCTTCGCGATGACCGAGTGCCTCGCGATCCTCGCCGAGCTCCTGCCCGCCTTCCGGGTGACCCGGGCCGCCGCCGCGCGGCCCGAGACGCGCTTCAAGGTCACCCTGCGGCCGCACGGCGGCGTCGGCATGACCGTGTCGCCCCGCCGGCATCCCGAGCCGTGACGAGGCCGCCGGACCCTGTGCGCCCGGCGCACCCGCCGGACGCCGCGGCGCCGCGGCGCCGCGCGATGCGGCTCCGCCGCGGCCGGCGGGTCAGGCCGGGCGAGCCCGTCATCCCGGAGGCCGGGGTGACGTCCGCCGCGACGCTCGCCCGCTACATGCAGGAGACGCGCTCGGGCCTGCTCGTCGAGACTCTGAAGCTCGCCAAGTACTCGGCGCTCACCCACGCCGCCGTCGCGCTGACGGTGGTCGGCCTGTTCTGGGGCACGGCCCCGCGCGCCTACCTGATCGGCCTCCTCGTGGTGATCGGGATCGCGAGCTCCGCCGCCATCGCACTCGCCTGGCGGTTCCGCGGCCACTTCGCCGGCACGCCGAGCGAGGCCGAGATCGGGCGCGGCTACCGCGTCTCGGGGGCGATCGCGCTCACCATCGGCATGAGCTGGAGCACCATGCCGATGGTGCTCTTCCCGCCAGCCGACGCCGACCATCGGATGATCGTCGTGGCGATCGCGGCGGGGCTGATCTCGGACGCCTACACGCTGGGCCCGATCCTGTCGGTGTCGCTGCTCTTCGCGGTGCCCGTGGTGCTCGGCAGCTTCATCGCCCTGGCGACGAGCGGCGACACCGTGGCGGCGAGCATCGCCGTGCTCCTCGCGATCTACGCGGCCTTCGTGCTGTTCAGCGTCCGGCACATGAGCCTGCTGTCCTTCCAGCGCATCCTCGACCGCGTGCGCGTGAGTGACCAGAACCAGACCATCGGCCTGCTGCTGCGCGAGTTCGAGGCGAGCACCAGCGACTGGCTGTGGGAGACCGACCGCGACGGGCGCTTCGACCACGTCTCCGAGCGGGTCGCGCAGGTGGCTGGGCGCTCCGCGGCGGCCCTGCAGGGGCTGCCCTTCCGGGATCTCCTCGCCTGCGGGGAGGGGGGGCGCCAGGGCAGCGGTGCGGCGGAGGTCGTCGCGCACCTGCACGAGGGCACGCCCTTCCAGGACCTCGTCGTCGAGTTGCCCTTCCGCGAGGGCACGCGCTGGTGGAAGCTCAGCGGCAAGCCGGTCCTCGACAGGACCGGCCGCCTCGCCGGCTTCCGCGGCGTCGGCTCGGACGTCACCGCGAGCCGCATCTCGGAGGCGCGCATCGCCTTCCTGGCGAGCTACGACCCGCTCACGGGGCTCGCCAACCGCACGCTCTTCCACGATCTGGCGAGCGCCGAGTGCGACCGGGCGGCGGGAACCGGTGCGCCCTGCGCGCTGCTCTACCTCGACCTCGACGGGTTCAAGACCGTCAACGACTCCTTCGGGCACGGGGCGGGCGACCAGCTGCTGCGCAGCGTCGCCCAGCGCCTGCAGCCCTTCGCCGCCGAGGACACCTGGATCTTCCGGCTCGGCGGCGACGAGTTCGCCGTGCTGCACCGCTGCGCCGGAGCGTTCGAGGCCAGCGTCCTCGCCCGCTCGATCATCGCGGCGGTGAGCGCGCCCTACCGGATCGACGCGCTCGCGGCCGAGATCGGTGTCAGCGTCGGCATCGCGATGACCCCGCACGACGCCCTCGACCCCGAGAGCCTGCTGCGCAAGGCCGATCTCGCCCTCTACCGGGCCAAGGCGCGGGGCAAGGGCACCTTCCACCTGTTCGAGCGCGACCTCGAGATCACCCAGCGCACCCGCCGGGAGCTGGAGGCCGACCTCAAGCTCGCCCTTCAGCGCGACGAGTTCGAGCTGCACTACCAGCCGCTGACCTCCCTGCGGGACGGGCGCGTGGTCGGCTTCGAGGCGCTCCTGCGCTGGCGCAGCCCGACCCGGGGCTTCGTGACGCCAGCCGAGTTCATCCCCGTGGCCGAGGCGACCGGGATGATCGTGGCGATCGGCCGCTTCGCCCTCATGGCCGCCTGCCGCGAGGCGGCGCGCTGGCCGGGCCAGATCCGGGTCGCGGTCAACATCTCGCCGATCCAGTTCCGCACGAGCGAGTTCCTGCGCGACATCGCGGCGGCGCTGCAGGCGACGGGGCTGGAGCCGGGACGGCTTGAGATCGAGATCACCGAGTCGGTGTTCCTCGACAAGACCGCGATTACCATGGCGAACCTGCACGAGCTGCGCTCGCGCGGGATCCGCATCGCCCTCGACGATTTCGGGACGGGCTACTCGTCCCTGAGCTATCTCGCCAAGTTCCCCGTCGACAAGATCAAGATCGACCGCTCCTTCGTGCGCGACATCGACGGCGAGGACGGCAACCTCGCGGTGATCGAGGCGATCCTCGCCATCGCCCAGAAGCTCTCGATCGCCGTCACGGCGGAGGGCGTCGAGACGGCCGAGCAGGCGCAGGTTCTGCGGGTGCGCAATTGCAGTGACATACAGGGCTTCCTGATCAGCCCGGCGCGGCCGGCGGCCGAGATCCCAGGCCTGATCGAGCGGGTGCCGGAAGATTTCCACAGGCTCTTCCCGGCCCCGCCCCGCAGCGAGACCCAACCCCGGCTGGTCGCGGGGCGCTGAGCCGGAGGGATTAATCCTTTCGGGCACTTGTGCGGATTCCCCCGCTCCTCCGCGGGGCGACTCCCCGGGGCCCGATCCGTCCGGCGCGCACCGCGGCAAATCGCCCGGGCGATGCGCGCCCCGATCGGTGTGGCGGTACGGAAATGGACCTCGCCGCGGCGAGGGGCCATGATGGCGCCTGCACGGTCAGGTTGCCCCATGAGCTCAGCCGAGAGATCTCGTCTCCTCCGATCCCTCGCCTGGGCGCCGACGATCGGCCTGTCCTGGCTCTGGGGCCTCGGCTTCTTCTACGCGATCCACGTCACCGTGACGTACGGCTGGCTGGGCCTGGCCGCCTTCGCGCTGCCGAACGCGGCGGGGCTGTACCTGTTCGGGCACGTGCTCGGCGCGCCCGGTCGCAACCCGGCCGAGATCCTCAGGGCGGTCGAGGGCCGCTACACCGGGCTCCTGCTCGCCTGCCAGCTCGCCGCCCTCGCGCTCACGATCTACGGGCTGTGCGCCCACCTGCTCCTGCCCCTGTTCGGCAGCGGCGCGCTGCTCGGCGCCGTGCTGCTCATCCTCCTCGCGGCGGCCTCGGGCCACGCCGCCTCGATCGGGGCGCTGCGCCGGCTGCACGGCGCCTACCTCGTGGTCGGGGTCGGGGCGGCCCTCCTCGCGGCGCACGGCCTCGCCCGGGGCGCTCCCTCGGCGGCCGTCCCCCTCGCCGACTTCGACGAGCGCTTCTACGGGCTGATGCTGCCCTGCCTCATGGGTTTTCTGCTCGGTCCCTGGAGCGACGTGCAGCACTGGCAGCGGGTGGTGGCGATCCACCGGGAGGGCGGCTCGGTCCGCGCGGCCTACGGGGTCGGCGGCCTTCTGTTCCTCGGCCTCCTCGTCCTCAACGGAGCTCTCGCCGCGCTCGCGGGGCAGGGCATCCCGGTCCCGTCCGCGGACGGCATCCCGGAAGCGCAGCAGGCGGTGGCGCAGGGGCTGTCCCGCCTCGGCGACCCGACGATCACCGCGGCTTTCCTCGTCTGGGCCGCCATCGCGGCGGCCTCGACGATCGACAGCTTCTACTGCGCGACCCGCTGGCTTCTGATCTCGGTGACCCGGCGCAGCGAGAGCCCGCTCCTCGCCTTCCTGCCGGCGGGCCTCGTCGCCTCGCCGCTCTGGACCCTGATCGCCGCCGGCGCGATCGCCGCCGGGATGATCGCGGCGAATCTCTCGATGATGTACCTGATGCTGCCCTTCGCGACGCTGTTCGTGGGTGCGACGCTGTGCCTGGCCTGCGAGGCGCTGGGCGCGCGTCCGGCCTATGACGGGGTCCTGTGCGCGATGATCGGCGCCGCCTCGGCGCTCATCTTCCTCATCGGCTACGTCTCCCCCGCCGGGGGGCTGCTGGCGATCGCCCCCCTCGTCGGCGCGGTGGCGGCCCTGCCCGCGCTCGGCAACCTGTTCGCCGGCCGCAGGGCCGGGGAGGCGGCGCCGGCTTCCGCACCGGAGGCGGCCGGGATCCCGACCCTCGTCGTGCCCCGCGAGGACACGGTGGCCTCGCACGGGTTCGACGGCCCCTGGTTCGTGCTCCAGCTCCTGCCGACCTACGACGACACCAACTCGGTCGGGAACGTCTACTTCGCCAATTACTTCCGCTGGGTCGGCAAGGCGCGGGAGCTGTTCTTCCACGCCTGCATGCCGGATTTCGACCTCGCGACGACGAACTTCTACATCCTGACCCGCTCCTTCAACCACGACTTCCGGCGGGAGGCGCGGGAGTTCGAGCCGATCTACGTCCGCATCCGGATCGCGAGCTACAATCGCAAATTCGTGACGCTCGCCCACGAGATCCACAGCCGGACGCAGGGCCTCCTGGGCCGCGGCGAGCAGTCCCTGATGTTCGTGGACACGGTGCGCTACCGGCCCCTCGACATCCCGGCCGCCGTCATGACGAGCTTCCTCCCGCATTTCGTGAAGGATCTCCCCCAGGACATCGCCAGGGACGTCTCTCGCCCGCGGGGCGGGGCGCTCGGCGGACTCGCGGAGGCGCGGCCGGTTTGACCGGAGCCGGCGCGGCCCCAGATAGGGACGCTGATCGGTTCGGACGGGGGTCGGACGATGGACGACGAGATGTTTCCGGTGCGCCGCGCGGCGGCCCACGAGATCGGGCAGAAGCTCGACGACTTCTCGGTCGAGGAGCTCGGCGAGCGCATCGCGCTCCTGCGGCGGGAGATCGAGCGCCTGGAGGCGGCCCGCGACGCGAAGCAGGCCGCGAAGTCGGCCGCCGGCTCGGTCTTCAAGTTCTGAGCGCGGGACCGGAGTCCCGCAGGGTCGCCTCGATCCGCTCCATGGCCCAGTCGATCTCCTCGCGGGTGATCACGAGGGGCGGCGTCAGGCGCACCGTGTGCTCGTGCGTGTCCTTGGCGAGCACGCCGCGGGCCTTCAGCCCCTCGACGACGGGTCGGGCGCCGCCCGCGTCGGAATGGAACTCCAGCGCCAGCATCAGGCCCCGTCCGCGCGCCTCGCGGATGCGGTCGCTGCGCAGGGCCGCGAGCCGCTCGAGGAAATAGGCGCCGTTCACCGCCGCGTTCTCGATCATGCCTTCCTCGACCAGGACCCGCAGCGCCGCCCGTGCCACCGCGCAGGCGAGGGGGTTGCCGCCGAAGGTGCTGCCGTGCTGCCCCGGCTTCAGGACGCCCAGCACCTCGGTGGTCGAGAGCACCGCCGAGATCGGGTAGAAGCCGCCGCCGAGCGCCTTGCCCACCAGGGTCACGTCGGCCACGATCCCCTCGTGCTCCTCCGCCAGGAGCCGCCCCGTGCGGCCGAGCCCGGTCTGGATCTCGTCGAGGATCAGGATGACCCGGTTGCGGGTGCAGATCTCGCGCACCGCCGCGAGGTAGCCGGCGGGCGGGATGATGACGCCGGCCTCACCCTGGATCGGCTCCACGAGGAAGGCCACGGTGTTCGGGCTGATCGCGGCCTCGAGCGCCCGCGCGTCGCCGAAAGGCACCACCGTGAAACCGGGCAGGAACGGGCCGAAGCCGCCGCGGGCATCGGGATCCGTCGAGAAGGAGACGACACCGAGGGTGCGGCCGTGAAAGTTGCCCGCGCAGACCACGATCTCGGCCGCGCCCTCGGGCACGCCCTTCACCTCGTAGCCCCACTTGCGCACCGCCTTGATGGCGGTCTCGACGGCCTCGGCGCCGCTGTTCATCGGCAGCACCTTGTGGGAGCCGGTCAGCGCGGCGAGCTCCTCATAGAACGGGCCGAGCTGGTCGTTGCGGAAGGCCCGCGAGGTGATGGCGAGGCGCCCGGCCTGCGCGGTCAGCGCCGCGAGGATGGCCGGATGGCAGTGACCCTGGTTCACCGCCGAGTAGGCCGAGAGGCAGTCGAGGTAGCGCCGGCCGTCGGTATCGGTGACCCAGACGCCCCGGCCCTCGGTCAGCACCACGTCGAGGGGCTTGTAGTTGTGCGCGCCGAGCCGGGTCTCGATCTCGATGAAGTCCGGACGATAGGACACGCCGATCTCCCCGTGGCTCTCGCGACGCCTCGGGGCGCTCCCGCGCCGGCCCGGCGGGAGGCTCCCCGCGCGACGCGTCAGGACAAGTGCCGCGCCCGCTTGCTCTGCGTCCTGCCGGCAGACGGCGCGGGCGCCGCTGCGCCGTCGGGCTCCAGCTCCGTGAAGGGCACGGTGAACAGGAAGCGGTGCGCCTCGTCGGCCACCGTGAAGCGATACCCGCTGAAGAGGGGGTTGCCCGCACCCTCCTCCGGCGTCACGAAGCGGGCGCCGTGGCGGGCCTCCATGAGGGCGGCCGAGGCGTCGGCGCAGTCGAGGCCCTCGTGGTCGAGGCACACGACCCCCGACGGGGTCCGGACGTCGAAATAGAATCTCGGCATGGCACCATCCGCTGCCCGCCCCCGGCGGCGCGGGCCGTTCTTGTGCCGCGCGCCCATGCCGGAGTGTGGCGCGAAACCGCGCCCCTGTCACGGGGCCGCCGCCTCGCCGCGCCGCCCGCGCGGCGATTTCCGGTGACGAACCGGCCCGGTCCTCATGCCGGAGCGCGAGCCCGAGGGTTGGCGTTGTCCGCCTGCCGCGGCTAGTGCGGCCCGGGGGCAGGCGTGACCAGCGAGGACCGTGAGATCATGATGAAGCCCGTCGTCGTCGCCGTCGCCATCACCGGCTCGGTGCCCCGCAAGTCGGACAATCCGGCCCTGCCCGTCACGGTCGCCGAGCAGATCGCGTCGACCCATGAGGCCTTCGAGGCCGGCGCGACGCTGGCCCACATCCACGTGCGCGACGACGACGAGAGCCCGTCCTCCGATCCCGACAGGTTCGCCGCCGTGCAGGAGGGCCTGCGCCGGCATTGCCCCGGCATGATCGTGCAGTTCTCCACCGGCGGGCGCGGGCGCGACCCGGCCGCCCGCGGCCTGCCGCTGATGCACCGGCCGGACATGGCCTCCCTCTCGACGGGCTCGGTGAACTTCCCCACCATCGTCTACGAGAACCACGCGAGCCTCGTCACCGACCTCGCCGGCCGGATGCGGGCATTCGGCGTGCGCCCGGAGATCGAGATCTTCGACCTGTCGCACCTGCACGGCGCGAAGCGCCTCGCGGAGGCGGGGCTCGTCGACGAGCGGCCGCACGTGCAGTTCGTGATGGGCGTGCAGAACGCGATGCCCGCCGAGGAGCACCTCCTCGACATCCTGCTCGCCGAGCTGCGGCGGGTGCTGCCGCGGGCGACCTGGACGGCCGCCGGGATCGGCCGCAACCAGGCGGCGGTGATGGACTGGGCGCTCGCCCGCGGGGCGGATGCCGTGCGCACGGGGCTGGAGGACAACATCCGGATCACCAAGACGCGGCTCGCGGCGAGCAACGCCGAGCTCGTGCGGCTCGCGGTCGAGGCGATCGAGCGCCACGGTCGCCGCCCGGCCACACCCGCCGAGGCCCGCGCCGCCCTCTCGCTGCCCGCCTGAGGCGCGGCAGCGGCCCTGGTTCCGTCTCAGTGCAGGAAGCTGCGCTCGCGGCGGACCATTTCCTGGGCGATGCGCAGGAGGAGGCGGTCGATCACCGGCCGCAGCGCCGTGGCGCCGAGCCGATCGATCGAGCGGCGGCAGGCTATGGCCTGGGCGGCCGCCTGCTCCAGCGGCCCGGCGGCACCGGCCTCCTCGCGGTCGCTCTCGCCGGGATCGAGGAGGAGACCGTGCCCGTGCCCGGGCGCGCCGCCATCGCCGCGGAAGATCCGGCCGCGGTCCAGGAGCGCGCGCACACCCCCGTCCGGCAGGAGGATGCGGTACGGCACGACGAACGGGCCGCCGCTCCGGCAAGCCTCGGTGAAGCGGGCGAGCACCCTCTCCCGATCGTCGGGGTGCAGACGTGCGCGCGCCCGGTGCGGGCTCAGCGATCGTCCGGCCAGGTCGGGGGCGCCCCCGAGGAGGCTGGCAGCGCCCGCGTCGAGCACGCAGCGATCCCCGTTCTCGAACCACGACCACGTGCCGACGACCCCCGAAGCGGCGAGCACCCGGCACAGGTGCTGGTAGGAGCCGAAGGGGACGGGCGGGGCGTCGGCGGTCACGGTCGGCTCCCGAAGTGGGCGGCCGCGCCAAGACAAGCAGCGCAACCCGCGATGCGGATCCGCTGCCTCGCCTCAACTTCAGAATGATGTATTCGGCCGGCCGAGACCTGTTACGGACAAGCTGTCGGGTTGGTTTCGCATCGACCGCAACTTTTCTGCTTCAGCGCCCGGCGCGAGCCGCCGCGCTCCCGAGTGCGACGAGCGTCGCACCGCCGAGGATAGCGAGGCCCGTCAGGCTGAGCGTGCGGGCGGAGGGAACGCCGTGCCGCGCCCGCCAGCCGCCGGCGATGCGGGGCGCGTCGTCGAGGGGGCGGCGGATGGCGCCGTAGCTGTGGCGGGCGGGCTTGGCCCGGTCGAGCATCCGGTGGATCGCCGCGCCGGTGAGGTGCTCGGTCGGACCGGGGGCGAGGGCGTAGGCAACCTGCGCCGCCCGGGCCGGCCAGCCGACCGCGACCTCGTCGCGGGGATGGCGGACGAGGCGCACGAAGGTCTCGGCGACCTCTTCCGGGGCGTAGACGAGGGGCCCGGTGTCGATCTGGCGCCCGGACACGTTGGCGCCGTGCTCCAGGCCCGGCGTGTCCACCATGGCCGGGAAGACCGAGCAGACATGGATGCCGGGGTGGCGTCGGACTTCCTGGCGCAGGCTCGCCGTGAAGGCACGCAGCCCGAACTTGCTCGCCGAATAGGCCGCCGCGAAGGGCGCCGGCGCCCAGCCGCCGAGCGAGATGTTGGTGATGAGCGTGCCGTGTCCCTGGCGCAGGAAGCGGGGCAGGGCGGCGTAGGCGCCGTACATGCCGCCGAGCAGGTTGATCTCGACGGTGCGGCGATGAAGGTCGAGGGGCGCGTCCTGGTAGGGCCCGAACACGCCGGTGCCGGCATTGTTGATCCAGACGTCGATCCGCCCGAACGCCTCCTCGGCGCGCCGCGCGAGCCGTTCGACGGCCTGCGGGTCGGTGACGTCGGTGGAGACCGCGACGGCGTCCGCCCCGCGCGCCCGGCAGGCTGCGGCGATCGAGTCCAGGGCCTCCGGCCTGCGCGCGGCGAGTGCGAGGCGAGCGCCCCGGTCCGCGAAGGCGAGCGCCGCCGCCCGCCCGATGCCGCTCGACGCTCCGGTGATGACGACGATTTGGTCGTGCAAGTCTCTCATGCGCACGGTCCCGTGGCGATGCGCCAACAGATCGACCTCATGAGATGGCCCCTTCCTGAAGATCTTCCACGCATTTCCGGAGGAGCAACCGTGGTCGATCTCAGCCTGTTCCGGAGCTTCGGAAGGTCGAAAGCCCAGGATACTGCCATGCCGTACCGAGCTTGACTGTCGGTCCGCTCCGTCGACGACGGATCGACTCGTCGAGCAGCCAAGCTGAAACCGCCACTAGCCTGCGACGTTGGTCAGACGCACGGCACCACCCCGCCGGACGGCCTCGTCGCGAGGTCGGCCGCGCAGGTCCGACCCTCCGCCGACAGGCTCGGCAACCCCGCTCCCCAGGAGTCCCATCGATGACGCGCGTGCCGCGCCACGTCCCCGCTGACTTCGCCGCCGCCCGGACGCTCTGCGCGGCGGCGATCCTGCCGGCGGCAGCCCGGACCCTACCGGAGGCCGGGGCGGCGCGTATCCGGGAACGGATGGACGTGGTCGGTGTCGACGGGCGCCATGTCGGCACGGTCGAGCGGGTCGCTGGCGGCCGGATCGGGGACGACCCGGACGCGCAGGGACACGCCCCCGCGCTCCCTGTCACCTGGGCCGGCGCCGTCGGCGGCGGCGTGCACCTTACCGAGACGGCCGAGCAGGCGTTCGCGCAGTGTGAGGCGCGGGAGCCACCGGCCGCGCGGTCGCGCTGAGCCGGTGCGGGCCGCTTTATCCGATCACCAACCGAGGAGAGACGAGATGGCGAAGGCCGACAGGCACAACATGGGTCCGGGCGCGCAGGGCAAGGGCACGGGCACCGGGGCGATGACGGAACTGCCGGAGGGAATCCTTCCGGAGAACAGCGTGCTCAGCAACCGCGACAAGTCCCGCCACAGCGACGAGCGTGGCCTCGACGGGCGCTACGTCCAGACCGAGCAGTACCACGACCACGCGGGCGCCCGGCGCAATTTCGACAGGACCGCAACGGCTGAGGCCCAAGCGCGAAACGATTACTCCGCGGCGGCGACCTTCACGGGACCGGCGTCGCGGATGATCTCGTCGGCCGCCGCCCGCGCGAGGAGGGCGTAGCCCCGGTCGGCCATGTGGAGGCCGTCGGCGGCGAACAGCTCCTTGCGGGTCAGGCGCGCCTCGTCGATCCAGCTGCGCATCAGCTCCGAGCGCCGGATCACGGGCACGTCCATCTCGGCACCGATCTCGCGCACCGCGTCGCGGAAGCGGTAGGAGCCCGGTGTCGCGTCGAACTTCGGGCACCACTGGGGCTCCATCAGCACCACGTCGATGCCGGCCTCCCGCATGGCACGCAGGCCCGTCACGGTCGCCTCGCGGAAATGGTCGAGGTCCACCCCGCGAAGCGGGTCGTTGCTGCCCGTCTGCCAGATCACGAGATGCGGCTTGGCGGCGATCACGTCGCGGTCGAGCCGGCGCATCATGTCGTCCACGTGCTCGCCGCCGACGCCGCGGTTCACCACCGTCACCCCGCCGGCGAGATGCGGCAGGACGCGGTTGAGATCGGCCTGGAGGCGGGCCGGGTAGGAGGCCGCCGGGCTGCTCGCGCCGATGCCCTCCGTCGAGGAGGAGCCGAAGGCCACGATCCGCAGGGGGCCACCGGAGGTGAGCTGCTCCCGGACGTGGGGCAGATCGACGGACGGCGAGACCTCGAAGCCGAGGATCGCGAGGTCGAAGCCCTCTGGCAGGAGGTCGGCGTAGGCGAGCACGGCGGTCGGCAGGGCGCTCAGGCCGATCAGAACGGCGGCGCCCCGCAGGAGAGCGCGCATCGGACGCACACGGGACCGGAGGGAGGAGGCGATTCGGGAGATCATCGGGGCAGCGGGCTTCGGCGTCTTCACATTAGAGGTCGTACAGGCCAAACTGGAAGAACCCGCTCGTCTCATCACTTGAATGCGGCGGAAGTCCGTAACACAAAATTCATCATTCGTCTGCCCCCTGGCTTGGGGCGGCGAGAGCCCGCCTGCCGCTCATCTCTGTGCTTCCGCCTCATGTCAGCAAGCGTACGGGGCGAAAAATCCGAATTCTCCAGAGGAAAACACCTCGTTTCGCATCAAGACTTTAACGAGTGTTAGATACCCCTCGTCTCGGGTTGATACAGTCCCGCGCCTTCGGATCCCTGCCGGAGACCTGAATTCCAGCGCGGAACCACCCCATGCGTCACGAGTTCGAATCGCCCGTCCCCGCCGAGCCGGTCTGGTTGAACCGCTGGGCTCCCCGCTCCGGCGAGGCCGTCGAGGCCCCGCACTGCATCGTCGAGTCCCAGGCCGGCGGCGACGACACCGCGGATCCGGCAGACACCGATTCGGCGGAGGCGGATGCATCCTTCCTGAAGACCATCTCGCAGGGTCTGTCGCGACCCGAGAAGAGCCTGCCTCCGGCATGCCTCCAGGACGAGGCCGGCGCCGACCTGATGGCGCGGGCCGATGCGGGCCCCGACCGCTACGCCGCCGGCCGCGAGGCCGCGCTCCTCGCGCGGGTCTCGGAGGAGGTCGCGACCCTGGTCGGGCCGGAGGCCAGGATCCTCCTGTTCGGGAGCGCCCCGGCACAGGTCCTCGACGCGTTGCTCGAAGCCCTCGAACGCCCGCACCCGCCGGAGATCCTCTCCCTCGACAGCGAGGCGCCGCCGGCCGTGGGCGGCCCTCTGGCGGAGAACCGGCTCGGCACCTGCCTCGGTGCCACCGTCGGCAACCTCGCCCCGGCCGAACTCGCCGACTTCCTGGAACGGGCCCGCGCGATCCTCGGCCGCGGCTGGCTCCTCGTCGGTACGGATCCGAACGGCGACACCGAGAGCCTGCTGCGAGCGCACGCGGACGACGGCGGGCTGATGGCCGCCTTCCACCTCAACGTCCTCCATCGCCTCGTCCGCGCCAACGGGGAAGCGGCCTCCGGCCAGGCCGCACCGGACGGGGAAGAGGCCAACGCTCCCCTCACGCCGGAGGACTTCCGGCACGAGGCTCGGGTGCTGCTCGACCCGTTCCGGGTGGAGACCCACCTCGTGGCCGAGCGGGCGGGCTCGCTCCGGGTCGGAACCGAGACGGTGGATTTCGCCCAGGGCGAGAGCGTCCGCACGGGCTGCGCCTACCGCTACGCGCCGGGCATCTTCCAGGAGATGGCCGCGGATGCGGGTTGGGAGCCCGTGCGCTGCTGGCTCGATCCGGACGGCCTGTTCAGCCTGCATCTTCTGCGCGGCGAAGCGTAGCGGCTGGCCGGATCCTTGCTACGAGGCTGACGCGCCGTCCCTCCCGGACGGCGGACGCGCCGCGCGCCAGCGCGCGGGTCTGGCGTGACGATTCCAGCAGCGAAGGACCCCGGGATGCCCGACGAGGAGGGATCGTTCCTGTCCTACAGCCTCTTCGCCAAGGAGCCGGATTGCGGTCTCTGCTGCGCCGTCCGCCAGGACCAACCCCTGCCCGGCTTCGTGGAGGGATGGTCCTACGCGGGCACGATCGCGGACATGCGCGAGGCGCCGCCGGATTTCCGGCCACGCGCCGCGCAGGCCGCGACGAGCCTGACGGGCTATTACCTGTTCCTCAGCCTGCGGCCCCGGCGCGGTGCGGGCGGGACCCCGGCTGAGGCATGAGGCCCCGCGCCGCCTCCGCCGGGCGCGAGGACGCTCAGCCGGCCGAGGGGGCGAGGATGAGCTTGCCCCGGAAGGGCGCATCCTGGTTCTGCACGCTCGTGCAGGCGTAGGGGTACTCGCCGGCCGCGAGCGTCCTGAGCTTGAGGGTGCCCTTGCCGCCCTGCTTCACGAGGTAACCCTCGTTGCTCATCACGTGGACGAGGTCGCCGTCGGCGTGGAGCACGTTGCGGTTCTCGAACTGGCCGGGTGCCGTCAGCGTCACCGGCCGGTCGGCCCGGTTGACCACCTTCAGCTCGACATTCGTCTGCGCCGGCAGGCGCAGCTCGGCCGGGCTGCAGCGCGGCTTGTCGCCGTCGAGATCGACCGTGAGCTCGACGGGCGGCATCGCGTCGCCGGTCTTCGAGGGCGGCGAGGGCTTCTCCTCGGCGAGCGCCAGCGTCGCGGCGAGGAGGACCGGGGCGGCGAGGGCGGCCGGAAACAGGCCGGCCCGGCGGCTGAAGCGTGGCATCATGGGTGGATCGCGCCTCCATGGGATGGCGTCCCGGCTGCGGGACGCGCCTGACCGGACCTACCGGCGTCGCGGCCGCGAGTTCCGGGCGCGGCAGGTCGTCGCTGGCGCCCCGCGCGGCGCCCTGAACCTTCTCCGGTCAGGAGCGGTTGTGCCGGGCGATCCCTCAAACCCGGAGTATCCCGCATTCATGGGCTGGCCCCGCCGAACCCTTGCCGCCGTCGGAATCCTGATCTGCGCCGGGGGGCTCGCCGCGGCCCTCGGCCGCTTCAGCCACGCCCCGATGCCGAGCGAGGCCGACCTCGCCAACCCGGGACGGAACGCGCCGGAAGGGGCCTACGACGTGCTCGGCCGCGCCGCCGCCTCGCCGGAGCCCGGCGCGGTGCGGATCGACGCCGCGCTGGTCCGGCGCGGACGCGAGGCCTTCTACCGCGAGACCTTCGGCAACGAGGTCTTCCTCACCGACGTGATGGGCATGCTCGACGGGGCGCTGAGCCTCTACGAGGTCTCGCGCGCGCTCACCCTGCTCGCGGGCCGCGGCACCGCGAATCTCGAGGTGCGCGTCGCCAGGCCCGTGACGGTCGGCGACCGGACCTACCGGGTGGGCGAGCTGATCCCGACCGGGCTCGACGTGGAGAAGGGCAGCCTGTTCCCGCTCGGCATCCGAACCTTCTACGACCGCGGCCACGTGCGCATGGGCATCACCTGCGCGCTCTGCCATTCGGCGGTCGACCCGGCGAGCGGCCGGGTGGTGGAGGGCGCGCCGAACCGCGACCTCAACGTCGGTCTGATGATGGCGCTCGCGGCCAACACCACCGCCTACTACATGCACGGCTCGACACCCTCCCTCGACCCGTTCCGGACCGACCCCGGCCGCACCGTCGCGACGCGGTCGGGCACGCGCGAGCGCCTGCCCGATCCGGAGGCGCTGGAGGCCGCCGCCAAGGTGCAGGCGGCGAGCTGGCCACCCGGCAGCTTCGATTCCTCGCCAGACCTCGTGACGAACCCGACCTCGATCCCGTCGAGCTTCACCGCGCACGGGCATCCCTACGGCTGGAGCGGGCATGCCGGCATCGGCCCGTTCCGGGGCCTCTCGGCGCTCAACAACAACGTCCACGCGCTGAACTCCGACACCACCGCCCAGGCCGACGCCGCCCCCTTCCTGTTCGGCCTCGACCCGGAGGTCTATCTCGGCACACTCCTGCAACGGGCCCCGTCCCCGAGCTTCCGCTTCGACCCGCAGGGCGGCCGCACGCCCTCGCAGGTGCTGAGGGCGGCCGACCCGACACCGGACGCGCCCGGCCTCAACAGCTACGCCGTGCTCCCGAGCGCTCCGAACGCCAACTCCGTGACCACGAACGGCCTCGTCGCGACGAGCCCCGGCGAGCCCGTCGGCTACGCCAACGACGCCATGTCGGCCTTCCAGAACGCCCTGCGGGCGCCGCCGAGGCCCGCTGCGGCGGACACGCTCGCCAGGGGCCGGCAGGTCTTCGAGCGGGCGGGCTGCGCGGGTTGCCACGACGGACCGGCCTACACGAACAACCGGGTGGTTCCCGCTCCCGAGATCGGTACCGAGCCGAGCCGGGCCCGCGCCTTCGCCCGGACGGAGGCGACGCTGCGACCGCCGGATCTCTACGCCGCCGGCACTCCCTTCCCGGTGCCACCGGGCACGGCGACGCTGCCCGTTCCGCTGGCGGGCGAGGCCCTTGCCCAGATGCAGCTCGCCTGGGCGCACGCCGGCACGCCGGGCGGCTACAAGGTTCCGAACCTGATCGGGCTCGCCGAATCCGCTCCCTATCTCCACGACGGCGGCGTCGCCGTCGGCCCGGGACCGGCGCACGAGCCCGGCATCGGCCCGCTTCTCGATCCGGCCGTCCAGGCCGACCCGGCCGAGAGCCTGCGCGCCCTCGTCGACCGGGACCTGCGGGCGCGCGTGGTGGCGGCCAACCGCGGCAGCCCGCGCGCGGTGACGGCCCGCGTCACCGGCGAGGGCCACGCCTACTGGGCCGACGCCGAGGCCGGCGTGTCGCCGCCCGAGCAGGCCGCCCTCGTGCAGTATTTGCTCTCGCTCGATGCGCCGCGGGAGGCGCGGGAGGACGCCGCGCGGCGGTGAGAGGCGGGCCCGGCCTCGCGGACCGGTCCGCGTCGATCTCGAACCGAGCCGGCCGGACCACGGCGGCCCTCGTCTGCCGTCGGCCGAGACTGCGTCCGAGCGTCCGGCCACGCGGTGCCCGAGATCGAACCGGCACGAACGATGCGTCGTCGCCCGAACGACCCGCGCGGCCCCTCTCGCCGCCTCGGGTCCGGGCTCTCCGGCCAGCTCCTCCGGCCGGGAAGGGAATCGACGCAGCCATGCCGGGCGGACCTGCGCGCATCGCGATCCTGGCGACCTCGACGAGCCCTCGCGGCAGCGTCGCCCACGCTCTCGCGGTCGGCGAGGCCCTGTGCGACCTCGGGCACGAGGCGGTGGTCCACGCCCCCGACCCGACCGGCCGCGGCTTCTACCGGAACGCCCGCTGCCCCGTCGTCTCCGTGGCGGCCCGCAGGGTCGGCGGTTCGACGGCCGATCTCGTGCGCGCCCGCATCGAGGATTACCTGCGCCACTTCGCGACGCCGGCCGCCTGCGATTTCGACGTGTTCCACGCCCAGTGCGGCATCGGCGGCAACGCGCTCGCGACCCTGGGCCGGCGCCGTCTCGTGCACGCCTTCGTGCGCACCGTCCATCACCTCGAGAGCTTCGCCGACCCGCAGCTCGCCTACTGGCAGGACCGGGCGATCTACGACGCGAGCCGCCTGCTCTGCGCCGGCCGGTCGGCGGCGGACGCTCTGGCCCGCGACCACGGCGTCGCCGCGCTGGTGGTCGGCAACGGCGTCGACCAGACCCTGTTCCGTCCGCAGGCGGAGCCGGGGGACGAGACCCTGCGCCTGCGCTGGGGCCTCAGTCCCGGACCGGTCGTGCTCTGCGTCGGCGGCTTCGAGGAGCGGCGCAATTCCCTCGCGGTGATCGAGGCCTTCCTGCGCCTGCGGGCGGAGCGTCCGCGGGCGCAACTCCTCGTGGTGGGCGGCGGCTCGATCCTCGATCATGCCGGCTACCAGGCCCGCTGCCGCGCCGCCCTCGACCAGGCGGGGCTGGAGGTCGGGATCGGCCGTGCGGTGATCCAGCCGGGCCTCGTGCCGCAGGACGAGATGCCGGGCTTCTACCGGCTCGCCGACATCCTCGCCGCGCCGGCCCTGCGAGGCGGGTTCGGCCCGAGCGTCCTCGAGGCCATGGCCTGCGGCACGCCCGTGGTCGGCGCGGCGCGCGCACCCTTCACCGAGGTTCTGGCCGGGAGCGACGCCTGCCTCGTCGACCCGGAGGATGCGGGCAAGATCGCCGACGCCTTCCGCGCCGCCCTCGAACCCGGGGAGCGCGCGCGCCTCGCCGCGGCCGGCCGCAAGGTCGCTGCCCTGCACGGCTGGGCGGCCTGCGCCAGCCGGCACCTCTCCGCCTACGCCGCCTGCTCGCGCCGCAACCGCGCCACCGCCGACGCCTGAGCCGCCCCGGCCTCTGCGGCGGGCACGGTCATCCGGCCGTCTGGTCCTCGGAGCGCGAGGTGTGCAGCGCGCACCGCGTGCGCGGCGTGCCCAAGCATGACAGAATGCCCCGACGACCGGCACCGCTCGCGTTGCCCGGTCCTCGCCGACGAGGGGTCGGACAGGGCAGACCGAGGAGAGTGACCGGGCATGAGCACACCGCGCGAGACCGAGCTGAAGCTGGAATGCGACCGGCTTGACCTCGCCGCTCTCGGGTCTCACCCGCTCCTCCAGGGAGACGGCGAGCCTGCGGCCCTCCGCTCCACCTACTTCGACACGCCGGACGAGGATCTCCGCGCGGCCGGCCTGACGCTCCGCGTGCGCCGCAAGGCCGAGGCGCGGATCCAGACCGTGAAGGCCGACGCGGGAACGGGCGCCGCCGGCCTGTTCGACCGGCCGGAATGGGAGACCACGATCTCGGGCGACGAGCCCGATCCGGCGGCCTTTGCCGACACGCCGGTGTGGGAGGTCCTCGGGAGCGCGAAGGACGCGACCCTCGCGCCGTGCTTCAGCACGGTGGTGATGCGCACCGAGCGGCTCGTCTCCCACGGCGACGCGCGGATCCGCGCGACCCTCGACGAGGGCCGCGTCGAGACGCCCGCGGGCGACGCACCCCTGTGCGAGCTGGAGCTGGAACTCGAATCCGGCACGCCCGGCGACCTGTTCGCCCTCGCCCAGGCGCTGTCCGAGACGGTGCCCTTGCGGCTCGGTGCCCTCTCGAAGAGCGAGCGCGGCTTCGCCCTGCGCGACGGCCGTCTTTCGACCCCCAGCAAGGCCGGGCCCGTGGTGCTGCCCGCGCATGCGAGCGCGGCCGATGCCTTCCGCCGGATCGTGATGGCCTGCTTGCGCCACCTGCGCCTCAACGAGGCGGTGTTCCTGGCAAGCCGCGACCCGGAGGCGCTCCACCAGATCCGCGTGTCCCTGCGGCGGCTGCGCTCGGCCTTCAGCCTGTTCAAGCCGGTCCTCGCGCACGATCCCCGCGCCGAGAGCCTCAGCCAGGCGATCAAGAGCGCGGCTGAGCCCTTCGGCCGGGCGCGCAACCTCGACGTCTTCCTGGAGACGACCCTCCCCGACGAGATGGCACGCCGCCCCGGCGAGCCCGGCCTGCCGGAACTCGCCGAGCGGCTCGCGGCCGATCGCGACCGGGCCCACGCGGAGGTCGCCGAGGTTCTGACCTCGACCGCGTGGCGGGGCCTCCTCCTCGACCTGCTGAGCTGGCTCGAGACCGGACCCTGGCGGACGGGCACGGGGGCCGACGCCGCCCGCGACGCGCCGGCCCGGGACTTCGCCGCCGACGTGCTGGAGCGCTTCCGCAAGCGGATCCGCAAGCGCGGGCGCCACCTCGCCAAGCTCGACCCGGAGGCGCGCCACCGGGTGCGCATCGCGGGCAAGAAGCTGCGCTACGGGGCCGATTTCTTCGCCTCGCTGTTCCCCGACAAGACGGCGCGCAAGCGCCACAAGGCCTTCACGGCCGCCCTCTCGGACCTGCAGGACCATCTCGGCGCGCTGAACGACCTCGCGACGGCGCACACCGTGATGGCGGGCCTCGCCGAGGGGCCGCCCGGCACGGCGGCGAGCGGGCCGGCCCTGTTCGCCGCGGGGCTCACCGCGGCCGACAACGAGGCGCAGACCGGGACCCTGCTCGCCGCCGCCGAGGAGACGCACGCGGATCTCCTCGACGTGAAGCCGTTCTGGCGCTGAGATCCTTCGCCCGTCAGCTCTGCGCGGGACGGCTGAGGGCGTAGAGCGTGATCGCGGCGGCGTTCGAGACGTTGAGGCTGCGGATCTCCCCCGTGAAGGCGATGCGGGCGAGCACGTCGCAGCACTCGCGGGTGCGCTGGCGCAGCCCCTTGCCCTCGGCTCCCAGCACGACGACGGCGGGGCGCCGGGGCCCGACCGCGTCGAGCTCGGTCTCCGCCTCGGAATCGAGCCCGATCCGGGTGAAGCCGCGCTCGCCGAGCTCGATCAGAGCCTCCGCGAGGTTGCGCACGGTGATCAACGGCACGTGCTCCAGGCCGCCGGAGGCCGATTTCGCCAGCACGCCGGTGGCGCTCGGCGAGTGGCGCAGGGTGGTCACGATCCCGGCCACCCCGAAGGCCGCGGCGGTACGCACGATGGCACCGACATTGTGAGGATCGGTGATCTGGTCGAGGGCGAGCAGGAGCGCGTCCTCGGGCAAGGCGTCGAGACCGGGCGCGGGCAGAGGATCCACCTCGAGGTAGAGACCCTGGTGCACGGCGTCCGGACCCAGCAGCGCGTTGATGGCGTTCGGGCGCACGATCTCCGGGACGATCGGCAGCGTTCCCAGCGCCTCGGCGAGGCGCGCCGCGCCGTTCTCGGTGGCGAGCAGCCGGTGAAGCCGTCGCCCCGAATTGCCGAGCGCCTGCACGACGGGGTGCCACCCGTACAGCACGACGGGATCGTCCGGACCGCCCCGAGGCCCCCCGGGGCCGCCGCGCCGGTCGCCGGACCGATCGCTCGGCCGGAAGCCGCCGGGGCGGCCCCGTCCGGCGCCGGGCGGCGCGGAGCGCGGGCCGCTGGGTCGATCGTGTCGGGTCGTCATGCTGCACAGATCCTCTCGCGGAAGCGGTCGCGCGCGGCCCGCCCCGCGCCGATGTGGGACCCGCGACAAACCGGTCGCGCGCCCGCCCGTCAAGCCGCGCGACCGCGCGCGGCCCGTTGCCCTCCCAGGCCAAGCCGATTATAGAACGCCTCGCTCGCGCAAGCGCCCTTCGTCTAGCGGTCCAGGACGTCGCCCTTTCACGGCGAAAACACGGGTTCGATTCCCGTAGGGCGCGCCAATCATTTCAAGTACTTAGCTTGGAATGTCTGGCGCAGTGTCCAGTTTGTGTCCCGTGGACGGGACCGGATCGTGTCACATTCCTTTGGACCGTGTCGGCCAGATCGCAGCGGTAGGCTGTTAGGCAAGGCTGCTTCATTTTTCCGAAGCTCTGAGCAATCCTACAGCCGCTGCATCACTCATATCGCCGTGAGCCTTTGTCCCCAATGAGCACCACGCTCCTTACCGAGCGCGGAAGTGACTGGCTTCCTGCTCGGGTTTCAGTCTGCCCGACTCAGAGGAGGGGAGCCGCCTAGCCCTGTATCTGATCCCGACGGCCTCGCGCACGAGTGAGGTGCTGGGTGCGCGCTGGGACGAGATCAACCTCGCTGAGAAGCTCTGGACAGCGCCAGCGGCACGCATCAAGGCCAAGCGTGATCACCGCGTGCCGCCGAGCAAGCGCAGCCTTGAAATCTTTGCTCGGGCTCGAGAACTCGCCGCCAGTAGGCAGCTCATCTTTCCTGATCGTTCAGGCGATAGGCCTCTGTGGAACATCCTGTTCCTGATGATGCACGCCGCGTCGGTCTGGCAGCCACAGCCCACGGTTTTCGCTCGTCATTCCGCGACTGGGCGGCCGAGCGCACAAGCTTACCGCGCGAGGTTGCTGAAATGGCGCTCGCGCACGCCGTCGAGAACCGGGTCGAGGCTGCCTACGCCCGCAGCGATCTCCTGGAACGGCGGCGCGAATTGATGGAGCGTTGGGCCAACTACCTGGACGATGTCTGAATTCGTACCATGTGAGCGTTTTGGCAATGCCGGAGCAGCAAATGACGCAATCCAGCCCGGGACGGGATATCGCGGCTCGTCAACAAAGCGCAGACGGCCTGACGGTCACGACTTACCCCTGGAGGAAAGGCCACTACGAGGTCGTCTCCTCGGAAGACAGCTTCGTCAAAATTGCTCACCACCGTTTCGATCTCACGCAGGTCTGTCGCATCCTCCTCCATGAAAATCGATCATTCAGGGGACATAAGGACGCGCTGGCCGCGGCCTTATGCGGTTGGATGCTTGATCCCAAGGGATGGGCCCCCCGTAGACGACTGGTTGCGCTGTCCATCGGAACGACGCTGGCCCGGGCGGAGCAGGCGGCCAAAAGACAGTCAGGCAGCCAAAACAGTACGGAGCGCCCGTACCCAAGATTGACCCGGTTGTCGCCAGCATTCTTCGATGAGCTGTACGACCCAATCGGCGGGCTTAGAACTATTTTACGGACTCTAGCATGGGATTTGGTTTACCAAGAGTTCGGAATCCAGCGAGACAAGCTGTATGATACAACGATGATCGCCGCCATTGACCACTGTCATTACCGCTTAACCGCATCTAATTCAATACTCGACCGTCTTAGCGTCAAGAGATCTTGTGAGGTTTACGTACTCGTAGAAATGGCAATAAGCGGCTGTCAGGGCCCAAACGTCGCCAACCTGAAAGACCATTATCTCGGCAGATTCGAGAAAAGCATTCCCTTCCTGTATGCAGCGAGCACCATCAAACTGACAGAAAAGCAAACTCTGCTGAATGCCATTGCAGGTGCCAATTCGGCAGCCATCCTTCGGCCAGGCATACTGCGCGAACTCTTCGGCAGAACACTATTCTATACGCAGAACGTTTATGCCAAAAATGACAAGACAAAGAACCGAGTGGCCTTTGCTCGTGAAATTTCAACCGCGCTTCGCGGCGTGGAGCCACGCACGTTCGATCCTCCGGATCGCGTGTGTGCGTGTACCAAGATCATCGAGCACGGCTACACAAGGGCGGGCTACGATGCCTGCCACGATGATGCGGGCAAGCTACGCTGGAACAGCCCGGCGTTCTGGTCGGCCTTGGATCTCCCGGTCCCGGCATACAAGAGACGCTCGCGCAAAGGCAGCAATCGAGAGCAGAAATCCTTGCCTTCTGAGTGATTTACCGGGAATTCCGAGGAGAAAAACTATTTCCATTTAGAATCCTGACCCACCTTCCATAAGCGGTCATTTCTTCGGACGGCCACGCAGCCCGTGGTCGTCAGGAGACAGTCATGAACGCTAACGACAATACCCCCTCGGGCCAGACGCCGCCCACCACGCCCCCGACGTTGCCGGCGACCGGTCTCATGCGCCTCTCGCGCGTGCTCGAGCTCATCCCGATCAGCCGCTCCTCGTTCTACGCGGGCCAAGCCAAGGGTATCTACCCGCCCTCTGTGGCCATCGGCCCGCGCGCCCGCGCTTACCGCGTCGAGGACATCCGCGCCCTCATCGAGAAGGGCGTGGCCTAGAGCGCGACGGCAGCGCGGGCTTGTTCGAGTCGCATCCTGCGCTGCCCCCATCGACGGCTGTGTGTGTAACACACAACACAAACTCATGGAGAGCTACATTGGCAAAGATTTTCGGTGACATCGAGACTGCCTACAAAGAGATGCGCGACAATCCCGTCGCCTTCACCGACGACATGAACAGCGAAATCGGCAAAAATGAGCGTGGAGCACACCGCGTCAAGCAGCAGGCCATCGCTTTGGGGGTCGGCATCATCCGCGAAGTCTGTGCCGACTTCGAGCAGTTCGAGGAATTGCGCAGCGCAGAGTGCCTGCAGAAGAACAAGCGTGTTCAAGAGGCGACTGCGGCCAATTTTCAGAAAGTCGCCAGCATCGCTGCCGCCACCCGCATCTTCCACAACACCGACGCTACCAAAAACCGGGTTCGCGTGTACGGCTATGTTATGAACTACTTTGTGCGCAAGAACATCCCGGTCCCGCGCATTCCTGCCAAGATCAAGGGGATGAACGGGATCGAGGGCGTCTACAAGCGCGTCAAGGCGAAGAAGGACGAGAAGGCTTCGCTGCGGAACAGCTCCAAGCCCGCCGAGGTAGGCAGCAGCAACGACCGGTCATCGAAGTCGGCCAAGTTGCCGACGGTTGAAGCGATTCTGAAGTCCTACCTGCTGATCAAGATGTCGCCGGAGGAGTTGGACGAGTACCGGGAAGATCCGATCAACGATGGCGAGCGGCGCGGCCTGGAAATTGTGAACCGTGGACTTGAGCCGAATGGCCTCCAGGCCTGGGAGTACGTCTCCGACCTTGAGGTGGAGGCTCCGTTCGCGTCCGACGAGGACAACGACAACGACGCCGAAGGCGAAGATGAGGACGCGGCCTGATCGGGTCTGAAGGGTAACAATGCTGGGCGACCACATGTCGCCCAGCCTATTTTGTGATCAAAAACCTTCAAAGGGCCGATTGACGGCAGAATCTCGCGATCAGATCTGCGCTCTCGAATGCACGGCCAAAACACTTGTACATACGAGCAATACGGCTTGTGTACATGTAAGTGTACATACGAGTAATATGACTGCAATGAGCAATGTTTGGTACTTGGTAAAGCACTGCCATCTCCACATTGATATGGTGATAGCCGTGATACCAAGTTCAGCATTCGCTCGCTTTTCCATGCGTGAGCACGCTCAAGCCGCTCGCCTCATGGAGGGATTGAGGGGTTACCATCAGCGGGAGTACACGAAGCCCGAGCGGGAGGTACGCCGCCTGCGGCGCAGCCGAGCCGGCGAACTCGGCGCCCACAACCCCTATGCCCGAGAGTTTTGGATGCGGTCGATGGGGGCGGGGCTGTGCCGCTGTGTGGGCGCCTGCGCCCCGAACTGGGAACCGCGTGTCCCCGTCTTCTTCATCACGCTCATCGACGAAGGACAGATCGTCTACCCGACCGATGCCAACACCGAGGGCTTCCGGCGGTCCACCCCCCACTTCCCGGACATTCATCGCACCTACCGGCGCGCGCTGCGAGGCTTCGATTACATCGGGATGCTCGACCCTGCCCTCTACGTCTCCACCCAGAAGGTCGAGTGCGTTTCGCGCTTCATCCTCTGGCACGCCCACGCCCTCGTCTGGAACACGTCGGCGGCTGCGCTCGATCAATGGGCGTCTGAAGCCCGGTGGTCGATGCGGGCCTATCTGCCTTATGCCAGCGGCATCGACTGGCGACCGATCCGGCCGCCGGATCTCCGGCAACTCATCTGGTACACGGGCAAGACGCCCCGGCAGCAATATCAGCTGTGGCGACGCGAGAAAGGCTCGTTGCAGCAATATGCGCGGCCGATCAATGGCGTGAATGCAGTTCGGCTCTACGCGACGATGCGTAATCTCACGCTGCCGGAGTTGACTTTCGCGGGAGGAGCCGGACGCCAGATCATCCGACGCACTCTCCGCCGGGCATCGGCGTGGTAAGCGAAATTTCGCAACGAAAAACGAGCCCGAATCTCATCTCGGTAAATACCTCTCGCTGGCAAGTGGCTGTCCAGCGGAGTCACGATGATGAAGATGAAGTTCCACGGTTCATATCCGCACCTGCAGAAGTGCGTGTATGCTTGTAATACGTTCGGTGATTGGTACTGGCTCAGCGTGGGCCGGCTCTTCCAGTTTCGCTCAATCGATGGCGAGATTTTGAACTGGTGGCCGAGCACCGGCACGGTGTCTTTCCAGGGCCGCCCTGGTCCTCTCAAAGCTCGCTTCTGCGCGATGTTTGCGAACTGAGCGGAGCTTGTGATCGGCAGCTGCTTTGATGGTAGCTGCCGATGATCTCTCGGCGGTGCAAGCCGCCGCCGACAACATCCTCACCGGCACTTCTGCAGACGCGCCCGACGATGTGGCAAATCTTCCCGCTGCAGATCGCCTCAACCACATAGGTCTCCATTGGTGAAACTGCGCGCCGATGGTCCACATCGAAGAATTGACCACAAAAAGTGACAAGATCTTTCTCAGCAACCGCGCGAATCAGTAAAGCAGTATCGCCACATCAACATAGGATGATTGCTCAAATGGAAATCAAACTCTACAATCGCCCAGCAGCTTCTCGCGATCCTGAGTGGCCCAAGGCAGCTGGGGGTAGGATCCTCTACTCACGTCTGTCGGCAGAGCAGGCAGCAGTACTGCTCGAACACTCTTACGAGCTGTTCGTCAAGTTCGTCGACAGCGTCGGCATGAAAATGCTGACTGTGCCGAACACTGACCAGGAACGGCAGGAGGCCTTGAACTCGATTCAAGCCTACGCGTACGGCTGTGGTCTCTGCGAGGCCATGCGTCCGCGCACAGACGCGCTACGAGCCCAGCTGGCGCTTGCCGTGCCCGAGCTCGTGTTCGCGCGGTTCGACCGCATTCAACCAAATGAGTTCCTGGCTTCGCTCGAGCCAAGCGCGTTGGAACGGTGGCACGACATCTGCCGTCGGCGGGCTACGGGGTCCGGCACCGAAATCGTTCGCTCGTTCGAGGTCGCGCTCGATATGGTCAAGGAGCGGATGAAGGCCGAAGCGCCGATCCACGTCTCGCTCGACGCGTTCTTCGAGGGCGAACCCCTCATTCCGCCGAGCACCTCATCGTCGCGCCCGGCCGGTCGCTCTTCACAGCGGAAATGAGTCCTTGAACCCGGCACGGACAGGTCGGCGCAATTCCTCTTAGCACTCAGGTGAGCAGTCTCGGCGGCGAGGCCCCGCAACAGCGCCTCTGGATCCGTTGGAGCGCCCATGCGGCGAGTTACACGCGCCGAGGCTGCACACCACCGCCCGCAGGTAGAGAAGTGGGCATCCGGTAAATACGACGCCGCATCGATCAAGATGCGCTGACACGAGGAGCATGCGATGATTTTCATACCACCACTGCCTGATGATCAGCGGCTGCAACGCCTGATCGCCCGCGTGAACGCGAGCGGCAACGCGCTTGCCCCCAGGTCGCCAGAGGAGCGCTATGTCCGCTCCTTCGATCAGGACGTCATTCGCGACTTGCGCGAACTGCAATTCGAACGAGAGGTCAATCAGGCCTTCGCCCGCGCCACGTCAACCCAGATCTTGGCGAGCAGGCGCGATGATACGTGCGTACCGGAGAAAGACGCCATGGGCATTCTAGTCCATGTCGCCGTCACCAGCTTGGTGGAGCGGGTCGGGCACGACCGGGCGGCAGACGCGCTCGCTCTACTCGCGAAGGATCTGCGCTGCTTCAAGCAGGGCGTTCTGCGCGACGCGGTACTGAACATCATCGACGAAGCCGTACACAACGCCATCAAGTGCTAGAGCAGTACATGTGTGATGCTCTCAGGTCTAACACGGCACATTGCCGAGAACATCCCCGCAGAACCTCCTCGCTCGGCTTCGCATTGTGGCGAATAATCCGAAGCCAACATTAATCTAAAACGGAGAAATGTCGATGGCACTGAAATATGTATTCGACGTAGATGCTCATACGATGCAGTGTCTATTCACATTCGGTTATGCCCCGGGACGGTTTCTGGAGACCTTCTGCTACTCGCGGCCTCTGAACGAGGGGGGCGGTTGGCGCTATCTCGGCAATAGCGTTGGAGTGGTGATCGCTCTCGTCGACCCCGCTCTTAGCCGCACGGAAGCCGCGCAACGGTTGCGCATTCTGCACGACGAAGTCCGCGACAACGGCATACGCGAGCATGAGTTCAAGCGCGAGGATCGGTATAACTGGATTGAATCCAAATCGAGCGATCAAATCAGCAACCAAAAACTGATATATACGCAGGATTGGCTTGCCCGTCCCGCCGCTATGTTTGTGAAGAGCTGGGGCAACCGGATAATGGTCGAGCACAACCCGCTTTACTGGTGTGCGTTCTGGCCTAACCAGATCGAACTAAGATCGGTGTTAACGGCATACGAGGTCGCGCTGGCAATCGGCCGAGGTACGCCGGCCACCACAGTGATGCGTCGCCTACGCCGCTTCATCCGCCACGTCGAACGGTTCGGCTTGGAGGAGTGCAACACCCCTCCGTTCGGCCCTCGCGATCTCGGTTACAGTGATCATTGACGTCTTCAACGGTGTGCGGGGCACTTGCTGCGGTCTCATACACGAGCTGCGTCAGGTGCCCCGCTCCAGACCTCCGAAGGTCCGCTTATGAGCGCCACGGCCGCAACCTTGAGCGGCAATGAAAATCACCTGCCGAATCGCAGTGCTCGACGGCCCAATCCTAGAGCCGAAATAGCCCCTGTCGGTTGGAACGTTCTCAGCCGAGCGTTGCCATTCCGTTCTAGCCAAGCTTGGCCGTTTTGGACGATAAGGCGGGCATGCGGCTGATGCTCTGCCTCCCCATCGTGCTTCTGGCTTGTTCGCCTTCGGCGGCGGACACGAAGGCAGCGGCTGTTCTGAGCAGCCTTGAGGCGCGCTGGCACGGCTGCGTGCGCGACGTCTACGCCCGCGAGCGATCCGTTCAGCGCAAAGCGGCGTCCCAGCTCAGCGCACTCGATGAGTGCAAAGAGCACGAGGACGCCTACGTGGCTGCGATCCTGGAAGTGCGGGCAGCCGAGGGGAAGGCAGCGCGACGCGAGGGCCGAACCCTCACGGCGAGAGCAAAGGCGTGGGCCACCTCCGTCCTCGGCTACGTCGTCGATCCGGTGTCGTCATGGCTCGGCGCCGTGACGCACTGAGACGCGTCAGGCAGCCTTGCGGCGTCCGCGGCCCTTTGGAGCTTCCGCGGCCTCTTCCTCGGTAGCGCGAGCGCCTGGGCGACCGAGGCCAATCGCCTTGGCGAGTTCGGAACGCTGCGCGGCGTAGCTGGCCGCGACCATTGGATAGTCGTTGGGCAGGCCATAACGCTGGCGGTAGCTGTGCGGATCAAGCCCGTGCCCGGCCAGATGCCGCTTGAGCGTCTTGTACGGCCGGCCATCGATGAACGAGATCAGCGCGTCCGGCGTGACCGACTTGCGGATCTGCGAAGGCGTGGCCTTCTCGACCTCTTCGGCAGCGGCCTGAGACGTGCCGCTCGCGAGGCCGTTCAGCGCCGCGTGCACGCTGGCGAGAAGGGCCGGTAGCTCAGCGACCGGCAGGGAGTTCTTGGACACATACGCCGAGACGATGTCGGCTGCGAGTTCAACGAAGTCGGGGCTCTGCCCCTCAGTATTTTCTGTCACGCTGTAAGTCCATGGTTTGCGCACCCTCACGCGGCGTAGATCACCATATGTGTGAGCAAATCAAGGGCTGGCGTACAGAAACAATCAGAAAGGCTTGTTTCCGGGGCGGACTGATCGTGCAGTCCTACGTTCGCCGCTCAACCTTCATCCTTGCGGGCACCACGCGCGACGACCTTCATCATCTCATCAGGCAGCGGTCGCTGCAGCTTCAACGCCTCTTCGGCCGGCGCTTCGAGCCAAACGCGCCACTCCTCCCCGGTGGTCAGCAGCACCGGCATCGCCTTCGGGTGCACAGGGCCGACCACGCCATTCGCTTCGGTCGTCAGGAAGCTGTAGAGCCGGTGCTCCTCCTCGACCGGCTCGTCGCGCTTCGGGCCGCGTACGCCGGTCCATGGCCGCCAGATGCCGGCGAACGCAAGCAGCGGCCGCTCGTCGGAGAGAGCAAACCACACAGGCGTCTTCCTCGGCTTGGTGTCGGCGTACTCGCTGAACGCGCTCACCGGCACGAGGCAGCGGTACTCCGGCTTCAGCCACGGCCGCCAGTAGGGCGAGGCGACGTTGCGCACGTTCGTCACCGGCTGCGTGCCGACCTTGGGTGGGGGTGGGAAGCCCCAGCGCATCATGCTGAGCTCGCGACCCTCGCCGCGCTGGCGCACGACCGGCGCCATTTGGTCGGGAAAGATCCCGGGCAGCGGCGGCAGGTTGCCCGTCTGATCGTGCGTGATGCCGAAGGCGCGGCGGATGGCGTCCTGGCCCTTGTTGAGGCTGTAGAGATTGCACATGCCCGATCGTCCCAGGGGGATCGGGCCTGTTCAAGTGCGGGAGCGCGGAGAGCCCGATCTGTCCCCACCCTCCACATCGAGTTGGGCGCGGCAGGCGCGGCCGTACTGGTTCGGCCGCCGAGCCCCGATGGCGTGCTGATGGCGGCAGGACTGGGTGAGTTGCAGCCAGACCTCGTAGAGGTCGGCATGCTCGCCGAAACGCTGGCGCAGGCGTTCGACCGCGTAGACGCCGCGTCGCCGGCACGGCACGCATTCCACGATGAGACGCCGACCAGCGACGTCGCAGAGGCGCTCTGTCATTATGAGCTGAGCTGCCCACGCACGTAGCCATGGGAGATGTGGCCCTCCTGCCGCCGCAGGAGGCGCTCGGCCAATTCAAGATCCGCCAGAGCATCCTCAACGGCCCACACGAGGGCAGCCCACGTATCGGCTTGCGCTGCCAACCAGTAGGCGAAGGCGGCGCGCTCCGCTTCAGAGGGCCGGACCTCTTCGGGTTCTGAATTCGCCATCGCGCCGCCCACTCAAGAACAAAGATCGAACAAACAGGATGCGTGATGGTGCTTCAACCGCTACGAGAGAGCCCATCCATCTGAGATGTGCACTGCTGTGGATGGGCCCCGAAAAGCGCAGTGACGGTCAGGGCTTAGGCATGCCGCTGAAGGCCGCTGCTCCTAAGGCAAAAGCAAATTCGGGTACGTTGCTGCGGCTGACAGCAGCCCGAGGACGAGAGTCCTCTAGGAGAATTCGTGCGTGGCGCAGCTTTCCTAAAGAAGAAACAGACTCGTTCCATCCGTTGAGAGCGTCCGCCTTATGGCGGCTCGACACCGCAGATCCGGTTTGAGCGACCGAAGTTGGCCGATAGCGGTTCGTCCGCTTTGGAGCTCAAGCAGTGGGTAGGCAGACGTTCCGCTTCGGCCTGTGCCGTCCTGGGGCAGGCCTTCGCGAGAGACGCTCCAACCGGATCTGAACGTCACCGCTTGCTCCGTTCCACAATGCAGAGCCACGTGGGCAGGAGGCAAGTTGCGTGGTGGAAGGCTCCATCTCGGGCAAGGCTTGTAGGAACGGACATGGACCCCGGACAAGCTCGTGCGTTCACATGGGTACTTGAGGGGCGGTGCAGGCTCTGAGTCGTTGTTCCTCGTTAAGGAGCCTGTGATCGCTCACTGCCGGGGAATTGCGATGCCGGATCGCGAGCAGATGATGAAGCGCCAGCAGGTGCTGGCCGACTTCGGCGAGTTCTCCCTGTGCAGCGAGGATCTCGACGAGGTGCTCACCGAAGCCTGCAGACTGGTTGGCGAGGCACTCGGCACCCGTCGCGCCAAGATCCTGGAAATCCAGCAGGACGGGCAATGCCTGCTCGTGCGCGCTGGCGTCGGCTGGGATCCAGACATCGTCGGGCAGCTGCGCCTACCGATGAGCGAGCGATCCTCGGAGACATTCGCAATCAAGGAAGGCAAGCCCGTCATCACGCAGGACATCCGCCAGGAAGAGCGCTTCGAGGTCCCCAAGTTCATGAAGAAGGCTGGCGTGATGGCACTCGCCAACGTGCCAATCTTTGTGCCCGGCCGGAAGGCTTACGGTCTGCTGCAGGTGGACGCGACCGAGCCGCGCGAGTTCGGCAACGAGGACGTCGAGTTCCTGCGCACCTACACCACCATTCTGGGTCCTGTGATTGACCGTCTGCGGAAGGTGGGCACCCTACGCTCCAGCGAGGAGCGCTTCCGCCTCGTGGTGGAGAACGCCCGCGACTACGCGATCTTCACGACCGATCCCGAGGACCGGATCACCGATTGGTACCCTGGTGCAGAGTTCGTTTTCGGCTGGAAGGCCCGAGAGGTCATTGGCCAGCCCGCTGCCATCACGTTCACGCCCGAGGACCGAGAGGCGGGGGAGGACTCCGAGGAGACCGCGAATGCAGCCCGCGAGGGCTCGGCGCCAAACGTGCGCTGGCACCTGCGCAAGGACGGCACGCGCGTGTTCATCGAGGGGATGACCACGGCACTGCATCATCCCGACGGCTCGCTACGCGGCTTCCTCAAGATCGGCCAGGACGTCACGAAGCGCAGAGCGGCTGACAGGGCACTGCGTGAGAGCGAGGAGCGCTTCCGGGCCTTCGTCACGGCAAGTTCGGACGTGGTCTACCGGATGAGTTCGGACTGGTCCGAGATGCAGGAACTCGAAGGCCGCGGCTTCCTGTATAACACGCCCGAGCCGAACCGTGCCTGGATGGACCACTACATCCATCCCGACGATCAGCCGGTGGTACAGGCGGCCATCAATCAGGCGATCCGCACCAAGACCATGTTCGAGCTGGAGCACCGGGTGCGCCGAGCCGACGGCAGCCTTGGCTGGACCGATTCTCGCGCAGTGCCGCTCTTGGACGAGCAGGGTGAGATCACGGCTTGGTTCGGCGCCGCCAGCGACGTGACTGACCGCAAGCTGGTCGAGGAGGCGCTGCGCGAGAGCGAGGCGCGCTTCCGCGCTATAGCCGACGTCGTTCCGGAGTGCCTCTGGCGCAGCGACCCGGAAGGACGCGTGACCTGGTTCAACGAGCGCTGGTTTGCCTACACCGGCCAGTCGCCTGAGGAGGCGCAGGAACACGGCTGGCTCGACACGCTGCACCCGGACGATCGCGAGCGCTGCATGACCCGCTTCCGCGCCGCGATGAGCGAGGGCAAGACCTACAGTGGCGAGTACCGCATCCGGGCAGCCGACGGGCAGTACCGCTGGTTCCTGGCTCGTGCGGAGCCCCTCCGCGATGGTGCGGGACGCACGATCCAGATCTTTGGAGCGGCCACAGACATCCACGACCTGCGCGAGCTTCAGGAGCAGCAGAGCGTCATCGTCGCCGAGTTGCAGCACCGCACCCGCAACCTGATCACGGTCGTGCGCGCCATCGCGCAGCAGACCCTGGCGGCGAGTTCCTCACTGCAGGTGTTCCGCAGCCAGTTCAACGACCGACTGTCTGCCCTCTCGCGGGTGCAGGGCCTGCTCTCGCGCGCCGACCAGGAGCCGATTACCATCCGGGCACTGATCCAGACAGAACTCGACGCCCTCGGAGCTGACCATCGGGAGCGCATCGTGCTGGAGGGACCGGCTGTCACCCTGCGCAAGGGCAGCGTGCAGACCCTCGCATTGGCGGTGCATGAACTCGCCACCAACGCTCAGAAGTACGGCGCGCTCAGCACCGAGCCGGGGCAGCTCACAGTGAGGTGGCGCGTTCATGTGCCGGAAGGTGAAGGCCGGCGCTTGGCTCTGGACTGGTATGAGCAGGGCATCAGGCTGCCGGAGGAGGAGCCAGCCCGGCGCGGCTACGGGCGCGAACTGATCGAGCGAGCGTTGCCTTACGTGCTGCAGGCCAGGACCCGCTACGAACTCGGCGAGACGGAGCTGCGTTGCTCCATCGACCTGCCGCTCACCGCACGAACCAAGAAGGCCAGCCCGTGATCTCCGCCACGAACCCACTGGCTGGCTGCCGCGTGCTGCTGGTCGAGGACGAGTACTTCATCGCCGACGATCTGCGCCGCCAGTTCGAGGAGAGCGGGGCCGAGGTGCTGGGTCCGGTGCCCCGCGTCGAGGAAGCGCTCGAGCTGATCGCGGCCACGCCTCAGATCGATGCCGCGGTGCTCGATGTGAACCTGCAGGACGAGATGGTCTACCCTGTGGCCGATGCTTTGCGGGCGCGCGGTGTGCCCTTCATCTTCTCGACCGGCTACGAGAAGACGACGATCCCGGAGCGGTACGCCGGCGTGAAGCATTGCGAGAAGCCCCTTGAGGCCGCTCAGGTCGCCAAGGCGCTGTTCGCCTGACCCCCACTCGTCGGGCAGCCTCAGGCGGTTCCCTCGTCGACGATGACCCGGTCCGACAGCGGCACCTCGATCGTGCAGCGCAGACCTTCCGGCTCGAAGCTCAGCTTGGCGTGTGCCTTCAGCTCGTAGGGCAGCATGCGCTCGAATAGCGCCATGCCGAAGCCCTTGCGCTTCGGTGGAGTGACGGATGGACCGTGCTGCTCGCGCCAGGTGATCACCAGATGCGGCTCGGGCTCGTCCGCATGCTTCCAGGACACGCTGATGCGGCCCTCGTCGCGCGTCAGCGCGCCGAACTTGATGGCGTTCGTGGCCAGCTCGTGAAAGGCCAGGCCCAGCGTGGCCGCCGCTCCGGGTTGCAGCAGGATGCGCGGGCCCGAGAGGCTGACCTGCTCGCCTTCCTTGGCATGGTAGGACAACAGCTCGTCGGAAATCAGCGAGTGCAGATCGAGCCTGGCGCGCGGATCGCTCGACAGGGCGCCCTGCGCCCGTGCCAGCGCGGTGAGCCGCCCGTCGAGGTGCATCGCGTACTCCTCGACGCTCTCGCTCGTCTCGGCCGAGCGGCGCGCGACCGAGCGGATCACCGCCAGCAGGTTGCGCGTCTGGTGCTGCAGCTCGGTGCAGCGCGCCTCCGCCTCGTCGGCTCTGGCGGCTTCTGCCTGCAGGCGCTGCCGCAGATCGGTGTCTTCGGTGCTCAGCGTCGCCTCCGAAAAGGGAGCATCTGACGGATACCCGGGGTGGGGCGGCTTGTTCCCTCGCTCAATGGCTCACAGGCACGCAAGCACCGGTGGGCAAAACAAACTATTTGCCGTCTCGCGAGTTGCCCGACCGAGGCGTGCAATCCGACGCGGGCAGGGGAGCAGCATGTCGTCCTCCGATCACTCGCTGAGGGTGCTCGTGCGCAAGCTGGAGAGCATCGGCCCGCTCTCGGCCGAGGAGCGGCAGGCTGTCGAGAGCCTGCCCGTGAAGACGCGAGTGCTGGAGCCGGGGCACGACATCGTGAACGATGGAGACCAGCCGTCACACAGCTGCCTCGTTCTCTCGGGCTGGGTCTGCCGCTACAAGATGCTCAGCTTGGGCCGGCGGCAGGTCCTGTCGTTCCATGTGGCCGGTGACATCCCGGACCTGCAGAGCCTGCACCTGCCGCTGATGGACTACAGCCTCGCGCCGCTGACCCGCTCGGCCGTGGCCTTCATCGCGCACGAGAGCTTACGTGAGCTGACCGCAACCTTCCCGGGCCTTGCAGCGGTTCTCACGCGCGATCTGCTCATCGACGCCGCTGCCTACCGGGCGTGGCTGACGGGCCTTGGCCGCCGCTCGGCCTACGAGCGTCTGGCTCACCTGTTCTGCGAGCTGTACCTGCGGCAGCAGGCGGTCGGGTTGGCTGAGGCTCATCGCTGCCCGCTGCCGATCACGCAGATGGACCTTGGCGACGCGCTGGGCCTGTCGAACGTGCACGTCAACCGGGTGCTGAAGGAGATGCGCGGCAGCGGGCTGGTCACACTGCGCGCCGGCACGCTGGTGATCGAGAAGTGGCCCGAACTCGCCCAGGCCGCGGAGTTCGATCCAAGTTATTTGCATCTTCGCAGCGGACATGCCGTGTGATGCGAGTGCCTATCGGACGCAGTGCTTCGCGCCTGCAACAGCGTCCAAGCAGAGCAAGCCTCTCAGGACCACCGATCAGCCTCTGCACCACCTGAGCAGTCTGGCGCGTTGGCTTGCTGTAGGACGCGTCAGGACGGCACAGCATGAGCAATCGCGACATCATCGTCATCGGCGGCTCGTCCGGTGCGACAGCTCCTCTGAAGACGATCCTGGGCGCGTTGCCGCCCGACCTGCCCGCGGCCGTGTTCATCGTGCTCCACATCCCGGCCCGCAGCCTCGGCCTGCTCGCAACCGTGACGTCCGCGGCGGCTCACCTGCCGGTCCAGGCGGCCGCGGAAGGCATGACGATCCGCCCCGGCAACATCTACCTCGGCGTGCCAGACCACCACCTGATCCTGACGGAAGGCCGGATCAGGCTCGGGCGCGGGCCGCGCGAGAACATGGCTCGTCCCTCGATTGACCCACTCTTTCGCTCGGCGGCTGCCGCCTATGGCTCGCGCGTCATCGGCGTGCTTCTGAGTGGCCTCCTGAACGACGGGACGTCCGGCCTAGAGGCGATCAAGCGCTGCGGCGGTCTCACACTGGTGCAGGATCCGGCCGACGCCATCGCCGATGAGATGCCCCGCAGTGCTCTTGCAGCCTTGGAGGTTGACCTCTCCCTTCCAGCTGCCCGCCTCGGCGACATCCTCTCGGAGCTGGTGCGCGATCCCCCCGGCCCGCGCTTGCCGGTCCCACCCGAGATCCGGCTCGAGGTGGACATCGCGGCTGGTGAGCGGGTCGACAGTGACGTGACGCGCCGCCTCGCCGATCCCGCCGCGCTCTCCTGCCCGCAATGCGGCGGTGTTCTCTCCACGATGCGGAACGCCAAGCCGCTGCGCTTCCGCTGCCAGGTCGGCCATGCCTACACCGCCGAGGTGGTCGCCAAGGAGCAGGAGAATGCGGTCGACGAGGCCTTGCGAGTGGCGCTGCGCATCGTCGAGGAGCGCGCGGAACTCGTCAGGCGCATGGCCGAGGACGGCCGCAATGCCGGGCGGCGGGCGATCGGTGAGATGTATGAGGAGCGCGCGGCCGAGTACCGCCGCTATGCGGACACGATCCGGAAGGCGGTCCTGCTCTCGCTGCCCTCACCTGAACCAGCGGGCAACGAGGGCGCGCAGGAAGAGTGACGGTTGCGCTCATCTGGCTTACCTGCGGAAAGAACTGGCCAGGTTCTCGCCGTCGGTTCAGGACGTGCGTTGGAAGGGGCGCAGCAGCCAGCCCTAGCAGGATGAGGTCACGGTGAAGTCACCGAAGCGGGCGGCATCGCAGGGTGACAAACCCGTCATCGTCGCTCTCTGCGCGTCCGCCGCGAGCACGCGATCGCTCGTGCAGGTCCTGAAGCACGTCTCGCCACAACCTGACGCAGCCCTCGTTATCGTCCTGCAGCACCGCGAGGCTCTCGACCTCAACACCTTCAGCCGTGCTCTGGCGGAGGCCGGACACGAACTGGGACGGATCGAGAATGGTGCCCCGCTCAAGGCGGGACGCACATACCTGCTCGATCCGGATCTGATCGTGAGCGTGGAGGGCGGTCGCTTCCAAGTCCGGCCCGCAGAGCAGAGGGCTGGTGAGCGAGGCACGATCGACAGCCTCCTGATCTCGCTTGCCGGCAGTGAGGACGGGCACAGCATCGCCGTGGCTTTTGCCGGCACAGGAGCTGACGGCACGCTCGGCTTCAAGGCGGTCAAAGAGGCAGGCGGGCTCACGCTTGCTGAGGAAACCGAGGAGGCCAGATCCGGCGCGCTTGCGGCCAGCAACAGTCCTGTCGCGCTCGCAGATGCCGTGCTGTCCCCCGATCAGCTCGCCGAGCGGATCATAGCCGGCATCCAGCAACTCTCCTCCAGCGGGGCCACCGCTCACGACCTGGATGCCGCTGAAGTGTCAACGGCGCTCTCCAGCATTGCCGCGGTGCTGCGCAAGAGGACCGGTCACGACTTCCACGGCTACAAGCCCGGAACCTTCCTGCGCCGGGTACAGCGCCGGATGCAGGTTGCCCAGAAGAGCGACCTCGGGGCGTACCTGGAGTACCTGCGCGCACAGCCCGAGGAGGCTCAGGAGCTCTTCAACGACCTTCTGATCGGCGTCACTCAGTTCTTCCGCGATGCCAAGGAGTTCGAGCTCTTGGAGCGCGATGTCGTTCCGCAGCTCTTCGCTGGCAGGGGCCGGGATGACCACCTTCGTGTCTGGGTGATCGGCTGCTCGACGGGCGAGGAAGCCTTCTCCCTCGGCATCCTGCTGCGCGAGCACATGGCCACGCTCGAGGAGGTGCCGCACGTTCAGATCTTCGCCACCGACCTCGATGGCCGTGCACTCGCTGCAGCGCGGGCCGGGCGCTACGCCGAGACCATCGCTCGCGACGTGAGCCCGGAACGGCTGGCGCGCTGGTTCGTGCGGGAGGGCAACACCTACTGCATCGTCAAGGAACTGCGCGAGATGTGCATCTTCTCGCAGCACAGCATCGTCAAGGACCCGCCCTTCTCACGCCTCGACCTCGTCTCCTGCCGCAACCTGCTGATCTATCTCGACGCCGAGTTGCAGGGGCAGGTCATTCCCGTCTTCCACTTCGCGCTCCGGCCGGGCGGCATGCTGTTCCTCGGCAATTCCGAGAACATCTCGCGTCACCCCGATCTGTTCGCGCCGATCGAGAGCCGCTCGCGCATCTTCCGCCGCCTGGAGACCAGCACGCGGGTCCTGCCCGACATTTCGTTCAACGTCAGGTCGCTGCACCCCGAGATCCAACCGGTCCGACACGGACGGCCTCAAGCCGTCGGGGCCTCTCTGACCCAGCGTGCCGAGCGCTTCGTGGAGCGCTACGCGCCGGCCTACGTGATCGTGGATGAAGGGTACGACGTGCTGCACTTCTCAGCCCGGACCGGGCGCTACCTCGATCCGGTCGGCGGAGCGGCATCGCTGAACCTTCTGCAGCTCGTCCATCCCGACCTGCGCTTCGACCTGCGCACCGCACTCGTTCGGGCCGCAGAGGAGGAGCGCACCGTCCAGGTCGCAAACCGGCGCGTGGGCCAGAACGGGCACAGCCTGACAATCGACCTTGTGATTGAACCCGTGACAGATGGGCCGGGCCGCGCGCGGAGTTTCGTCGTGCTGTTCAAGGATGCGGGCGCGGTGCCGGCGCCGGGTGAGAGCGCCGTCGCAGCCTCGTCTCCCGATCAAGAGGACCGCATTCAGCAGCTCGAGGCGGAGTTGCGCGAGACCAAGGATCGCCTACAGGCCGTCACCGAGGAGGCCGAGAGCACGAACGAGGAGTTGAAGGCCTCGAACGAGGAGTACCAGTCGCTGAACGAGGAGCTGCAATCGGCCAACGAGGAGCTGCAGACCTCGAAGGAGGAGGTGCAATCCGTCAACGAGGAGCTGACCACCGTCAACGGTGAGCTCAGCCTGAGAGTGCATGAGCTCGGCCGGACGAACAGCGACCTCAAGAACTTCCTCGAGAGCACCCAGATCGCCACCGTCTTCCTCGACAACGACTTGCGGGTGATGCGCTACACACCGGCCGCGACCGAGCTGTTCCACTTGGTCGAGGCGGACGTCGGCCGCCCCATCACCCACATCAAGTCGAGGATCGCCTACGACGAGTTGCAGGACGACGCGCGGCGGGTCGCGCGCACCCTCAACAGCATCGAGCGCGAGATCGAGGGCTCTGCAAGGGGCGCGCGCTACATGGTCCGGGTGCTGCCCTACCGCAGCATCGACAACTTCATCGCAGGCGTCGTCATCACCTTCGTCGATGTCACCGCACGCAAACAGGCCGAGGCGGCACTCCGCGAGAGCGAGGAGCGCTTCCGGAAGTTCGCTGATGCCTCCTCGGACGTGCTCTGGATCCGGAACGTGCAGACGCTGCAGTTCGAGTATGCCGGCTCGGCGTTCGAGGCGCTCTTCGGCACGCCCTTCCAGTCCATCGGCGGGCAGAGCCTGCGCGCCTGGCTCAGGCTGATCTTGCCACGGGACAGGAAGCCCGTGATCAGAGCCTTCCGCCGGGTCCGCTCCGGTGAGAGCACGTCGCACGCCTTCCGCATCCGGCGCCCGCGCGACGGTCAGGTGCGCTGGATCGCCAGCACGGACTTCCCGCTGTTTGACGACCAGCATCGCGTGCAGCGGGTCGGCGGCATCTTCTCCGACGTGACGGAAGCCAAGCTCGGGGCGGAGCGCCAGGAGGTGCTCGTCAAGGAACTGCAGCATCGCTCGCGCAACCTGCTCGGCGTGGTCACTTCCCTGGCGAGCCGCACCATCGGCCGGGGTGGGCCTGTGGAGAGCTTCACCACACGGCTGAAGGCGCTGAGCCGGGCACAAGCCCTGCTCAGCCAGTCCGGCAGCGACAGCGTCGAGGTTGGCGCTCTCGTGCGCGCGGAGCTGGCCGCGCACATCGACAGCGCGCCTGCTCGCATCACCTACGCAGGTCCGAAGGTTCTTCTCACCTCGCAGCAGGTGCAGAACTTCGCGCTCGCCCTGCATGAGCTGACCACGAACGCGGTCAAGTACGGCGCGCTGAAGGACGGATCCGGCCAGCTCGCCGTCACCTGGGAGCGGATCCGGCCGAATGGGAGTGAGGAGCACTTGGCCTTGAGCTGGAATGAGAGCGGGGTGCCCGTGCCTTCGGAGAGCCTCACGCGGCGCGGCTACGGGCGCGAGCTGATTGAGCAGGCTCTTTCCTATGCACTCGGGGGCCGAACCGAGTTTGTACTGGGCAGCGACGGCGTACGCTGCCGGATCGAGCTGCCGCTTGCCTAACCTGCGGCAACGCACGTGTTCGGAGGTGCAGGTAAGTTGGGGATGTACATCCACGATCCTCAGCCTACATGCCCAATCTCGCTACCAATCTTGCCGGCCGCCGCGTGCTCGTGGTCGAGGACGAGTACTTCATCGCGATGGACATGGAGCACAGCCTCCGAGAGGCAGGCGCTGACGTAGTCGGACCAGTGCCGGACGCCGAGCAGGCGCTCGCGCTGATCGAGGCGGCTCCGCTCGATGCGGCGGTGCTCGACGTGAACCTCAGGGGCCAGGCCGTCTACGCGGTCGCTGACCGCCTGCGTGATCGCGGCGTGCCTTACCTGTTTGCCACGGGCGAGGTGCAGATCGCAGACCACTCGGACTATCGCTCGCGTCCGAAGCTGGAGAAGCCGATCCTCGATACCGAGCTGGTGCGGGCCGTCGGCAAGCTCATGCCAAGCTGACTGGTCCAGCGCTTCTCATGACGTCCTCAGCGAGCTGCAGGTGGGCAAGCGGATGAAGAGGAATATGGGCTGTTTGTGACAGATAGCCTTCTGGTTGAGCGGGTTGGCGGGACGGCTGCTTGCGCCAGGCCTACGCTGCAGAAGTAGCGCAGTATGGATCTCATCCACTGGCACGCCGGGCTCCGCACGCAGAAGCGGCCGCGGCTGGAGCACCTCGTGAGTTTTGATCCGACCTGCTTGAGGGCTTCTTACAACTCTTCGGATTGATCCTGCAGCGTGTCTGCGCCCACAATTTTCTGCGTAACCTGCTCCTGCAGAGCCGACGCTCGCTGCTCCATCTCGCGAGCTGACCGCGAGAGCTGCGCTGCCTCGTCCACCTTGCCCGCCACTTCAAGCTGCGCGGCCATGTCGTCGAGAAGCATCACACCTTCCTCCAGCGCGCGCTGCGCGTTCCAGAGCGCCTCTTCCGCCGTCTCGGTGATGCCAGACAGGAGGGCATCGGCCGTGAAGCCGTGACCCGTATGACAGCGGAACCGGGTGTGCGGTCCCTCCGTGATCTTCACCAGCGCACCGTGACACTCGGGACAGGTGAGCGCCGTCAGCTCCCCGTAGCGCATGATGCCTCTCTGGAACGCGTTCTCTGAGGCAGCCACAGCAACCTCCGCTTCCATCCGCTCGACAAGGTCCTCGGACGGCTCCCTTGCCTTCCCAGGGCTCTGCTTGACCAACCGCCCCACCAGCGGACCGATCTCGCGAACCGGCAGTATGTGGTCGATCTCGACCTGCTCCAAGGCATTGCGCGGCATGTCGTCGAAGGTCGCCTCGCGCGGATCCTGCACGATGGTGGTGCCGCCGAGCTGCTTGATGCTCCACAGGCCCGATGTGCCGTCGTTCAGCAGCCCGGACAGCACGATGCCGATCACCCGCTCTCTGTGCGTGTAGGCGGCCGAGCGGAAGAGGGCATCAATCGAGGGACGGAAGCGGTTCTCCTTCGGCCCATGCTTCACGCCGACACGCTCACGCTCGACCAGCAGGTGGAGATCGGGCGAGGACACGTAGATCTGCCCGGCGCGAATCTTCTGGCCGTCCCGGGACTGTCCAACCGGGAGCGGGCTGCAGCGGTTGAGGATCCTGTCGAGGTGGCTGCGGGCATAGGGATCGAGGTGCAGGACGATGAACACGGCGGCGTCCAGACCGGCCGGCAACCCAGCAACGAACTCCTGCAAGGCAGGCACGCCGCCGGCGGAGGCGCCGACCACAACGATCCTGAGCTCCGCTGTCATGGCCGCAGCACCTCCCTCACGTCCGAGCTGGGCGCTGCCCTAGACGCTCGGATTAACGTGTGTGAAGGCGAACAGTGCCGCTCCTGTGGGTTGCGAAGCGCAGCTCGCTCCATAACGCCCGGCCACCGAGACGCGCCGCAGATGTGGACGCTGGCTCGGTTTCGCTAGGCAAGTCCTACTGGAACGTGAAGGATCAGGCTCGAGGCGGTGCAGCGGCGTTGACGCATCGCAGGTCAGCTGAAAGGCTTGCATGAGGCAGGCAACGGCGGCTCGCCGTCGTGCGGCATCCCGTCGGGCGCTCCAATCCCGCCATGCCCCTGAGCGCGTTCCGCTATGCTGGAGCCGATCACATGCCGCTGCTTCCAGCCATGCCGGAGCTGATCTCTGAGCTCGCAAGAAGCGTTGTTCTCCGACAGGAAGCGTCGCCCCGAACCAAGGGAGAGGAGCATGGGTGGCGGATACAAGCTCGACCGTCCTTTCACCTTTTCTTGTCCGGAATGCATGGGGGCGATGCAACGCACCGCGACTGGCGGGCTGGTGCAGTACCGCTGCCATATCGGTCACGTTCTCACGGGAGAGGCGATGCGGGAGGCGCAGGAAGTGGTTTTGGAAATGCGGCTCGGGTCAGTGCTCTCGCTCCTGAACGAACGTGCGGAGCTGTGCCGGCAACTGGCGGAGGATGCTCTGGCCGAGGAGCAAGATCCGACCATCCTTGAAGCGGCCCGCAACGAGGCCCTGCAGCGAGCCGAGACGATCCGGTCTCTGTTGGAGAGCGAGTGGGTGCAGCTGGGTCGTGACGCGTAGCGGCTCCATAACGACCAGCCGGCGAATGACCGCTTCGGAGAGGCCACCGACGGTCGTTGAACGACGACAATGGGCGCGCAGCCGACCGCCCGCTCTCAGTGTTGGTCCGTTGGCTGGATGCGGTGCTTGATGCGGTGCTTACTGCACCTGCTGCTTCATCCGGTTCGGTCGAGCGACTGAACTGCTACCACTCCGGGCGCAGCCTGCTCGATGGGCACGTCGAGGTGCAAGCGCACTCCACTCGCACAGAACTCGATGTCGATCTCACCGTCCAATTCGCGCTTGATGGCTCCCGTAATCAAGCGGGTGCCAAATCCCTGCCGCCGTGGCGGTGAAACGTGCGGACCTGCGCGCTCCTGCCACGTCAGATACAGGCGCTTCCCGCTGTCTGAACGCATCGCAACGCTCCAAACGATGCTGACCTGCCCCGAAGGTACGGATAGGGCACCATACTTGGCTGCGTTGGTCGTCATTTCATGTGCCAACATGCCGATCGCCAGGACATAACGGGGCGCGAGAATGACAGGCGGCCCTACTAGGACCACTTGGTCTACGCTGCTGCGGTACGGACCGAGCTCGCTCTCGAGAACCTCGCGCAACGACGCACCGCTCCAGTCATCACGCGTCAGAAGGTCGTGTGTCTTCGACAAGGCGAGCAGGCGAGCCTCGAACTGCGCGACGTCCTCCTCACCGCCTCGTGACTGCCGGGCCAGGGCCTGAACAGTCGCCAGCGTGTTCTTCACGCGGTGATTCAGCTCATGCAGCATCGTCGTCTGCTGATCCTGCAAGCTGCGGCTGCGGGCAAGTTCCGCCCGGAGATCGTCCTGGCTGGCCTGAACCGATTTGGCCATCGCATCGAACGCTTCGCCGAGCTGGCCAAACTCGGAATGGCCCGCAATGCCGGTGCGCGCCCGCAAGTCGCCCGCGCGCCATGCGGCGACTGTCCGCAGAAGCCGGTCCAAGGGCCAACGGATGAAGGCACGTCCCCCGACCAGTGCCCCCGCAACAGAGAGCGCTGCTCCGATCAGGATCAGCACGATGCCGCGATGTGTGGCAGCATCGACGTCCGCAAAGGCTAAGGCCCGGTCCCGCCCGACGACGACGGTGAGGCCCTCCAGGACACCCTTGGGATGCACAACCCCGACCACCCGCTCACGACCGTCTAGCCCCGTCACGGTCCGAGCAGCATCCTGATCGCGGGCAAGGCGCGCGAGCCGTTCCGGTGGCAGAGGGCGGCCGACCCAGACCTCCTGATCCGGGCGGCGCACGAGAACAACGCCGTTACGGTCGGTCAGCGTCAGGGAGGTGCTCTTCTGAGGGACCAGATGACGAAGCCGCTCCGATAGCCAGGACAGGTCTATGCTGGCGACAAGCACGCCCACGGGTCGCGCGTCATCATCTCGCAGGGGCTGGGCGAAGTGCACGGACTCGCGTTCCGTCGCCACCCCGCGCGCAAATCCGCCCATCGCGAATTCTCCTGCTGCGAGGGCGCGTTGGTGATAATCGCGGTCGGAGACCGAGTAAGCGCCCGGTGCCGATCCAAGGCTGTTGCAGAGAAGGCTGCCGTTCGGCTCAGTAACCGCAAGGAGAATGACCTGCGGCAGCTTGTCGATGATGCGTTGGAGGTACTCGGTGCAGGCCTGAGGGTCGCGTTGCCGAACCGCAGGCGTCTCAGCGACGATGTCGAGTGTCTGGCGGACGCTCTCGGAAAGCTGATCAAGATCCCCAGAAACAACGCGGGCGGTCGCGAGAGCATCGGCTCGGACCGCTTCATCTCTGTCAGCCCGCAGCGCGTATTCGTTGTACCCTTGTATCGCAAGCGCAGGGGTGAGGGCGAGTGCCACCAAAGCCAGGACGCGGCTCGTCAGCAATTTGGCCTCCCCACAGCCTTCGCCTTTCGAGCCTGAACGCAGTTCTACGCTTCTTGAGCTGTCAATCTGCGCGACTTCACTGTCGGAAGCAAGGCGCATTAGTCAGAAGCAGCGATATTGCAAACGCGATCATCAGGAGGACGTTAAGGATCTGCAGCTGGCCGTTCGAACTTGCTGGGTGGGTCACAGCCGCCCATGACAGTCAGCGGCCTCCCGCAGCCCGGCGCGTCCGGCGCTCAACCTTGCGCGTGGCCGTCTCCCGAAGGTGCTGCTCGATCGCTTCATTGGCGCGACCGCGCATGTTCCGGATCGCCTGGACATCGTCGAAGGTCTCGGGAAAGCGACGGGACAGCCACAGATAGGCGCTCGCCAGCTTCACCGTGCGTTCCTGGTAGTCGAGCTCCCCTCGTAAATTCGCTCTGAGCGTAGGCACCGTCTGACCCGCAGCCCGCATCTGTGTCCACCGCTCCAGCACGCTCATCGCGACCTCGTCGCGCCGATCGACCGGGCAGACTGAGAAGACGAACTTCTCGTTGATCGGCAGACGGGCGCGGTCGACCAGCCGCGCGACTTCCAGGATCTCCTCCAGGGCGGAGGGCTGGAACGGCGATCCCGCGTAGAAGGTGGCGCGGGCAAAGTGCGCGAGCACGTCGGAGAGCCTGTGCGTCTGCATCTCCTCGGCTACCGAGCTGATCGCGATCAGATCGGGCCGGACAAAGTACCGGGTGTCGGCTGCCGGTGCCGTCGGAGCTCCTCCGAGCGCCGTCCGCAGGGGTTCAACCGCAGCCTCCTCGGAGGCGGCGACGTAGCCTACCTCCTGGTGGCCGTAGCGTCCCGCCCGGCCCGCGATCTGCCGGATCTCCGAGTTGGTGAGTGCCCGCTCCTCGATGCCGTCGAACTTGCGCACCGCCGAGAACACGATCCGCTTCAACGGACCGAGGTTCAGGCCCATGCCGATGGCGTCCGTGGTCACCAGCACGTTTGCCTCACCCGACCGGAAGCGGGCCGCTTCTGCCCGCCGAACCTCTGGCGAGAGCGCGCCGTAGATCGTGGCCACGCTGTGACCGCGTGCCACCAGGATCTCGCGGTTCTCGTGCACGGCCCTGCGCGAGAAGGCGACCACGGCATCGCCCGGCTCCACCTTCTCCAGCGGCACGGGTTCGTCGAGCAGCACGAGCGGCGATTTGCGCGCGAAGGTGATCACATCCAGCGACTCGTTGGCGGCCTCGGCCGCGCGCCGGACATAGGCCAGCGCATCGTCCGAGCCGCAGACGATGACGGTCTTGGCCGGAATGCCGAAGAGCGCGTTCGTCCAGGCCCAGCCACGGTCGGGATCCGAGAGCATCTGGATCTCGTCGATCACCGCCACATCGACCGGGCGCATCAGATCGGCGGTCTCGATGGTGCGCGCGGTGTGGGTCGGGTTTGCCTCGCCCAGAACCTCCTCGCCCGTGACCATGCCGGCCTTGAGCCCACGCTCCAAGAGGGTCTCGTAGTTCTCGAGCGCCAGGAGGCGCAGAGGCGCCAGATAGGTGCCGGTGTCCGCCGCGGTCAGCACCTTGAGCGCCGCGTAGGTCTTGCCCGAGTTCGTCGGCCCCATGTGGAACAGGATGCGCCGGTTCATTCGGCGCGCGGCCGTGAACTTCTCGATGTAGGCCCCGAAGCCGACCTGATCGCGAAGCCGCCGAAGCCGCGAGTCTTCGCGCGCCACGGCCTTGGCCCGCTTGCGCACAGGAGCCAGGGCGCTGCTCAGGGAGCGGTCGAGGTTCTCCCCGATGTTGAACTGCCGCGAGCGCAGGGAGCGGTCGAGATGAGCGATGTAGGCGGAGGCATCGGCCCCGACCTCGCGCAGATCGAGGCGGATCTGCTCACGGAGCCGCTCGACGGGCTTGCGCAGCGATCGGCTCGTCTGCGCCCCGATCTCGCTCACCGCCGCTCGTAGTTCCTCCAGACGCCAAGCCGGATCGTTGCGGTGGGCCATGCCCTTGAGGATGTTGAGGGCAGCAGCATCCGGCGGGACGTCGATCCGCAGATCCAGCCGTCCGTCATCAAGAAGCGGGACGGTCACCCGCACGCTCCAGGTGATGCCGTGATCTTTCGACACGACAGCCTTGAGAGCCGGCAGCGCCTTGCGGAGCGTCTCGACCCCCGTCTCGGCGAAGGCGCGATTGGCCTTCATGGCGCGGAGCGCGCGCGCCACCCGCGCGTCCTGCACGTAGCCGCCGAACTCCGGCAGATCGAGATGCGTGCGCAGGGCTTCGAGGTCGATGGATTTGGGAGGAACTCCGAGGCGGGCGACCGCCTCGATCAGAATCTCGATTGTGGAGGAAACGCGCTTCCGTGCCACGGACTATCTCCTCGCCCTACTCTCCGGTCAGGGCGCTGCATGAGCCCGGATTGAGCGAGGCTCCGCCGGGATTGAACTGCGGATCCGCAGCCATCTTACGGCGGACCGATGGATGTGCTCCGACCAACCCCAAGGTGCTGAGCGCGTTCCCGGCGGAGAGCCCTGGGTGTTCGCTCGGAGCAGATCACAATCTTGAATGCCGCTGCCGAGAAGACGGGCCCTCTCGTGACCAGGCCGCAAGCGGCGGTTCTGCTTTTCGCATTTGAGCCGCAGAAGCGGACGTGCCTTGTGGCTCAGGCAGCTGCATCGGGATTGATCCTCTCCAGCCCGTCCAGTGCTTGCGTGTAGGTCCAATGACGAGTGCCTTCCGAGCAATAGCGCTTTGCGCCCGCAACAGCGTCCAATTGGAGCAAACCCCTCAGGAACACCGATCATCCTCGACGGCTCAGACTCGGCATCCAACGGCTCAAGGTTCGAAGAGATCGGGCCGCCGGAGCAGCAAGGCTTGCACGAGGGCAAGCGTCTTGAGGTCATCGATCCGGCCCCCCGTCGCAGCGGTGCCCAATTGGACGAGCGAAACCTCCTCGACGGTGATCTGCTCACCTTCGTGGGCGAGGCCACCACCCTCAGTGACGCGATCGCCAGCCGTGAAGGGAGCGAGATAGAGCCAGAGCCGCTCCGTGGAGACGCCCGGGATCGAGTAGGCTCGCCCGACAAGATCGAGCTCTGCGAGGCGCAGGCCTGTCTCTTCCAGAACCTCGCGCAGAGCAGCGGCGCGAGGATCCTCGCCATCAAGGCCACCAGCCGGCGCCTCGGCAAGGTCGGGACGATCGTTCCAGAACATCGGCCCGGCCCGGACCTGACGGACCAGGACCGCCACGCGGCGGTTTGGGTCGTAGGGCAGAACGGCGACGGCCTCGCCGTGATCCTCGAGCGCGTGCTCAACGGAGCTGCCGTCGGGCAAGGTGAGTGTTGCGATCCCGAAGGTATTCCAACCCTGGTGGAGCGCCTGGAAGCGAAATCGATCGGGTGTGCTCACGCCCTCCGCTGGCAGGCTGGATGCAGCACCCTTCGATTTGAGCTCAGGCATGCGCGTCTCCGCCATCGTCTCTGCGCGGCAGCTACTTCGTCGGGACCGCTGCGGTTGCGGGCCAACGGCCTGAACTGCAGACCGCGAGCCCTCCTTCGCCTCGCGCATGCGCGGCAGCCACCCTGCTGGTCACCGGGCGCGAAGCTGAGGCAGAACCTTTGCTCCGAACGCCTCGATGAAGCTGTGCTGGTTGCGTCCGACTTGATGAAGCTGCAGCTCCTCAAATCCCAGCTCGATGTACTCCACCAGCCATGCCGCGTGCTGGCTTGGGTCGGAAGAGATGAGCACCGACTCGCGCATGTCCTCCGGCCTCACAAAGCGGGTCGCCGTGTCGAAGTCCGCCGGCGAGCGCAGCTCCCAATTCACGTCGCCCCCGAGTGCGTTCGTGCGCCACTGCTCGTGCGCACCCTGCAGCGCCTCCGCTTCGCTCGGTGCCCAGTTCAGTCCGACCTGTAGCAGCAGCGGCTTGCCCTCACCCCCGCCGCGCCGGAAGGCGTCCACCACCTTTCGCAGTTGATCCGGCTTGGCGCTCACCGTCAGCAAGCCGTCGGCCCAACTGCCGATTGCTTCCGCTGTTGCCTCCGTCACGGCGGCTCCCAGCAGCAGTGGTGGCGTTGCGGGCCGCGAGTAGAGCCTGCCCTCGACGAGCGTCACGCGTCCGCGATGCGTGACCGTCTCGCCCCTGAACAAAGCCCGGATGATGTCCGCGCAATCGCGCAGCCGTGCATTGCGCTCCGCCTTCTCAGGCCAGGGCAGGCCGGTGATGTCTTCGTTCAAGCGTTGGCCGCTGCCGAGCGCCAGCCAGAGGCGGCCAGCAAACATCTCGCACAGGGTCGCGGCGGCCTGTGCCAGGATGGCAGGATGGTAGCGGTAGCCAGGAGCGGAGATCACGCCGAAGGGTAGGTTCGTGGCCTGCAGCGCCGCTCCGAGCCAGGACCACGCAAATCCGGATTGTCCCTGCGCCTCGCCCCAGGGCCGGAAGTGGTCGGAGGACATAGCGCAGTCGAAGCCCGCCGCCTCGGCAAACTGAACGAGGCGCAATAGCTCTGACGGGGGGAACTGCTCGTGAGACGCGTGGAATCCAATGCGAGCCATCGACGTGCATCCCCTGGTCTGAGGCTGAACCAAGGGCCTGAACCGCAGGTTCCTTGACCGAGCTTGAGCCGGTGGAGAGCCTCCGGTGCGAAGGAGGCTGCATGCGCTCAAGGGATCTCGCGTGGTGGCAGACGGGCGTCATCTACCAGATCTATCCGCGTTCCTTTCAGGACACGAATGGCGACGGGATCGGTGATCTTGCCGGCATCACGGCGCGGCTCGACCATCTGGTCGATCTCGGTGTCGACGCGATCTGGATCTCGCCGATCTATGCCTCGCCGATGGCCGATTTCGGCTACGATGTCTCAGACTACTGCGGCATCGACCCGGCCTTCGGCACCCTGGCCGACTTCGACGCGCTTATTGCGGCCGCCCATGCGCGAGAGCTGCGGGTCATCCTCGACTACGTGCCCAACCACAGCTCAGATCAGCACCCCTGGTTCGTGGAGAGCCGCTCGAGCCGTGGCAGCTCGAAGCGGGACTGGTTTGTCTGGCGCGACCCCAAGCCCGATGGATCGCCCCCGAACAACTGGCTGAGCGAGTTCGGTGGCCCGGCCTGGACCTTCGATGAGGCAACAGGCCAGTACTACTACCACGCCTACCTCAAGGAGCAGCCGGATCTGAACTGGCGCAATCCGGAGGTTCAGAGCGCCATGTTGGATGCGCTGCGGTTCTGGCTCAAGCGCGGCGTGGATGGCTTCCGGGTCGATGCCATTCACCACCTGTTTGAGGACGAGCAGTTACGGGACAACCCGCCGAACCCCGACTGGCAGGCGGGCATGTCGCCGGCCCGATCGGTGATCCGTGCCCACACGATGGATCAGCCGGAGGTGCACGACGCGATCGCCGCCATGCGGCGCGTGTCCGATGCCTATGCGGATCGTGTCCTGATCGGGGAGGCCTACCTGCCGATCGACCGGCTCATGGCCTACTATGGGCAGGACCTGTCCGGCTTCCACCTGCCGTTCAACTTCCACCTCCTCTCGACACCCTGGAACCCGACGGCAATCGCCTCGCTGATCGAAGCCTACGAGGCTGCGCTGCCGCCGGGTGGCTGGCCGAACTGGGTTCTGGGCAACCACGACCGTTCGCGCCTCGTCAGCCGGCTCGGTGCGGAGCAGGCCCGGATTGCCGCCCTGCTGCTGCTGACACTGCGTGGAACACCAACGATCTATCAGGGTGAGGAGATCGGGATGGCGGACGTGCCGATCCCGCCCGATTGCGTGCAGGACCCCTGGGAGAAGAACGTGCCGGGTCTGGGCCTTGGACGCGATCCGGTGCGCACGCCGATCCCGTGGAGCCAGGAACGGAACTGGGGCTTCACCGAGGGCGAGCCTTGGTTGCCTGTCGAGAGCGCGCTGCCCGGCCTCAACGTGGCCGCACAATCTCAGGATTCCACCTCGCTCCTGTCGTTCTACCGCACACTCCTCCGACTGCGGCGTGCCGAGCCAGCGCTGTCGGCCGGGGACATCACGATCGTCGAAGCGAGCGATAGTGTTCTGGCCTACGAGCGGAGCGACACGGATCGCCGCCTGCTTGTGGCGCTGAACTTTCGCAGTGAGGCCGCTACGGTCCGGGTGGGCAACGCAACCCGGATCTTGGCGTCCAGCTACCCTGATCTGGCAGGTACGCCCCTGCAGGCACCCAGCCTTGAACTTCGCCGCAACGAAGGGATCGTGATTGAGCTGGCCTAAGATTTGTGCTGGCTACAGCCGACAAATTGATCCGCCTGAGCGGCTCATCCTCCAACATGTTCCTGAAAATTTACAAGGAAAGCATCATGAATACAGCCAACCTTCAGCTGGAGGGCCTCTACGCCGCTATCGCCGGCCTCATGAACGCTCTGCGCGACAAGAACCTCCTCAGCCAGGAAGAGATCGACCAAGCCCTCGAGGGCGTTGAGACCGCCATGGTAGCGGACCCGGGACGGCCCGCGCAGCTCTCCGCTGCTCATGTCGATGCGATCTGCTTCCCGGCGCGCTTCCTCAGGCTTGCCAATCAGACCAGTGAGCGGGGTGAGGCGCTCTCCTTCGCTCAGCTCGCCGCGGAGGTTGGTCGCTCGAAGCCGCCCCGCTGAGGCAAATTCGATGGGGATCGCCCCTCATATGCGCGCCCAAGGAGCCCTCGTCGGCAAAGGCTTGCGGTAGCAAAGGAGTGACGGATCGTGCCCATTCTGCTTCGCAAGGCAGGACAGCCGCAGCCGGTCGGGAACGTGTCGCCTCCAATTGCCTTCGATCCACGCTTCACTGATGTCGTTGCGAAGGGAGCGCAGTTGTGGTCGCTCTACGATCAGGCGGTGTTCAGCGAGGGGCCAGTGTGGTGGCCCGCACGCGAGATCCTGGTCTGGTCGGATGTGGAGGGGCGCCGCGTGCTCGGGTGGCATCCTGACGGCCGGGTCGAGGTCGTGGTCGATGCCACCCCATTCACCAACGGCCACACGATCGATGCGGCCGGCAATCTGATCCATTGCGAGCACGGTAGCCGGGCCTTGAGCTGCACGACGCCTGATGGGCGAACGAGTGTGCTTGTGCGGGACTACGATGGCCGCCGCTTCAACTCGCCCAATGACGTGACCTGCGCACTGGACGGAGCACTCTGGTTCACCGATCCGGCCTTCGGCCTGCACTCGCCCCGGCAAGGTGCCCTCGACGAGCCTGAACTCGACCACAGGAGCGTTTACCGGTTCGATCCCCGAACTGGACAGGTCGAGCGCATGGCGGACTTCGAGCAGCCAAACGGACTGGCATTCTCACCCGACGGCAGCACACTCTACGTCTCCGACACCTCGCAGGCTCTTAGCGGCACGCGGCACGAGATCCAGGCGTTCAACGTGACGGAAGGCGGCAGGCTGAGCGCACGTCGGCTGTTCGCGGTGATCGAGCCAGGCGTGCCGGATGGCTTCCGCGTTGACCGGCGCGGCTGGATCTGGACGAGTTCGGGAACGGGTGTGCAGGTGTTTTCAGACCGAGCGGAGAAGCTCGGATTGATCCCGACGCCCCAGGCCGCCACGAACTGCGCCTTCGGCCCTGGGGAGCGGCGGCTGTTCATCACGTCACAGCAGCACCTCTACGCCCTCGATCTCGGCGGGTGACCGAACCGGTCGCTGAGGTTCAGGGGTGGTTGGTCCCGTCCCACTGTCGTCAGCACGCGTTCCTGAATGGCTCCTGCTGCGCTCGGCCTTGAGTTCCCGCTCAGCCATGAGCCAGAACTCGATCTCGAACCCGTCCAGCCGGTGGTTGCGCTCCCAGAGATCATAGGCGCGCTCGCGGATCTGCTCGAAGGTGATCTCGGGTGCCGGTTCCATGTGCTCGCGCTGGTCTTGAGCCGATTTTGCTGGCGTCGTGGCACGTGATGAACTGCAACGACCTCGCCTTCGGATGGGATAGGAGGCTGGCGCATCGCACGAGGCGCACTCGACCTCATTCACACACAGCAATCAGCTCAGGCAGAGGGCCGCCCCGGCGCAGGCGCGATAGTGCCCAGTCGACGAATGACCGCCTTGAAGGTGCTGTCGGGGCAGCCTGCCGGGCAGATATGGGCGCAAAGCTGCCGGCTAGGTTTGGCCGAGAGAAGAACGACGGCCTTCGGGTAGATTGCCAAGGAAGCGGACGTTGGTTCGAAGGAGTATTCCTCCTTGTCGGCTCGTTGAGGCCCCAGACGGGGCGCCTCGACCGTCATTCGGCGGCAACGTCGGCTCTGGCGGCGAACCTGCGCTCGCCGCGAACGTTACCGCTCGCGTCGCGAGAGGACACCCTGGATGCAGCAACGCTGGCCCAGCCGGATCTGGATCGTCCGTCATGGCGAGAGTGCCGGCAACGTCGCCAGGAATGCCGCACACGGCGCCGGGCTTTCACGCATCGACATCGCCGAACGCGACGTCGATGTGCCTCTCAGCTCTCGCGGCGAAGAGCAGGCCGTGGCACTCGGGCGCTGGTTCGCTGCAATGCCGTCCGCCGAGCGCCCTGAGGTCGTGCTGACATCGCCTTACCGGCGTGCGCAGAGCACGGCTGCGCTGATCCGAGACGCTGGCGGGCTCGCCGACCGCGCGTCCGAGTTCGTCGTCGACGAGCGTCTGCGGGAGAAGGAACTCGGGATCCTCGACCGCCTCACGCATGCGGGTGTCGCGGAGCTGTACCCCGAGCAGGCTGCCATGCGCGCTCGCCTCGGCAAGTTCTATCACCGGCCTCCCTCCGGAGAGAGCTGGTGCGACGTCATCCTCCGGCTGCGTAGTGCTCTCGACACCATCTCGTTGCACCATGACGGGCAACGGGTGCTGTTGGTCGCACATCAGGTCGTGGTGCTCTGTTTGCGCTACTTGCTTGAGAACATGAGCGAGACGCAGATCCTCGAAATCGACGCTCAGGCTGAGGTCGCGAACTGCTCCGTGACGGAATATGCCTCGGCACCAGGGGAAGACCTCAACGGAGGGCTCAAGCTCGTCCGCTACAACTTCGTCGCGCCGGTCGCACAGGGCGGTGTCGCTGTGACGGCCGAGCCGGACGCGAACGTGTTAGACCGATGACTGAGAACCACCTCACCCTGGAAAGCCTTCGGGCCTTGCCGCTCCCGATGCCGGACGAGGGCAGCAAGGATCAGCGCGGCACCGTGCTGGTGCTCGGTGGTTCCGTCGAAGTGCCCGGGGCCGCCCTCCTCGCCGGCGTCGCCGCACTTCGGGCCGGTGCGGGTCGCCTCAGGATCGCGACGGTTCAGAGCGTCGCAAAATCCATGGCTCTCGCGGTGCCGGAGGCCAGGGTCATCGGGCTGGCTGAAACAGAGGAGGGGGAGATCGATCCGGCTCAGGCCGAGGAGCGCGTATCCGCGCTCGCGGAGCGCAGCGAAGCAGTGCTGGTCGGGCCTGGTCTGAGCGCCGGCAAGGCTGCGGATGCCCTCTGTTTCTCCGTCCTGCCAGGCCAGCCGTCGACCTCCTTCGTGCTCGATGCAGGAGCCCTCTGCGGTCTCGCTGCCCGCTCCGAGGCGGTTCTCACATGCGGTGGCCGAGCCGTGATTACGCCCCATGCCGGCGAGATGGCACAGCTTCTCGGAATCGACCGGGACGCTGTCGAGGCGGATCCGCTGGCGGCGGCGCTCAGAGCGGCGGACCTGGTGGGCTGCGTCGTGATCATGAAGGGCGCGAAGACCTGGATCGTGAGCCCCGCGGGCGAACGGTGGTTGTATGACGGGGGTGGCGTTGGGCTGGCGACCTCCGGTTCTGGCGACGCCCTGTCGGGCATTCTCGCGGGCCTCCTCGCGCGCGGGGCCGAAGCGATGACGGCCGCGCTTTGGGGTGTTTTTCTGCACGGCGAAGCTGGACGGCGGCTGGCCGATCGCGTGGGGCCGGTCGGCTTCCTAGCGCGGGAGATTGCCGGTGAGGTGCCTGCCATCCTCCACGAAGCAGGACCGCAGCGGTCGCCATGAGTTGAGGGCTATGCAGCCTGCGGAAGCGGCCTGCGGCTGCGCAGCAAGCCCAGGAGCCGACGGACAGGGGGAGTACAGCCGCGCAGGTGGGTGCGCGTCGGCTGCGAGAGCTAGGAACATCGCTGAAACCGGGCGGTTCTCCCAACCCTGGACGAGGAGCGCGAACATGACGAGTTCACAGCCCACCAAACCCGGAGATGAAGCCCAACCCGGAACACCTGGCACAGGCGAGAACCTGTGCCCGCGCTGCGCGGGTTCTGGTCAGTTCGAGGCGAAGACTTGCCCAGAGTGCAAAGGAACTGGGAAGGTCATAACCGGCATCGGCGGGGGATGATCGCCGCCCCGAGAGAGTTGAAGCTGCGGTCGCCAGGCCCGTAAGTAACTGATTTGGCCGGCTTCGCATGTCCCGGCTGCTCGGTGTGACCTGCTCGTCTGCTGTTGGTCAAGCCGTGCATGTGGGCGCTGCAATGTCCGAGCGAGTCTCGGCACGACGTTTGGCTTGTGGATGAATTCTGCGCCATCCGGCAGTGGATCGGCACTCTGGTCCGCCCCCCCGAATGTCAGCACGAGAGCGAGCTCAGGCCGAAGGCTTCGCGTTCTGTGCGCCGGCTGTTCGGCTCGCTCCATCGATCTCGCCGTGAACGCGCATCGGTGACGAGCGCCGAGGCCTCCAAGGCTTGAGGCACTTGCAGGTTTCGATTCTTGGTGTCGGCTTCGTAACCGACAACTCAGCCTCTCTCAGCAGACCCGGCGTTGCCGACTGTTAAGTCCGGCTCTTCTTCCACCAGGACCACCATCGCGCTTCACGCAGGCCGTCAGACAGGGGAGCGTCGAGGACCGCACTCAGTTCTCCCTGCGCTTATCAGAGCAGCCAGATCTCCTGAGCACGGACGACAATGCTGTCCTGTTTGAAGCGGTTTTCCAGGGCACGCCGGTACCGGTCCCACCACGAAGCGTCGAGCTCTGGCGTCATGACCTCGAACACCACGATGTCGTCGCGTGCCGTCTCGCCGTTCTCCTCCCAGAGACCCTCCGCCGGACCGCGGGTGAAGGCCGTCATGCCTCCGAACTGTTCGGTGAGTTCCGAACGGACCCGAACGTACTCGGAGCGGGAGAAGGGCTCGCCGTTGTTGTCGGAGAGAGGCAGGAGGAGCTGAATCAGGTGCTGGGACATTGTGCGAATTCAAAAAAGAGGTGTTTGTCGAAAATGCATCATTGCCATCTCCTAGCGCACGAAGACCAAGCTGCCCTGCTGCTCGGGACGGGCCTGCAGAAAGACTGCGACAGCCCTTGCGATCTTCCGCCCGCCCTCGACGGACGGCTCGATGGGGTTGGCGAAATCGTCGTCCTCGCCGCAGAGCACGCGCAGGTCGATCAGCGGCAAGCCGCGCGTGAAGGCCTCGCGCGTGATGACGTCGTTGAGCAGCGCGAGGGCCGCTCCGGTCAGACGTCGCCGCTGCGGGTCGGGATAGCGCGGATCGTAGATCGTGCAGATGGCCGCCGCCCGCCCCGTCGCCTGAACCGCGTCCAGCATGGCGCTGTACTCAGCCTGGAAGCGGTCCCGCACCTCGACCAGGAGAGCCAATGCCTCGGCCACGGATCTGGCAGTCCGCTCAAGGACCGCAGACGCCCGCAGCGCGTCGTTGCCGCCGACACTGACCACCAGATGGCTTGCGTCTTCCGGGCATCGGGCGAGCTGATCCCCCACGTCCGCGATGACGTTGCCGTCGACGGCAATGAGGCTCGCCTGCCAACCAGCTGGTAGCACCGCCCGCAGTTGCTGAACGACATCTGCCCCTCCACCGACATAGGCGGCATTGTCGAAGACGGAATCACCGAGAAGCACGACGTGCGGCATGGATCTGCCCTGTGCGGTGAGCCTCGCGGACTGGGCGCAGGAAGGGAACAGGAGAACCCCTACCGCGAGTAGGTCGCGCCGGCATACGTGGCCGCTCGGTACGCGCATCGGCATGCGACCGCTTCCCGGTACGGCGCTTCATCACACCCAGTTTTGGAGCAGGGTGTCGGTCGTGACGGTCTCCACCTGCTGGCCGTAGCGGCTGTGATAGAGGGTGAGCATCGCGTCGTGTGCCTCGTCCGACGAGCTGCAGAGCCCGTCCGTGACGATGACGATGCGGTAGCCGCGGTCGACGGCACCGAGCACGGTGCTGAGAACGCAGACATCCGTCTCACCGCCCGTGACCACGAGCGTGTCGATGCCCCGTGCCCGCAGGCGTTCATGAAGGCCTGTCTCGACCCAGGGTGAGTAGACATGCTTGTCGACGGTCTCGGCGGGAGGAACGAACCGAGCGAGTTCCGGCACCAGCTCGATCCGATCCGGGCCGAGTCGCTCGATCGTCATGGAGGCCCAGCGCTCGTAGTAGCGCTTCCACGTGCCCTCGCCGTGGCCATACGCTTGTGCCGGGATGAAGCGCGTGAACACGGTCTGGCGAGGTTGGGCCTCGACGATCTGCTCCACCTTGGGCAGGACACACGGCATCCACGGCGTGCACCAGTCTGTGTGCTCGGCAAACATCCGCTGCATGTCGACGCAGAGATGCACGCAGCCGTCGCCCAATGCTCCGAAACGAAGCTCGTCATCGCCTGCCATGTGGCGGCCATCCCCAGGTGTCGACATGTCCTTGGAACGTTCAACCGGCTCACCAGGAGCAAGTTCCGCGATAAACATGGATTAAAGCAGGCAAGTCTCGAATCAACAGTTGCTGAACAAAGTACTCGTATCAGCACTGCAGACGAATGCTAGAAGATATGTTCGGGCTCGTTCTCTGATTTGGTCGAGCCAAGTTTCAATTGCGGGAAAAATTGCTGAGATAGGAAGCCTGTAAGGGCACCGTTCACCTGTGCCGGTTCCTCGTGGTGCAGCCAGTGCGTCGCTCCTGGCAACCACTCGATCCGGCCGTTCTCGCACAGCTTAAGGCTCTCGGTCGCTAAATGCGGGCTGAGAGCCGGATCCTTCTTGACCCTGCCGTTAGGAGCGGTGCGATCATGCGTCAGCCACGGGCCGGTAGCTGCTATCCTAGCAGGCGAGATGCAACCGATCGGTTGCCGCGCTTCTTCTCAGTAGCCGAGATCTCACTTTTTGGTGAGCTTCACAGGCGAAGAGCCGCGGTTACGGATCAGGGGCCGGCTCGTCCTCAAGCAGCGTGATCGAGGTCGCGACCGGGCCGTCCATTGGTCCCACGTGGGCTACGAAGCGTGCACGCGACCAGAGTT